>NZ_FXXN01000027.1 GCF_900184795.1 Magnetospirillum sp. 15-1 | reverse complement strand
GCCCGACGTGCCGTCCCCGTGCTGGCAGCGGCTGCCCGATTCCGCCGCCCATCAGGCGTTGCTGGAGGCGGCCGCCCGGCGCTGGGATATCCCGGCGCAAGCACGGGTGGTGGCCGGAGAGGCGGGCGCGGTGGTGGTGGTCAATCCCAACAATCCCGACGGACGGATCATCGCCCCCGAGCGGCTGCTCGAACTGGCCGGCCGTCTGGCGGCGCGCGGCGGCATACTGGTGGTGGACGAGGCGTTCTGCGACGAGCGGCCCGATCTGTCGCTGACCGCACTGGTACGGCCCGGTCTGGTGGTGCTGCGCTCGTTCGGCAAGTTCTTCGGTCTGGCCGGGCTGCGCTGGTGGCCCGGTGCGGCAAGCCGGAGATGATCGTGTCCGACAACGGCACCGAGTTGACCAGCAACGCCGTGCTGAAATGGGCGCAGGACCACTGCATGCAATGGCACTACATCGCCCCCGGCAGGCCCATGCAGAACGGATTCGTCGAGAGCTTCAACGGCCGCATGCGCGACGAACTGCTCAACGAAACGGTGTTCACCAGCATGGCCCAGGCCCGCGCCGTCATCGCCACCTGGGTCGCCGACTACAACACGACCAGGCCGCACTCGGCCCTGGGCTACCAGACACCGGCGGCCCACGCTGCCAAACTCAAAGCAATGGGGCCGGCCTCTCCGCCCCTCCGGGGCTCCGAGCCCGGCCCCATTGCTCAGACCGCGCCACACGGCGTAACTTCGCCCAAGGCTCTACTTACGGCCGGATGAAACTTCCAAGGCAGGTCACCTTCAGCCGCCCAACGGACATAGGGCACCCCGTCCCGATCCTGCCGCCCACGCAGATTGTCCGCCGGGCAGAAGAAATGCGGGAGCACAGCGTAGCCGTCGCCCACACGCCAACAGGCCGTGACCACGGTCAGATCGGAATTGCTGGACAGGTCCACCCCAAGCCAGCACGGCGCACCGGCCAGCGCGTCCAGATCGAGCGGTTCCTTGCCCGCGTCATACACATCCATGGGCACAAACGGATCAACACTGTGGTCGAGCCAGACGTTGAGATGAAGTTGGCGGAACGCTTCCCGATCCGCCGGGCGGCTCTCGGCTTCCCTGGCAAGCTGGCGTAGCCCCTCGATATCAGGAAATCCCTGCTCAAGACCTGGATTGACGCGGCGCCACACCGATTCATCGCGCCAATCGGCATCCGCTGAAGTCTCCAGCAGGATCGGCAACGTACCGGGATCGTCGATTTCACCACGGGCCACGCGGCGGGCGTAATCCACGATGTCGAAGGCCACGTTGTTCTGACCCCGCCCCGCTGTGGTGATGACGGTCAACAGACTGCCGGGCGTCTTCACCAGACCTGTACGCAGCACGTCCCAAAGTTCACGCTTCGGCCACGCATGTAATTCATCCACCAGACAATATGTAGGCGTAGTTCCATGTTGCCGGGCCGCATCGCACGAGATAGCACGAAGGCTGCAACCCGACTTCGGGTGCTCGATGCGATGGCGATAGTCGATAAACCGCAAGCGGTCAGCGATACGCTTGTCCTCTTTGCAGATGCCCGCCGCTTCCTCGAACCCGATACGCGCCTGTTCACGGTCGGATGCAGCGAACAGTGCCAGACCACCGGGGACTCGTTCCGGCCCGATGGAATGCAGCAGGCCCAGACCAGCGCCCAACGATGTTTTCCGATTACCACGGGGCAGGAGCATGACGACCGTGCGGACGATCCGCCGCCCGTCAGGATGGCAGGGACCATAGATCTTGCGGACAATCCGTTCCTGCCAAGGCGTCAGATCGAATGCACGACCGGGCAAGCGGGACTTGGGATGACGCAGGCGGCGAAGGAAATTCACAGCCCGTTCGCCATGTCCGAGGGGGTCGGGGATGTCGGAGCCGTCAAACAGCCATTCGGGGTAGGCGCTGGTGCTCATAGATCAAGGTCCGCAAGATCATCGTTACCGCCATTGGCGGAAAGAGCCTTGTTGCGACTTGCAGGTGATAGGCCAAGCTCCGCAGCCAAACGGCGAAACTCTGTGAGCGATTGGAAGAGTGTTTGAAATGCCGGGTGTCGCTTCTGGTCGCCCTTGTCGTTCGTCACCATATCGCCCTCAACAGCGATGACCTGTTGCATCCGTCTTATGGTCCCGGCGGCGAGGCAATAGGCTTCGAGAACTGGCAAGTCCTCCTTGGTCAAGGTTTGACGTTGTTTAAGACCGGGAGTGACGCGCTTCCATTCCGCCTTGGCTTCGTCGGGCAGCCACGAGGGGGCAGGCGGAAAGCGAGACAATCCGCCATCTACGGCTTTCAGTTCTGGCTTTCGACCCTTCATTTTCGTACCCTTGTAGGCGATTTGCTCAATTCTCTTCTCTCAAAAGCGTGACCCCACATCGGTCGCGGCTCCCATGGTGGGGAAAAAATGAACCCCCTATCCCCCTCGACGGCCATGGGTGCGGTTATGACAAGAGCGATGAATTGCTTTGAGATTTGAGGGATCGTCCGAACCACCGTCGCGCTTCTCGATCACATGGTGCGAAGTATCCGCACCGGGCCTGCCGCACACTTGGCAAATGCCTTGGTCTCGCCAGATCACGGATAAGGCCAGCTTCCTCCACGCTTGGGTTCCATACTGCCGGTCAATGGCATCCGTCCGAACGCGCTTGGAGGCACAGCGAGGACATGGCCGTCCTGCCGGGATGATGGCACCGCAACCACAGATGCGAGGGGCAGCGTAGGGCATCGGTCAGCCCCTCACCTGCAAGTCAATGCGAGCCAACTCACCACGGATATAGAGCGGTTTGACAGCGATGATCGAACAGGTGCGGCCCAGGAAGACGACCTTGTCCGTGGTCTTGGGGATGCGGGTATCAGTCGTGGTCGTGGGCATCTGACCACCGGGCCATTGCGCACGCATGATATCGGTGGGTGACAGGATCACATTCGAGTCGCCCTGTGTGATGGTGCCAATCAACTGTTCCGTCTTGTATGCGCGCACGATGGCGCGGCATTCCAACGACAACATGACTTGATTGGGGAGGCTGCCAGTGGTCCGCGTGATCGTGATCGGCTGGCCGACACGCGCAATGGCACGATCAAGCGCGGCGACTTCCGGTATCATCGAACCACCGCCCGCACGCTTACGACCGCATTGCTATAGGTGCCGGTCGTCACGACCTTCACGCGCAGCCGATCACCGAGCACGCCGTCCACCACGGCATCGTCAGCAAGCGCGCCATCGGTCGGAGTAATCGGGGTGGTCCGGGGAGTCAGGCCGCTCGCATTCATGACCTTTACGGCGCCGGTCGTGGCGAACGCGAAGCACGCAATGTCGATCCAGGTGTTGCCCTGATCCAACGAAGTTTGAACGTAGGCTTTGGCACTGGTGCCGCCAGTACCCATCACCAGCCGAGCCGAGATGGTCACAGCCGACATCCCGTCGAGATAGAGAATAGGCGTTTGTGCTTCGGAAATCGCCGTCGTGATGGCGCGTTCGGACCAGGATGCGGATTTAAGTCCTATCGCCGAATCGTGACCAAATGATCACGATGCGGGGATTTTGTGTCTGTGAAACGCTGGGGTCAAGCAAAACGTGAAGTCTCTGCCCTTTGGCCATTGATTTCTCAAAAGCTTGAATCAGGGACCATACGGCAAATTTACCAGGAACTGCGTGAAACCGGACAAGTCTCGGTTTGCCAGGCGCAGTTCTATGAGCAAATAAACCGCCGCCTCCAGCCCAATCCGACCTCCAGCCGCTCAGCAAGTAGCGACCTTGTTGCGCGTGTTGTCTCTCCCTCAACCGTGCTCATCCCGGTCAACCGCAACGAGGTGGCCACCGCTTCCCCTGTGGAAGCGGGACCAACCGCCACGTTCGAACACGACGCTCGAGCCAGAGATCTGGACGAGCTTTTCTAACGGGAGCACAGACATGGAAGTTAACTTCATCCTTCAAGGCAAAGGCGGCGTCGGCAAATCACTGATCGCCTCGCTGTTGGCCCAGTATTTCCGCCCCCAGGAGCAACCCCTCCTATGCGTTGATACCGATCCGGTCAACGCCACCTTCTCCGGCTACAAAGCGTTCGATGTCGAAACCCTGAACATCATGGATGGGGACGACATCAACCCGCGCACCTTCGATCAGTTGATTGAGCGGATCATGACCGCCGAAGCCGGCCGCATGATCATCGATAACGGGGCCAGTACGTTCGTCCCCCTCTGCTCCTACCTGCTGCAGAACGACGTGGCGAGCCTCCTGAAGGAAGGAGGGCACACCGTACGGCTGCACTCCGTCATCACCGGTGGGCAGGCGCTACCCGACACCATCGAAGGCTTCGCCTCGCTTTGCCGCAACATCGGCACGGCACCCGTGGTGGTGTGGCTGAACGAGTATTTCGGCAAGCCGGTCCACAACGGTAAGACCTTCGAGGAAAGCAAGGTCTATGAGAAGAACAAAGCACGCATCCACAGCCTGGTGACCATTCCGGCGGTCAAACCGGAAACCTTTGGCCAGGACATGCACAAGATGCTGACGCGCCGGGTCACCTTCGATGAAGCGGATGCCAGCCCCGACTTCACCATCATGGAACGCCAGCGCCTGCGCATGATGAAGCGCACGCTATTCACCAATATGGGCAAGGCGCATCTGTGATGGACGCGCCGATCTTCGACCCGGAAACGGGCGAGGTTCTGGAGGGGGGCGGCGTTCAGCCGCCCTCAATCCAGGCCATGAGCCTCGATGATGCCCGCGCTCTGCTCGTTCGTCTGCACGGCGTAGCCATCTCCAGCGACGATCCGATTCTGATGGCGGTCAGTTTGCATCAGGGCTTTGTCGCGGATTACGAAGCCATGCTTCGTCGCCATGACGAAGCAATCAAGGGCTTCCTCGGCGCAACCGGAGAAGCCTGCGTGCAGGCGGTTGATGCGGTCCTGTCCAGCCTTAAGGACAAGACGGTCAAGGCGTCACTCGACCAGGCGTTCGCGCTGGTAGAGCGCCAGGCCGTAACCATGGACGCACTGCTACGCCAGTTGCGGCGTCATCGCCTCATCCACGCCCTTCTCACGCTCGTGTCGGTGGCCAGCTGCGGACTGGCCATCGCCGTCATTCGTTCCGCCCTTCGATAAGGAAGTATCATGCATAGAAAGCAGATCACGTCGTTCGCCCTTTCCGCCCTTCCCGTCCTGCTGACGGCCGGGGCCGCCCTGGCCGCCGATGGAGCGGATTGGGCCGCGCCCGTCGAGACGGCGGCGAAGACCCTGACCACCACACTGGTGACCATCGCGGGCGCAATTATCGGCCTCGGCATCGTCGGCTACGGCATTTGGGCGGCCCTGAACCAACGCATCGAGCTTCAGAAGATCTGGATCTTCTTTGTCTGCGGCCTGCTGGTCAGCATCGGCCCCGGATTGATGATGTGGTGGATCAACCAAGTGAAATCCGCAGGCTGATCCGATGAAGGCGCGGTCGGTAGTTTTCACCCACATACAAATGCCCGGAACAATCTTCGGGCTGCCTCCTCGAGCCGTCCTGCTGAGCGTGCTGGCAGGCATCGTCGCCTTCTTGGCGGCGATGCTGCTGGGCGTCATGTGGGCATCGTTCCTGGCTCTGGCCGGAGTAATGGGGATCGGCCTCACGATCAGCTACCGTCTCGGCCGCTCCGACCGCCACATTGAAACCGTCATCCTTACCACCCTCACCTTCTGGTGGGGGGCTTCCCGCCGATGGCTACTGACAGGAGCGTTCCCTCGGCGCTCCCCTGGGGGCCGCTCATGAGCCTGTGGCCACTCGCTATCGGTATGGGAAGCGCCGCCGTGGCTGCCGGAACTCTCGTAGTTCCGGCAGCCCGGCGTCTGTCATTCGGCTCCGTGAAATTCGACTGGCTCGGCAACGAGCTGGAACTTGATCGCGTTGATAACGACCGCATGACCATCCGGACCAAAAGCGGCACGGTGATGCGGGCCTGGCGCCTGGGCGGCACCGCCTATGACACCAAGCCAGAGGGCGAACAGGGCGCCCTGCATCAGGGGCGCACCGATTGGCTGCATGCCTGCGCATCGCGCAGCGTGGTGATTCGCCTGTTTGGCATAAAGCGCCGGCGAGAATCACTGATGCCCGCAACCTGGCCCAGCAACGCCCTGCAGGAGATCGGCAACGCGGAAGCGGAACGATATCGCAATGCCTGGGATTTGCGCTGGCATATGACGCTGCAGACCCCGGCCCTTCACCAGTTGGAAGAGGTGGATGAAAAGGTCAAGTCGCTGCTGACCCGTTACGCCCCTCAGCACTTGGCGCGGCCGGCGGATGCGACGGCCGACTGCCCGCTAACGGGCTTCCTGAATTTCCTGGTCTGTGGAGATCTGCGCGACGACCTTCGCGCCGTGTCGACGAATATCTCGGCAAACCTGCAGGGAGCGACCCCTGTTTTCGACAAGGCGACCGGGCAGTTCATGATGCATCTGCCCGAAACCTGGCTGCATCGGACCATCGCTGTCCACGAGTGGCCGGATCTGGTGTCGGGCCATCTGCTCCATGAGATCATGGCCATCCCGGGCGAAATTGAGGTGTCGCAGGTCTGCGTGCCGCTCGACAGCGATTGGGAGATCATGCTTCTCAATCGGGCCCTCAATAGCCCGGTTGGGCCGGCATTGGCCCGCACCGAGGCGAAGGCCGCCATCGAACTGCTGACGGAGGGCAAGACCTCCCGGTTCGCAACGCAGTTGACCATCACCATCCGCAGTCGGACCCAAGAAGAACTGGATGCCCTGACCTCTCACGTCGGCCGAGTGCTCGGCAACCGACGCGTCACGTACTCGGTACAGACGAAAGAGGCGCCCGTCATGTGGTTCAACCGCCTGCCGGATCGTCAGAAGCTGGCTAGGCCACTTAAGTTATTTTGCCAGGATATCGCGGCGATCTGGCCGTTCGAGAGTTCGCCGGTCGGCCTGACAGAATCGCAGTACGGCAAGGGACCGGTACGGTCGTTCATGACCGGGAGCGGCCAAGCCTACAATTTCCAGTTCCAGTGCAGGAATGCCGAAAAGGCGCTGGGCAACTTCTTGGTCGTGGCACCGGCGGGGGTCGGCAAGACCTCGCTGATGATGCATTTACTCGGCGGCCTGGCAAAGTTTGCCGGCGTCCGCTCATTCATCTTCGATTCCAAGGAGGGTGCCCGCTACACGGTCGAAATGCTGGGCGGGCTTTATCAGTCCTTCGACAAACTGTCTCTCAATCCCCTCGACTGCGACGATACCCCGCTCAATCGTCAACGCCTGGCGCTGCTGGTGCGGTCCATGTTGGGAGAGGCCGGGCAAAGCGACGGCATTGAGGAGATCCTTTCTCACGTCGTGGAAACAGCCTTCCACCTACCGGTGGAGGCACGAACCTTCAACAAGATCTATGACCTGACTTTCCCAACCGACAGTGATGCCAAGAAGGCATTCGCCCGATGGGTTACTGACGCTCGGGAACGAGCTGGCCTCTATGCCAGAACATTCAATGCGCCCCGTGACAGCTTGGCCAGCGTCCTCGACCAGTCATTCCAGATCGGCATTAACATGAACGAGGCGCTGGAAGACCCCAACCTGGGGCCACCGGTGGTAGCGCACATTGCCGGCGCCATTGAACGACTGGCCAGAGGTGGGCGCGCGAAGGGCTTCGCCATCTTCATCGACGAGGCCGCCAAGCTGCTGCAGAACGGCCCGTTCTGCAGCCTGGCTGCCGAGATGTACCGCGAGTACCGCAAATTCGGCGGCGCCGTAGGCATGGCCTTCCAGGACCCCGGCGCCCTGCACAAGTCCGGGATCGCGGATGCGGTAATCGAAAACACCGCGTCGTTCTTCTTCTTTCCCAATCCGCAGGGCAACCGCTCGGCCTATGAGACTTTCAATCTCAACGACGAGCAAAAGGGCTTTATTTTCGGGGCGCCAGAGGGGCGCAAGGTGCTGCTAGTCAAGCGGGACGCGGCCACCGGCTTTGAGGAATCGGCAATCCTGGATGTGGATCTGGCCCCCCTCGGCAGGGCGGTAAGGTTCTACCGTTCCGGCCCCGATGCCGTGCGCGATCTGCTCGCCCACCAGGAAAAATGGGGGGCGGCATGGCCAGAACACATCTGATCTCACGTCGGCCATTGAGGCGCCAGAAAGGCCGGGTGCGAAAGCGCTTGGCGGCGGTCCTCGTGGCTGCCGGCCTGGCCTTTGGCGCTCCCGCTGCCCTGGCGGAATATCCGGTCATTGATATCAGCGCCATCAAGCAGGCAATCGCTCAGCTGAACGAACTGAAGAAGCAGGTAGCTAATCAGGTGGAAGAACTAATCCACCTAAAGGAAATGGTGTCATTCCTGAATGACATTTCGTCATTTGCGAATGACATCACGCGAGCGATTGGGAAGATCACAAACATAAAGATCCCAATCCCAAATCTTGACCGCATGTCGGCACAGACCAAAGGCAATCTCAGCTGCCTCATTCCAGATGGACTTCAATGGGGCATTAAATTTGAAGATCTGAACTTCGGATCAATCTGCGAGACATCAAACCGATACCGCCAGAGTCTGTTTACGGATAAGGCCCAGATGAGCAACCTCAGCTGGGCGGATCAGAAGAAGGCCCGCGACGCCACCGAAACGCACCGCCAAGCCCTGCTGGAAGACACCACGACACGGGCGCTCGCCCAAGCTGATGTCCTGATGAAGCAGGCCGATGAACAGGACAAGACGGCCGATAAACTGCAGGAAAGCCTGGACGCGGCGGAAACGCTCCAGGATCGCGCCCATGTGCAGGCTCAAACTGAACTGGCCAAGCTGCGGGTGGCGGCCCAGCAGACTCAGTTGCTGGCCCAACTGGTGAAACTGCAGGCGGCGGTGGCGATCATGTCGGGGCTACCTGCCAGCCAGGTGGATGCCATTCAGAAGGGAGGCGGCCAATGAGTCCACGCTCCCTATCAGAGGCGGGTAATGAGATCCCGGACCCTGCGCGCACCGTGCCGCACGATGGGATCTTCGTAGTGCTTATCCAAAATCATGCCCTCGGCCGCATGAGAGCCACCAAGTGGCTCGCCCTTCGCTTTGCGCCGCGCCCTCTTACTGCCGCCGCGCGAAAGAATAACGCCAAAAAACAAAAAACCGAACAGCGCCAAAAACATACCAGCATAATTACGCACAACATCTATCAGACTGACAAAGACTGTATATCCTTCGGAAATGCGCCGAGGAGTGTCGTAAATAAAAAACAAAAAATCGCCGCCAATCTGGCCGCAACAATAATCGCCGCCACCGGATATATGCTGCCCAGCAATAGCTCCACCAGAAATGAATACACAGGATATTACGAAAATGACTAGCATAGGCACGGACTGCTGGAGCTGCACCCCCCTACAAAAGTACGTAGATCTCTCGACCAGCTTTGCCGACAATCTCAGCACGTCTCTGCATGATCCCATGTTCAAGCTCTTTCTGGCGTTAGCCGGACTGTGGGCGGTCATATCTGCATACAAATTATACATTAAGATGACCGATCTTAATGGCATCATTAAGGACTTCGCATTTATTACTATAACGGGTGTTTTGCTGGGTGGTCAAGGCACGGGCCTAATTTCCACCGTATATTCGGCCTCAATTGACATCATGGGGGGCGCCTCTGCTGCCGTATTCAGCCTGGCAGGCAATGCGGAACAGAGCACGGGCTATTCCGGCTTGGTCGGGTTGGCAGCTAATGGCGAACTGGCGGTGGCCAAGGTATTCCAAGCCGCCGAAGCCGTCGCCAAGGAAGGGGCACTCTACAAGCCGCAATACTACATTTATGCATTCTTGTTGGTCCTGCCCTATTTTCTCCTCGTCGTCGCCTATTCAGCCCAAGTGGTGGTGGCAATCTTCAGGGCCGCCCTGGTAGCAGTATTCGCCCCGTTCCTGTTCATGGCCTTCGCCTTTAATTGGGGACGGTCCATGGCAGTCTCTGGCGCGAAGACGCTGCTGGCTTCGATCCTGGTACTGTTCGCCTGCACCGCAGCCCTGTCGCTGTGCATCTACGGCGTCAACTCCCTAGTGCTTGATCCAACCAAGCTTGTCGGCAACGACGCCCGTAACTTTGCCAACGTCGCCAGCGTTGAATATCTGGTGGTGCTCTTCCTCGGGTGGGCCGGAACAGCCCTGATGACCGAGGGGACCGCCATCGCCAATTCCATTGCACAAACCGCGCTGACCAATGCAGCTGCCGGCATCATGACAGCTGGCGTCTCAGCCAGCGCGATGTCTGGCCTGAAGAAAGGTGGGCAGCTTGCCCGCACTGGCGCCGGTGCAATTGGCCAGGGGTTCTTCTGGGGGCAACAGGCAATGGCCGACCCCGCCGCCGCAGCCCAGCAGCTGATCGACAAATTCAAAAACATCAACAAGCCCGGTAGCGGGAACTGACCGCCATTACCCAGCCGTCATAACGACAGGAAAACACCATGTCCAAGTTCATTCGGCTCAGCCTCACTATTGTTCCGCTTATTCTCCTCGCCGCCTGCGGCGGTAACCGAGAAATCCAGTACGAAGGCACCGGATCGGACGAAATGCGCCGCAGTCCCTGCGCGTGTATGCCGATTCCCTACGAAGCCCCGAAATTCAAATGGGGCCTCTCCTGATGGCCCTCGTGAAGATGCCCAGCGCCATTGCCCGGCTACTGGCCAAAACTGGCCAGCGCCGGCCGCCATGCCGTCCGGAAGCACCGCCTCAGGTCGATCACAGCGCGACCCGAGCTGCCGATCCCTATGACTTCGAAGCCGCCCATACCCGCTTGGCTTGGATGCTGCGCCTGGCGGCAATGACCAATGTCGGCCTTATCGCCGTCGTCATCGTTCTCGTCTCAGCGATCTCCGAGCTGGTGCCGCTGAAAGAGGTCCAGCTGGGCTTGATCCGGATCGAGCCGCGCAGTGATCACATGGAGCGGGTCGATCCGGCCTCATTGGTGCGGGTGCTCCCCGTCACCAAGGACACACCCGGCTACGAGCTGATCACTGAAGCGTTCGTACGTCGCTACATCCGGGTGCTGCTGGAGATCGACACCGCCTCTCAGGATGACCGGATGCGGGAAGCCAACCTTCATTCCGATGCGGAATGGTGGAAGCGCTTCATCCGCGACCGTAAGCGGGAAATCGACAAGGGACTGGAGATCGGCCTGAACCGCTCCGTCAACGTCGAGACGGCGGACCTCATTTCTGAGCGCAACGGCGTACGCCGCTATGCCGTCGAACTGACCCAGACGGACGAGCGCGACGGGAAGCGCATCGACCGGCGGAACCTGCGCGCCTACGTGGTTATCGCACCTCGGCCGCAGAGTGTCCGCCCATCCGAAAAATTTGAAAACCCATCGGGATTGCGGGTGCTCGACGTGTCGTTGAAGGACAGGGGGAATTCATGATCGGACTTATTCTGGCCGCCCTGGCGGCTGCCATGCTGGCCGCGCCGGTTGCCGCACAAACGCCCTTTCCTGGGCAGAACCAGGTCAATGTGCCACTCACGCCGCCAAGCAAGGCGCAACCTGGTGCGTCTCCCACCGGAAGCACAGCAGGCCAAGCGGCCAAGCCATCCAGCGGAGCGGCTACCCGCTCACCGATTGTAGCTGGCGCGACCACTCCCCAGCAGCCGGCTACAGCTGCAGCTGGCCCCCAAAGCAACGCCTCCAACCGCATTCCGGACGACATGCGTCAACAAGCGGAATTCCAGCGAGAAGGCGCCTTTCCGGAGATGTCCAGGCCCGGTGCCGGCGGGCAGATCCAGGACGCCTGGGACAGGGCGGAACCCAAGGCCGGCGTCTACGTCCAGAAACTCTGCCAGGACTGCGTCTACAAGGTCCGGACGCGAGAATTCATGCTCACGACGGTAATTCTGCCCGAGGATGCCGTGATCACGTCCGTCGATCCCGGCGATCATTCCGGCGCCTTCGTCGTTCAGAAGAAGGCGAAGAACAGGCTGACCATCCGCCCCACTTCGTGGGGGATGGATACCAACCTGAACGTCAACACCAGATCGGGAGCGGTTTATCCCCTGTACGTGCGATCCGAAACCGTCAATTCGGTGAACGTGCCCGACCTGGTCTACAGGATCGCTGGCCAAGAGAAGCCCGAAGCCATCGATGGCGCCGAGGCGGATGGGACCGGCACCAAGGACAGCGCCCCCCCGCTGCCGCCGCAAAAGCCGGCCAAGAAAGACTTCCTGCGACACAAGCCGCTTGATGTCTCGAAATTTCACGGCTGGGAGGATTACCGCCTGTCGGGTGACGACGAGTTGAAGCCGGAGACCATCTGGCGCGACGACATCTGGACCTATATCCGCTATGGCGACAAGTGGGACGGAATGGAGTTGTCCACCGGCTACGTCACCAATGACGGCTACGACGAGTTGGTCAACAGCCACGTCGAAGGGACGGTGTTCGTCATCGAGTCCGTCTCCCCCCTGATTACGCTCAAGAACGGCATGAAATATCTCTGCATTCAGTACACGGGGAGCAAGCCCTGATGGCTGCGGGGATCTGCGACCTGGCGCTGGCCATCGGCCTGACTCTCGGAGGCACCTGCCAGCCGCAGGCCGTCCATCCGGACCCCATGCCGGCGGACGAGCCGGCGGCGTGGGCTATCCGCCCCCCAGCGCCGAAAGAGGAACCACCACCACCACCGGCAATGCCTCCGGTCGTAATCAAGCAGGAAGTCATTCGAGAGGTGATCCGCGAGGTGCCGGCACCGACACCGCCCGCCCCGCCACCGGCGCCACCGCCAGGCCCTGATCCCGTGGCCGAGGCTGTCCGGGCCAGTTACGCGGGCCGGGCAGCCCGCAATGCCAGCCAGGCCGAGATCGGCAAACCGTCAGGCTTCGATGACGACACCGAAGCCCGACCCGGGGCGATGCCTGTTCTGCCTGGGGTAGTTGGGCAGGAAGGCACCGGATATCAGGAAAAATCGGTCACGTCCTCGCTTCCGGTCGATAACTCCCGGATCATCACGACGGATCGGTATATCCCAGGAATTCTGGAGACGGGCATCAACACCCAGTTGGACGGTTCCGTGGGCGGGCCGGTGGTGATCCAGGTCAGCCGGGACGTATACGGCTATCATGGCCGAAATATCCTGGTGCCCAAAGGTTCGCGCCTGGTGTGCGGGAACAAGACCCTGGAAAAGGTCGGCTCCAGCCGCGCCCCATTCCGCTGTTCCCGCGTGTTGCTGGGCGAAAGCCGGGCCGAGATCATCGGCATCAAGGCCAATGTTACCGACGTTCAAGGCGCCCTCGGCGTCTCCGGTGACGTGGACAATCGGTTTTTCGAGCGATACGGCACGGCCTTCATCCTCGCCGGCGTCTCGGCCGCCGTCCGGGCGGCTTCGGCCGGCAGCCAGTCGACCTCGACAACCAGCACGGCCACGTCGACCGGAAGCAGCAGCACCTATAGCGGCAATGGCGGCGCCCTATCCACTGGTGGCCAGGAGCTATCCCAGCGCCTGGGCGAGATTACCGCCGCCACCCTTGAACAGACTCTCAACCTGACCCCGATCCTGAAAATCGCTCAGGGCACGCGGGTTGTCGTCCGTCCCGATACCGATTGGTACATCGCCAACGTGGAGTAGCCCCATGCGTAGAAAAGTTTTGGCGGTCTGCGCCCTCCTCACTTTCCTGTCGTCACCGGCCTGGTCGCAGACCAGCCCCACCCCAACCACACAGCCGAACGCAACGCCGGCACAGCAGGACATGATTGCGATTCCTGTGTGGCCAACGGCAGCCGTACCGCTACCGGATTCGCAGCCGGCGCCCGTGTCCTTCGCCATGGGCAAGATCGACGGCATCTCTCCCGAGCTTGTGTCGGGTGTCACGGCCAAGGGCTACGCACGCAAGGTTTCTGTGGAAGGCCAGAGCGTAGGGCAAGTCTTGGTCACCACGGTGGCCAGAGGGGACCGCGAAGAAATCATTTCCACGGACGGCCTGAGCGCCCAATTCGATGCGAAGGGCGCCAACCAATTGTTCCCGGAAAAGACCGTCGAGGTCCAGGGATCGAAGACGGCACTGGTCGCGGCCCTTGAACGCTTGGCCACCCCCAAGAAGGAAGCGGCCAAGACGGAATTGCCGAAGGACGAAAAAGCCCAGAACGCGGTTGGGGCAAGCCAGCCCAAGAACGACCTGGCCGCCGGCTATCAGAGTCCGACCGTGTCGGCCACGCCGGCGCCGGAGCAGAAAGACCCGGTCACCGACAATCGCGTTACCACCGAAGGGTGCTCTGTCAGGGTCGATATGACCCAGGAATTAGCCATCCAGCAAAGCAAGCTGCAGACCTTCACCGACGGGACATTAACCACGGATGGAAGCTGCACGGACTCGGATACGAAGTTCCCGATCAAGCGTTCTTACGCAACCTGCCCCATCGATATTCTCGACCTGGCCAAGCTGCAGGCATGGCCGCAATACACCCTGTACTACGTGGACACCGCCGGCGAGACCCACACGGTTAGCGAGTGCGCCAAGGATGGCGACAGCCCCTACATGATCGTTGAGGACGAAAGCCAGTGCCCGATTTCACTGGATTTCGCCAATGCCAAGGCTGTGCCTCAGGCTGCCTTGATCTACACCAACCGCAACAACGCCCCTGTCCAGGCTCGGGGCTGCGCCGACTCGACCAAGTCGGCGGCAATCCCCATGACCGAAAGCGTGCTCAATTGCCCACTGCGCAATGATTTCGCGGCGAGCAAATCCTATGAACGCTCCATGTGGACGTACACACGGAACGGCCTGACCTATCAAGCCGCCCCCTGCGGCGACACTGGCCGCGTCTTCTCCCACGAGACTGTCTATGCGGACCTGGCTGGGGCCTATATCTGCACCCCCATCACCAACATGACCACGAAGACCGTCATCCTGCAGTCGAGGAAGCGGGTCACCATTGATGATGTCCCCCAATTTATCACCGACTGCACTCCCGACACTTCAACCAAAGGCATCTTCTCAACGACTGACGGCTGCATGGACCCGTCAAAGTGGACCCACGACATCGCCAACAGCGTTTCCTATGGCCAGGAACGCTTCTGGTACGCGAAAGCCGATGGCTCGCGGGAATACGTGACTCAGTGCCAAAACTCGACGGTAACCTACCCCCACAGCGTCACCATTACCGGCTACCAATATCATGATGACCAACGATGGGCTTATCCGCTGTCCACCATCACGATATCCGTCAATGGCACCCCATACACCGTAGCATCATCAGGAATATTAGCCGGGGCTCCACAGATACCCTATGTCCTGGACAGCACTCAAAGTATACCGGATGGCACAACTACTAACGAAGGGTGCCAGACTTACCAGAACACCGTTCTGACAGATATTTATAAGCGACCGGACGACACCATCTATTCTGTGCCGAAAGGCGTCGGCACCCCGATAGCCGTCCCGGGCACGCCTCTGGCGGGCGGCACCCACACCGATGTGTCCTGCTGCAATGCGGGAGGTACGGTTACCGCTGTTGGCGGTGGCGTGTCGATCTGCCGGTTCTCGCAGCCCTTCTGCCCCTCCGGATGGTCCGCCTACCAGAATTGGATGACGACCGGCATCAATACCTGCCAGACCACGCAAGGCTCTTGTAGTGGGGGAGATGGAGGGTGCTCGATGCCCTTGGTCTGTAGCTCCTGCACGGCGCCGGCGCACGGCTTCAGCAACTCCGCCCCCGGCACATGCTCGTATGCGACCCAGTATAGCGGCAGCAGTTGGGACAGCAGCTATTACGGCTGCGACACCGGCACGAGGCTATGTTCGGCCACAATCCTAGAAATTGGCTGCAGGTAAGTCGCCATGGCCTCGGCGATCTCCATCATCCTTCGGCCTTTCGCCGCATTCTACGACGACACCACGACAGTAGAAATGCGGATGACCAGGCCGAAGCGGGTCATCGTAGACCGGCGCGGCCAGGGCAAGATTACCCTGGACGCGCCGGATTTGACCCTAGCCCGCATCGAGGACATTTGCCGCAGCCTGGCCAATGTCACCGGTGTGAAATTCCGGCCTGAGACAGCTCCAAAGCTGTCTTGCATCATTCCCGAGGTGCGACACCGCTTCGAGTGCCTAGTGGGGGCGTCGGTGCAAACCGGCGTCTCCCTGGCCATCCGCTGCAAGCATCCATTCACCCCGTCGTGGGAACAGGTCGGCGCCTCGCCGGCAGTGGTGGAATATCTGCAGGAAGCGGTGGAGGCCGAGCGGAACCTGATCGTCTCGGGAGCCACCAACACCGGCAAGACCACGCTATTGAACAAGCTGCTGGACTTCCTGCCGGATCATCGCCGCGTGATCGCGGTCGAGGACACCCCAGAGCTGCAGATTGATCGTTTCTGGGACGGCGTCGGGCTGATCGCCGCCCGCGAGGCTGCGACCTCGTCGGGCATGATCAGCTGGCGTGAACTCTATGACCATAAGATGCGCGCCACACCGGACAACGTCGTCTTTGGCGAGATATCCACCCAGAACGCCTTTGCCGCCCTCGGGTCATTGAATTCTGGCATCACCGGATTCATGTGCTCGATCCACGGCGATAGCCCGCACCAGGTGCTGCACCGTAAGTTCGACCAGAATATTGCCTGGTCGGGGCAGAACATGCCCCGAGTTCCAGAATTCTTGGCCGAGCTGGTAGACGTTATCGTTCAGATCAAGCGCACCTCGGACGGATATCGCCGCATCACCGACATCTACGAGCCGCGCAACGACTGTTGGGTCATGCGTCATGGCGAAATGGTGCAGAGGACCGCAGCATGATCGTGTTGGCCATTCCGTTTGCCCTGACCATCTCGGTGTACGCCACTGGGTATGTCTGGGAGGAGTTTTACGACTTCTACGCCCTGCAGGGCGATTCCTGGGCCTGGGTGTGGCGCTATCTGATGGCCTATGGCCATGCTCCCGGCTTCATCCAATGGGGCATCATCGCCGGCGCCGGCAGCGCCATCGCGCAGATCCTGATCATCCAGGCCATCGCTTCACGGATCGGCGCTCACACCTTGCATGGGGGACACAACAACAACACCCTTCACGGCTCTGCCCGTTGGGCGAAAAAAAAGGATGCGAAAGAAGCCAACCTTTGGCGTGACAGCGGCGTTGTTGTTGGCGGGTTTCCGAAAATTTTGGGCGTCCAAACCCTCCGCCACGATGGGCCGGAGCATGTGCTTGCGTTCGCCCCAACTAGGTCCGGTAAGGGCGTCGGCTTGGTGCTTCCCACCTTGCTCTCGTGGCTCGAATCGGTCCTGGTCCTCGACATGAAGGGGGAGAACTGGCGCCTGACATCGGGATGGCGGGCGTCCCAAGGGCAACGCATCCTAAAATTCGATCCCACTGCTGAGAAAGGGTCTAACCGCTACAATCCACTGGCGGAGATCCGCCTGGGCACACCGCACGAGATTGCCGACTCCCAGAACATCGCGGTCATGATCATTGACCCGGACGGTAAAGGGCTGGCCGATTTCTGGGCCAAATCGGGCTATGCGTGGCTAACCGGCACCATCCTCTACGCCCTTTACAGTATCCGCAACAAGGAGGGGCGGATTGCCGCTCTCCCGGACCTCGATAGAGTTCTGACCGCCGCTGGCGAGGGTGTTGATTCCGTAATCGCTGATATGAAGGGTTTTGAGGCTGATACGGAGGCGGCAACTCAGCTGATCCGCTCCTCTGGCCAGGAAATGGATGACCGCGCCGCCCAGGAGCGGTCTGGCGTCCAGTCATCGGCCAAAGTTGACCTTTCGCTGTATCGCGACCCAATTGTCGCCAACAACGTCTCTGGCTCGGACTTTAAGCTCGATGACCTAATGAACGGTGATGCCCCAGCATCGCTCTACATCATTCTCCCGCCAGGCGATATTGACCGCCTACGCCCGCTGATCCGTATCCTGCTCAATCTCTATATGCGCAGGCTGATGAAGAATATCGGTTCGGATGGTAAAGCCGTTTATAAGCACCGCTTACTGGCTCTGCTGGATGAATTTACTGGCGTTGGAAAGCTAGAAATTTTTGACAAATCCCTGGCTTACATGGGCGGGTACGGCATTAAAGCCTTCCTTATCATCCAGGACATCACCCAGCTTTGGAAAGAATACGGCAAGGAAAATGGCATTATCGGCAATTGCCACGTCCGAATTGCCTACGCGCCCAATAACCCCGATACCGGCGCATACCTGTCAAAGCTATGTGGCAAAACCACCATCGTTCAAGAAAAGCGCACCCGGAATAGCAAGGCACTACAGATTTTCGGCGCCAGTGTCACGGACTCCACAGCCGAAACTCCGCGCGACCTTCTGACGCCGGATGAATGCATGCGGCTCAAGCCAGCCAAGAAGTCGCGCCTTGATCCTGAAAAGATTGTCCGTGCCGGCGACATGCTGACTTTCGCAGCGGGCTATCCGCCGATCCTCGGCCGGCAGCCGCTGTACTTCTTCGACAAGACTTTACTGGCGCGTGCACGCATGGCGCCGGTCGGTTCCCAGCCGGCGGTGAATGACGACAGCAAAAAAGACCAGTTGGCCGAAGATCCCGCCGTCCCCTCCCCCATCACGGCCCGTCTTCGGGCCGCCGCCAATCCCAACACCTGAGGAGGAATCATGTTCGAACTCAATACTGCAATCGTATCTGGCCGCCTCGGCGCCGATGCAGAGATCCGGCAGCTGTCCAGCAGCAGGGCCGGTTCCTTCTCCATCGCCGTTGATCACAACTTCAAAAACCGGGCGGGGAAATGGCAGACGGCCACCAGTTGGTTCCGCGTCGTCACATACAATCCGTGGCTGATCGAAAACATCCTCGCCACCGAGGCCACCAAGGGGCGAGCGATGTTCGTGCAGGGCGCCCTGCGTGCCCGGTCCTGGGAAAAGGACGGCAAGAAATACCACACGGTCGAGATCGAGGTGGACGGCGCCGGCGGCATCGTTCCCGTCACGGCCGAAAGCGCGCCCGTGAATCGTATCCTGCTCGCGGGTCGCTTAGGTGACCACGCCGACATCAAGACCCTGCCGGGCCAGGAAGGCGGCAAAGTAGCGTCCTTCAGCTTGGCGGCGGATCGCTCATTCAAAGGCCAGGACGGCGCTTGGCGAAAGGCCACCGACTGGATTCGGATCGTCACCTTCCAACCGTCCCTGATCGACAAAGTCTTGGCCAAGCAGGCGACCAAAGGGCGCCTGGTGCAGATCCAGGGCGCCCTACGCTCGCGTGAATGGAACGACGGTGACGGCGAAATCCGGACCAGCATTGAGGTGGAAGTGGACGGCCCTGGTGGCATCACCCCGGTGATCGAAGACCGGAATTAGGGGGAGGAAAAACAACATGACGAACAAGGATCAGAAGACCTTGGCCACGCAGATCGGCGCCATGGCCAGCGCCGGCCTGGTGGTGACCACCGATCCCGACGACGCCGAAATCATGGGCGCCTTCGTCGAAGACGCTCTCTCGGCCGAGGACGCCAGTGAAAGCCGCTTCGACGAGATTGCCGAAGGGGATGAGTGATGAGCGACCACCCCAACTACCGTGACGAGATCGCGGCCGAGATTATCGGTCGCATCGAAAAGGGCACGGCTCCCTGGCAAAAACCCTGGCAGGCGGGAACTCTTGGAGCCGCCCCATTCAATCCCATCAGCGGCAATCCTTACCGCGGCATCAACGACGTGTGGCTCACCCTGCAGGGCCGCGGCGATCCTCGTTGGATGACCTATCGCCAAGCCCTGGAACAAGACGCCCAGGTTCGCAAGGGGGAGAAGTCCACCACCATCGAGTACTGGCAATGGACCGAGCGCCAGGCACTCACCGGTCAAGACGGAAAGCCCCTCCTCGATGGCGAAGGACGGGAGCGCTTCGAGTTGGTTCGCCTGGAGCGCCCCAAGGTGTTCTATGCCAAGGTGTTCAACGGTGAACAGATCGACGGCCTGCAGCCATATGTTCCTCCGCCAGCACAGCATGAAATCATCCGGATGGTTCGTGCCGAAGCGATGATTTCCAGTGCGAATGTGCCGGTCTTCCACGATCAGCGAGACCGCGCCTACTACAGCCCGGCTAGCGACGATATTCATCTTCCTGACCGGGCATCATTCCGGGACCACATCGCTTATTACGAAACCACTCTGCACGAGCTGGGGCACGCCACGGGACACCGGAGCCGTTTGAACCGCGCCTTTGGCCCCTTCGGCTCGGAAGGATATGCGAAGGAAGAACTCCGGGCCGAGATCGCCAGCTACATGCTGGCCAGGGATCTCGGCATCTCCTTCGACCCCGGCAACCACGCCGCCTACGTCGAATCCTGGCTGAAGGTGTTGCGCGACGACCGCAACGAGATCTTCCGCGCGGCGCGGGACGCCGAAACTATCAAGACCTGGGTGATGGAACCGGAGAAGCGACCGGAACTGGAACAGGCCGCCCAGATAGCGAAGGCCGCCGCCATTGAGCGCCCGGTCAAGGAGGAACGCGAACCCAAGCAGGAGGCAGCCATGCCCGAGGAGAGGAAGCCCCGCATTTATATCGCCGTCCCCTACGCCGAGAAGGACGAGGCCAAGGCCGCCGGCGCCAAGTGGGATCGTGCCGGTAAGTCCTGGTACATCCCGGAGGGGACAGACCCAGCCGCCTTCACCAAATGGGCAGGCAAAGACCAGGCGCCCGGCCCTGACATCGACCCGGTCAAGGAATTCGCCGAAGCCCTGAAGGCCAACGGCCTGATCATCAAGGGCGATCCCGCCATGGATGGCGAATGGCATCGGGTCCAGGTCGATGGCGACAAAAAAGGGCAGTTGAACGGATCGTACCGGGGCTTCCTGGACGGCAAGCCGGCGGGCCAGATTACTAATTACAAGGCTGGAGGAACCGTCCAGTGGGTGGCTACCGGCATGGCCTTGACCGACGAACAGCGAGCGAAGATCCAGGCCGAGGCGGCACAGGTCCGCGCCGGCCGGGAACAAGCTGTGCGCCAGGCGGCTGAGAAGTCGGCCAAGATCGCCTACGGCGTCTGGGTGAACCTCCCGGGAGACGCCACCCAGGAGAATTGCAAATACCTGCAGAACAAGGGCGTCCATGGGTACGGGGTGAAGGTAAACCCCGAAGGGCAAATGGTGGTGCCCTGCCGCGATGCCGATGGGCGGTTGTGGAACATCCAGACCATCGGTCCCAACGGCAAGCGGTTCCTGAAGGACAGCCGCAAGGAGGGCACGATGCATGTGCTGGAACCCAGCGGCAAAGGGACGCTGGACGCCCTCCGGCCGACGCATCGTGACGGCGTCCACCAGCCCGCCATCATCATTGCCGAAGGCTATGCGACGGCGGCCACCATCTTCGAGCGAACCGGGCGGCCGGTGGTGTCCGCCTTCGATTCCGGCAATCTCCTGGCCGTGGCCGAGGCCGTGCGGGCGAAGTTCCCGAACAGTCAGATCCTCATCGCGGCGGACAACGACCATTCCAACAAGCTGGGAAATGTTGGAATGACCAAAGCGGAGGAAGCGGCGAAGGCCGTCGCCGGGCTTTTCGTCGCACCGCGTTTCAGGCCAGAGGAGATGGCGAAGGGCCTCACCGACTTCAACGACCTGGCGCAGGCCCGTGGCGGCTCGCATGTGGCCGCCGTCATCGAGGGGGCCATATCGCGCTCCCGTGGCCAGGAACGTGGCGTGGCCTAACCCCTTAACGCCGGCATCACCACCTAGTGGTGCCGGCCATCCTTTCAGGACAGGTGAACCATGGCCACAGACCGTCACCGCATCAAGGTCTCTTTCACCGACGAGGAAATGGAACGGGTCAGAAAGCAGGCGGACCAATTCAAGCTTTCCATTTCCGAAATGCTTCGCCGCTTCGCCCTTGGCGAACGCCTTCCAGATCCATCCACGTTCGCCGGGGCCGAGGCGATCCGCAACCTCCTGAAGGTCAATGCGGACCAAGCCCGCCTCGGCAACCTCCTGAAGCTGGCGCTCGACGAGAGCGACGGCACCTGGCCACCGGCCATGGTGGCGCGGATCGACGCGCTGCGCGTGGAGATCGGCGAGGTCCAGGCGGCGCTGAGTGCCGCCGTGAAAGACATCCACTACCAGATTCATCCCCGGGCCGAGCGGTGATCGCCAAGCGGATCGACCGAAAGCCGGAGGTACGCGACAATTTCGGCTACCTGGGGCGCTACGTGGCGGCAGCCCGGGAAAAGGGCGAGAAGCTCGATAAGTTCTGGATCAAGAACTGCGACGCCGGCGCGCAACTCCAGGACCTCGACCTGGCGCTGATCGAGATCGAGGCCACCCGGCAGGCCAAACCGGAAATCGCCGATAAGACCTATCACCTGGTGGTGTCGTTTCGCGCCGGCGACCAAGCCCGCCTGAGTGAAGCTGATCTGCAGGACATCGAACGGAACTTCGCCGAAGCCCTGGGCTACGGCGATCACCAGCGAGTCGCCGGCACCCACATCAACACCGACAACTTCCACATGCATGTGGCCATCAACAAAATTCACCCGGTTACGGCCCGGAGCCACACGCCACGGCAGGATTTCAAGATCCTGGCCAAGGTCGCCCGCGAGATGGAGCAAAAATACGGCCTGGTCGTGGACAAGGGCATGACCGATGGCGCCGCCCGTGATCCCGTATCAGCGAAGGCACGGGATTACGAGGCGAAGACCTGGCAGCAGAGCTTCGAACGCCATCTGGTGGAGCACAAGGCCGAGATCGTCGAGCTGGTGGCCAAAGCCGGGTCATGGCAGAAACTGCAAGAGGGGCTGGCGGAGTACGCGGTGGAGCTGCGGAAGCGCGGCGCCGGCGCCGTTTTCGCCCAGACCGATGCTAAAGGGCGAATGAAAGCCAGCGCACTCGACAGGACGTGCGCCCTGGCGGCTTTGGAAGAACGGCTCGGGCCGTATCAGGCGCCCCAGCCGAAACCGAAGGATCAGGTCGTAAAGCCGCCAGGGAAGCCCTATCGCGCGAAGCCGATGACCAGGCACCCGGCACAGGCCCGGCTGTGGCGGACCTACGCCCAGCAGAAGAAGCCGGGCTTTCTGGCGCGCAATCTCAAAGTAGGCAACTGGAAGTACATCCTGCTGGCCGACGCGCACAAGGACCCCTTGGCCCTGTGCATCCTGCTGACCCACAAGGAACTGCTCCACACCATCGACGAGCTCACGACGTTCGGACAGCCTCGACAGCCACGCGGATATCGGCCACCGAGTGCCGCCAGGGACGCGCTGCAGGCTTGGTACAAGGCCGGGACATGGAAGCCGCCGGCGGCGACATGGATGCGGCGAGACCTGGAAGAGATGGACCTCAGGGCCGATGAATCCGGGCGGGTGCTGTTCCCGTTCCGCGACCAGAAGGGATACATCCACGGCCTGCGCGCCATGGATGTCCAGGGTCAGACCCTGGACATCGGCGACCTGGCCAAGCCCGGGCTGTCCCATGTGATCGACCCGGGGAACGACCTGGGCAAAGCCGATCCCTATAGTGGCTCCGTGGTGATCACCTGCGACTGCATGGCGGCGGCGGTGCTCCATAAGGACACCGGCGCCCCGATCGTGGTGGTCGGCACAGACGCCGAGCTGGCCAGCGCCGCAGCAACGCTACGGGACCGACAGCCGAAAAGTCGGATCGTCGTGGTCACCACACGACAGACCCGTCAGGGCGTCCGAGCGGCGGGCCTGGTCGGCGGTCAGGCGACGGTGGTCGACAACGAGAAGGCGCAGGCGAAGATCATCGCAGACCTGGTCGGAATGGGCCGAGCGGTGCCCGTCGATCTTGGCCAAGCTAAGGCCATGGGCGCCTTCACCGAAGATGCCCTGTCGTCGGCCGAGGCGTTGGACAGCCAGCCGAAGCGGGGGCCAAAGAGAGTCGACCGTGGAAAGGGTGACGGCGGCCTTGGTCGATGATGAGCAGCCTTTCACACTTTATTCAAAGCCGCCCCACAGGGGCGGCTTCAAACCGCGCCCTCATCGTTCAGGCTTCTTCGCAATGTGCCTCGATGGCAGCGCGTAGCGGCGCGAGGGAACGTAAAATGGTAGCGACGATATCATTGAGCATGGAAAGCACCATTCCGTCCTGCCCCACGGCCCACTGGTCGTTGAAACGGGCGATCAAGCGTTCATCTTCATCCTTGATGCTCGGTGAGAGGTGAACACCCCCATAGACATTCGCCACGTATTTAATCACGTCCGAATTTTTCACGGGCGTGCCTGCAAGAATCATCTGGGATGACCCGAGGAAGCCATCGACGTTGTGTGGATGCAGATAGTACCCCGGAGGGAAAGCGTTGATGTCTGGGCAATATGGCAGGATCGCTTCAGGAATTGACTTTAAGACCTCTGGCGCCGGCCCAACAGTTGGAACCACGAAGCGAATTGGCAATCGATAATACCTGTTTGCCTGCGTAAACAGCCCATTGGCACCATCGATCAGAAGTTGCCGACAAAGCCTCGCCATATTCAGTTGATGATATAGGCGGAACTCTGACCCAGCGTTAATTTCCTCAAAACGCTGACCAAGATCACAGTAAACGTGGATGAAAAGCCTATCCACGTAATCACGGCTTACGGCGTAATCGTCACTCATATTTGAACCTCCTGCTTTCCAAATCTCACTCTCGGACTAACTGAAGGGATAATGTCCTGCGTGCCATATCGGCCTCCAATTCGATGGAACCACCTTAACTCGGTGTCCATCGAACTGGCCATGTAGGGTCACCCCCCCGTTCCCTCGCCGTGATTCTCTCATGAATGCGTGGAGCGCCCGAAGGGTGCGAATAAGCCTGACCGCCCCTATGGGCGGTGCGTGGTGTCCCCACCACGCCTATCCTGCCACAGCACGACAGGAGAAAAACCGCGAAACTTCCAGAAACTTCCAGAAACTCCCGGAAACTCCCGGAAGTCCTCACCTAACCTCACGGCCTAGTTGCCTTTGAATGATCGGCTGGCCATAAGGGCGGCCATGATCCACGAACGCCCAAGCAGAGTCGCCATTTATGCGCGCTATTCCGCCGACATTCAGAATCCGTCCTCGGTGGATGATCAGGTCGCCCTGTGTCGCAAGGCCATTGCCGATCACTTCGGCGATGTTGACGTGGTGACCGTGTTTTCCGATGCGGCGGTTTCCGGCACCACCTTGCAGCGGCCGGGGATCAAGCGGCTACTCGACGCAGTTGGGCGGCGACATATCGACTTGGTAGTTGCCGAGGGACTGGACCGCCTGTCCAGGTCGCTTAAGGACATTGCTGCGATGTACGAAACCCTGGCCTATCATAAGGCCGGGATCTGGACGGTCCACGAGGGCAAAATCAACGAGCTTCACATCGGGCTGAAGGGGACGATGAACTCGCTCATGCTCCGCGATATGAAGGCCAGAGTGAAACGAGGGCACCGGGGAAAGATCGCAGCCGGCCTAGCGGCCTCGTCCTGCACCTACGGGTATCGGGTGGTGCGAGGTGTGGTCGATGGGAAGGGACGCAACGTCAATGGCGTCCGCGAGATCGACGAGGCGGCGGCGGCTGTCATTCGGCGGGTGTACAAGGAGTACATTGCCGGCAAGCCGATTGCCGAAATCATCGAGGGTCTGAACCGGGATGGGATTCCGGCACCGGCTGGCGGCCTGTGGAAACGCAATGCCATCATGGGAGGTGCCGAGAAGGCCGAAGGCATTCTCAGGAACGAGGTCTACACCGGGAAGCTCGTCTTCGGAAAATCGCACGTAGTGCGGGACCCTGTGACGAACCGGAAACGCCAGATCCTCAATCCACCATCGGAATGGATCAAGCAGGATGTCCCGCATCTGCGGATCATTTCCGACAAGGAGTGGGAGGCGGTACGGTTGCTGGATCAGCCAAAAGAACCAGCCCCACGCAAATCCCGCCTGCCGGAGATTCTGAACACCCACAACCAGCATGCCCTGACCGGATGGATCAAGTGCGGGCAGTGCGGCGGCTCGAAATCGCTGGCCAACGAAACCAGATATCTATGCTCGAATCATCGATACGCGAAGACATGCAGCAACTCACGAGGCACCAAGGAAGCAACGCTGCTGGATGCGACCTTTCAGGCCATTTTGAAGCGCCTGGCTGAAGGACCGGATATTGGTCCCCTGTTGAAGGCGGCCTTCTCCCGTGAGATGGCCCGGCAAAAGCGGCTCGCCGAGAAAGAAGTGGATCTCGGCGAGCGCATAGGGCGGCTGGTAAATGCCATCGAGGCCGGAGTGGACGTCGAGGTAGCGACACAGCGCATACTGGATCTGCAGGACGAGCTGAGGAAGGTCCAGGCGGAGCGGCAGGCCCAGCCGAACTATACGCTGCCGAGCGAAGCCGAGATCCGGGACCAGATGGTTCGGCTCCTGCGCGACATCCGGCATGAGGCATCAGTGGTGCGCATGCGGCTAATGTTTGACTGCGTCCTTGACCGAATCGTCCTGACGCCCATTGAAGAGCGACATCAGGGTGAGCGGATGGAGATCTTCCTGAGGGAAGATCGCTGGCCGGATTTCTGGAAACTCGCCAACGGCTAGGCGGAAGCGCAGCACCCCGGGGGGGCGGCGCCGGCCGGGGGAGGGGCTTGCCCCCTGCCCCGGCCGGTGGCGTCGTAGGTAGGCGGGAGAGCGCCGCCATTGCACCAGACGTCGCTTACGCGGCCAAAACCTGGCGCTGGATTTGGCCGGCAGCGGCGGCATGGAAGATAGCGGCCGTCTGGGTGGCCCACAGATCGAGGCCGATTTCATCCACCGCATCCACCGGAAACGACTGGCTCCAATCACCGGCGCCGATGAAGTCGCCGGCGAGGGTTCCATAGAGCGTTCCAATCTCGGTACCGGGGGTCCAGGTCACCATGTAGGGGATTTCTCCGATCCAAGTGAGGAACTGCTGGGACTGAGTAGCGGTGCGGTTCATGAAAGCCTCCCTAATCTCGGTTTCGACGGAGATCCGCGACACCGGGACAGAGGGGCAGGCATAGGATTTTGGGGGGACCGCGCCGGCCTGCCGGCGTGGGGGAGCCGAAATCCGTCATTGCCAGGACCAGCGCAGCTGGGCCGGTGCCACGATGGCCCGGTGTAGGATCGCCAGCGGCGAAACTGAGCATTGATGGAAAGGGGCTTTCATGAACCGCACCGCCACGGCTGGCGAGAGCAGCGGGCGGGCGCAACCACCTTTGGCGGCACCGGGACAGGTCTGTGAGAACTACCGGGACAACCCAGGCTCCAGCACCGCCAGGCGGGCCTGACGGACCCATTTGGGCTGTGCGTTGATCATGGTCTTGACCTCGCCACGCTCGATGGATGCCACTAGGCGCATCCGTGTCCTGGTGTTGTCCAACAGCCATGCACGATCTGCCAGGGCTAAACCCTCGGGCAAGTTAGCCAGGCTGCGCTGGTAACGGCGCTCCACGTCGGCGCCGGGCACATGGTGGCCACCGTCCATCACCCGGACGGCGATCCGCCCCATGGAGAGCCAAGGAGAATCGGTGCAGATGAACACCAAGTTGACCTTATAGCCGGCCTCCTTGGCGGTCTTGATCAAGGCGATTTCCTGGTTACCGGAGAAGGTGGTTTCAACGGCAAAGCTCTGGCGAGCCGCAATCAACTGCCTACGCTGCAGCAGCGCCTCGCGCCCGGCTCGCAAGGAGGCTTCCGGGGCTTTGGGGCGATCAGGATTGAGGTCGCGGGCAATTTCGTCTGGGTTGACGATAGGGAGCTTGCCGGCAAGGTGCCGGCGGGTCAGAGAGGTCTTGCCGCTGCCGTTGGGGCCTGCGATGACCCAAAGCTGGTGCATCACAGATCCCGGATCAGAACTTCCCGATCATCCTTGAAGGTCACCAGCTGGCGGTGCCCATCGGGGTACTCCTTGACGACACCATCAGGATATCGGTCGTCACCGTAGTAGATGGCACGGCCAGCGGCGAGATGCCGCTTGGCCTCATCGCCGGCGTCGTTGGCCAGGGCCTTGGTGAAAGCCGCAACGAAACGCCGTTCGTCCGCCTCGGTCGCCTTGTCCAAATTCCCGAAATCAACTGCTGTGGTCATTTGGTCTTTCTCCTTAGCGGCCCGATTCAATCGTTAGCGATATTGGACGTCCAGAAAATTCTGGAATTGGGGCCGGATATATTTCCGTTCCAGCCCCAACACCACTACATAGCCCGGCACGTCGTATCCGGTGAAACCGAGATTGTCTGCGGTTCACTCGCCCAGACTCGGAAATCAACACGCCGCAAAACACCGCCAGCGTCAGTATAAAGCCGCACATAGTCGAGATTGCCGATATCCAAAATCGCCTTGCCAGCTTGGTGGCAGATGAGTCCACGGCGAGGGAGGCTGTTAAGCTCTTGCGCAAGATTCAAACCTACCGGAGGCGGCATATCCACGGCGCCGGCAGACGATGCGAACGCAAAAAGCAGAGCGGAGGCAATTGATAGGCGAAACTTTGTCATCACTACGACATCCCATTTGATTGCAAGAAACAACATCATACATCCAATTGGGCAGTGCGAAATAGACTGCAGCTTGTGCTTGGTAACCTCATTGCCCTAGGGCCTGCATCGGGTGGCGAGAAGCTGGGTCATCGTGGCTTTGCCGTCCTTGACCTCCTGGCGCGCCTGGTCGCAAGCCTTCTCGGCTCTATCAGTCGCCTCCGCCTTCGCTGCTCGATAATCGTCTACGGCGGCATTGACTTCGGCAGTGGTCTTGATGGCGACCAGAACCAATGCTCCCATGCAGGCCAAGAGGACACAAATCAGGGCAGCATACAGATACTTCCTCATGGGTCTTGCTCCTCAACTTCAGTTATCGATGATCTTCTTGCGTGCCAAAGCCCGCTTGCACTTCAGTTCCTCTCGAGCGGCTGAGAACTCGCGGCAGACATTCGTAAGTCCACCCTCGGCTTTGCCGACACGCCAAGCGTGGAGGGCCTTGGCCAGCGCCGGCCCCCTGCCCTTCCAGAAATTGTTGAAAGCCTGCTGATGGTCGGGGCAGCAGAACTCCTGCTGCTTGCGCACCTGGTCGAACTGCCCGTCGCACCACAGGCAGACGCCCTTGGGCTTTTCAGCTGCAGCTTGCTTCCGCCGCGTCCGCTTGGACCGCTCCCAATCCTCTCGGCACTTGCCACTACAGCATTCCTGGTTACGGCGCGGATTGATTAGGGGTGTCCCGCACCAGCGGCAGCATTTAGACGGCATTTCCACCTCCTGGGCGGGACCACATACGGGAGAGGCAGCAAGAGCCCCCAGCGCCGCTGTTTGGGGAACCGTGTACATGGATTGCGAAACAGGCGTCATGACCGGCCTCCGTCCTCTGGAGAGGGGTGAATGCCAATGGCGCCGCAAAGTTCCCCCACAGCAGCCAGGAACCGCTCTGGCTGCGTCATGGCCACCGCGACCAGCGAGGCGCGGACGGCCCTGGAGATCGCCATGGCCATCGCCCGGGCCTGGTCGGGTGACGGCGCCAGGTCGATGCCGGCGAGATCAATGCTGGCCCGGAGCTGGATGATGCGGTCGGCCAAGTTGTCATCCTGACCAACCAGCCTCTCGACGCGGATGATGGCGGCCCGCACCGTGGAATGATCCCGACCGCCAAACAAACTGCCGATCTTGGACAGCGACAGGCTGAAACAATCCCGGATCAGCACCATGGCCACACTACGGGGCACCACATACCGGCGAGCCTTGTTGGAACCCACCAGGTGCTGCGACGTCATCCCCCAGGTCGATGCCACCATGGCGATGGCGCCCTCGGGGGTCATGATGCCACCGCCGCAGGCTGAGCATAACGCTGTTGAATTTCAGTGTAATGGGCAGTGAAAGCAGCCACGGCGGCCTGCATGGCGGAAGCCCTAGATGCAGTATTTCCGCCGGGTAGAGCCCCACAGCACCGGTCAAGTGGATGGTATTGCCAGTGCCAGTCGGCCAACATCATTTTATGATTTTGATCATATTCTATATTACGCCAGACCTCGGCGACCAAGCGACCCACGACCGTCCGCAACGAGTAGTCGGTGAGCCGCCCATCTCGGGCCGCCCGCCAGCTGGCGGACAAGACTAGGCCGTAAACTCATAAACAGGCTTCCCCTTCGTCGCGCGTCGTGATTCAACGATTCCCTCTGGCACGGAGGGCATTGATGGCACGGCGGCGGTACGAGTTGACGGATCACGAATGGTCGATCATCGAGCCCTTGCTTCCGAACAAGCCTCGCGGCGTGCCTCGGGTTGATGACCGTCGGGTCCTGAACGGTATCCTGTGGCGGTTCCGCACGGGCTCGCCTTGGGCGGAAGTTCCCGAGCGCTACGGCCCATCGACCACCTGCTACAACCGGTTCGTCCGCTGGCGCAAGGCGGGCGTCTGGGACCGGCTTCTGGAGGAAATCTCCAAGGCTTACGATGGCGACATCATCATGATCGACTCGACCTGTGTCCGCGTTCACCAACACGGGGCCACGGGAAAAAAGGGGCTCTCGACGATGGCAGCATGGGACGTTCCCGTGGGGGGCTCACCAGCAAAATCCACGCGCTCGTCGATGCGGAAGGCCGTCCCGTCACCCTGCGCCTGACCGCCGGGCAGGTCCACGACAGCGTCGAGGCCGAAGCCTTGCTCGATGGAGCCTTGGGCGACGGCTCAACCCTGCTGGCCGACAAGGGCTATGACAGCAACGCCATTCGGGCCTTGGCCGAGAAGAACAAGACCTGGGCCAACATCCCGGTCAGGTCCAACCGCAAGGGCACCTTCGCCTTTTCCGCCTGGGTCTATCGCCAGCGCAATCTGGTCGAACGCTTCTTCAACAAGATCAAACACTTCCGGGGGATCGCCACCCGCTATGACAAAGACCCACGGAATTTCCTCGCCGCCGTAAAGCTCGTCGCCCTGCGCATTTGGTGCGCCGCGTAATGAGTCTACGGCCTAGCAGGCTGTTGAAAAACCCGATGGCCCATCAGGCATCGGCATGATTCAATCCCGGCAACGGGTTGCGGTCGAGGGGATGATGCGCGGGACGGACAAGCGGTCGGGGGAACTGTTCTCCTACGTTGACCTGGAGAAGCGGGTACGCAAGGACCATCCGCTGCGGCCGATCCGGGAGATGGCGGACACGGCGCTGGCGGTGCTGTCGGGCGACTTCGCGGCGCTGTATTCGAGGACGGGGCGGCCATCGATCGCGCCGGAGATGCTGCTGCGGGCCATGCTGTTGCAGGCGTTTTATTCGATCGGCTCCGAGCGCCAGTTGATGGAGCGGCTGGAGTTCGACCTGCTGTTCCGCTGGTTCGTGGGCCTGGGTGTCGACGATCCGGCGTGGGATCATTCGACCTTCTCCAAGAACCGCGACCGCCTGCTGGAGGGCGACATCGCCGCCAAGTTCCTGGCCGCCGTGCTGTCCCAGCCCCGGGTCAAGCGGCTGCTGTCGAGCGAGCATTTCAGCGTGGACGGCACGCTGATCGAGGCGTGGGCGTCGATGAAGAGCTTCAAGCCGAAGGACGCCAAGGACGATGACGGCCAGGGCGGTGGCGGTCGCAATGCTCCGGCCGATTTCCGGGGCGAGAAGCGGTCCAACGACACCCACGAGAGCACCACCGATCCCGACGCCATGCTCTACCGCAAGGGGCCGGGTATGGAGGCCAAGCTGTGCTTCATCGGTCACGGCCTGATGGAGAACCGCTCGGGTCTGATCGTGGATACAAGGCTCACCCGGGTCTCGGGCCATGCAGAGAGACTGGCGGCGTTGGACATGATCGAAGCCTGGGCCGACCGGCCCCGCGCCATCACGCTGGGTGCCGACCGGGGCTACGACGCCGCCGACTTCGTCGAGGAGCTGCGCACCCTCAACGTCCGTCCCCATGTGGCGCAGAACACCAACCGGCGGCGCTCGGCCATCGACAAGCGCACCACCCGGCATCCCGGCTACGCCGCGTCCATTCGTATCCGCAAGCGTATCGAGGAAGCCTTCGGCTGGATCAAGACGGTGGCCGGGATGCGTAAGACCAAGCTGCGCGGCCTGGACAAGGTGGATTGGGCCTTCGCCTTCACGGCGGCTGCATACAATCTGGTGCGGTTGCCCAAGCTGCTGGCGGCGGCACCATGAGCGGTCCCGCCGCTTGCCAAATCCTCGGCTGCTGGCGGATCGTCGGGAGCGACATCTGGGATGACGACTACCTCGACCTCGCCGGCCCGGCCACCATCCTCCTCGAGGCGAATGGCCACGGCGAATTCGCCTTCGTCTGCATCGAGGCGGGCATGGACCTCGAATACGCCCGCACCATCGTCTTCTTCCGCTGGGCGGGCTTCGATGAAGGCGACGAGGTGAACGGATCAGGATCGGCAGAACTCACAGACGACGGCACTCTGGAAATCCAACTGTCCTTCGACAACGGCGACGACGCCGTCCTCACCGCCCCCCGCGAGTGACTTCTTCAACAGCCTGCTAGGCCCCGTTCAGACCAGCCCCCGGCGACGCACGCCGCCGAACTCAAGGCAGTGGGGCCGGCATCGCCGCCAGCCGCCGCCCCTCGGGCAACAACTGGTCCGTGAACCAGGGATTCTTCGCCTCCCACGCGGTGGTGCGCCACGACGGATGGGGCAGCACCAGGAAGCGCGGCAGGTAGTCGCGCCACGCCGCCACCGTCTCGGTCAGGGTGGCCTTGCGCCGCTCTCCCAGGTGATAGGCCTGGGCGTAGGAGCCGACCAGCAGGATAAGGCGCAGGTCGGGAAGATGCTCCAGCACCGGCCGGTGCCACAGCGGCGCGCATTCCGGCCGGGGCGGGCAATCGCCGCCCCGCGGCAGGCGGCCGGGATAGCACAGGCCGGTGGGCAGGATGGCGATGCGCGAGACGTCGTAGAAGGTGTCACGGTCCAGGTCCAGCCACTGGCGCAGCCGGTCGCCGGAACGGTCGTTCCAGGGAATGCCCGTCTCGTGCACCTTGGTGCCCGGCGCCTGACCGATGATCAGCAGGCGAGCGGTGGCGGACAGGCGGAACACCGGATGGGGGCCGAGCGGCAGGTGGGCCTCGCACACCCGGCAGGCCCGCATGCGGGCCGCCAGTTCGTCCAGGCTTTCGCTCACCCCTTGAGGTCGATCAGCCGGGCCAGGGTCATGCCGCCCAGATCGGGCAGCACCGCGGTGGCGCCGGTAAAATCCGCCCCCCTGGTGTAGAGACTGGGAGTGACCACCACCTTGAGGCCGATGGCGGTGGCCGCCGCCAGCCCGTTGGGGGAATCCTCCAGCACCAGGCATTTGTCGGCGGACAGGTCCAGGCGCTTCAGCACCAGGGTGTAGACTTCCGGATCGGGCTTTTTCCTGCGCACGTCCTCGGCGCAGACGATGACATGGAAGAAGGCCTTGCGGGCGCCCAGCAACGCCTCGACATTGGCCCGCGTCGCCGTGGTGGCGATGGCCAGCTTCAACCCCTGGGCCCGCGCCGACGAGATCAGCGATTCGACACCGGGGCGGAACGACACCTGCCCGCTGGCCACCATCTTGGCGTAGATCTGGTTCTTGCGGCTGTGCAGCCCGGCCACCAATTCGGGCGAGGCGTCGGGAGCGAAGGTCAGGATACGCTCCTTGCCACCCGACACCTTCAGCAATTGGCGATAGATGGCCTGGTTCCAGGTCCAGTTGAGCCCCGATTCGGAAAAGGCGCGGTTGAAGGCGTAGCGATGCGCCTCCTCGGTCTCGGCCAGGGTGCCGTCCACGTCGAAGATCAGGGCGGCGACGCGGGTCATCATCTCAGCGGACCACGTCGATCACGCCGCGCTCGCCCAGGGAGGGGTGGCCGATGGCGGAGCATTCGAAGGTGTAGGCGCCGAAGCGGGCCGGCACGAACCACAATTCCTTGGTCTGGCCGGCGGGAATGGACAGGCTTTCGATCCATGGCCCCTTGAGGGTCTGGCCGCCGCCGCGCACGCTTTCCACGGCGATGTCGGCGAAGAACTGCCGCGCGGCGAGGCCATGATCGGAATCGGTGGCGTTGACCAGCACCAGTCTGGTGGCCCGGTCGCGGTGGAAGGTCCATTCCGAGGGCTTGAAGGCATGGTCGGCGATGGTCACCCGCACCTCTTCCGGCGCCGCCCAATCGGTGGCGGCGACGATCTCGGCGGCGTCGGAGACGAAACCGGGCGGCAAGCGGCTGCTCACCGTATCGGAGCCGGCACAGGCGGCCAGGACGGACAGCGACAGGGCAACGGCCAAGCTACGCAGCATCATTTTCCCGGACTCCATCCCTTGGGGGCCATTTCGAAACCGGCGAACTCGAAGGCCGGCGACACGGTGCACCCCACCAGGGTCCAGGCCCCCACCGGCTCGGCGGCCTGCCAGCAGCCGGGCGGCACGATCACCTGGGGCGAGTGCCCGGCGACCACGTCGGGACCGAGCAGGAATCCCCGCTGGCTCCGTCCGTCCTCGGACAGCAGCAGGCGCAGCGGATCGCCGGCATGGTAGTGCCAGATCTCGGTGGCGTCGACCCGGTGCCAGTGGGAACGCTCGCCGGCCTTGAGCAGATAATAGATGGCGGTGCCCGCCCCCCGTCCGCCACCTTCGGGGGCATGGCGCCAGGTCTCGGCGTAATGGCCGCCCTCGGGGTGGGGAACGAGGCCCAGCCGGGCGATGATGGCTTCGGCGGTCTGCACGATCAGTCCCTGGGTTCGGTCTTGACCATGGAGGGGCGCCGGGCCACCTCGGCATACCACTTGGCCAGGTTGGGATGGGCGGCGCGCCAGTCCTCGGCCGGGAAGCGCAGATCGAGGTATCCCAGCGCCACCGCCGCGCCGATCTGGCCGATCAGGAAATCGCGGCCCCAGCCGGCACACTCCTCCTCCATCACGTCGAGGGCGCGGGTGATGGCGCGGCTCTGGCGGTCGGTCCAGTCGCTCCAGCGCTTGTCCTCGGGCCGCATGGTGGCCTCGATGCGCTTGACCAGCGCCGCGTCGAGGATGCCGTCGGCCAGGGCGGCCAGCCGCAATTGCTCCCAGCGCGTCCCGCCCACCGGCGGAAACAGCTTTTGCCCGTCATGCAGAGAATCCAGGTATTCGCAGATGACGGGAGAATCGAACAGCGCCTCGCCCCCTTCGGTGATCAGGGCCGGGACCTTGCCCAGGGGATTGTCCTTGGGCAGGTCGGTGTCCGGCGACCAGGCGTTGGTCAGAACGAAGTCCAGGCGGGGCTCCAGCCCCATCTCGACGGCGGCCACCCAGCACTTGCGGGCATAGGGCGAGGTGGTGGAATAGCGCAGCTTCATGGAAGGACACCCGAACCGAGGGGGGCAGGACCATCATGCTCGGGTCCCCGCCCCCCGCGAGTCAAGGGCGACGATGTTCTATCACCAATGCGGGCTCAACGGGCGAAGGTCAGCGTCGCCGACAGGGCGTCCTCCGCCGCCAGTTGCGGTGCGGATCCGGGGACCTTGCGCGAGACGCTCAGCAGGACCGTCCCCGGCGAAGAGGGGATCTCGGCGATGCCCGCCCCGTCCGTCTCGGCCTTGGCCGTCTGCTCGCTCTTGGGGGTGCCGATGACGACCGCAGCGCCCCGCAACGGCTTGCCGTCGAGGTCGACGCGAATCTTCAATGGCTCGCCGGCCTTGAGCCGGTAGGGATCGGCCAGGGGAACGATCTCCAGCCGATGCCCCACCGCGCCGCCCAAGGCCTGGGCGCCGGGCAGCACCAGCTTGGCGAATTTCAGCGACCAGCGACTTTCCTGGGCATCGGGGACGTTCAGCCGGTTGGTGTTGCGGCTGCCCATGGCCGTCTTGACCCAAAAGCCGCCGTCATAGCGGGCCGCCACCACCCGGGCACCCCCGGCGGCGGGCGGAATGACCAATGGCGGCATGGTCTCGGAGCCGGGCCTGACCGCATCGAGCAGCGAAATCGCCGGCTTGCCCGGCGCCTGGACATTGACCTCGAACAGGCGGTGGCGGTCGGCGCCGCCGCCTTCGCCGGCGTGGCCGTAGACCGCCCTCACCCCGGCGGCATCGGGCTCCAGCCATAGGTCGTGGGCCAGGGCGGGGACGGCGGTCAGCAGGGCCAGGGCGGAAACAAGCACTCTCTTCATGGCGATCCTCATTGGAAGCGGTAGACGAGGCCGGTCATGCCGGTGAATTCCGGCTGGACGGTGATAGTGGTCGAGGCCAGCTCGGCGTAGCGGTCGCCCAGGACCCACGAGCCGTCGACGAAGGCCGACAGGCCGGAGGCGAAGCCGTATTCCAGGCGCGACTGCACCACCTCGTAGGGCTTGGTGCGGATGGAGGCGTCATCGGCGCCGTACTTGCGGCCGTTGACCTGGATGTTGAACGAGCCCGACAGATGGTCGCCGTCGTCGAAGGCGTGCCGGCCCTCGGCGCCCACGGTGATGATGTAGTCGGGCACGTCAGTGACCTTGGTGGACGGGGCCCGGTCGATCAGCTTGGCCGCCACCCGGGTGGCGGCGGCATAGAGGCCGAGCATGTCGTCCTGGTTCCTGACCAGGTGGGTGCGGGCCTCCAGGTCGACGCCGTCGCGCTGCGACGCCCCCAGGTTCTGGTAGATGCCGCCCACCGAGCGGATTTCCGAATCCTGGGTGGTGTGCCAGACCGTGGCCCGCACGGTGCTGTCCATGGGCAGCTCCACCTGGATTCCGGTCTCCTGGCTGGTCACCTTCTGCGCCTTCATGCGGCTGTTGGTGCGCAATTCGTCGGGCACATTGGGCATGCGGAAGCCGCGGCCGTGGTTGAAGAACAGGTCCAGTCCCGCCAGCGGCGTGACGGTGATGCCGGCCTTGGGGCTGAAGGCCCCGGTTTCCTGGGTGGCGCTGGAGGCGGGCGACAGCCTGTTGTCGATATCGAACCACGCCTGGTCGTAACGCCCGCCCAGGGTCAGCTTGACCCATGTCAGGGGCTTCAGCTGCCCCTGGGTGAAGCCGGCCAGCAGGGTGCGGTCGTAATCCACGTCGTATTGCCAGGACTGGAACTGCCGCGCCTGGGAATTGGCCTTGGCGGTGGAGGCGTCGTCATGGCGCAGGTCGCCACCCACCAGCATCTGGCCGGGCATGCCCGCCAGCTCGCCGCTCCACGTCCGCTTCACCGTGCCGCCGCCCACGGCGCGGCGATCGGTGGTGCGCACCTGTTGGCCGGTGGTGTAGGTAGTGGCGTAGCGGATGAATTCGTTGTTGTAGGCATAGGCGTTGACGGTCCAGCCGTCGTCCATATCGGCGGGCTTCCAGTTGATCACCGCCATGCGCATGCCGCTCAAGCCGCCGTCGGTGGAGCCGACCGCCGCCCGCTCGGACACCGTGCCGTTGCGGTAGGCGGCGATGGGAAAGTAATTGGGTGCGCCCCAATCCCCTTCCGAAGCCTGCACGCGCACCGAAAGGGTGCCGCCCTCCAGGTCCTTGGACAGCTTGGCGAAGCCGTTCTGACGCAGATAGGCGGAATTATTCTGCCAGCCCTCGGTATGGAAGACCTCGGCCGCCACATAGGGCACCAGCCCGCCGGGCAGGGAGACACCCTCGCGGCTGAAGGACGCCATGCCCCGCTTGGTGTCGAACGAGCCGCCCGACAGGCCAAGCATGGGCGAAGCCTCGGTCCGCTTGGAGGTCATATTGATGGCGCCCCCCAGGGCGTCCTCGCCGTATTCGGCGCTGAACGGCCCCCGGATCACCTCCACCCGCTCGATCATCTCGGGCATGATCCAGTTGAGATCGGCCGAGCCGATATTGCCCACCGTGGACAGCGGCATGCCGTCCACCACCCGAGCCAGCTCGCGGCCGTGATTGCCGTTGGAATAGCCCCGCATGGCCATGCCCACCGCCAGCCCGCCGGGCTGGAAGCGCGCGATGGTCATGCCCGCCACCGGACGGAACAGATCGGTGTAGTGGCTGACCGGGCGGCGCTCGATCTCCTCGGCGGTCATCACCGTCACCGAGGCCGGCAAGGATTCCGGCGAGGACGATATGGTGGATTTGGCGCTGCGTCCCGCCTTGTCCGACACCACCACGGTGTCGAGAACCTCGTCCTCCGCCAGGGCTCCCGTCGCGGGCGCAAGCAGCCCCATCACCGCGAGCGCGAGCGCCCGCCGGTCCAATCCGATCATCGTCACCGCGTTCCCCTCTATCTTTCCAGTGCCGCAGAAAAGATTATGCGACTCCGTGTAGGGAGTGAGCCTAGGTGATGATGGTCCGGCGGACAATCCCGAATGTTTTCTCCGCCCCCGCCCTGAACCTCTAGCATAGGAGGATGGTCCGGCGATTGCCCAGCCCACCGGCTTGCGCCATGATGCGCCGGTATCAGATGGGGAGCGGTTCCATGCGCGTTTGGTTGACGGTGGCGGCGGTGGCGATGCTGGCGGGGTGCTCGGGGGCCAATCCCGATAGGCTGGCCCGGTTGCAGAGCGGCAAGTCCACCGTGCCCGAGGCCGTCGCCATCCTGGGCTCGCCCGACCGCGACGAGACTCTGCCCGACGGCTCGCGCATGCTGACCTACGTGGCCCAGCGCTCCGGCACGCGGGCGGTCAATTTCATTCCGATCGCATCGCAGATCTGGGGCGGTTGGAACGTGAAAAGCGGCGAGGCCGGCCTGATGTTCGGCCCCGACGGCAAGCTGCGCTTCCACTCCTGGTCCGGCGACAACATCAAGCAGATGCGCAACGTCGGCCAGGCCGTCTCGCCCTACACGCCCAAGCCCGTCGACGGCGCCTCCCCCGAAAAACAAGACCCCCCGCCCGTTTCCGGGCAGGGGGCCGAGAGCTCCGATCAGCACAATCCCGCCAACTGATCCGATGCGCGGTTGGCCGGGCTTGGCCCGGCCATGACGCAAGTCGCGGGACCGGCCGGCTATAGCGTGATGCCCAAAATGTGCATCACGCTATAGGCCTTGTCATTGTCCCTCGCCGGGCGGGCGCATCCGCGCCCTTGGCCGCGCCCTCAACGGGCGCTGGAGCGGCCTGCCTCATATTTAAGGCACGCCCGCTCTAGATCTCCTCGCTGGCCATCTCCCACACGGCGGGAGCGCGCCACAGGCGCGACTTCAGCAGCTCGCGCTCGAACAGCATCTCCTTCGGGACGCGGTCGAAGAACTTGTCGAACAGCTCTTCCTGGCTGCGGGCGTCGGCGACACCGGACTCGCGGTCGATGCGCATCAGTTCCTTGAACTTGTCGCGCGGATAGTCGAGGCCGCTCCACTCCAGGTCCTCGTACTTGGGAACCAGGCCGATGGGGCTTTCCACGGCGCGGGCACGGCCCTGGACGCGGTCGACGATCCACTTGAGGACGCGCATGTTCTGGCCGTAGCCCGGCCACATGAACTTGTTGTTCTCGTCGCGGCGGAACCAGTTCACGCGGAAGATCGGCGGCGGGTTCTTCACGGCGCGGCCCATGTTGAGCCAGTGGTTGAAGTAGTCGGCCATGTTGTAGCCGCAGAACGGCAGCATGGCGAAGGGATCGCGGCGGATGGCGGCCTGGCCGACGGCGGCGGCGGTGGCCTCCGAACCCATGGTGGCGCCCAGGTAGACACCGTGGGCCCAGTTGAAGGCCTGGGTGACCAGCGGGGCGTTCTTGGACAGGCGGCCGCCGACGATGAAGGCCGAGATGGGCACGCCGGCCGGATTCTCCCAATCGGGATCGACGCTGGGGCACTGGCTGACCGGCGCGGTGAAGCGGGCGTTGGGATGGGCGGCCGGGTCCTTGGACTCGGGCGTCCAGTCGTTGCCCTTCCAGTCGATGAGATGAGCCGGCGGAGCGTCGCTCAGGCCTTCCCACCACACGTCGCCGTCGTCGGTCATGGCGACGTTGGTGAAGATGGAGTTGCTGGCGCAGGCGGCGATGGCGCTGGGATTGGTGGCGGCGCCGGTGCCGGGAGCGACGCCGAAGAAGCCGGCTTCCGGGTTGATGGCGTAGAAGCGGCCATCGGGACCGGGCTTGATCCAGGCGATGTCGTCACCGACGGTGTAGATCTTCCAGCCCTCGAAGCCCTTGGGCGGCACCAGCATGGCGAAGTTGGTCTTGCCGCAGGCCGACGGGAAGGCGGCGGCCACGTAGGTCTTCTCGCCCGAGGGGCTTTCCACGCCGACGATCAGCATGTGCTCGGCCAGCCAGCCCTCGTCGCGGGCCATGGCCGAGGCGATGCGCAGCGCGAAGCACTTCTTGCCCAGCAGCGCGTTGCCGCCGTAGCCCGAGCCGAACGACCAGATCTGCCGGTCCTCGGGGAAGTGGGCGATGGTGATGTTCTCGGGGTTGCACGGCCAGGCGACGTCCTTCTCGCCCTCGGCCAGGGGCTGGCCCACCGAGTGCAGGCACTCGACGAACTCGCCGTCGCTGCCCAGGATGTCCAGCACCGGCTGGCCCATGCGGGTCATGATGCGCATATTGGCGGCGGCATAGGCGGAATCGGTGATCTGCACGCCGATATGGGCGATGTTCGAGCCCAGCGGACCCATGGAGAACGGCACCACGTACATGGTGCGGCCCTTCATGCAGCCCTCGTAGAGCTTGGTCATGCGGGCCTTCATCTCGCGCGGCTCGACCCAGTTGTTGGTGGGGCCGGCGTCGTTCTTGTTGTGCGAGCAGATGAAGGTGCGGTCCTCGACACGCGCCACGTCGCGGGGATCGGAGCGGCACAGGTAGGAGCCGGGGCGCTTGGCCGGGTTCAGCTTGATCATGGTGCCGCCGGCAACCATCATCTCGCACAGCGCATCGTATTCCTTCTGGGAACCGTCGCAGATGTGGATGCCGGAGGGACGGCACAGCCGCGCCATCTCGTCGATCCACGCCAGCAATTTGGCGTTCATGGTGGTTCCGCCAGGAATACCGCTCTTGGTCATTTCCATCCTACTCCGTTGAAGACCGGAGGACCCGATCCTCCCGCCGCCCGGGGGACGATACCCCCGAAGCAATCGGGCCTTCCTTGGACCGGCCGCCGGTCAGGCGCTTTTTTGAGGATTGCGCCGCCGCCGCGAAAGAGGACGCGAAGATAGCGGCCCGACGCCTCGCGAGCAATGCTCTTGGTGGGAAAAATTCACCCATTTTTAAGAATGACGCTTCAAAAGCGATCCAGGTGGCCGACTTTGCAGCATCAGTTAGATTGGCTTCCCACCAGGGTTTGCAGGCAGGCGAGTGGTGAACGCGCTTCGTCGGGCGACTGGTCGAGGGGCAGACGCAGCACCTCTTCCCCCGCTTCCAGATCGCACCCGTCGGGGTCGATTCCAGCCAGCCGCCAGCCGCCACCGGCCGGCCCGCCGCCGGCCCGAGCCGCCAGGGTGGCGACCAGATCGGGATGGCCGTCATTAATCTCTGCCAGGGCGGCTTCCTCGATGCCGGCCATGAAGGCGGCGTCCGCGGGCGGCACCAGTGGCGCGTCGAACCACACGGCACGGCCGAAGCCGCCGACGAAATGAGCCCGCTCCACGTTCATCCGCCAGATGGCGAAGTCGCCGAACCCGGCATAGAGCGCCGCGCCGGGATGGCGCGCCAGGAAGCGGCGGCGCAATCGGGGATCACCCTCCTCCGCCACCGTCCCGGTCAGGGTGACGCGCGGCCCGGTCTGGGGATTGGCGAGGCCATCGGTGCCGTCCAGCAGCAGCGCCGCCCGCCCGTCGGCCAGCAGATTGCGGGTATGGTCGGCCAGCCGCGACAGCAACAGGATGGGCGACAGGTCGTGATCGAAGGCCAGGGTGACCAGCGAGACATAGGGGCGCCCCTCCATGCTGGTGGCCAGCGCCGCCTTGCGGGCCGCCCGCGCCACCCGGCGCAGCGCCGTGCGGTTGTTGGCGGGCAGACCCCCAGCCGGGGCTGTCTCGGGCTTTTCGTTCATTGCTTTCCCCCCGTCCCCGGAGTTCAATGGCGCCGTCCCGCGCCCCGTCTTGGAGATCATCGCAGATGAAGACCGTTCTGGGAATCGTCCTCGCCCTGGCCCTCGGCTGGGGGCAACCGGCCGGCGCAGCCGAGCCCTCGGCTCCCGTGCTGGTCCGGGCGGCGGATGCCTGGGCGCGGGCCACCGGCCCCGACACTCCGGTGGGCATGGCCTTCATCACCTTGACCAACACCGGGACCGAGGCCGACCGGCTGGTCTCCGCCGCCTCGCCGGCCGCCGCCAAAGTGGAATTCCACCGCCACGTCCACGCCGACGGGAGCATGAGGATGCAGCGGCAGGACTCCATCGATCTGCCGCCCGGCGCGGCCGTCCGCTTCAGCCCCGGCGGCCTGCACGTCATGCTCGACGGCCTCAAGGCCCGACTGACCGCCGGCCAGAGCTTCCCGCTGACCCTGACCTTCGCCAAATCGGCGCCGGTCACCATACCGGTGACGGTGATCGCCCAGGGAGCGCCGCCACCCGGCGCCAATCCGCCCGCCGCCGCCATGCCGGGCCACGATCCCTCCATGCACGAGCAGCACATGCAGGACCCGGCCTACCGCGCCATGCATGAGGAGCACATGAAGGACCCCGACCACCGCGCCATGCACGAGCAGATGCACGGCACGGCGAAATAAACGCATACCGGGATTCCACCCGATTGCTAATTCCCTCCGCCAAAGGGTATTATCTTTTTCTTAATCCTTCGGCGGAGCGGAACCCTTGTCCATTGGCGCCATCACCGGCTCGGGCAGCACGTCCAACCTGATCGATGCGATCAAGGCGTTGCGTGCCGGCAATGTGGCGGCGACCCAATCGGTCAGCAACCGCTTCGACCCCCGCGACAATACCCAGGTCGAGGAGCAATCCTCCGCCCAGCAGCGGCAACAGGCCGCCGAGACCAAGGCCGGGCCGCAACAGCAACAGCCGTTCAACGCCCGGGGCGAGCAGGGCAGCGATGCCACGCCGCGCCAATCCTCCACCTTCCTGACCCAGGCCCTGGCCCAGGAGCATACCGCCTCCACCTCGGAGAGCGTGTCCACGACGACGGCTGGCGCCACCGCCTATGCCAACAGCGCCTATTCCGACGCCGCCAGCCGTGCCTCGGCCCTGTCGGGCAAGTCCCGCTCGGTGGAGTACGAGATCCTCTCGCCCAATCCCTCGGCTTCGTCCGGGCGCGGCGTGGATCTGAGCGTATAGGCCTTCCGAACTAATCTTCAGCTTCGCTCTGGTGGCGACCAGCCACCATCGCCATATGAAACCGACGGGAACACCCCGTCGGAACGGTTCCTGGCGCCCCCCGGAACACAAGGGCGGAGCGCCCCGGTTGTGCGACTCGCCAAGACATATACACAGTAAATTTAAATCTTATACTCGGCCAAATAAATATAGGTTTCGGGTTTCCGATAGTTCTCGAGTTTCGGGTTGCTTGCCTTACCAATTCCGACTATGCACGGGGAAGGGTAGCCATGCCTGATACAGCGAAGCAGCCGCGGCTTCGAAGCGGTTTAGCCAGAGATCAACTGAACATCATGCCCATAAACGCCGAGGCGAAACCCGCCCGTCCCATGAACCGAGCCAACGATACCGACAAGCATGTGGGCAGCCGCATCCGCGAGCGACGTATCATGCTTGGTCTGTCCCAGCAGCAGATGGCCGACCTGATCGGCGTCACCTATCAGCAGGCCCACAAATACGAGCGCGGCATCAACCGCATCTCGGCCGGCCGCCTGTTCGAGATCGCCCAGGTCCTGGGCGTTCCGGTAGGCTTCTTCTACGAGGGACTGGAGAACCGGCGCGGCAGCGATTTGAACGCCCGCCAGCGCATGTGCCTGGAGTTGGCCCGTAACTTCACGTCCATCACCAACGAACGCCACCAGGAAGCCCTGTCACAGCTTGCCCGAGCCCTGGCCGCCGAGGACTGAGACAAAATACCGATGAGTCTTGCTCATCGGTATTTTGATTAGGCCCAAGGGGCCGCGCGCCTTATGGCGCGGGAGCCAAGGGTCGCGGAGGCGACCCGCCCGGCGCCTGAGGGTCTCGTTGATCGCCCTCGATCAACGAGCGAAGCAACAACGCCGCCCACTCGGCCGCATCGCGGATCAGCGGCGACGGATCGTTCAGCCGCCGCTCAGCCTCGGCCAGAAGATCGACCTGCCCGCCATTGGCGGCGGCGATCAGCACCCCCGCCATGAACCGCTCGTATCCGGCCCGCTTCACCGGCGAGGCGGTGAAGACCTCCCGGAACCCGGCCTCGTCCAGCCGGATCAGGTCGGCCAGCCTGGGCGCGGTCAGTTCCACGCGGGGCAGGAAGTCGGGCTCGCGGGTCGGCGGCGCGAACTTGTCCCACGGACAGGCCGCCATGCAGTCGTCGCAGCCATAGAGCCGATTGCCCAGCCCCGGCCGCAAGCCCTCGGGGACCGGACTCTTGCTCTCGATGGTCAGATACGAGATGCAGCGCCGGGCGTCGATGCGTCCCTCGCCGTCCAGCGCCTGCGTGGGGCAGGCCTCGACGCAGGCCCGGCACGAGCCGCAATGATCGGCCTCGGGCGCGTCGGGCTCGATCTCCAGGGTGGTGAAGACTTCCGCCAGGAACAGCCACGAGCCGAAACGGCGCGACACGATGTTGGTGTGCCGCCCGCGCCAGCCCAGCCCGGCCTGGACCGCCAGGGGCTTTTCCATCACCGGGGCGGTGTCGACGAAGACCTTCAGTTCGCAGCCCCAGGTTTCGGCCATCCAGCGCCCCAGCGCCTTAAGGCGCCGCTTGACCAGATCATGATAGTCGCGGTTGCGGGCATAGACGCTGATGTTGCCGCGCTCAGGGAATCGGGTGAGCTTCAGGGGATCGCCGGAAGGGGCGTAATTGGTGCCCAGCACGATCACCGAGCGGGCCTCGGGCCACAGAACGTTCGGGTCGGCGCGGCGCCCGGCGGTTTCGGCCATCCACGCCATGTCGCCGTGCCGCCCCTCGGCCACATAGGCGTCGAGGCTCGCCTTCCACTCGGGCAAGGCTTGGGCGCGGGCGAAGCCCACGTCGGAAAAGCCCAGTTCAAGGGCCTTGGCACGGATAGACGCCTTGACGTCCGCCCCGCTCATCCCCGGCCGCGATAGCCGGCCACGCCCTGGTCGGGCAGCCACAAACCGTCCGGCACCGGGCCGGTCTGCCAGAACACATCGATGGGAATACCGCCGCGCGGATACCAGTAGCCGCCGATCCGCAGCCATTTCGGCCGGCACGCCGCCACCAGCCGCTTGGCGATGGCGATGGTGCAATCCTCGTGGAAGGCGCCGTGATTGCGGAACGACCCCAGGAACAGCTTCAAGGACTTGCTTTCCACCAGCGCGCCCTCGGGGGCGTAGTCGATGACCAGCTGGGCGAAGTCGGGCTGGCCGGTGATGGGACACAGCGAGGTGAATTCCGGCGCGGTGAAACGGACCAGATAGAGGGTGCCGGGATGGGGATTGGGCACCGTCTCCAGCACCGCCTTGTCCGGGCTGTCGGGCAGCGCCGCCGCCTGGCCGAGTTGAGTAAGGTTGATCTCGCTCATCTCAGTGGCCGTTCATCTTCTTGATGGTGTTGGTGGTGCTCTGGCCGTCGACCAGTTCGGCCAGCACCACCTTGCCGCCCCACGACTGCACCAGATCGGCGCCCACCACCTTGTCGATGGTGTAGTCGGCGCCCTTGACCAGCACGTCGGGCTTCAGCTCGCCGATCACCTCGAGCGGCGTGTCCTCGCCGAAGATCACCACCAGATCGACGGTAGCCAGCGACGACAGCACGGTGGCGCGCGATGCCTCGGACTGCACCGGGCGGGTCGGCCCCTTGAGCCGCTGCACCGAGGCGTCGGAGTTCAGCCCGACCACCAGCCGGTCACAGGCCGACTTGGCCTGGGCGAGGATCGAGACGTGGCCGGGATGCAGCAGATCGAAACAGCCATTGGTGAAGCCCACCTTCTGGCCCTTGCGCCGCCAGCGGTCGACGATCTCGGCGGCGGCGCCCACCGGCACGATCTTGGACTCGCCGAGCATCAGGTCCTCGTGGTGAAGCGCCACCACCATCTCGTCGGCATAGGCCACGGCGGTGCCCACCTTGCCGACCACGATGCCGGCGGCCACGTTGGCCAGATGGGCGGCCTCGGGCAGCGAGGCACCGGAGGCCAGGGCGGCGGCCAGGGTGGCGACCACGGTGTCGCCGGCGCCCGACACGTCGAATACCTCGCGCGCCTCGGCCGGCAGATGGTTGATCTGGCCGTCGGCGCGGACCAGGGTCATGCCGTCCTGGCTGCGGGTGACCAGCACCGCCTCGAAGCCGCAGGTCTCGATCAGATGGCGGGCGGCGGCGACCACCTGCCCGTCGCTGTCCACCGCCAGACCGGTCGCCTCGTGCAGTTCCTTGCGGTTGGGCGTCACCAGGGTGGCGCCGGCATAGATGGTGTAGTCGGTGCCCTTGGGGTCGACGATCACCTGCTTGCCCGCCGCCTTGGCCCGGTGGATCAGCGCGGCGGCGATGGGGGCGGCCAGCACCCCCTTGCCGTAATCGGACAGCACCATCACCCCCGCCTTGGGCAACAGGCGCTCGACCCGGATCAGCAACTGGTCGCGAATGGAATCGCCGACCGGGCTGCGCGACTCGCGGTCGGCGCGCAGCAATTGCTGGTTCGAGGCGAAAAAGCGGGTCTTGATGGTGGTCTGGCGGCCGGGTTCGACCACGATGCAGGGATCGATCTCGCCGTGCTCGCCCACCAGCCGGGTGACCTCGCGCCCGGCGGTATCGTCGCCCACCACCGACACGAAGGCCGGGGCGGCGCCCACCGCCACCAGATTGCGCACCACGTTGCCGGCGCCCCCCAGCATGGCGGTCTCGCGCTCGATGCACAGCACCGGAATGGGCGCCTCGGGAGAGATGCGGTCCACCGAGCCGTAAACGAAACGGTCCAGCATGGCGTCGCCGACGCACAGAACCATGGTGCCGCGCAGCTTCTCAACGCGTTCGACGAGGGCGGAAAGTTCGGTCATGGCATCCCGGTCCTTGATGGCTTGATGCCTGCTAACCCAACCGCCTGCGCCTTGCAAGACAAAAGGGGGGCGCTCAGGTGGAAAGGAAGCGTCGTCCGCCCCCCTCCAGCACCAGGGCGGTGAGGCGGCCGGTCCGGTAGGCCCCGGTATCGATGCCGATGCGGTTGGGGCGCAGTTCCGGCTCGGCGACCACGGTATGGCCGTGCACCACCATCTTGGACATGGCTTCGCGGGCGCTGAGAAAGGGCTCGCGAATCCACATCAGATCATAGGGGTCCTGACGGTCCAGGGCGATTCCCGGCCTGACCCCCGCATGGACGAACAGATAGTCGCCCTCTTCATGGCGGGCGGGAATGGACGACAGGAAGCGCAGATGATGGGTGGGCAACGCCCGATAAAGCATCTTCTGCAGCCGGGGATAATCGTGGGCAAGATGAGCGTCCACCTCCCCCACATAGGAGCGCACCGCTTCCAGGCCGCCGTTGCGAAACCAGCGCGGCCCCACCGAGAAATCGGCCAGGAACTGCAGCAGGGTGTCTTCGTGATTGCCGCGCAGGCTGACGTAGCGCGCATGGGCCAGCGGTCCGTCCTGGGGCGGCCCGCCGATCACCCGCTCGATCACGGCGCGCGAATCGGCGCCCCGGTCGATCAGATCGCCAAGGAACACCACCACCACCCGCCGGGCCGGAGCCAGACCCGCGTCGTCGGCGATACGGCCCAGCAGCCGGTCCAGCAGGTCGAGCCGGCCGTGTACGTCGCCGATGGCATAGACCCGGGTTCCGGGCGGCACTTGATGAGTTTGATCTATCATTTCCACTAGGGCCGTGGCCTCGCCGATGTTACTTTTTTGCACCCAGGTAACCGGGCCTTTATATATGGCGGATCACAATGGGTGTTGCGACCGCCTTTTAGGAATGGCGGCGCGTTGAGATCGGGGTGCTTATGAACGCCAGCGCGTTCGGAGGAAGACAGCAGGAAGTCGTCACGCCGGAAAGCCTTCTCTACGATGCCGCCGAACGCGTCGGCAGGATTCGCGAGGGCCGGGTGGCGCTGCATCTGCATCTGTCCCGCCTTCTCCCGGCCAACCGGGAGGAGGGCCGCATCCGCATTGCCTTCCGCATGTTCGAATCCATGGTCGACGCCTATCGCGGCCAGATGTTCCTGATGACCAATTCGGACATCATCCTGATCTGCAAGGACGCCCGCTTCGCCGACCTGGACGCCATCGTCTACAAGCTGCGCGCCCTGTTTTCCACCGATCCGCTGACCTATGCCGAATCCCCCGACGGCCAGGACCGCTTCGTCAGCTATTACGACCTGGAAGCCGACTACGATTCCTTCTTCTCGCTGTGCGGCCAGATGGTGGTCGACGCCAAGAAGTCGGTGGCCGACCAGCGTACCGCGCCGCAGATCCAGCCCCTGGACGCCAAGAACCTCACCCGGGTGCTCGAGCGCATCGGCGCCACCGACATCGCCGGCGTGGTGCGGCGCCAGGCCTGTATCCGCATCAACGAGAACATGCACGCCGAGGTGGCCTTCCAGGAATTCTTCATGTCCATCATGGACCTGCAGAAGGCCCTGGCCCCCGACGTCAACATCTTGTCCAACCGCTGGCTGTTCCAGCACCTGTCCCAGGTCCTCGACCTGCGCGTCCTGTCGGTGCTGCAGGACGTGGGCTTCCGCAAGATGCCCGCCGCCTTTTCCGTCAACCTCAACATGGCCACCGTGCAGACGCCGGTGTTCCAGCAGTTCGAGGCGTCCATCCGCGGCCGCGCCGGTCTGGTGGTCGAGTTCCAGTTGCTGGACATCTTCAACGACCTGGACGGCTTCTTCCGCACCCGCGACCTGCTGCGCTCGCGCGGGCACCGCTCGGTGCTGGACGGCATGAGCCCGGTGACGCTCCAGTTCATGGACGCCGAGCTTTACGACACCGACTACGTCAAGGTGTCGTGGAGCAACGACATGCTCGACGACATCAAGACCGCCGAACTGCTGGCCGCCCTGGGGCCGGTGGGCTTTGACCGGGTGATCCTGTCGCGCTGCGATTCCGAGACCTCGGTATCGTGGGGCCTGGCCCAGGGCATCCGCATGTTCCAGGGCCGCTTCCTGGATTCCATGATCGCCGCCGTCACCATGGCCCAGTGCGGGAAGTCGTCGGCCTGCACCCTGCAGCAATGTACCCACCGCCACGCCGTCATCAACGGCCGGCCGCGCGCCGAATGCGGCGACAATGACATGCTCGACCTGTTCCCCGTCCTGAAGGCGCTGCGCTGATGATGAATGCGCCGCCGTCCGGGGGGATACCCCGGCCCAACAGCCAGGAAAGCCTGCTGCTCGACTACGTCCACCGGCTGGAGCGCCACCGCCACGACCGCCGGGCCGTGCATGTCCACCTGTCGGGGCTGGCCGCCCAGAACCGGCGCGAGCACCATACCCGCATCGCCGGCAACACCTTCGAGCAGTTGGTCAAGCTGATGCAGGCACAGGTGTTCACCCTGGCCAATTCCGATCTGATGGTCATCTACAAGGCCCAGGCCCAGGACGAGATCGAAGCGTCGGTGGTCAAGCTGCGCTTCCTGTTCTCGGACGACCCCCTGGTGATGGAGGAACAGCGCACCCGCCAGCCGCTGTTCTGCACCTGGTACTCGCTCGACCGCGAATACGACATGCTGCTGGCCCTGGCCCAGAAGATGGTCCAGGAGGAAAACGCCAAACGCCACGCCGCCTCGGAAAAGAGCGCCCAGGAAGCCAAGTTCCAAGCGAACAAGCCCAAGGGCAGCCCCTTCACCCCGGAATTGCTGCACCGGGTGGAATCCTCGCTGGGACAGGCCGACCTCGCCAACCTGATGCGCCGTCAGGCGGTGTGCGCCGTGGTGGGCAAGTCGCCGCCCGCCCCGGTATTCCACGAGCTGTTCATCTCCATCGCCGACCTGCGCCAGACCCTGTTTCCCAGCGTCAACGTCAATTCCAGTCCCTGGCTGTTCCAGCAATTGACCGAGACCCTGGACCGCCGCGTGCTGTCCATGCTGAACAAGCACGACGACCGCACCCTGGAAGGCGACATCAGCATCAACCTCAACGTCTCCACCATCCTCAGCCCCGAATTCCTGGTGTTCGACGACAACGTCAAGGCGGGCATGCGCGGCACCATCGTGCTGGAACTGCAGAAGGTGGACATCTTCGCCGATCTGGGCGGCTATCTCTTCGCCCGGGACTTCGCCCATGATCGCGGCTATCGCATCTGTATCGACGGCCTGACCTATTCGCAGTTGCCCTTCGTTGATCGCGAGCGCCTGGGCGCCGATCTGATCAAGCTGGTGTGGGACCCCTCTCTGACCGAGGAAAAGGACAAGAAGACCGAGGCGCTGCGGCGCATCGGCGTCACCCGCATCATCCTGTGCCGCTGCGACAACCAGGCCGGCATCGAATACGGCCATTCGGTCGGCATCACCCTGTTCCAGGGCCGTCATATCGAATCCATGGTGCAGGGCGACCCGCGCAAGCGGGGCCTGCGGGCGCGGCCCAGAGCTTGAGTGCCGTAGAGGTCCGCGCGCTCTACAAGAGCTTTGGCCCGGTCAAGGCCGTGGACGGCCTCGACTTCACCATTACCGCCGGCTCGACCACCGCGCTGCTGGGCGGCAACGGAGCGGGCAAGACCACCACGCTGTCCATGCTGCTCGGCCTCTTGCTGCCCACCTCGGGCTCCATCACCGTGCTGGGCGAGGACATGGTGCGGCACCGCTACCGCGTCCTGCCGCGCATGAACTTCTCCAGCCCCTATGTGGACCTGCCCCATCGCCTGACGGTGCGCCAGAACCTCAAGGTCTATGGCGGGCTGTACGGGGTGGAGCATCTGAAGGACCGTATCGCCGAACTGAGCGACGAACTGGAACTGGCCGAGTTCATCGACCGTCCGGCGGGCAAGCTGTCGGCGGGGCAGAAGACCCGCGTCGCCCTGGCCAAGGCGCTGCTCAACAAGCCCGACCTGCTGCTGCTGGACGAACCCACCGCCTCGCTCGACCCCGACACCGCCGACTGGGTGCGGGGCTGGTTCCGCTCCTACCAGCGCGCCACCGGTGCCACCATCGTGCTGGCGTCGCACAACATGACCGAGGTCGAGCGCATGTGCGATCACGTGCTGATGATGAAGCAGGGCCGCATCGTCGACCAGGGTTCGCCCGCCGCGCTGATCGCGCGCTTCGGCCGCGACACCATGGAGGAGGTGTTCCTGGACATCGCGCGGGACCGCCAGCGGCCGGAGGCGGCGTCATGAGTCGCTCGCTCCGCCGCATCGAGGCCATGTGCCTGCGGCACCTCTATATCCTCAAGGGCTCGTGGCCGCGCCTCCTCGAGATGGCCTACTGGCCCGCCGTCAACATGGTGATGTGGGGTTTCACCAACCGCTTCTTCGCCGAGCATTCCACCTGGGTGGCCCAGGCGGGCGGCATCCTGATCGGTGCCGTGCTGCTGTGGGACGTGATGTTCCGCGGCAATCTGGGGGTGGCCCTGTCCTTCCTCGAGGAGATGTGGTCGCGCAATCTGGGGCATCTGTCGGTCAGCCCCTTGCGGCCGCACGAACTGGTGGTCTCCATGCTGACCATGAGCCTGATCCGCACGGTGATCGGCGTGCTGCCCGCCGCCCTGCTGGCCATTCCCCTTTATCACTATTCCATCTTCACCTTGGGGGCGCCCCTGGTGGCCTTCTGGTTCTGCCTGATGGTCAGCGGCTGGGCCATGGGGCTGGCGGTGTCCGCCATGGTGCTGCGCTTCGGCCTGGGGGCCGAGAGCCTGGCCTGGGTGATGATCTTCGCCATGGCGCCCCTGGCCGGCATCTACTACCCCATCTCCACCCTGCCCTCCTGGCTGCAGCCGGTGGCCTGGGCGCTGCCGCCCGCCCATGTGTTCGAGGGCATGCGCGCCGTGGTGTTCGAGGGCACCATGCGCATCGACCTGCTGGCCTCGGCCCTGGCGCTCGACGCCCTTTATCTGTCGCTGGGGGCCGCCCTGTTCCTGTGGGCGTGGCATGGGGCGCGGGTTCGGGGAGCGTTGCTGAACGTGGGGGAATAGAGCCTCAGCCGACGATCTTGTAAATGCCCACGTCGCGCTGGGCCTTGTCTTCCAGGTCCAGGCTGGTGACCACCGTGTAGTGTCCGACCCGCAGCAGGCCGGTCTTGGGCAGATAGGCGCGGCCGGGGTCGGCCATCACCACGGTGGCGCCCTCGGCGGCCAACCGGACCAGCCAGGGCCAGATATGGGCGGTCATGGGCGCCTCGTAACAGACGTCGCCGGCCATCACCACGTCCCAGCGGCAGGGCGCCCCCACCACATCGTCGGCCAGCACCTCGACCGCCACGCCGTTGAGTTCGGCGTTCAGGCGGATGGCGTGGCAGGCCATGGTGTCGATCTCGGCGGCCTCGACCCTGGCGGCGCCCACCTTGGCGGCGGCCAGGGCGGTGACGCCCGATCCGGCGGCGAAGTCCAGCACCCGCTTGCCCGCCACCAGCTCAGGGTTATCCAGGACCCAGCGGGTCAGCGCCTGCCCGCCCGCCCAGCAGAACGCCCAATAGGGCGGCGGCAGGTTGACGCGCAGCAGCGCCTCCTCCGTTGCCTCCCACAAGGGCGTCACCTCGGTGGCCGTCCACAGCTTGATCTCGGGACAGGCCGGCGGGTGGGAGACTTCCGTGTTGGCCTGAATAAAGGCGCTGGCGGCCTCGTAGGTGGCGGAGACCGGGGTCACTTGTGGCGCCGACCGTCGATGAACTTGCCAACCATCCCCAATGCCGAGGCTCCCGCCAGGGCGATACCCACTTCCTTCGCCCCCATGACGCCACAGATTACAGCGCCGATAATCAAGAGGGCGGCGACGATCAAACCATAATCCATACCGCGCTTCTGCCCCTCTCGGAGGATCGCCTGATCCTCCTTCTCCCACTCGATCTGATGATGGATACCGCGGATCAGAGCATCGGCATATTTCGCCCCGAACCCGGGAACAAGAAGCTCCAGCTTTTCGGCCTCGTCCGCATAAAGGTCGGAACGTTGGGTCAGGTGATAGTTCTGTTGAACATTGACGACAAGGGCGTGGACCAGCGACATGACCGAAACGAGATCGGCCTCGGGAAGTTTTCCCTGCAGCTGGGTCCTTAGGTCCTCTTCAATCCTGGAAGGCAACGAATTGGGCACAGGACCGACTGGCTCCATTATTTGCCGGCCTTGCGAAATGACTCACCCTGTCGTACGGCCATCACCCCGCCTGCACCGCCCCTTGGGCCAAATTCATTGTAAACACCCCGAAAAGCCTGATCGGCGATAGCGGATATCCTGACGGGCCGGCTATCGCGCTCGGCGTATTTCCGGCTCCCTTGGGGGGGCTCCACCAGCAGAGTCGGCGCGGCCAAGCCATCGAGGAACCCTCGATACAATGCCTTCGCCCAGGAACCGCCTTTACGCTCGGACACAACCGATCTCCTTCCGCCAATAACTTGGCGTGGTTTCCCTTGGTTCGCAAGCGTGAAGGCGCTACAGCACCTTCCCCGCTACGATGGCCAGAAGCACCAGCCAGCCGAAATGGCGGTTGGACTTGAACTTGTCCAGGCAGTCGGCGCCATCATGGATGTCGACCTTCCCGATCTGCCACAGCAGATGGCCGCCGGCCAGGGCGAGGCCCGGCCAGAACGCCCAGGAGAGGCCGGCCGTCCAGCCGGCGGCACCGATCAGGGCCAGGGTCATGGGATAGAACAGCCACAGCCACTTCACCGTATCGTCGCCCAGGCGCAGCGCGGTGGACTTCACGCCGATCAGGGCGTCGTCCTCCTTGTCCTGGTGGGCATAGATGGTGTCGTAGCCCAGCGTCCAGAACGGCCCGGCGACGTAGAGCAACAGGGCCGGCAGGCCCATGTGCCCCTGCACCGCCGCCCAGCCCAGCAGCGCCCCCCAATTGAAGGTCAGCCCCAGCCAGGCCTGCGGCCAGTAGGTGATGCGCTTCATGAAGGGATAGGGGAAGACCAGCAGCAGCGAGGCGATGCCCACCGCGATGGCGAAGGTGTTGAGCTGCATCAGTATGGCGAGGCCGGTCAGCAACTGCAGCCCCAGGAAGGCCAGGGCCTGCGTGGGACTGACGGCGCCCGACGGGATGGGCCGGGTGGCGGTGCGCGCCACCTTTCCATCGAAATCCCGGTCGGCCCAGTCGTTGAAGGTACATCCCGCCCCGCGCATCACCACCGCGCCGATGGCGAACAGCGCGAACAGCCACGGATCGGGCCAGCCCGACCCGGCCAGGGCGATGCTCCACCAGCAGGGGAACAGCAGCAGCCAGGTGCCGATGGGCCGATCGAGGCGCATCAGACGGAAATAGGGCCGGGCGGCGGCGGGGACGTAGCGGTCGATCCAGTTGCCGACCGGTATGTCGCCCTGAAGGGTCTGGGACGAGGACATGGTTCATGGATAGCCGAAACCGGCGGGCGGGGAAACTAAAGAAGCTCCTCGACCCCCGGCAGCACCGAATAGAACAGAGTCTTCAGGCCCCGCCAGGGATCGCCGTCCGGTTCGGTCTCCAGGCGGAGCATGACGCCGTCCCGCTCGCCCACCCAGGCCACGGGGCCGGTGGCGGCGCCGGGATTGGGCTCCAGCCGCCACGACTGGTCGGGGGCGAAGTCCCGCTGGATGCCGGCCAGCACTTTTTCCGCCAGTTCGGCACTGTCGATCATCACCCCGATCTCGGTGTTGAGGTGGCGCGAGCGGGGATCGAAATTGGCGCTGCCCACCCACACCATGGCCCGGTCGTAGACGACGATCTTGGCATGCAGGCCGGAGTCCGAGCGGCCCAGACGGACACGCTGGCCGGCCGGCTCGGGGCGCCTGGCGTCGACGCGGTACTCGAACAGATGCACCCCGGCCTCGAGCAGCGCCGGGCGGTAGAGCGAGTAGACGGCGTGCACCGCCACCACGTCGGTGGCGGCCAGGGAATTGGTCAGCACGGTGACGTCCACGCCGCGCCGCACCAGATCGCCCAGCACCTGGACGCCCTTGTCGCCGGGAATGAAATAGGCGCTTTCGTACACCGCCTCGCGCCGGGCGGCCTGACGGGCGATAGCATTGGCGCGGGCGATCTCGGCCGAGGACTTGGCCGCCCCCTCGGGCTGGCGGTCGGGCGGCTCGGCCACCACCCGGGCGGGAGCCCAGATCATGTTGGCCGGGCTGGCCACCCGCTCGAAGAACTGGTCGTGGCTGCGCACGTACTCCACCGCCGGACCGCTGGTCCCGGCCAGCAGCGACAGCAGCCGGTCCAGCGCCTCGCCGTCGGGCGGGCGACCGAAGGCCCGCACCGCGCCGACCATGGGGGAGTTCCAGAAGGCATCGAAGCTGGATGCCGCCTGGGCCGCCGCCGGCCCCGCCGCCAGCAGTTCGATATCGCGGAAATTGGACTCGGACGGCCCTTCGAAATAATGGTTGGAGACATTGCGCCCGCCCAGCAAGGCCAGTTGCCCGTCGGCCACCAGCACCTTGTTGTGCATGCGCCGCCCCAGGCGGTCCATGTTCCACACCATCTGAACCGAGCGGGTCCAGCGCGCCCGGTCGGGGAAGGGGTTGAACAGCCGCACCTCCACATTGGGCTCGGCATCCAGGCGGGCCAGCAGCCCGTCCTCCAGCCCCAGTTCGTAATCGTCGAGCAGGATGCGGACCCGCACCCCGCGCCGCGCCGCCGCGATCAGGTGGTCGAGGATGAAGGCGCCGACCTCGTCGGCATCGAAGATGAAAGTCTGGAAATCGACGCTGCGCTCGGCCCGGTCGATCAGGGCGGCCCGCGTCATCAGGGCGCCCACGCCGTTGTTGAGCAGGCGAAAGCCGCTTTCGCCGGGCCGGCGGGCCTGCTCGTCGGCGAAGGCGCGGCCCAGGGTGGTCTCGAACGGACGGTCGAAGGCGGAGGAAAGCGGCCGGGCCTCATCGGCCCCCATGGGGGCGCAAGCGGCCAGCCAGAACAGCAGCGGGGCCCAGATCAGCAGCGGGGCAAGGAGCAACCCGGCCACGCGTCCCATGACGGCCTAAGCTTTGGTAAAGTAGAGCAGCCCCTTGTTCCAGCCGAGCGTCGGGGTCCGCCAGGCGGTGCGGATATCGTCCGACGACGGACGGAGCGGCTTGCCGAAATACCAGCCCTGGCCGAAGCGGACCTTCAAGAGCTTCAGCAAATTGGCGGTCTCGGCGTCTTCCACATATTCGGCGGTGGTGGTGACGCCCAGTTCGGTGCACAGGCCGACGATGGCCTTGATGAACGAGACGTCCTCGTTGTTGCGCATGGCGTCCTTGATGTAGGAGCCGTCGATCTTGACGTTGTCCACCTTCAAGGCGCGCAGATAGTGGAAGGCGGCATGGCCGGCGCCGAAATCGTCCAGGCAGACCTCGTGCCCCTGCTTGCGGATCAGCTGGATGACGTCGTTGACCGCCTTCAGGTCGCGGACCTGGGCGGATTCGGTCATCTCGAACACCAGCCGCTTGCGCAGGTCGGCGGTGGTGGTGAGGATTTCCTTGAGCTTCCTGACCACCGAGGGATCGGACAGGGAATAGCCCGACAGATTGACGGCGAAGCGCAGGGATTCGGTGTTGGCGACGGTGGAGCGCATGAACTTGATGGCGCGCTCCAGCAGCGCCATGTCGAGCATGCCGACCATGCCGGTATCCTCGGCGAAGGTCACGGTCTCGTAGGGCGACTTGTTGTCCTCGCCCTTGAAGCGCACCAGACACTCGAAATGATGGACCACGCCGGTCCACAAATCGACGATGGGCTGGAACATCAGGTCGAAGTCGCCGCCCACCACGGTGTTGCGCACGTCGTTCATCTGCTTGACCGTCGCCGACAGGCGGGGCTGCAGGTCCTTCATCAGGTCGGCGAGGTTGCCGCCGCTCTCCGCCTCCATGGCGAAGCGGTTGAGCGTGTAGGTGAGCGCGCGGGCCGCCTCTTCCGGCGGCACGTCGGTCACGTCCAGCATCAGGGTGGCCAGGGTGGCATGGATGGGCGGCGCGTCGGGCAGCACCACGGCGGCCGCCTGGGTCACCGACTTGTTGATGGATTCGGCCGAGACCGACGCCGAATGCAGCACGCCGAACTTGCCGTCGTCCAGTTGGCCGACACCGTCGCCGCCCACCGACAGCGCCCTCAGTCGGGTGCTCAATTCGGTGGTCAGGGCTTCCTGGGCCTCGGCATCGCCGGAGAGCGCGTCGATCTTGGGCAGCTCGACCAGGGTCAGTTGGTAGGGCTCGTCCGGCGCGGCGCTTTCCAGCAGGCTCGACGCCATGGCCTGGAAGCTGTCCTTGTCCAGCAGCCCGCTCCCGCCCACCCGATCTTCCTTGTGGGCATGGAAGCCGCCGGGATGGCCCAGCGCCACCATCAGGCGGTCGGGAGTGCTGGGATGACGATAGCCGGACAGCGTCACCTCGGCCGCCTTGCCGTCGGGACGCAGCACGCGCAGCACGGCGTTGCGCACCCGCTCGCCGCCGGCCATCTGCTTCAGGGCCTGGGAAAGCGCGGTGTGGTCGCCGGGATGGATGATGGCCGACAGCGGCTGACCGGTCAGGGCGCGGGCGCCACGCCCCAGCAGGGCCATGGCGGCGCCCACCGCGAAGGCGGTCTTGCCCTGGTAATCCAGTTCAAGAAGAACGTCGGCGGCCGCGAAGGCGAAGGCGACGTACATGTCGCTCGACCTGCCGAGATCGTCCTTTTCCGCCATGCCCATTCCCCTCGTGTCCAGGTTGGAGACTATGCCAAAGGTTGGCGTGGGGCAAGTAAGTGTTGGTGCAATTCTGAAGCGCAATGTGATGAGGGGCGGAGGATTTCTCCTCCGCCCCTCATGGGTCGGCCGCTATTCGGCGGCCGGTTTCCAGCGCAGCACCGGACTGCGCGCCGCCAGGGTTTCGTCCAGGCGGCGGCGGGGCGTCAGGCGGGGAGCCGCCTTGAACTCCTCGCCGGCTCCCGCCTTGGCCTTGGCGGCCAGACCGCGCACCACCGCGATGAACTGGTCCAGGGTATCCTTGGACTCGGTCTCGGTGGGCTCCATCAGCAACGCGCCGTGTACAACCAGCGGGAAGTACATGGTCATGGGGTGATAGCCCTCGTCGATCATCGCCTTGGCGAAATCCAGGGTGGTGATTCCGCTATCCTTGAGGAAGCGGTCATCGAACAGCGCCTCGTGCATGCAGGGGCCGTCGAACGACGCCGACAGGTCGTCCTTCAGCGAGGCCAGCAGGTAGTTGGCATTCAGCACCGCATCGCTGGACGCCTGACGCAAGCCGTCCGAGCCCATGGACATGATGTAGGCCAGCGCCCGGATGAACACGCCGAACTGGCCGTGGAAGCCCTTGACCCGGCCGAACGGCTTGGCGCCTTCTCGCTTGCCTTCCACCAATTCCAGTCCGCCCGCCCCATGCACCACATAGGGCACCGGGGCATAGGCGGCCAGCGCCGCCGACAGCACGGTGGGACCGGCGCCGGGGCCGCCGCCGCCATGGGGGGTGGCGAAGGTCTTGTGCAGGTTGATGTGCATGGTATCGACGCCAAGATCGGCGATCTTCACCCGTCCGACGATGGCGTTGAAATTGGCGCCATCACAGTAGAAATAGGCGCCGGCCCCGTGCACCGCGGCGGCGATCTCGACGATCTCGGTCTCGAACAGGCCGCAGGTGTTGGGGTTGGTCAGCATCAGGGCCGCCACGTCGGGACCCAGCTTGGCCTTCAGCGCCGCCAGATCCACCCTGCCGTTCTCCAGCGCCGGGATGGAGTCGACGGTATAGCCGCACATGGCCGCCGAGGCGGGATTGGTGCCGTGGGCGCTTTCCGGCACCAGCACGCGGCGGCGATGGCCCTCGCCCTTGTCCTCGTGGGCGGCGCGGATGGCCATCAGGCCGCACCACTCGCCATGGGCGCCGGCGGCCGGGCTCATGGCCACCGCCGGCATGCCGGTCAGCTCCTTCAGCCAATGGGCCAGGGAATCAATCACCTCCAGCGCCCCCTGCACCGTCTTTTGCGGCTGCAGCGGATGCAGGTCGGCGAGGCCCGGCAGGCGGGCCACCTTCTCCGACAGGCGGGGATTGTGCTTCATGGTGCACGATCCCAGCGGATAGAAGCCGGTGTCGATGCCGTAATTCTTCTGCGACAGGCGGGTGTAGTGACGCACCACCTGGGGCTCGGACAGATCGGGCAGCGCCACCCGGCCCCGCCGCGGCGCGTCGCCCAGGCGGTCCAGGTCGAAGGGCGCCGGCTCGGGCAGGTCGATGGCGACACTGCCGGGATTGTCCAGTTCGAAGATCAGCTTCTCTTCGACCTGGAGGGCGCGGTTGCCGCTGATGGTATTGGCTTCGCTCATTTCACATGCCCCTCAATCGCCGGGCGGGCTTCTGCGAAACCCTTGGCTTTCCTCCGCTTCGCTGCGGGCGCCTCAATGGCGCCGCGCTTCGGCTTTGCCTCGCTCGGGCTCATCACACGACCTCCTTCAGGGCGGCGACAAGCTTGTCCATGTCGTCCTCGGTGTTGGTCTCGGTGGCGGCCAGGATCAGCACCGGCTTCAGTTCTGGCCAGGTGGGATAGAAGCGCGAGGCGGGAACACCGGCCAGGATGCCCCTGTCGGCCAGGGCGTCGACCACGGCCGCCGCATCGGCACCGTCGCCCAGGTGAACGGCGAACTCGTTGTAATAGCTTTGCGGCAGCACGCGGATGCCCTTCACCGCCTTCAGCTTGCCCTCCAGCCGGGTGGCGGCCAGATGATTCAGCTCGGCGAGGCGGCCGAAGCCGGTGCCGCCCAGCATGGTCAGGTGGATGGAGAAGGCCAGGGCACAGAGGCCGGAATTGGTGCAGATGTTGCTGGTGGCCTTCTCGCGGCGGATATGCTGCTCGCGGGTGGACAGCGTCAGCACCCAGCCGCGCCGCCCGTCCACGTCCACCGTCTGGCCGGCCAGACGGCCGGGCATCTGGCGCAGGTACTTGTCGCGGGTGGCGAACAGGCCGAGGCCCGGCCCGCCGAAATTCATGCCCATGCCGAGGCTCTGGCCTTCGCACACCACGATGTCGGCCCCCATGGCGCCGGGAGCCTCGATCAGGCCGAGGCTGGTGGGCTCGGCCACCATCACCACCAGCAGGGCGCCGGCCTCGTGGCACAGCGCCGCCAGCGGCCGCAGGTCGCGCACCGTGCCGAAGAAGCCGGGATTCTGCACGACGACGCAGGCGGTCTTGGAATCCACCCGGCCGATCATGTCCTCCATCCCCAGCGGGTCGGGGGGCAGGATTTCCGCTTCCATCTCGGTATAGCGCAGCGAGGTCTCGACGGTCTCGGCATAATGGGGATGCAGCCCGCCCGAGACGATCACCTTGGCCCGCTTGGTGATGCGGCAGGCCATGATGGCGGCCTCGGCGGTGGCCGTGGCGCCGTCGTACATGGAGGCGTTGGCCACGTCCATACCGGTGATGGTCGCCACCTGGCTCTGAAACTCGAACAGCATCTGGAGCGTGCCCTGGCTGACCTCGGGCTGGTACGGCGTGTAGGCGGTCAGGAACTCGCCGCGCAGCAGCAACTGGTCCACCGCCGCCGGGATGTGGTGGCGATAGACGCCCGCCCCGATGAAAAAGGGCGCGCAGCCCGCCGACAGGTTCTTGCCGGCCATGCGGGTGAAGGCGCGCTCCACCTCCATCTCGCCCTGGTGGGAGGGCAGGGGCAGCGGCCCGGCCAGCCGGGCGGATTGGGGCACGTCGCGGAACAGTTCGTCCACGCTCGGAGCCCCGATCACCTCGAGCATGGCGCGGCGGTCGGACTCGGTCAGCGGCAGATAGCGCATGGGACGGGGACCTATTCCAGGGTCTTGAGGTAGGCGTCGTAGGCGGCCTGATCCATCAGGTCGTTCAATTCGGCCGGGTTGGCGAGCTTCAGCTTGAAGAACCAGGCGGCGCCCTCGGCCGCCTCGTTGACCAGACCGGGCTGATCGACGATGGCCGAATTGCCGGCGGTCACCGTGCCCGACACCGGGGAATAGACCTCGGAAGCGGCCTTGACCGATTCCACCACGGCGGCCTCGGCGCCCTTGGCGATCTCGCGGCCCACGTCGGGCACTTCGACGAACACCACGTCGCCCAAGGCGTGCTGGGCATAGTCGCTGATGCCGACGGTGCCGATATCGCCCGCGACCTCGATCCACTCATGATCCTTGGTGAAACGCTTGCTGCTCATAGGAATTTCCCCTCAGCCTTTGAAATAACGATGCGGCACGAACGGCAGGGCGCAGACATGGGCGTCCATGGCCTTGCCGCGCACCACCAGCTTCAACTTGGTTCCGACGGCGGCGAAGGCGGCGGGCACATAGCCCATGGCCACCGGCCCGCCGGCCGACGGGCCGAAACCGCCGGAACAGATTTCGCCCAGACGGTTGCCCGCCTCGTCGGTGATCTCGGTATGGGCGCGGGCCGGCGCCTTGCCGTCCGGCTGGATGCCGACCCGCAGGGTGGGCGCGCCCTCGGCCAGTTGCTTCTGGATCGCGGCGGCGCCGGGGAAGCCCCCTTCGGCCTTGCGGCGCTTGCTCATGATCCACGAGATGTTGGCTTCCACCGGGGTGGTCCCGGTGTCGATATCCGAGCCGTAGAGACAAAGGCCGGCTTCCAGGCGGAGCGAGTCGCGCGCCCCTAGCCCGGCCGGCCTGACGCCCGGCGCGCCCAGGATGGCGCGGGCCAGCTTTTCCGCGTCGGCGTTGGCCACCGAGATTTCCCAGCCGTCCTCGCCGGTATAGCCCGAACGGGTCGCCAGACACTTGATGCCGGCCACGCTGACCTCGGTGATGGTCATGAAGGTCATGGCGATCGCCTCTGGCGACAGGGTCGCCATGGCGGCGGCGGCACCGGGTCCCTGCAACGCCAGCAGCGAGCGGTCCTCGATCATGCGCAGTTCCACCTTGCCGCCCAGATGCTTGACCAGATGGGCGAAGTCGGCGTGCTTGCACGCGGCGTTGATCACCAGGAACAGGTGGTCGTCGGCCAGCTTGCTGATCATCAGATCGTCGAGGATGCCGCCCTGGCCGTTGGTGAACACGGAATAGCGGGTCTTGCCGACCCCCAGCGCCTGGATATCGCCCGGCACCAGGGTCTCCAGCAGTTCCACCGCCTTGGCGCCCCTGATCTCGGCCTGGCCCATGTGGGAGACGTCGAACAGCGAGGCCGCCTCACGGGTGTGCAGGTGCTCGGCCAGTACGCCGGCCGGATACTGCACCGGCATGGAATAGCCGGCGAAGGGCACCATCTTGGCGCCCAGCTCACGGTGCAGGGCGTCCAGCGGAACGGTCAGCAGCGGGGTATTGTTATCGGACTCGGACACCGGGTTCCTCCTTCGCGGACAGACCGCGCGGGAATTGAAGGGCACCGGGCATGGCTGTGACGTCGCCCGGGTTGCCCCCCTCTGTCTGGGAACCTGAAAGATTCACCGCGTCGCCCGAAGGGGGCCTTACGGCTTTCATCGTCGGTGGGCCGCCGGACCTTAAAGGACCTGACGGCACGCTTTCCAGAGTTTCATCCCCCCGCGGTCCTTTTGCCTGAGAGTTTCCAGGGGCGGTTGCTCCTTCGGCGCCGGGCCGCAAGCGGACCGGTCTCTCCCACGGGGATCATCTGTGCGGGCACATCTTAGTCGGGCCGGCCACGGAGTCAACGAGAGTCCGACGCGCCTAGTGCTTGGCGCGCCGACTCATCTCCAACTCCTCGGGCGACATCTGGAAGCCGAGGTAGATCTCATAATTATCAATCAGTTCCTTGGTCCGCACCGGCAGGCGCAGGGTCACCTCCTCGTCGGTGACGCGGATACGGTCCACCGTATCGGGGAAGGTCACCGGGAAAGTGAACACGCCCTTGGCCTCGGGGGCCGGGTAGAACTTGGGCACGGCGACGAAATAGGTCACATCGAGGGTCCGGCCGGTGGCGGCGGGACCGTGCCGCAGTTCGAAGGCCAGTTGCAGCGTCACCTCGCCGCCCTTTTCGTCATAGACGCAGTCGCCCTTGAAAGCGACGACCTCACCTTCCATCTCCACGTCGGTCAGGTCGCGTCCGCCGCCCGAACGATACTTGGTGATCTTGGCGGCGTCGGACATGATGTAGACCGGCGGACAGGGCGGCGGCGTCTTCTTTTGCAGGCGGGCCAAGGAATCACACCCCGAAAGCGCCAGGGGAGCCGCCAGGACGAGAAACAGCAGGCGGGCAATGCGAAGGGTGTTCATGCCAAACTTCCTTAAGAGCCACATGATCTGGTAAAGGTGCCCCCGACTGTAGTGAAGCCGGGGCGCCGACACAAGCCGCGAGCCCCGCCCCCCAGCCAACCGGCCCCCAAGCCAACCCGGAGAGCGATACCGTGACCACAAGTGTTGCCAAGAGGCCCCTGACCCTGGTGCTGGCCAGCCCGCGCGGATTTTGCGCCGGCGTCGACCGCGCCATCCACATCGTCGAGCGGGCCCTCGAGAAATACGGTGCTCCGGTCTATGTCCGCCACGAGATCGTCCACAACCGCTTCGTGGTGGAATCCCTGGCCCAGAAGGGTGCGGTGTTCGTCGAGGAATTGGACGAGGTTCCCGACAGCGCCACCGTGGTCTTCTCGGCCCACGGCGTGCCCAAGACGGTTCCGGCCGAGGCCGACCGCCGCGAGCTGACCTCGCTGGACGCCACCTGCCCCCTGGTGACCAAGGTCCACCGCGAAGCAGAACTGCACCACGCCATGGGGCGCCAGATCATCATGATCGGCCATGCCGGCCACCCCGAGGTGATCGGCACCATCGGCCAGGTGCCGGAAGGCACCGTGCTGCTGGTCGGTACGCCGGAGCAGGCCGAGGAGGTCACCCCCAAGGACCCCTCCATGCTGGCCTACATCACCCAGACCACGCTGTCGGTGGACGACGCGGCGGCGGTGATCGACGTGCTGCAGCGCCGCTTCCCCGACATGGTCGGGCCGAAGCGGGAAGACATCTGCTACGCCACCACCAATCGCCAGGCCGCCGTCAAGACCATCGCGCCCCACTGCGAGGCGCTGATGGTCATCGGCTCGCCCAATTCCTCCAACTCGTCGCGTCTGGTGGAAGTGGCGGCGCGGGCCGGCTGCGCCCGCTCGGTGCTGGTGCAGCGCGCCGCCGAGGTGGACTGGAGCCTGCTGAACGGCGTCAACCGCCTCGGCATCACCGCCGGCGCCTCCGCTCCGGAAATCCTGGTGGAGGAAGTGGTGACGGCGGCGCGCGAGCGCTTCGACGTGACCATCGAGGAAATCCGCGTCACCACCGAGACGGTAACCTTCAAACTGCCCCAGGCCCTGTCGGAATAGCCCTCTCTCCTCTGGCGTCATCGGCGGAAACATCGTACCTTCCGCCGATTCCCGCCGTCCGGACCCCATCGAACCGATGGGCCGGAGCGGCCCGTTGGGCGATGGCAAGGGCAAGGCCCGCCGCGGCTGATGCCGCGAAAGCCAAGCGCGAGCGCCCGGCGATTGAGGGCAATGGGGCGAGAGAGCATGGCCGTCTACACCGAGGTTTCCGACGACGAATTGGAAGAGTTCGCCGCCGAGTACGACATCGGCCAGGTGGTGTCGTGCAAGGGCATCGCCGAAGGCGTCGAGAACACCAACTACCTGCTGCAGACCGACCAGGGCAATTACATCCTCACCCTCTACGAAAAGCGGGTGAACCCGGAGGAGCTGCCGTTCTTCCTGGGTCTGATGGAGCATCTGGCGGCCCGTGGGCTGGCCTGCCCTACCCCCATCCACGGCCGCGACGGCAAGGCGCTGCGCACCCTGTGCGGCCGCCCGGCGGCCATCGTCAGCTTCCTCAAGGGCATGTGGACCCGGCGCATCACGCTCAACCACTGCTCCGAACTGGGCCCGACCATGGCGCAGATGCATCTGGCCGGCGCCGATTTCCCGCTGACCCGGAGCAACAACCTGTCGGTTTCCGGCTGGCGTCCCCTGTTCGAGGCCATCCGGCCGCGCGCCGCCGAGATCAATGCCGACCTGGAGCCGATGATCGAGGCCGAGTTGCGGCATCTGGAAGCCCATTGGCCCACCACCTTGCCGGTGGGGCTGATCCACGCCGACCTGTTCCCCGACAACGTGTTCTTCCTGGCCGACAAGGCGGCGGGCGTCGACCGCATGTCGGGCTTCATCGACTTCTATTTCGCCTGCACCGACGCCCTGGCCTACGATATCGCCATCTGCCTCAACGCCTGGTGCTTCGAGGATGACGGCGCCTTCAACGCCACCAAGGCCCGCCTGATGCTGAACGGCTATCGCCGGGTCCGCCCGCTGTCGGCCGACGAATTGCAGGCCCTGCCGCTGCTGGCGCGCGGCGCCGCCATGCGCTTCTTGCTGACGCGGAGCTACGACTGGCTGAACACGCCGCCCGGCGCCATGGTCAAGCGCAAGGACCCCATGGAGTATTACCGCAAGCTCCGCTTCCACCAGGGCGTCAGCGGCCCCGGCCAGTACGGTATCGAATGAGCGACGCGGCTCCCAAACCCGAATCCGTCGAGATCTATACCGACGGCGCCTGTTCCGGCAATCCCGGCCCCGGCGGCTGGGGCGCCATCCTGCGCTTCAAGGGGATCGAGAAGGAACTGAAGGGCGGCGAGGCCCAGACCACCAACAACCGCATGGAAATGACGGCGGTGCTCGAGGCCCTGAACGCGCTGACCCGGCCCTGCGCCATCGACGTCTACACCGACAGCGAATACGTCAAGAAGGGCATGACCGAATGGCTGCGCGGCTGGAAGGCGCGCGGCTGGAAGACCGCCGACAAGAAGCCGGTGAAGAACGACGATCTGTGGAAGGCCCTGGACGAGGCCGCCGCCCGGCACAAGGTCTCGTGGCACTGGGTCAAGGGCCATGCCGGCCACCCGGAAAACGAGCGGGCCGATGCCCTGGCCCGCCAGGGTATCGCTGATTTACGCGCCGCGGCGCAGTAATCCCCCCTACTCGTCCGCCGTTTCCTCGGCCATCAGCTTGTTCCAGGCCAGGGCCAGGGTGCCGGCGGTCAGCGCCATGCCCAGATAGCGCACCGGAACCATGACGGCATCACGCAAGGAGAGGCCGTCGGCCACCTCCATCTCGGGCAGCATCTTCACGCCTTCCTGCAACAGGTTGAGCGGCAGCCAGCAGACGAATACCGCCACCCCCAGGGCCAGCCCGCCACGGATCATCAGGTCGGGCACCCGCCAGCCCAGATTGCCGGACGTGCCGGCCCGCTCGAGCGCCGCATCGGCCGGCACCAGATAGAAGCCGCCCAGCAGCAGGTTGGCCGCCCCCGACAGCACCATCACCGAATCGCTGATGGGCACGCCGGTGGCGATGGCCAGCGACGCCGAAATGACCTGGGCGGGAAAGCTGATGAAGATCTCCGCCGCCATCCAGGCCAGCGCGCCGAAGGTTTCGCGGCGGCCGAGGCGGAAGTAGTGGCGGCTGGACGGAACCTCGCCCAGGCCGACCATGCGCAGCCACGCCACCACGAAGACGCCGCGCGCCAGCAGGTCGGTGACGCCGCCGGCCATGAGATGGCGCGACGACACCGCCGCGCCCAGCAGGCTGACCAGCATGCACAGCCAGGACAGGCGGAAAAACACGGGAAACTGCTCGATCAGGATCAGCAGGCTGCGGAAGGCCAGACGGCAGTAGCGGAAGAGTCCCACTCGTCCTCCCTCCCCTGCCGTTTACGGCCGTCCCGCCTCGAAATGGCCGCGCACCAGATTGATCTGGCGGATCAGGTCGTCGGCGCTGATGGGCTTGGTCAGCACCTTGGAGGCCCCCACCTGCCGGGTGATCTCGTGCGCCTGCTCGGATTTGTCGCCGGTCAGGATCAGCACCGGCTTGCGGCTGTTGAGGTTCCCCTTCTCGGTGCGCAGCGTGCGCAGGAACTCGATGCCGTCCATGTTCTCCATGTGCAGGTCGCAGATGATGACGTCGGGGTCCACGTCGCCCGAGCGCAGCATCTCCAGCGCCACCAGGCCGTCATTGGCCTCGGAGATCTGGGCGGGATTGGCCTTGCCCAGCAGCTTCTTGATGATGTTGCGCATGACCTCCTGGTCGTCGATCACCATGATGTGCAGGCCGGCGCCGCCGATCTGCATGGTCAGCGCCGCGCCGTCCTTGAACTTCTCGATCTGCTTGGCCGAGTTCTTGGGCAGCGGCACCTTGCGCTCGCGGCAGTAAAGAGTCAGCGCCTGCCCCACGTCGTCACGCGAAAAGACGAAATCCTTGGCCGAGGCCCCGGCGAACACCGCCGGAAAGCGGATGGTCAGGGCGATGTCCTGGGCGGGATCGAAGTTGAGCAGATCGGGGGCGGTGTCGGGCAGCATCTTGCCGATGCGCTCGCCATAGCGGCGGATGGCGTCCAGGAAATCCGCACGGGGAAAGACGATGACGCGGCGTTCCAGAATCATCTTGGGCAACACACCTGTGATACCGGCGAGCCGACCCGGCCACCCACTCCAGCAGTAATACAGGCGGGAGGGTGGCCGGTCCAGGGATGCATCTACTTGGCGGCGTCGCTCAGCGGGTTTTCCAGATCGGCTTCGCTCTTCACCCGGTTGCGGCCGTCGCGCTTGGCCAGATACATGGCCTCGTCGGCGCGGTGTACCAGGGCGTCGGGAGTCTCGGCATCCTTCAGCAGGGCGGCGCCGATGGACAGGGTCACCTGCCCCAGGACCTGGCCGGTGCGGCGGTTGGTCAGGCGCTTGGTGGAAACCTGATTGCGGATGGCCTCGGCCACCTCCATGGACGTCTCCAACGGCGTGGCGGGCAGAATCACCGCGAATTCCTCGCCGCCGTAGCGGGCGGCGGTATCCTTGGCCTGGGCGATCTCGTTGAGGGAGCGCGCCACCAGCTTCAGCACCTGATCGCCCAACTGGTGGCCGTAGGTGTCGTTGAACTGCTTGAAATGGTCGATATCGATCATCAGCAGCGACAGCGGCGCATCCGAGGCGCGGGCGTCGAGCACCGCCAGATTCAGCGAGTGGTCGAACAGCTTGCGGTTGGCCAACTGGGTCAGGGCGTCGGTGGAGGCCTCGCGTTTCAGATCGTCCAGGTGATTGCGCAACCGGGCGATCTCGTTGGAGGAATTCTCCAGGCGCTGCTCCAACTGACGGTTCAGATCGCTCATCACCTTGGTCTCGGCCAGAATGCTGGCCACCAATTCGGACAACCCGGCGGCCGACGGAGCATCGGCCAGCTTGCCGCTGAAATCCTCCAGGGCGGCGCCGTAATCGGTCGTCCCCTGATTGGCGTTGCTCAGGTATTCGAGCACGCGCCCCACCGCCTCCTCGACCCGCTGGCCCACCTCGCGCAGTTCGGCGGTGTCCTGGGGAAAGACGGCGAAACGTTCGTAAAGCTCGTCATTGATCTTGGGGGTGAACTTCTCGCCGGACTTCAGGATATCGTCGATGGCGGCGGTCAGTTCCGGATTGCGCCCGGCCACATAGGCGTACCAGATGGCGTAGTTCTCGGGATGCGGCGGCACCTTGTGCCGCTCCATCATGGCCAGCGCCGCCCGGGCGCAATGGGAGGCGACATCAAGGGTATCCGGGCTTTTCATCGTTACCTGAACCTCAATTGCACTGCCCGAGGGAGCCCTCGGCACAAATGGTCTTTCCGTCCGTCCACCGGGCGCCGGACAAGTCGGCATTCAGCAGCTCGGCCCCCAACGTCTTGGCCCCGGTCAGATTCGCGCCGCGCAGCGAGGCGTGAAAGAACCGGGCCCGGCGGAGGTCGGCCCCCACCAGGGACGCCCCGCTCAGATCGGCCTTGGTGAAATCGGCATCGCTGAACAGACCGCCGTCGAGACGGGCTCCGCTCAGAACGGCGCTGATGAACCGCACCCGATAAGCGTCGACCCTCACCAAAACCGCCCCGCTCAACTGGGCGCGCTGGAAGCTGGTTTCCCGCAGCCGCGCCCCGGTCAGGTCATGCCGGGTGAAGTCGCGGCCGTCCATGTAGCAGCGCTGCCAATCCACTCCGGGCCCCGCCGGTTGGGTGCAATCGGCGGCAAGCACCTCCGACGGGCAGACCAGGGCGGTGATTGCAAGGATCAGGACCAACCTCATATCCGTTTTTTATTCCCCCCCGCGCCCACATAAAAGGAATATTTGGTAGCGACCCGATAGAAGTTTACGCTGGTCCTGTAGCAATTCCGTCACGGAGGGCGGCCATGACCCGAACCGAAGCCGATATCGTTCTCGACGAAGCCGAGACATTGTGGCTTTCGGGCGAGAAACAGCGGGCGCGCGAATGCTGCCTGCGGGCTCGTCTTCTCTACCACGAAACCGGCGACCCCCAGGGCGAGGCCGACGCGCTGACCCGCATGGGCGACATCGAGGCGGAGACCGGCCACGGCAACGCGGCGCGCGAGGCCTATGTGGAGGCCCGCCAACTCCACGCCCGCGGCGGCGACCAGCGCGAGCAGGGCGGCATCCTGGTGCGGCTGGCCCATTTGTCCCAGCGCGAGGGCGACGAACCGGGCGCCCGCTCCTTCTATCAATCGGCCCTCGACCTCTATCAGGCGGCCGGCGACTGGTCCGGTCTGGGCCACGTGCACCGGGCGCTGGGCCACCTGGACCGCGATTGCGGCGCCCAGGACAAGGCGCTGGACCGCTATCGCGAGGCCCTGGCCTGTTACCGGCGTTCGTCCGACACTCTGGGCGAGGCCGGAACCCTCAAGGTCATGGCCGCCGTCCAACTGGCGCTCGGCCATGCGGACAAGGCCCGTACCGAATGCGACGAGGCCCTGGGCCTGATGCGTCAGGCGGGCGACCTGCTGGGCGAGGCCAAGGCCACCCGGCTGATGGCCCGCATCCTGGCCGCCGAAGGGCGGCGGGACGAAGCCCGCAAGTCCATGCACGCCGCCGCCAAGATGTTCGCCCGCGCCGGCGACGTGGCGTCCCATGACGGGGCGGAGGCCGAAGCGCGGGAAATGTAAGCACCTTACCAGCCGTCATGGCCGGACTTGTTCCGGCCATCCACGTGGCACTGCCTGAAAGCCGTGTGACACAATGGGCCGGGCGGATGGGCGTGGATCACCGGGACAAGCCCGGTGATGACCATATTCTCGAAAGATGCCCCTTGCCGGCTATAGCCCGATGGGGGCGAAGGCGCTCTGGCCCTTGACCTGACGCTCGTAATCCAGCGCCATGCGGACATTGGGGTAGGCCAGGTGGTCCCAGGGAATTTCGTCCCAGGAGAACAGGCCGGCCTCCAGGCTTTCCGGCCCGGCGGCGAATTCGGGCGTCACCATGCGGGCGCGGTAGATCATGTGAACCTGACTGATCTGGGGAATGGAGAACACCGCCAGCAACCCGTCCACCTCGGCGACGGCGCGGGCTTCCTCCCACACCTCGCGCAGCGCGCCCTGCTCGGTGGTCTCGCCCAGCTCCATGTAGCCGATGGGCATGGTCCAGTAGCCCAGCCGGGGCTCGATGGCCCGTTTCACCATCAGGTACCTGTCGCCCCAGGTGCAGACGGCACCGACGATGACCTTGGGATTTTCATAGACGATGAAGCCGCAATCGCCACAGATCAGGCGCTCGCGGTCGTCCCCTTCGGGGATGGAGCGAAGGGTCGGTCCGGACGGCTTCATACGGAATCAGGCCAGGATATCGAGATAGGTGCCCCGTGGCGCGCTGCGATCCAGGCTCTCCACCGAGGTGCCGGGCGACAGCATGCGCCGGCCGCGCGGGCCGGTGGGAGAGGCGCCCTGGATGGCGGTCACCGCCTCGCCGCCGCCGGCACCGATCGCGGCGCGCTGGTCGCGGCTGAACACGTCGCGGATTCCCGAGACCGCATTATTCAATGCCGACGAGCCGAAACCGCGTGTCGATTCAACCATGGTTTTACCAATTCCCGACAAACCCAATTTCTCACCTTAGCACTTTGCCTCCGCCGGGAAAAGATGCAGTAATCTCAATATTCTTGCCCGCCCGGCGGTATTGTGGCTGAATGCGACCATGGCTACTACATACGCCCATGCCGCCGATCCTCTTGCCGCCAGACCGTCCGATCTGGCGACGCATTTCATGGAATGCGGGGCGCTCAACACCAATCTCAGCCTGGCGCCGGGCGAGCGGCTGGTCATCACCGACGATCTGCTGAACGGCACGGTCGGCGACGTGGCCGCCCTGTCCATGGCCGCCATCGTCGCCCGAGATTCCCAGGTGGCGCTGGCCGCCATGCTGCCGCTGTCGGCGGCCGCCTCCAAGGTTTCTCCCCGCCATCGTCCCAAATACGAGCAGCTGTTCCAGCTGATCGAGGAAACCGCCTTCGATGCCGGGGTGCGCGGTTCGGCCGAGGCGATGATCGCCGCCGGCTTCCGCGAGGCGCGCATCCGCGAGCTGGCCGCCGAACTGGGCGGCAATGTCGGCCCGGCGCGGGCCCGCTACCGCGCCTTCCTCGACGTGATCAAGCTGCTGATCGACAAGAAGATTTCCGAGCCGTCCTTCCTGGACGAGTTCCTGGACTTCACCCGCAACGTGGCGGGCAAGCTGGATTTCGGCATCTACGCCATGTGCGTCGACCGGCTGTTCGTCAGCCCCAACATCCCGCTGGTGGTCAAGGTCTCGCTGGTCAAGGAAGTGCTGAAATATCCGCCGCTGGTGCGCAAGGAACTGCTGACCAACCTGCTGTCCTCCAACACCGCCCCGCTGGAACTGATCCAGTTCACCCAGGGCGAGCTGTCGGGCGGCATGACGCGGGACCAGATCACCGAGATCGTCCTGTTCACCACGCTGAAGCGGGCCTGGGCCGCCCAGAAGCACGCCCCCGGCCGCCCCACCATCTGACATCCCCGAGAGATCCCATGAAAGCCGTCGTCTGTCCCGCTTTCGGCCAGGACCTGGTCGTCACCGACTTTCCCGCGCCCGCCATGATCCAGGGCGGCGTGCGCATCGCCGTGCATGCGGCGGGCGTCAACTTCGCCGACTCGCTGATCACCGGCGGCAAATACCAGGAAAAGATGGAGCCGCCCTTCGTGCCGGGCATGGAACTGGCCGGCGTGGTCACCGAGGTCGCGGCGGGCGTCTCCACCTGCAAGCCCGGCGACCGGGTGATGGCCACGGTCACCGGCGGCGCCTTCGCCGAGGAAGCGGTGTGCGACCAGACCGACGTCTACGTGCTGCCCGACTCCCTCGACTTCGTCACCGCCGCCGGCTTTCCGGTGGCCTACGGCACCTCGCACCTGGGCCTCAAGGGCAAGGCCGGCCTCAAGGCCGGCGAGACCCTGGTGGTGCACGGCGCGGCGGGCGGCGTCGGACTGACCGCCGTCGAGGTGGGCCGCGCGCTGGGCGCCACCGTCATCGGCACCGCCGGCGGGCCGGACAAGGTCAAGGTGGCCATGGAGCACGGCGCCCATTTCGGCATCGACTACAAGGCCGAGGACATCCGCGAACGGGTCAAGGCCCTGACCGATGGCCGTGGCGCCGACGTGGTCTATGATCCGGTGGGCGGGCAGGTGTTCGACGCCTCGCTTCGCTCCGTCGCCGCCGATGGGCGGATTCTGATCATCGGCTTCGCCGGCGGCACGGTGCAGCAGATTCCCGCCAACATCCTGCTGGTCAAGAACGTCACGGTGATCGGCTATTACTGGGGCGCCTATCGCAAGATCGCGCCGCAGATGGTCCGCGAGTCCATGCAGGAATGCCTGGACTGGTGGGCGGCGGGCAAGCTGGCGCCCCACGTCTCCAAGGTCATGGACCTTTCCCGGGCGGTGGAGGCCATCGGAATGCTGAAGGGCCGCGCCGCCACCGGCAAGATCGTCCTGACCTGCCGCTGAAACCGATAGGTGGAATTGCACCGGGGCCTTGTTACCCTCTGTTACTGACAGGCCGCGCCGTCCTCGGCATAATCCATTAGAAGAACCTGTACCATTCCCGACGCCTCAGGAGACCCATCCATGAAGTCCAAGCTTCTGCTCGCCACCGTTGCCCTGATCGCCCTGGCCGGCACCGCCAGCGCCCAGATCAAGCCCGAGGACGCCATCAAGTGGCGCCAGTCCGGTTACGGCTTCATGGCCTGGAACATGGCCCGCATCAAGGCGAGCGTCGAAGGCACCTACAACAAGGAAGAGGTGGTCAAGGCCGCAAACGCCATCCAGGCCATCGCCAATTCCGGCATGGGCGCCCTGTACCTGCCCGGCACCGACACCGGCACCGGCTGGGAAAAGACCCGCGCCAAGCCGGAAATCTGGACCGAGAAGGAAAAGATCGGCAAGGCCGCCATGGCTTTCAACAAGGAAGCCAACGAGATGGCCAAGGTCGCCGCCACCGGCGATACCGCCGCCGCCAAGGAGCAGTTCGGCAAGCTGGCCGCCACCTGCAAGGGCTGCCACGACGACTTCAAGATCAAGCAGTAGGCTCGGACTCCTTCGTCCGGCGGGCGCCTTCGGGCGCCTGTTCCGTTTTGCCAAGCGAGACGCGGCATGAAGCGACAAGATTATCGCCTGTGGGACCTGCCCACCCGCCTGTTTCACTGGTCACTGGCCCTGGCTGTCGCCGCCGCGTCGGTCAGCGGCCAATTGGGCGGCGGCCTGATGAGCTGGCACGGCCGCATCGGCGTTCTGATCGTCGGTCTGGTGGCGTTTCGTCTGGCCTGGGGTCTGGTCGGCTCGACCTATGCCCGTTTCCGCCAGTTCTTCCCCACTCCGGGAGCCGTCAGGGCGTATCTGCGCGGCGATTGGCGGGGCGAGGGGCATAATCCGGTGGCAGCGCTTTCGGTGCTCGGCCTGCTGGGCCTGCTGGCCGCGCAGGTCGCCAGCGGGCTGTTTTCCAACGACGATATCGCCTTCACCGGCCCGCTCTACGATCTGGCCGGCAAGGCGCTGAGCAACCGCCTGACCGCCGTCCACCACCTGCTGTCCAAGGTTCTCTATCTGCTGGTCGCCCTGCACCTGGGGGCCATCGCCTTCTATGGGCTGGTCCGCGGGCAGAACCTGCTCCGGCCCATGCTGACCGGCCGGAAGGACGGGCAAGGGGAGCCGGCGCAAGGTGGCGGCATCATGGCGCTGGCCGTGGCCCTGGCCGTGGCCGCCATGGCGGTTCACGGAGCCGGCGGCGGCTGGATGCCGCCCCCGCCCGCCCCGCCTCCCGCCGCCTCGACGCCGGATTTCTGAGGCTACTCGCCGCCCCGCAATTGGGTGACGAAGTCGGGCAGGCCCACCTGACGCTCGCGCTTCAGGCGCTCGGCGGCCAGGATGGCCTGAACAGCGGCGATGGACTTATCGAGGTCCACGTTGACCACGATGTAATCGTATTCCGGCCAGTGGCTCATCTCGTCGCCGGCCTTGGCCATGCGCTTCCTCACCACCTCGTCGGAATCCTGGGCGCGCCCCCTGAGGCGACGCTCCAGTTCCGCCACCGAGGGGGGCAGAACGAACACCGAGACCAGATCGGCCCGTGCGTTCTGGGCCATCTGCTGGGTACCCTGCCAGTCGATGTCGAACAGCACGTCGCGACCCGAACGCAGAATCTCGTCCACCGGCCCCCTGGGCGTGCCGTAGAAATTGTCGAAGACACGGGCGTGTTCCAGGAACTCCCGCTTTTCCACCATCTCGTGGAACTTGTCGACGGTGACGAAGTGGTAGTCCTTGCCGTCCACCTCGCCGGGGCGCGGAGCCCGCGTGGTGGCCGACACCGACATGCCGATGGCGGAATCGCGCTCCAGCAGAGCGCGCGAGATGGTGGTCTTGCCGGCGCCCGACGGCGACGACATCACCAGCATGAGGCCGCGGCGGCTGACGGTGGGAAGGGTGTCGCTCATGGTTCCTACTCGATGTTCTGGACTTGCTCTTTGAATTGGTCGATGACGGCCTTGAGGTCGAGGCCGACACGGGTCAGCTCCACGTCCGAGGACTTGGAGCACAGGGTATTGGCCTCGCGGTTGAACTCCTGGGCCAGGAAGTCCAGCTTGCGGCCGATGGCGCCGCCCTGGGCCAGCAGGTCGCGGGCGGCCGCCACGTGGGCGGCCAGACGGTCCAGCTCTTCGCGCACGTCGGCCTTGACGGCGATCAGCGCCACTTCCTGGGCGATACGGTCCTCGGCCAGGGTGGGGGCGGCCTCCAGCACCTGGGCCACCTGGGCGCGCAGGCGCTCGCGCACCGCGTCGGGACGCAGCACGGCGCAATTGCCCGCCTTGCCGGCCAGGGTGGCGATCTCGTCCAACTGACCGGTCAGCACGGCGGCGATGCGCGCCCCTTCCACCCGGCGCATGGCGGCCAACTGGTCGAGCATGGCCTCCAGCGAGGCCCTCATGGCGCCCTCGCGGGCGGTACGCAGGGAATCCGCGTCGCCGGCCTCCGCCTCGGCCACCGGCTCCAGCACGCCTTTCAGCGCCAGCAGGCCATCCATGCGGGCCGGGGTGATTTCGGGATACTTGCCCTGCCACTCGCGGCAGATGCCCAGCAATTGCTCGAGCATGGCCTCGTTGACGCGGACCTGGGATTGCTCGGTCTCGGCCCGCACGCTGAGCGACAGCTGGACGTTGCCGCGCTTCAGCCGCTTGGCCGCCGCCTCGCGGGCGTGGACCTCCAGCCCGTCATAGCCCGGCGCCGACTTGCAGCGCAGCTCCAGGCCGCGGCCGTTGACGCTCTTGCCCTCCCACACCCAGGAACCCTGGGAATCCCGCCCTTCGGCGCGGGCGTAGCCGGTCATGCTGGCGACGGTCAAGGCGATGCCTCCGTGAAATGTCAGGGGGGTTTTATAGCCCCGCCCGGCCGAGGCAACAACCGTGCTCCTTTCCATGTGGCGTAACGCGGACTATCCTTTCCGCATGAAGGAAAGAAGACGCCCCGAGCGTGGCCGTCCCAACGTTGTGGAGATCGTGGTGCGCGTGCCGGCCGACAAGGCCGACGCGGTCAAGGCCTATGCCGGGCGCATCTCGCGCCGCCGCAGCCCCGCCGCCCGCGACGAGGTGATCGACCGCCTGCGGTCGCGCTCCGACATCATGGAGCGCTTCGGGGTCAAGGCCCTGTTCCTGTTCGGCTCGGTGGTCAGGGACGAGGCCAAGCCCACCAGCGACATCGACCTGATGGTGGAATTCTTCCCCGGCAAGCCCGGCGGCCTGTTCGCCTACGTGGAGCTGAAGCACGCCCTGGAAGGGCTGCTGGGCCGCCCGGTCGACCTCATCACCTCGGGCAACATCAAGCCGCGCCTCAAACGGCGCATTCTCGACGAATGCCTGCCGGTCTACGGCAAGGGAGAGCTGGAAACGTGACGTTCAAGGATTGGCGGGTTCGTATCGAGGACATGATCGAGGCCATCGAGCGCATCCGGCGCTACACCGACGGCATGGACGACCGTCGCTTCGTCACCGACGACCGCACGGTGGACGCGGTGGTCCGCAACCTGGAAATCATCGGCGAGGCGGCCAAGCGCGTTCCCTCCCAGGTGGCGGAACGCCATCCCGACATCCCGTGGAGCCGCATGACCGAGATGCGCAACATCCTGGTGCACGAATACCATTCGGTGGACCCCTCCATCGTCTTCGATTCGGCCCGCCACGACCTGCCGCCCCTGCTGGGGCCGCTGCGCGCCCTGCTCAACGAAAAGAACGGCAACGGCGGATGACACGATTCGCGTCCGTCCTGATCTCCGGCGCCTCGTCCGGCCTGGGGGCAGGGCTGGCCCGCGCCCACGCCGCGCCGGGGGTCACCCTGCACCTGTCGGGGCGCGACATGGCGCGGCTGGCGGAGGTCGCCGGCCAGTGCCGGGCCAAGGGAGCCGACGTCCACACGACCCGGCTGGACGTCACCGATCAGGCGGCCACCGCCGGTTGGGTCGAGGCCTCGGAAGCCCTGCGGCCGCTGGACCTGATCATCGCCAATGCCGGGATCTCGGCGGGAACCGGCGGCGGCGGCGAAACGGCCGGGCAAACCCGCGCCATCTTCGCCGTCAACGTGGACGGAGTGTTCAACATGGTGATGCCAGCCATCCCTTTGCTGCGGGCCCGCCGCCGGGGGCAGATCGGCATCATGAGTTCGCTGGCCGGCTTCCGGGGTTTCCCGGGAGCGCCCGCCTATTGCGCCTCAAAGGCCGCCGTAAGGGTGTGGGGCGAGGGGTTGCGCGGCGAACTGGCCCCCCTGGGCATCGGCGTCTCGGTGATCTGCCCCGGCTTCGTGGACACGCCCATGACGGCGGTGAACCGCTTCGCCATGCCGTTCCTGGTGGATGTGGAGCGGGCCAGCCGCATCATGGCGGGCGGTCTGGCGAGAAATCGCGGCCGCATCGCCTTTCCCTGGCCCATGCACCTCATGGCTCGCATCGCCGGCTGCCTGCCCAGCGCGCTGATGGACCGCATCGCGGCGGGAATGCCGAAGAAGTAGGGCGTCCCTACTTCACCGCTTCCATACTGAAACTCTTGAAGATGATGTCTTCCACATAGACCCGTCCGGGGGCAACCGCCATCCCGGCCTTGCGGTCATAGGCCGCCAGCTCGTTATTGGCGACGATCACCAGTTTGGCGGCAAGCGCCCGCTTCTGCTCCATGGACAGCAGATCCTCGAGGCGATGCTTGCCGATCAGCCTGGCGAACTGCCGGCGCAAGTCATCGGACATGGCCCGGATCGCCGGCATGTCCTGGGACGAGGCCATCACCGCCTCCGGCCAGAAGGCGACACCGATGCGCTGCCCGCCGCGCGAGTTGATAACCACCGTGTCGTCGGGCCTGGGTTCGGGAAACTGGTAGACCCTGCCATCGGACGGCGAAGAGGCCGCCGTCTCCGCCATCCCGGCGTCCGCCATGCCGAAAATCACGACCATGGCCATGGCCGCAATCCGGCCAAGCCGTGTCCAACCCGATCCCAACATCATGCCGATCCCCCAATGTTGCGGCCATGATAGCCAAACCCGAAGCAGCCCGATAGCCGTGACGACACGGCGGGACTTGCCGAGACTCCGCCGACAGGCCATAAGGAAAGGTATGGATAGCTTCGTCGTCACCGTCTTCTTCCTCACCTATCTCGGCATGGCCGTCGGCTCGGTGCCGGGCCTGAGGCTCGACCGCACCGGCATCGCCCTGCTGGCGGTTGTGGTGCTGCTGGTCTCCGGCAAGGTGGGCGTCAAGGCCATGGGCACCTCCATCGACGTGCCCACCCTGCTGCTGCTGTTCGCCCTGATGATCATCTCGGCCCAGTTCCAGTTGGCCGGCGTGTATGGCGCGGTGGCCGAGAAGGTGGCGGACTCACCCGGCTCGGCCCGGCGGCTGCTGGCCATGGTGATCGCCGTGTCGGGCGGATTGTCGGCAGTGCTGGCCAACGACGTGGTGTGCTTCGCCATGACGCCGATCATCGCCGAGGGTATCCGCCGGCGCGGCCTCGACCCCCGCCCCTATCTGCTGGGTCTGGTGGGCGCCGCCAATGCCGGCAGCGCCGCCACCCTGATCGGCAATCCGCAGAACATCCTGATCGGTCAGGTGGGCGGGCTGGATTTCTGGAACTTCCTCGCCGCCTGCGCCGTGCCGTCCGCCGTGTCGCTGGTGGTGGTCTATTACTGCATCGCCTGGATCTGGCGGCGCGAACTGGATGCGGCGCCCAAGCCGGTGACGGCCCATCCGCCGCCCGAGGGGCATCGCTGGCAGGCGGTCAAGGGCGGCATCGCTCTCGCCATCCTGGCCCTGCTGTTCGCCGCGCCGCTGCCGCGCGAGGTGGGCGCCATGGTCATCGCCGTCCTGCTGCTGACCAGCCGCCGCATGAGCTCGCGCGAGATGATCGGTCTGGTGGACTGGCACCTGCTGCTGCTGTTCGCCTGCCTGTTCGTGGTCACCGGCGCCTTCGCCGACACCGACATGGCGCGTCACTGGGTCAACTGGCTGGCCGAGCACGGCTGGTTCCCCGACAGCCTGAAGGCCATGCTGCCGGTGGCCCTGATCGCCTCCAATTCCATCGGCAACGTGCCGGCGGTGATGCTGATCCTGGCGGTGTGGCCGACCCCCGATCCGGGGGCCCTGACCGGGCTGGCCCTGCTGTCCACCCTGGCGGGGAATTTCCTGCTGGTGGGCAGCATGGCCAACATCATCGTCGCCGAACGCGCCGCGAGCGCCGGCACCCGCCTGTCCTTCACCGATTTCGCGCGGGCCGGCATTCCCGTGACCCTGCTGACCATGGCCATCGCCGTCGTCTGGCTGCGGCTGGGCGGCTGGATGACGTGGTAGGAGAATGTTCGAGATGACGGCCGCCGGCACCCTGCCCCACGTCACCGCCTTCCTCAACGCGGTGTCCCTTGCCTTCCTGATCACCGGCTTCGTCCATATCCGGGCGGGGCGCAAGGACAGCCACCGCAAGGCCATGCTGGGCGCGGTGGGGGCCTCGGCCCTGTTCCTGGCCTTCTACGTGGTCTATCACTTCGCCGCGCCGATTTTCGTGTTCCGGGGAACCGGCATGGTGCGGCCCCTCTATTACGTCCTGCTGATCAGCCACGTGCTGCTGGCGGCGGTGGTGGCGCCCCTGGTGGTGCTGACCCTGCTGCGCGCCCTCAAGGGACGTTTCGACCTGCATCCGAAAATCGCCCGCTGGACGTTGCCGCTGTGGCTTTACGTTTCTATCACCGGCATCGTTGTGTATCTTATGCTGTACCATTTATACACCTGACCCGCGGAACAACCGTGGGCGCGGAGGCGGGTTTGACGTTCAGGCAATTCATCGAGCTTTTGAAGCCGCGTATCGCGCTGATGATCGCGTTGACCGCGATCACCGGCTATGGCGCCGTGGCGACCAAGGTCGACCCGGTGGCCCTGCTGCTGCTGACGCTGGCCATGGTTCTGGGTTCGGCCGCCTCGGCGGTGTTCAACCATGTCTGGGACCGCGATATCGACCGGCTGATGCGCCGCACCTCGCGTCGCCCCATGGCCACCGGCGCCGGTACTCCGGCGGTAGGCTTCACCCTGGCGGTGGTGCTGATGGCGGCGGGCATGGCCCTGGCCCACACCGCCTTCAACTGGGTGGTGGCGCTGCACCTTTTCCTGGGCGGCTTCGTCTATGTGGCCATCTACACCGTCTGGCTGAAGCGCCGCCACTGGACCAACATCATCATCGGCGGCGCCGCCGGCAGCTTCGCCGTTTTGGCCGGAGCGGCGGCGGTGGACCAGACCCAGTGGATGCTGCCCATGGTGCTGGCCCTGGTGCTGTTCCTGTGGACGCCCAGCCATTTCTGGGCGCTGGCCATCCTGCTGGCCGACGATTACCGCCAGGCCGGCGTTCCCATGCTGCCGGTGGTGGTGGGCGCCAAGCGCACCGCCTGGTGGATTCTGGGCAACAGCATCGCCCTGGTGGCGTCGTCGCTGCTGCCCTGGTGGCTGGGCCTGCTGGGCAATGCCTACGGCATCATCGCGGCCCTGGTCGGCGCCGTGTTGCTGGGCTTCAACGTGGTGCTGGTCCGCGACCCGTCCCGCCGCTGGGCCGGCTGGAACTTCGCCGCCTCCATGCCCTACCTGCTGCTGCTGTTCATCGCGGTGTTCGTGGACAAGCACTGGTAGGGAGTGTTTCCCGCCCCTCGGGCGCCGGGCACTCCCCCCTACTGCGCCATTTCCGCCAGACTGACGAACAGCGGGCCGAACACCTTTTCCGGCTCGCTGCCCCACTTCTCCATGAAGGCCGCCTTGCGTTCGGGCGAGAAGGTATCCGGGCGGCAAGAGACGAACAGCGCCTGGAACAGCCGCACCATGTGAGCCTCGCTGAACTCGCGCAGCACCTTGTCCTCCGGCCGCTTGGGGATGAAGGCGTTGGAGGCGGTGGAGATGGAGGACGGGCTGGAATTCATGATGATCAGGAACCAGTCCTTGCGCGGCTCGAAACGCCGGAAGCTGCGGGCCATGGTCACCAGGATTTCCTCGAAGATGGCCCGCACGTCGCTGTCGGCATAGAACTCGGGCCACGAGACCAGCCCGTCTTCGGTGCGGTGCCGTTCGGCGGCCTTGCTGGCCCGGTTGCGCAGCAATTCATAGGGCTCCTCACCGATGATCATATGCACCGCCGCGAAGAATTGCGGCAGATGCTTGCGCTCGATGCCGCTGTTCCTGTCGTCGAAGCAATCGGAAAACGGCCGGGTGATGATCCGTCCCATGAAATCGGTGCGCTGCCGCTCGATGCGCCGCAGGCTGAAGGCGGCGTCGCAGCCGTCCTCCCACAGGGCGTAGTGCTCGCCCAGCGGGCCGCGCGCCGCCAGCACCGCCTTGGCGACGCGGCGAACATCATCCATGGTGACGGTGCCGTCGACGGCCGATTCCTCAAGAATATCGGTCAGCGCCAGGATGGCGACCGCCGCCACGCTGCGGCATCGTTTGCCCCCCGGTTCCCTTGGCACCATGGCGCCGCCCGGTTCAATGGCCGGCGCCGATTCCTGCGCTCCCATATCGTCTCACCCAGAGAGCTTGAACACGACAGATGCCCATCCGAAATTATTATTCATGGTATCGATTTTTCTGTGATTCTTAAAGACCAGACTTGCCGGACCTGCCTTCCGGCTAGGGTCTTCACCTGACGAGTTCCTGACGTTGCAGCGCAGCAACTTCAGGCTTTGCATATTCGATATTATCGAGGCCCAAGCTGTTCCAATTCTTCAATGCCATGGCGAAGGTCACCCAAATACCCCCTACCTGAACAACTTCTTATGGACTAAGTTTTCGGCATGATTCTGCAGCAAGCCCCGGCCACCGCCTCCGACCGCCTCGCCGCGCTGCGGCGCGAGCTGGACCGCCGCAACCTGAGCGGCTTCGTGATCCCCCGCGCCGACCAGCACCAGGGCGAGTACGTGCCGCCCTCGGCCCAGCGCCTGGGCTGGCTGACCGGCTTTACCGGCTCGGCGGGATCGGCGGTGGTGCTGGGAGACAAGGCGGCGATCTTCGTGGACGGCCGCTATACCCTGCAGGTCCTCGGCGAGGTGGATACCGGCCTGTTCGCCCCCCTGCACCTGACCGAGCATCCGCCCCAGCGCTGGCTGGGCGAGGTGCTGGACAAGGGCGACCGCCTGGGCTTCGACCCCTGGCTGCACACCCAAGAGCAGGTGCAGACCCTGACCAATATCTGCGAGCGGGCGGGCGCCGCCCTGGTTCCCTGCCCCGACAACCCCCTGGACGCCGTGTGGAGCGACCGGCCCGCCGCGCCGGCCAGCCTTGTGATCGCCCATCCGGAAAACTTCGCCGGCCGCTCCGCCGCGACCAAGCGGAGCGACATCGCCGCCGAGCTGGAGCGCGAGCGCCTGGACGCCGCCGTGCTGAGCGCCCCGGAATCCGTGGCCTGGCTGCTGAATATCCGGGCGGACGACGTGGCCTTCACGCCGCTGCCCCTGTGCTTCGCCATCCTCCATGCCGACGGTTCGGTGGATGTGTTCCTCGATCCCGGCCGCATCGCCCCCGAGGCGGTCGCCGCCTGGAGCGGCGGCGTACGGGTGGCGGCGCCGGACCAGTTCGAGGCGGCGCTTCGCCTGTTGGGGCGCGGCGGCAAGCGGGTCAGGCTGGATTCGGCATCGGCTCCCTTCCAGGTCTGGGAAACCCTGCGCATGGCCGGCGCCCGCGTCGAGGCCGGCGCCGACCCCTGCGCCCTGCCCCGCGCCTGCAAGAATGCCGTCGAGATGGCCGGCACGCGGGCCGCCCATCACCGCGACGGCGCCGCCATGGTGCGTTTTCTCGCCTGGCTGGACCGCGCCACGCAAAGCGGTACGGTGGATGAAATGACCGCCGCCGATACCCTGGAAGGCTTTCGCCGCACCGGCCGGCATTTCCGTGGCCTGTCCTTTCCCACCATTTCGGGGGCCGGGGCCAACGGCGCCATCGTCCACTACCACTCGACGCCCAAGACCAACCGCCCCCTGACGGCGGGCGAGCTCTATCTGGTTGATTCCGGCGCCCAGTACCTGGACGGCACCACCGATATCACCCGCACGGTGCTGGTCGGCGACACGGCGCCCACCGAGGCGCGCCGCCGCTTCACCCTGGTGCTCAAGGGGCACATCGCCCTGGCGCGGGCCGTCTTTCCGGCCGGCACCACCGGCAGCCAGTTGGACGCCCTGGCCCGGCGGCCGCTGTGGTCCGAGGGGCTGGACTACGACCACGGCACCGGCCATGGGGTGGGCAGCTTCCTGTCGGTGCACGAGGGGCCGCAGCGCATTTCCAAGGTCGGCAACAGCGTGGCGCTGAAACCCGGCATGATCCTGTCCAACGAGCCCGGCTATTATAAGACCGGCGCCTACGGCATCCGCATCGAGAACCTGGTGCTGGTGGCGCCGCAAGCCGCCCCGGCGGGCGCCGAGCGTGAGTTGCTGGGCTTCGAGACCCTGACCCTGGCGCCCATCGACCGGGCCCTGGTGGCCGGGGAACTGCTGGACGCGGACGAACGGGACTGGCTGAACGCCTATCACGCCCGGGTGCGGGACGAGATCATGCCCCTGCTGGCCGAACCGGCGGAGCGGGAGTGGCTGGAGCGCGCCACGGCGGCGCTGCCGTAGCTACTCGACCCAGCCGTGCTCGAGGGCATAGCCCGAGGTGACGTAGTCCATGGTCGCCCGGTGCTCAAGGAACCACTGCGGCAGGTCGACGGTGAAATATTCCTCGCAAGGGTCGCCACCCTCCAGCGAGCGGATCACCTCGTCCAGTTCGGCGAGTACCCGCCGGTGCTCATCGCGATGGGGGTCGAGGGCGAAGAAGCCGGTCTTCACCATCATCGCCTCCTCACGGGCGAAATGCTCGACGCAATGGCGGGAGAAGGTGCGCGCCATCTCCAGGCGCTCGGACGGAGCGGCGGCGGCCATGCGGTTGATCATCTCCACCGCCTCGCAATGATCGTGATCGACGAAGGCGACCCCGAGCAACAGAGGCTCGCCCCACCGGATGACCGCATGCCGAGGAATCATCGTCACGCCCTGATCTGGTCCAAGGAAACGGCCGCAATGTACGCCTTTGCCGCCCGGACGCAAGCCAAAGGCCCATTCACCAAGGGGATGCGCGACCTGTCCGGGCTGAATGGCCGGGCTATCCGGCCAGCAGCGGCGCCCGGTTGCGGAAGAAGGAGCAGGCGAGGCAGGGATCGTCGCTGCGCAGCTTTTCCGAATGGCCGATACGCACCACCCAGCAGCCATCGGCCTCGGACCGGCTGAGATCGCTGCCGTGGGAGACGCGGCTCACCGAGGCCACCGCCTCCGGGCAGCCTGCACAGGGCAGGCCGCTGGCGCAGTGATCTCCGTCGCCGGTGCGGCCGGATATATCGTCTCCGTGCATGCCCACCTCCGCACACGCCATCCCCATCGGCAAGACAACAGGAGCTAACGAAAGGCGGTCACCGGCGACATCAGGTGACACAGCCTGTCCAGCAGCCGCGACCGGAGCGGAGCCCCCCGATGCAGGTCGCCGGCACACCTGGCGACCTCGCGGGCACAGGCATCATGGTGGGAGCAGGAGGTATCTTCAGGGCAATGGGCGATGTCGCCAAGGATGACCAGTGCATCCACCCAGGTTCCGCATTCGATGCAGTTGGAGGTCGCCGTGAATTTACGCTGACAGGCCGAGGGCAGGTCACAATTCGTCATACAGGGATGATAGGGATGCGGCGAGGGATTCTCAACCACATCTTCCATGCAGGATACGGGGGGCGATCATGCGCCGTCCTGAACAACCCTAGGCTGACAGGGCCAGCACCCGATCATGCTCGGCGGCGGCGATGGCGGCCTCGGACAGCCGCGTCGCCAGGATCATGGCCATCCACGAGCACCCCAGACGGCGCGGGCAGGACAACAGGGCGCTGCAGGACCCCGCATTGCGCAGAACCGACAGGGCATGTTCGGCCGGCTCGGCTCCACCGGCCAGACTGATCAGCCTGTCAAAAGCGCAACGATTGTTGTCCTGCAATTCCATCGCTCCAATCCCGGATAACGACCATAAGGGATTATACCTGGAATAAAGAGAGGAACAATCAGGCGGAGGCCCCATTCACCAAACGATAATCTTGACGAAAGATGATGGCGGCAAATCACTTATGGCGCCAATCACTCCCATTCAATGGTGCCCGGCGGCTTGCTGGTGACGTCATAGGTCACCCGGTTGATCCCCTTGACCTCGTTGATGATGCGGTTGGCCACCCGGCCGATGAAGGCCATGTCGAAGGGATAGAAATCGGCGGTCATGCCGTCGGTGCTGGTGACGGCGCGCAGCGCGCAGGCGTAGTCGTAGGAGCGCGAATCGCCCATGACGCCCACGGTGCGGACCGGCAGCAACACGGCGAAGGCCTGCCAGATCTCGTCGTAGAGGCCGGCCTTGCGGATTTCATCCAGATAGATGGTATCGGCCTTCCGGAGGATATCCAGGTTTTCGCGGGTCAGCGGCTGGCCGGGGATGCGGATGGCCAGACCGGGGCCGGGGAAGGGATGGCGGCCGACCATGTCGGCGGGCAGGCCCAGTTCGCGGCCCAGCGCCCGGACCTCGTCCTTGAACAGTTCGCGCAGCGGCTCGACCAGCTTCATGTTCATGCGCTCGGGCAGACCGCCGACATTGTGGTGGCTCTTGATGGTCACCGAGGGGCCACCGGTGAAGCTGACGCTCTCGATCACGTCGGGATAAAGGGTGCCCTGGGCCAGGAAGTCGGCGCCGCCCACCGCCCTGGCCTCTTCCTCGAACACGTCGATGAAGGTGGCGCCGATGATCTTGCGCTTCTTCTCGGGGTCGGTCAGGCCGGCCAGCTTGTCCAGGAACAGGTCCGAGGCGTCCTTGTGGACCAGCTTGATGTTGAAGCGGTCGCGGAAGACGCTGACCACCTGCTCGGACTCGCCGGCCCGCATGAAGCCGGTATCCACGAACACACAGGTCAACTGGTCGCCGATGGCCTCGTGCAGCAGGGCCGCCACCACCGAGGAATCCACGCCGCCCGACAGGCCGCAGATCACCCGGCCCGACCCCACCTGGGCGCGCACCTTGGCGATCTCCTGGGCGCGGAAGGCCTTCATGGTCCAGTCGCCGGCGCAGCCGACGATCTTGTGGACGAAATTGGACAGCAATTGCTTGCCGATGGGGGTGTGCACCACCTCGGGGTGGAACTGCACGCCGTAGAAGCGCTTGTCGGCGTTGGCGATAGCGGCGAAGGGGGCGCCCTCGGAGGTCGCCACCACCTTGAAGCCCGCCGGAATCGCCGTTACCCGGTCGCCGTGGCTCATCCACACCTGGACCTCGTCGCCCTTGGCGGCGATGCCGTCGAACAGGGCGCAGGGCTCGCCCGAGACCTTGAGCAGGGCGCGGCCGAATTCGCGGTGATCGCCGGGCTCCACCTTGCCGCCCAACTGCTCGCACATGGTCTGTTGGCCGTAGCAGATGCCCAGGATGGGCAGGCCCATCTCGAACAGGCCGTCCGGCGCGCGGGGCGAGCCGAAATCGGCCACCGAGGCCGGGCCGCCCGACAGGATCACGCCCTTGGGAGCGAACTCGCGGATGCTGTCGACGCTCACCCGGTTGAAGGGGTGGATTTCACAGTAGACGCCGGCCTCGCGCACGCGGCGCGCGATCAGCTGGGTCACCTGCGAGCCGAAATCGACGATCAGGATGCGCTCGGACATGACTTCCTCCGGGAATACGATCTCTCGTGGGCCGATTCACCGCCCGGAAGGTAAACCTTCCCGACGGATCGGACCACAGGAGGGCCGGACTTTAGCGATTCGTCACAGCCGGAACAAGCATCGGAACAAGTACTTGGCCGAGGTCAATTTCATCGCCCCCCGGCGATGATAGGGTCCGGGCGAATTCAGCCGGAAGGACCCATCCATGCGCCGCCTCGCCGCCCTGTTGCTCCTGCTGCTCCTGCCCGCCTGCTATCAGGTGGAGGGCGACACCGTCGCCGCTTCCGCCTCCATCCGGGTGGACGGCGTCAAGGACGGCCGCTACCGCCGCCCCGACGGGGTCGAGGTACGGGTGACATGGAACGCGGCGGAAAAGCAGTACGACGTGGCGACCCCGGACGGCCCCACCGGCAAGGCCCGCGCCGCCCGCCTGGCCCCCGGCCTGTTCCTGGTCCAGTACGTGGATGCGGCACGCCTGACCCTGATGGCCGCCCCCAAGGGCGACGACGTGGTGCTGTATTTCGCCACCAAGGAAGCCGAGCCCGGCCTGCTGAAGGCCCACGGCCTGGGCATCCGGCCCGGCCCCATCAACGCCCTGACCGGCCCGGCCAGGGGCGTCGCCGACTTCTTCAAGGACCTCGCCATGTCCGGCGACTTCAAGGAAGGCGAGAAGCTGGTCTATCTGGGGTCGTAACCGGAGATCAGCCCGCCTGGGCGGCATTGGCCTTTTCGTTGGCGTCGATCTTGCGCTGCAGGGCTTCCATCAGCGGCTCGATCTTGCCGCCCGACGAGCGCAGCACCGAGGCGAAATCGTCCTTCATGGCGCGGATCAGACTGACGCCCTGGGCGGTGAGGTCCATGATCACCGGCCTGCCGTCGGCGGTGGTCGCCACCTCCCACTCCACCGGAATGGGGTCGCCGGGCTGGGAGGGCAACATGGCGGACGACCGCACCCGGACCTTGGTGCCGAGATCGCTTCCATCGGCGACCCTGACGGACGTGCCGGGCTCGGCGCGGCCCAGAATCCCCACATAGGACGTCACCAGATAGCGCACGAACAGCTCGGAAAAGGCGCTCTGCTCGGCCGGGCTGATCTTGCCCCAGTAGCGGCCGAGAATACTGGCCGACAGCATGGACGGATCAATGTAGCGGCGCAGCAGGCTGTCCAGCAGCCGGCTGCGCTCCGCCAGGGGATGCCGGGTACCGACGAAGGTGGAAATCCCCTCGTTCACCGCGCTCTGCACGGTGGTGCGCCCCAGCTCGACATCGGCGGCCCGGCCGGCGACGGGAAGCAGGAGCAGGCCAAGAGCCAGCCCCAAAGCCGCCGCCATGTGCCGCAAGGTGACCATCGCCATTTTCGGAAACATCCCCTATCGAAAGCCCTATCTGCGATACAGGAAATAACGCAAACGAGGGAGGCGGGGCAATACCCCCGTCTATAGATCGACCAGCAGAGGGGTATGACCGGTGTGCCGGAAGAAACGCTCCAGTTCGGCCGGGCTCAGCGTGGTGGTCATGTCGTTGCGCAACGGATGATAATTAATCCGTTCCTGCGCCATCATCCAGGCATCCAGAACCACCGAGACCCGGTGTTCCCTGTCGTTGATCACCGCGAAGGGCGTCACCGAGCCCGGCTCGATACCCAGCACCTCGACCAGCAGCGCCGCCGAGCCGAAGGACAGCCGCGCCGAACCGATCCTTTCCGGCAGGGACTTGAGGTCGATCCGCCGCTCGGCGGGCGCCACCACCAGCCACAGCCGCCCCTTGCCGTCCTTGAGAAACAGGTTCTTGCAATGGACGCCGGGGATCGAGCCCCAGACCCGGTGCCCCTCCTCCACCGTGAAGGCCGGGGCGTGCCGGTGGGTAGCCGCCCGGATGTCCAGGCGGTCGAACAGGGCGAACAGGTCGTCGGGGGTCGCGGGAACCATCACAGCTTATGAATAGGCTTGGGAACGGCGATGTGGAAGCCCTGGCACAGGTTGATCCCCATCTTGCGCAGCAGCACCATGGTGGCCTCGTCCTCCACGAACTCGGCGATGGTGATCATGCCGAAGCGCCGGGCCATGGAGTGGATGTGCTCGACCATGATGCGGTCGCGGTCGTCGGTGACCACGTGCCGGATGAAGCTGCCCTCGATCTTGACGTAATCGACGGTGATGTACTTGAGATAGAGGAACGACGAGAAGCCCGAGCCGAAATCGTCCAGCGCGAAGCCCAGGCCGGTGCTGCGCAACTCGTTGATCATGGCGACGATGTCGCCGAAATGAGGCAGGGCCTCCCGCTCGGTGATCTCGAGGACCACCCGGCTGGCGGCGACGCCCGCCTCGGCCAGACGGCGGGGGATGGCCATCATCCGCTCGCGGTCGGTCAGGCTCTTGGCCGACAGGTTGACGAAGATCTTGGCGTCGCCCAGCTTGCCCGCCGCCATGGCGGCCAGGGCGCCGTCGAACACGGCGGCGTCGATCTCGCCGGCCAGCCCCAATTCCTCGGCGGATTCGATGAAGTCGCCGGCACACACCGCCTGATCGCCGTCCACCACGCGGGCCAGCACCTCGTAGGCGGCGATGGAGCCGTCCTCGGCGGCGACGATGGGCTGGTAGAACGGCACCAGCCGTCCCTCGGCCAGGGCGCTGCGCACCATCTCGCCCTGGCTGAAGATGGCGACGGTGGCGTCCTCGCCCTCGCCGATCACCGCCACCTGATTCTTGCCCGAGCGCTTGGCCTTGTAGCTGGCCACGTCGGCCGCGATGGCCAGCTTCTGGGCGTCGTCGGCGTTGTCGGGATAGCTGACCAGACCGACCGAGGCGGTGATGCGCACGCCGCCCACCGGCAGGCCCAACTGACAGTCGGCGACGGCCTGGCGCAGTTTCTCGGCCGCGGCCATGCCTTCCTCCATGGTGGTTTCGGGCAGCAGCACCGAGAACTCGTCGGCCCCCACCCTTGCCACCACGTCGGTGCGCCGCACTTCACGGTGCAGCACGCTGGCCAATTCCTTCAGCACCAGATCGCCGATGGGATGGCCGAAGGTGTCGTTGATGTTCTTGAAGTCGTCCAGGTCGATCTGGGCCAGACAGAAGGGATGGCCGTGCCGCTGCGACCGGTCGATCTCGTGGTCGAGGAACTCGTCGAACTTGCGCCGGTTGTAAAGCCGGGTCAGCGGGTCGCGGATGGACAGGTCCTCCAGCCGGTGCTGGTACTCCTCCACCGTGCGCAGCAGCTTGTTGAAGTAGTCGGACAGGTCGGCCACCTCGGCGATGATGCCGTCGGTCTCCACCCGGCGCGACAGGTCGGTATGCAAGATGATCTCCTGCATCAGCCCGACCATGTTGGTGATGGGCCGGGCCACGAAGATCTTCAGCTTGAAGTACAGCGCCGCCGACAGCAGCAGCAGGATGGCGAAGAAATAGGCCAGCACGGTGTTCAGCACGTAGTCGAGCGACACCTTGAGGGCATGGACCGGATAGACGATGTCGATGACGCCGTTGATGTCGCCCACCTTGGCCGCCGTGTGACAGGCCAGGCACTCTTCCTTGACGATCAGGGGATAGAGGTAGCGGATACCGGTGGGACTGGGCAGCAGCACCTCCTTGCCGGTGGCGAAGACCTCCTGCAGCAGCGGGTCGTGGCGGGCGATGGCGAGATCGTTGGCGATCTCGCCGAACTGCTCGATCACCGGAGCGCCACGGATCACATGGATGGACAGATCGGGCAGCGCCGCCTGCAGCCGGGTGATGACCTCGCCGATCTCGTCCTTGCTCCAGCCCTTGCGCATGGCGGCGTAAAGGGTCTCGAACACCAGGGTCGAGGTCTGATGCGCCTCGTCGCGGGCGAGGTCGTGCACCGACTTCTCGCGCACATGGCTGGAGATAAGGACGACCACGCCCAGGGCAAGCACGGTGGCCGTCAGGGACAGCAGGAACACCACGCGGGTGATGCTGATCCTGGCCTTGATCTTCACGTCGTCCATCCCCCCAAAACACGTCAGGTCAACGCCCTACCCTTCCCCGGCGTTCTTGATACTCATCAAGAACGCGCGTGTCCAACATTTCAACGAATCGCGACAAATTGTGCCCGGATGGAGCGAAAACCGGTGTTTCGCCCCTCCCGGTTAAGCGGCGTCACGGATGGGCTGGCGTCCGGCGATAAGGCGCTGGAACTCCTCCTGCCAGCGGCCTTCCACGTCGGGAGTGAGTTCGAGGCTGCCATGCAGCCGGCCGTTCTCGCATTCGCGGCCGACCATGGACAGCGCCATCGAACACCCTTCGATGCGGACCTTGACCCGCATGCCCTGGCCCACCGGACAAACCTCGCCCTGGATGGTCAAGCCCTGTTCCGAGACCTCGGCGAACACCACAGGAACCTCGTGGCCGTCCAGGTCGACCGAGCCCCTGACGCCCAGGGCATAGCGGGGCGCGCTGCGGCGGTCCACTTCCTTGGTGGCGGTGCGCACCACCCGGACGATGACGCCCTTCAGGCTTTCGATGGAATGGGCCACATCCAGCGAAATGTCGTTGACCCGGGCGGCCCGTTCGCCGGTGGCGCCCGCCTCCTCCGAGACCTCGGCGATGCGCTCGGCCACCTCCTGGGCGGCGTGGGCGGTCTGGGCGATGTTGCGGGCGATCTCCTGGGTGGCGTCGTTCTGCTGGCGGATGGCCCCGGCCACGCTGACCGACACGTCCTCCACGCCCCGGATGGCCTCGGTGATCTCGCTGACCGAGGCGACGGCGTCGGCGGTACTGGCCTGGACCTCGCCAATCTGGGACGAGATTTCCTCGGTGGCCTTGGCGGTCTGGTTGGCGAGGTTCTTCACCTCGTTGGCGACCACCGCGAAGCCCTTGCCCGCCTCGCCGGCGCGGGCCGCCTCGATGGTGGCGTTCAAGGCCAGCAGATTGGTCTGGCTGGCGATGCTCTGGATCAGATTGGCCACCTCGCCGATGCGATTCACCGCCGCCGACAGGCGGGTGATGGTGTCCTGGGCCTTGCCGGCGGCGGCCACCGCGCCGCCGGTGACCCGGCCGGCGGTGGCGATCTGCTGGCCGATCTCGCGGATGGAGGCCGACAGTTGCTCGGCGGCGGCGGACACCGTCTGGGCATTGGACAACGCCTGGGTGGCGGCGGCCGCGACGCTTTGGCTGCTGCCGCCCACCGCCCCGGCCGAATGGGCCATCTGGCCGGCATTGTCGGCCATCAGCGAGGTCTGGGCGGCCACCTGCTCGACGGCGGCGCGGGTTTCCAGTTCCACCGTCGCGGCCATGTTCTGCAGTGCCGCGACCCGCTCGGTATAGGCGGCCTCGCGCTCACGCTCCTGGGAAATCCGCATGGCCTCGGTCTCGCGCATGGCGTCACGGAACACCTGGACGGCGCGGGCCATGTCGCCCACCTCGTCATGGGCGTTCACCGAGGGTATCTCCACCGACAGATTGCCGCCGGCCAGGGCCTGCATGGTGTCGGTGATGTGGTGGATGGGCTGCGACACCCGCTTGAAGGCGGTCCACGCCGCCCAGCCGATGCCGGCGGCCAGCCCCAGCACCGCCAGCCAGACCATGGCCTGCAGCCGGCTTTGGTAGAAATCGTCCAGGCCGTGGACCACCTCGGCCACCCTGGCGGCATTGGTGGCGGCCAGGGTCTCGATCTGCTTGTTGAGCGCCTGGCGGTTGGCGCGGTTGGCGTCGTTGTCTCCGAAGGCCCGGGCCTCGGCGGTGCTGGCCTCGCGGCCCAGGCGCACCAGTTCGGTCCGGAAGGCGGCGAACTGGGCGGCATGCTCGGCCGCCGGCTTGAACGCGTCTCGCTCGGCCTCGGGGGCCAGGGCGGCCCATTCGGCCATCAGGCGGTTGATCTCGGCGACGTTCTTCAGGATGGCGGGAGAGTACTTCTCCGCCTCCCTGGCGTCGCGGCTCATATAGACGCCGCGCGAATCCATCACCACCGCGTTGATCAGGCCGTTGACCTTCTCGCCGATCACCGCGCGCTGGGATGCGCTTTGCATCTCCATCACATGCTGGTGATAGGTGGCCATGGAGCGGATTCCCACCAGGGCCATGGCGATCGCCGCCAGCCCCACCAGCCCGACGGCGGCAAAAATCCGCAGTTTCAGCGAAAGGTGAAAGGTGCCCATGAACCCCTCCCCGAAGCGGGAAACGACTCAGGACAGGTATGTCTCCTTATGCCGGATTCTCAGGTCATACATACTATGTCTTAAGGTCCAAGGTATTAACCTTAGCGCCCGATGACCAGGGTCGCCCAGCCGTCGATGACGATCCGCGTCTTCAAGGTCAGGCCCTGGCGTTCGTGATTGGCCATGACCATGCGCTCCTGCCGCTCCAGCAGGCCCGACAGGACGGCCAGCCCGCCCGGCGCCAGATGGGCGGCGAGATCGGGAGCGAAGCGGCACAGCGGCCGCGCCAGGATATTGGAGAAGATCAGGTCGTAGGGCTTGCCCCGTCCCACCACGGGATTGCGATAGCCGTCGCTGACCACGGCGGTGACATAGCGGGCGACGCCGTTATTGGCGGCATTGCCGGCCAGCACCTTGACCGCCGAGGGATCGATATCGGTGCACACCACCATGGAGGCCCAGCACTTGGCCGCCGCGATGCCGAGAATGCCCGAGCCCGAGCCCAGATCGAGCACGTGCCGGCGCCGCTGCTTCTTGGCCAGCGCATCCAGCGCCAGCAGACAGCCCCGCGTGGTGGCGTGCTCGCCCGAGCCGAAGGCGGTGCCGGCGTCGATCTCGATGCCGATGGAACCCACCGGCGGCTTGCCGTCCCAATGGGAGCCGTGGACGAAGAAGCGCCCGGCGGAAATGGGCGGGAAGTCGCGCAGATTCTCCAGCACCCAATCCACGTTGGGCAGCATCTCGATCTCCAGCGGCGGCGCGTCGATGCCGTTGGCGGCGGCCACGGCGGAGAGCGCCGAGACGATGGCGATGCGGTCGGGCGGCGTGCGGGAGAAGCCCTCGAGGAACCAGTCGCACTCGCCGTCCGAGATGCCCGAGCGGTCCTCCATGAACATGGTCACCGCCTCGGCATGGCGCTCGAACACCTCCTCGAACACCGGAAGCGTCTCCATGGAAACGGTGAGGCGCAGGCGCCAGATGTCGGGAAAGACGGGGGGCATGGGCGGTCTCTTTGCTGTGGTCCGGTCATCCCGAGCACCGCCGGGGCAAGCGGAAATCCTTCACGTCGTTCGGGGTGACGGGCGTTGCGAACGGCTACACCGTTGAAACGAAACTGTCGAGCACCTTCTTGGTTCCCGCCTTGTCGAAGGCGATTTCCAGCTTGTTGCCCTCGATGGACAACACGGTGCCGTTGCCGAATTTCTCGTGGAACACCCGCTGGCCCGACTTGAAGCCGCCCTCGCTCTGGCGCGGCTTGGCCTGGCCCCAGGTGGCGGGCGCGGCGGCCTGCCGGGGCTGGCCGAACCGGGCGCGGCTCCAGGCGGGATCGTTCCAGGCCGCCTTGGATTCCGCCAGCCCGCCGCCATAAAGGCCGCGCTCTCCCGAACGCTCCACATGGGACTCGGGCAGTTCCTCGACGAAGCGGGACGGCAGTTGCGACTTCCACTGGTTGTAGATGCGGCGGTTGGCGGCGAAGGTGACCAGCACCCGCTTGCGCGCACGGGTCAGGCCCACATAGGCCAGACGCCGTTCCTCCTCCAGACCGCTGGTGCCGGATTCGCTCAGCGCGCGGGCATGGGGGAACACCTCCTCCTCCCAGCCGGGCAGGAACACCGAGTCGAATTCCAGCCCCTTGGCGCCGTGCAGCGTCATGATCACCACGCTGTCGCCGTCGGCGCGGGAATCGTTCTCCATGACCAGGGCGACATGCTCGAGGAAGCTGGCCAGCGACTCGTATTCCTCGAGCGCCGCCACCAGTTCCTTGAGGTTTTCCACCCGGCCCGGCGCATCGGCCGACTTGTCGGCCTTCCACATATCCACGTAGCCGGATTCGTCGAAGATGGTGGCGGCCAACTCGGCGTGGGGCATGGAATCCAGCAGCGAGCGCCAGCGGTCCACATCCTCGATGAAGCGGGTCAGCGCCTGACGCGGCTTGGGCTTCAACTCGTCGGTGCCGACCAGACGGCGGGCGGCTTCCAGGAGCGGCACCTGCTCGGCGCGGGCCACCATGTGGATGGTCTGGATGGCCGCCTCGCCCAGGCCGCGCTTGGGCGTGTTGACGATGCGCTCGAAGGCCAGCCCGTCGGCGGCCGACACCACCAGGCGCAGATAGGCCATGGCGTCCCTGATCTCCAGGCGCTCGTAGAAGCGCGGCCCGCCAATCACCCGATAGGGAATGCCGGTGGTGATCAGCCGTTCCTCGAACTCGCGGGTCTGGAAGCCGGCGCGCACCAGGATGGCCATGGAGGCCAGCCTTTCGCCCCGGCGCTGCAGGGTCTCGATCTCCTCGACCACCAACCTTGCCTCGGCCTCGCCATCCCACACCGCCATGGTGCGGATCTTCTCGATGGCGTCGGCATCGTGGTCCAGGCCGGGGCGGAGCGTCTTGCCCAGCCGCCCGGCATTGTTGGCGATCAGCGCCGAGGCCGCCGCCAGGATGTGGGGCGTCGAGCGGTAATTGCTTTCCAGCCGCACCACCCTGGCACCGGGAAAATCCTTCTCGAAGCGCAGGATGTTGCCCACCTCGGCGCCGCGCCAGGAATAGATGGACTGGTCGTCATCGCCGACGCAGCAGATGTTGCGGTGAGTCTGGGCCAGCAGGCGCAGCCACAGATACTGGGCGACGTTGGTGTCCTGGTATTCGTCCACCAGCAGGTAGCGGAACCGGCCCTGCCAGCGGGCCAGGGCCTCGGCATCCGTCAGGAACACGGTCAGCACGTGCAGCAGCAGATCGCCGAAGTCACAGGCGTTGAGCGCCCGCAGACGTTCCTGATAGGCGCGGTACAGCGCCTTGGCCTGTCCGTCCGCCCCCCCTTCGGCGGCGGCCTTGTCGGGGGTGACGGCGCGGTCCTTCCAGCGCTGGATGGTGGCCATCAGGCCCTGGGGCGGCGTGCCCTTGGGGTCCACATGGGCGTCGGCCATCACCTGCTTCAGGACCCGCATCTGGTCGTCGGAATCCAGCACGGTGAAGTCGCCGGAAAGCCCCACCGCCTCGGCGTGGGACCGCAGGATGCGCAGGCACAGTGAATGGAAGGTGCCCAGCCAGATGCCGTCGGACACCGGACCGACCAGTTGGCCGACCCGCTCCTTCATCTCGCGCGCCGCGCGGTTGGTGAAGGTCACCGCCAGGCATTGCCAGGGCTGGGCCAGACCCGACGCCAGGATATGGGCGAGACGGGAGGTCAGCACCTTGGTCTTGCCGGTTCCGGCGCCCGACAGCACCAGCACCGGCCCATCGGTGGTGGTCACCGCCTGAAACTGCTCGGGGTTGAGGCTTTTCAGCCAGGGAGCGTCGAGCGGCACCGGCCGGGGGTCGGCGGCACGGGGCGGAGACGGAGACGGCGGCGCCGCCTCGTCATCGAGAGCGAAGGGGTCGGACATGAGGCGGATATTGGCGGAACCGCTCCAACGGTGCAACGCCCGTCTCCGCCTCGCTCAGGCCCGCTATTCCTGCAATGCCGCTCTGTGAGGCGGTTCATTGAAGGGGACCCCGGCAAGGCCCAGACTCTTCGGATAGGAGCGCGTTCCACCCGAACGAGGGAGGTTCGCCATGCGCAAACGCCTTCTTATCGCCGCCACCCTCGCCCTGACGGCCATCGCCGTGCCGGCCCTGGGTCAAGGCTGGGCCTTTCCCGCCGCCGCTCAGCCCGGCTGGTCGGCTAACACCACCGTCGCCCTCAAGATGGGCATCATGGTTCCCGACTCCTCCATCGGCAGCGGCTTGGCCGGCGGACTCGAATTCGCCATCGACGACCCGCTGTTCCAACTGCCCTACGGCAAGATCCGCGACCAGTTCAGCTACAACCGCTTCGACCATGGCGGGCTGGAACTCCAGACCCTGGAGTTCAATCCCCACTACATGGTCCCCCTCGCCGATAATCTGTGGGTCGGCGGCGGGCCGGGCATCGGCTGGGCTTTCACCCACGCCGATTCGGGTCCCAGCCCCGACATGTTCACCACCCAGTTGGGCGCCAGCGCCTATTACACGGCGGGCCAGCTGATGATCGGCCTGGAAAGCCGCTATCAGTGGGCCGGCGACGAACGGGTGGGCGGCATGTCCAGCGCCGACAACTGGCTGACCATGCTGAAGATCGGCTACGCCTATTAAAGTGCATCGGCGGCAGGGCGATGCACGCCTACGGACGTCGGCACACGGCGGCCAGGGCCTCCGGCGGGACGGCGGTGGCCGGAACCGTGCTGCGCTCATAGCCGTCGCAGGGCACGCACGCCATGCCCCACAGCGACCGGCCTCCGAATGGCGATCCCGGCTTGCGGCACTGACGATCCTGGTAATGGCCGCAGGCCCCGCATGTCCCTGGCACAATGGTCATCATATCCTCCAACCGGCTTTTGCTCGAAAAAGAGGCTACGACAAAAGGATGTTATAAATTCATGCCGCCCTTAAACGGAGCAATAACGGCCGCCGGGCGGGATGACGAATTGCAACCGTCCCCGATCAGGCCCCGAACACCTCGGGGAAGCAGGCCATCAGGGCGCAATCCACGTCTTCCATGGTGGGAGTGAGGCCCAAATCCCAGAGCGAGGTGACCCCGTGCTCGCGGATGCCGCAGGGCACGATGCCGCCGAAGTGGGAGAGATCGGGATCGACGTTGAGCGCGATGCCGTGAAAGGTCACCCAGTGACGGACGCGCACCCCGATGGCGGCGATCTTGTCCTCGCGCCCGCCGGGCCGCTGGACCCAGATGCCCACCCGACCGGAGCGCCGCTCCCCCTTCACCACGAAGCGCGCCAGGGTACGGATCAGCCATTCCTCGAGATTGCAGACATAGGCCCGGACGTCGGCGCCGCGCGTCTTCAGGTCAAGCAGCACATAGGCCACCCGCTGGCCGGGGCCGTGATAGGTGTACTGGCCGCCGCGCCCCGCCTCGTAGACCGGAAAACGCTCGGGATCGACCAAGTCCTTGGGGTCGGCGCTGGTGCCCGCCGTATAGAGCGGCGGATGCTCCAACAGCCACACCAGCTCGGGCGCCGTACCGGCCCGGATGGCGGCGACGCGCTCCTCCATGACGGCGAGCGCCTGGGGATAATCCACGGGAGAATCGGAAATCCGCCACTCGACGGGAGAATTCATCAGGGACTCCGGGATGCGCGCTTGATTCGGACGAGGTGATTTGGTATTCCCCTCTCTCCTCGTTGGCAAGCCCTTCGAGGCTACCGGAGAACGCGGCCATGGCGGAACTGGTAGACGCGCAAGCTTGAGGTGCTTGTGGGGTAACACCCGTGGAAGTTCGAGTCTTCTTGGCCGCACCAATTTGCAAGGTATTTTTCCTGTTGTTTTTCAATGTGTTGAGCGAGTGGACGGGCAGCAGAAGACATCAAAGAGTCAGAGAAGCTGTTGCAGGCTCAAACGAAAAAACCCCGCCGCGATGGCGGGGTTTTTTGTTTGGGCGGGGCATCATGCCTGCTCGACCGGGTTCTTTTCGATCCAAGCTTGAACATCGTTCTCGATATAGCGCACCCCCTTTTCTCCCACTCGGTAAAACTTCGGTCCACGACCGAGTGCACGCAGCCGCTCAATGGTCCGGGTAGACATCCGAGCCAATGTGGCGACCTCCTTTGTCGTCAGATATTTTTTCATCATCCCACATCTCCACTGCCTGTTCAGATAGATGGTCGTCTTGAATCGGCTGCACCCATGAGAAGGCAGAGCACCAGCCCCTCAGAATTTCTTGGCCCATTGCCAAAGCCACCCATAGATACACTCGACAACGCGACAACCTCTATCAAATCAAGGCGAAGATGGTCATTGTATTTATTTCTATTCTTTGGCAACATTTATAACTTTGTCGCGGGCAGGAGATAAACGCGCAGAGCGCCAAGGCCCTATTCCAAGAAAATTCTCCTGGAAAAACAGCGTGTTAGCGCCGATACCCGTTAGGGTTATGTCAAGAAGAAAATTATCCATCCGCCAAGCCCTCGTCTGAGGGGCTGGTGCAGGACAGCCCAGGTCGAGGATGGATTTTTGGGGAAGATGTGGCGGGTGTGCAAGAGGGGCAGGCCGTGCGCTATGATGGCGGCCAGTCAAAAGACCAACCTCGCCACCGCAGGCACAGGCCAGATGACCCTCGATCGAGCCTTATCATGACCTCATTCACCCGCTACATAGGCATCGACTATTCCGGCGCAGAGGTGCCGAAGGCCAATCTCAAAGGGCTGCGGGTATACTCGACCGATGGCACTGCCGATCCTGTCGAGATTTCCCCACCGCCGTCATCAATGCCGAATCCGACGAAACGGCGCTACTGGTCACGGAAAGACATCGCCCATTGGCTGGTAGAGCAATTGTCCGGCGATCGCCCCACCCTGGTAGGCATCGACCATGGCTTTTCGTTCCCATTGCGATATTTCGAGGCGCATCGCCTGCCGCCAGATTGGCCGACGTTCTTGGATGATTTCGTCGCCCATTGGCCGACCGATAACGACCACACCTATGTCGATTTTGTTCGGGACGGGACTATTGGGAACGGCGCGGCCCGAACTGGAAACAGCCGGTGGCGGCGATTAGCCGAGGAACGCTCCAGGGCCAAGTCAGTCTTCCATTTCGACTGCCAAGGACAGGTGGCGAAATCCACCCACGCAGGGATTCCATGGCTTCGGTTCATCCGGCAGCAGATCGGCCAACCAGTCCATTTTTGGCCGTTTGACGGCTGGACCGTTCCGGTGGGGAGGTCAGCTATCGTTGAAGCCTATCCTGCCCTATACAGCCGCAGTTTCCCCCGCGAAGACAGAACCCCAGATCAGCATGATGCCTATAGCATCGCCGCTTGGATGGCTCAGGCCGATCGTGATGGAAGCCTTGACCGGCACCTTCACCCCAACCTACCGCCACCCGAGCGCACGGTGGCCGAGGTAGAGGGTTGGATTCTCGGCGTCTTGTGATCTTTCCGCCCGATCTTGTCGGTTCAGGAGGAAATGGATGTTGTGCCGCCCACTTTCTGTGGGCGGCACAAACGCCTATTCGTCGCTCGGATGCTCGCGGCGGACACCCTTGAACGGCGTGCCATCGGCCTTGCCGTCCATGATGCGTCCAGTTTCAGCATCCCGCTTGTACCAGATGCCGTTGTTCGGATTCTGGAACTGCGAACGGTCCTTCACGGCACCGATGCGGTGCCCATCGCCATAAGGCGGATTCGTAGCCATGCTTTTCCTCTCTGGCTAGACAATCGGTTCGGTCTTGCGCGTCGAGGAAAACCCATTATTGTAACGGGTTGCGGAAGGTTTTCCTTCGCCGCGTGGCCGCAACGAACCTGTTTGCGGCCACGTTTTGCAGATCGGGGCGGTTCAGGGGCCTAATCCTGAGCCGCCCTTTTCGTACCCGAGCCTGCCACGCGGCAGCTTGACCGTGGACTCACATCGGTTTACAAAACTCAGACGTATTGTTGAATCGTAAACCGGGGGAGTCAAGTCCATGTTTGGAGAACGACTGCATCTCGCCCGCAAGAAAGCCGGATACTCGCTCCGCGACCTTGCCGATAGGCTTGAGGGCAAGATTTCCGCCCAGGCCATCGGGAAATACGAACGGGGCGAAATGATGCCGAGTTCCGGCATCCTGATCGGGCTTGCAAAGGCGCTTGGCGTCAGTATGGATTTTTTCGCCGCCCCGTCGGGGGTGCGGCTTGGCAATATCGATTTCCGCAAACACTCGGGCACCTCCGTGCGAGAGCGGGCACAGGTTGAAGCCGAGGTGATCGAACATGTCGAACGCTACATTCTGATCGAGGAAATCCTCGACCTGCAAAGCAGCGAGTGGCAGGAGCCGTTTCATCGCCGTCTCGTCAGTACCCCGGAAGGGGCCGAAAAGGTTGCCGAGGATGTGAGGAATCTGTGGCGTCTCGGCGAAGACCCCATCCCCAACCTGACCGAGTTGCTGGAGGAAAAGGGGGTCAAGGTCATGCTGCTGGACCTTCCCGACCGGGTATCGGGATTGACCTGTGAGGTCCAACGCCCTGGCAAGGAGCCTGTGCCCGTTGTCGTCGTGAACAAGAACCACAATCTTGAACGCCGCAGGCTGACCATGGCGCATGAACTGGGCCATCGGGTGATGGAGGCGAGCGAGGACATTCTCGAAAAAGCAGCCAATAGGTTCGCCGGGGCACTGCTCCAGCCTCCGCAGCATGTTTTGCAGGAAGTCGGCCACTCTCGCCATCGTTTCGGGGTGGAAGAGGTCGTGGCGACCAAGCGCCTTTACCGCGTCAGCGCGGCTGCTTTCGTGGTGCGATGCCGCGACCTCGGCATTATCAGCAACGACTATCTCATCAGGATTTTTCAGACCATCGGACGGACTTGGCGTTCCAACGAACCGAAACCTCTGGAAATGCCGGATCAGCGGGGAGAGTTTGAGAAGCCAAAGCGGTTCCAACGGCTTTGCTATCGAGCCTTGGCCGAAGACCTCATCAATCAAACGAAGGCGGCAGAACTGCTTCAAATCCCCGTTCGACAGATCGAGGCCGCGATGGTGGGGTTGATCAATGGCCCGGATCGTCATCAGTGATAGCTCGGTCCTGATGGACCTTGCGAAGACCGGCTTGGTTGAGGCGGCCCTGCTGCTGCCTTTTGAATTCGTCATTCCCGATGTGATGGTGGCGGAGGAGCTATTGGACCTTGGCTCCTACACTGCCGACCAATTGCTGGCACTGGGTTTCAAGGAAGGGGCGCTGGACGGAAAGGGCGTCACGACAGCATTTGCCTACACCAGCGAGTTTCGTGCGGAATTGTCGCGCCAGGACTGCTTCGCCCTGACCCTCGCCGAAGTGCGCCAATGTATTTTGATGACGGGGGACCGCCGCCTGCGCCGAGTGGCCGAGAGCAAGTCCATTGAGGTTCATGGCCTGATTTGGCTCATCGACTTGATGATCGAGCATGCCGTCGTATCGAAGGAGGCTATGCTGGCTGGGCTGGAGCGATTGGCATCTGATCCGAAGATTCGGCTACCACGCAAGTTGCTCAACGAGAGACTCCAGACGCTTCGGGGGTGAGAGGGGGAATAGAATGGGGGCCGGAGATGCTTTTGAGGACTATGTTCACTTTGTTTATTCAACAATACTTAATTTAAAAGGAGAAAATATACAGGTCTCCCGGAGAACGGTATTTAAACTTCCGTCCGGAGAGACATATGAAGTTGATGTTTATTATGAGTTCATTCATGCCGGGTTCAGGCACAGAGTTGCAATTGAATGCAAGGACTGGAAAGCACCTGTTGACCAGGGAAGGGTGCTTGAATTTCATCAAAAGATTAAGAATATAGGGCAGGAGGTTGTTGGCGTTTTTATCTCAAGAAGCGGCTATCAATCTGGCGCTCATTTAGTGGCGTCCCGCCTGGGGGTGCTGCTGTTGACGGCAGATAAAATCCCGTCACTAAATGATTTGCTAATCTCCCACATAACGACGAACTTTATTCCCCAGGGCCACTGTATTGGAGAGCCGTTCTGGTATATTGCAGAACTTTCTGAAAATACAATGGAGGGTACGGGAACCATGTATGCGCTCCCGAAGGGAAGCCCCGTTGAAATACCGCTCTTCATCTCGAAGCGCCATGCAGAGGCTTTTTGGGATACGTTGCCAGACAAGCATCTTTTTGGTGTTTTTGGCCTTACACAATATAAGCTACGCGGTCTGCTTGCTCTTACGATTGGAGGAAACGCTCGGTTTGGCATCATTCTTGACAGACCTAGAGGCGGGGACATCAGAATAAAGCCGATAACAACAAGCGATCTGGTTGCTGATTATCTCTTACTTGCTCTTCCAGATAGATTTTCGTGTTAAGACGAAATTACTATTGAAAATTTTCACGATGAAGCTCTCGGTGGGACCGAATGTACTCTCTTTGCGCAGCGTTTAGCCGCTTCCCAATCGACATGCTGCCTGATAAGCCAAGGGCAATGCAGGCTTCTTTCTCAATCTTTTGCGATATTATTATGTTTCCATTGTCGTCGAAGCAAATAAGTCCAGCATCAAATGCGGCATCTAGGTTTGGGGATAGAAGCAGACCATTGTCGATATCAAGGCGCTCGACGTCCGTAGAGTGACGCCATGGCTTTATGTGGGATGCAACTAACAAATTGATCGCCCCACAGCCGGTAACCGAGCATTTCCCCCATCTTTTAATAAGTCCACGCCGGAATTTATCCTGCCCGACTCTTGCCTTTGCAAGAACATCGACAGATGTATTTAGCTCCTCTTCCGATGAAAGCTCAATGCAGTATCTCTTGCTTCCATCCATTAGCGCCTTGACGCTTTTTAGAAACAATGAAATCTCGGGAATAGCTTCATCCGGATACCACCACTGGGCATGCCCCATCCAACCTGCGGAACCAGATTTTAACGCAATTCTTCGCGCTTCTAATGGCAACAAATAAACGTTAGCGCATGCCGCGACAATCCGGAATGTTGTAATATCATCCCTCTTGTGTTGGCGAGAGGGAAAGGCATCAAATACCTGACGCTCGCGGTAAACTGTAGCGTTACGATACCAACCAATTACACGGCGACTACCTTCAACCGGGTCTGTTGCCGTCCATATGATATCAACGCTATCAATGAAATCTGCATCGGTATCGGCACCAAGCCTCGCAATGTTAATGGACCTATCGACATCCCCTTTTATGGTCTCGACATGTCCATAAACACTTCCGTTGTCACATTTGACAAAGTTGCAGACTTCATGTCCGGATTCATTCAGAACGACATGGGCACCGCCGCCAACGATCTTATCTGGCTGCCCACTTAAGCCCTCATATCGGCTCATCCAACCGATATTGCAGAACAAGAATGCCATGCCGTTCCTCCGCTTATACGCAACAAGCATTCTAGCTTGGCGCAGTCATAAATCAACTATAACGAGACCCCTCTTGTGCCATGATCGGCGCGGCACACGCTGCCCCTCCATCTCATTGAGGCAGGGTCATCTGAGGCATTCCAGCAGCGTCACCCTCGTGTCTCAATAGACAGCTTTTTGACTTTTGAGACAAATTATCTATAATGCCTTTAATGTCTATTGGTACAATTCGAGGCTGTCATGTTGGTCGGATACGCGAGGACATCCACGTTGGATCAGAAGGCATCCATTGAGGCCCAGGTCCGAGACCTGATGGCGGCAGGATGCGAAAAGATTTTCCAGGAGCAGGTGTCATCGGTTGATGTCGTCGCTCGTGAGCAGCTTGCTGCGCTGCTCGATTTTGTCCGCGAGGGCGACACGGCTTTGGTTACCGATCTGTCGAGGCTTGCGCGGTCAGTCCCCCACCTGCTGTCGATCCTCGACGTGCTGGGCAAGAAGGGGGTCAGCTTGCGTATCATGAACATGGGGATCGACACCAGCACGCCCACGGGAAAGCTCATGTTGACCCTATTGGGCGGCATAAGCTGCTGGGAACGCGAGATCATGCTCGAACGCCAGCGTGAGGGTGTCGCCAAGGCCAAGGCTCAGGGGAAGTACAAGGGACGGAAGCCGACCGCTATGGCGCAGGCCGAGGAGGTGTTGCGGTTGAAGGCGCAAGGTGTTGGTGCGTCCGAGATTGCCGCTCGGCTGGGTATTGGTCGGGCATCTGTCTATCGGGCGCTCCAATTGAGTCAGGCCCCAAATCGAACGGCAGCCAATAGACCTGAATAAACCCAAATGGGGCAATAAAGTCCGCTGATAATGGTAGTGCCGAGGACGTGCCCTACTTGAACGGACTTTGTGGGGGAGAAAACCCCACTAACCCCCATAAATTCTTATGATATTTTAGGTACCGTCGCAGCCCGGCCTCGGTCCACCTTTTAGCCCTTGGAGGGCTAACTCGCTCATCGCTCTGCATAATAATATTCAATGATACTGCTATATCGCTATAATCCGCTAAAGAGGGCGATCTTAGAATTAAAGATAGCTCCTGAAGTATATGCAGGGCCTTTAATCGGGCTGATTCCGATTGAGTGGCCCGCCCTCGCTCTCTCGCTTCACTTTGATCATGCCCGCCTAATGCTAGATATGGAATAAACTTATCATCGGCAACCAATCTTCTTAGTTTTATGGATATTCGCCTGTTTTTTCTCCTGAGCTTTTCGGCTCTCCTGCACTCATCAAAATGCTCTCGCAATCCCTCCTCTTCTGGACTTGGGTTAATCCAGACGATCCTTACATCTGGATTGTTACGTTCAAAATGTTTCATAAATATACCCATGTTAATTGATGTAAACCCCCTCCCTGGATAGCTCCTTAATGCATGAATTATCAGTGTGGCACTGTTAGCCTTGCACCAAGAAATTGCCCTCCTCATTGTTGGGAAAGCCCTATCTGTTGGGAGGTGCCCTGTCTCCTCGAACATGAAAGGCTTATCGATTTTTAATCCATTAGACAGTGCATACCTCTGTGCAGCTTCATACTGCACGCGCATTGTCTTCGATTCGGCGAGCGCAACCTCTAATGGGGTGTCGCTTGTTATGCGTTCTCGGCCCAGCCCTTTGTGAGTCCAAAGGAACACCGCACAGGGTTTAGCCAACATCCATCCAGCCTCCACCGTGAGAACAACTTTACCATTGTTCGCGGCCAGAATTCCCAGAGTTTCCGCCTGACTCAGATATGTCAGCATCGAATTAGTGTGTGCCACCTCGCGAAATCCGCTCTGGGCCTTAAGCTCTGTTGACGCTGATTTGAATGCAGCATCAATGAGTTAGAGGAGGCAGCCATGGGAGCGTGGAAGATTAAGCATCATCCTGAGCGCATCGACATCACCTTCGGGGATGGTTCGGTTTTTACCGTCGATGACGAGGAAGTTGCCGATCTGGTACCCGAGTTTATCAAGTTTGCCAGTCGCATGCGCTTTCCCATGTGGGAGCACGGGTGTGTCATCAACACCGGCTTTGACGCCGCTGCGGCTGATATTGCTTACGCAATGACGAGGGCCGGGCAAAAGGAATACGCGAAGGTTTCCTGGGCGATCCAGGTCAGCCAACTGAATCCTTATCTTCATGCGGCGTTGTGCATGCTGGTGAGTAAGGGCTGCTCGCCCGCACTTCACCAGATTGCCCCCAATCTTTGGAGTGGGCGGATGACCATCGCCCAGGCCGTTACTGTGCTGACCGAGGCGCATCGGGCGCACACGGCCTAGCCGACAACTCAACCAAAAATCCGATTTCAACACGTCGCGGCAATCCCGCCTCGGCGTGAACAGAGGAGGCTTGTTCGCGATGAACACAATGATCTCGACCGCGACCATGGACACCAGTCCATCTGTGCCGCTGAGTACGCAGTTGCCGAAGAAAGTCCGGGTAGTCACGGATGCCTTTAGGATCGCAGTGACACTTCCCGGTGGTAGCCCGCCGACAAAGAAGGCGATCAAGGAGGCGCTGCGTGAACGTGGATTAAAACTTTCCCTACTTGCCGACGTGGAGGCAGCCTGGAGGGAACTTGTTGAAGCCCGGAAAAATGCAGAGAGGAATCGTCTGGTTCGGCGCTTCGGGCGTATGCCTTGCCGATCAAACAATCATAACCGGACAAGCCGCCTCGTTCTGTTTGAGGGCACGGTACAAGAGCGCCTGCGTGATATCCGACGAAATATTGTCCTGAGAACCTATCTACGCACCTATGCGACCTCGCGCCGGTGGGGATCGGAGCAGGTGGAATTGGTGACCAGTCCAACGTTGGTCGGTGTGTCGCAATACCAGACCAACCACCGCTCAGGCCAATGGATCGGAACCAGCACACATACCGTCATCAGTGCCCCCGAAAACTGGCGCATCCGTGTACCTGCCGAATTGAAGGTGTGCGACGGGATGATGACCCTGGATGCTTCGCCCATGGATACGCCACGCGATGATGTGACGGTCTGGCAGGCCAAATGGATCTTCCAAGGTCGTGGCTTCTCGGTCAGGGCCGTCGATGGCTTCATCGCCGCACATGACGGCCAATACTACCACGCAGACACGATGGCGGCTGCCATTACCGGCGTGGCGAGGAAAGCCAGGATCGCCAAACAAACTCCTCGGGACAAGCATGGCGCTCGCGTAAAGGCCCTCCGTAAGCGGGTCGCAGCATGCCCGGATCGAACCGTTACCAAACAGGATGCCTATGCCGTGGGCGCTTGCCGATACGGGGTGGAGTCTTGGTGCAATGCGGTCGGCCTTGGCGACCACGAGAGCGCGACATTGGCCGAGGTATTGGATGGCTACATCAAACATCCGGCACCTGAAGCTCGGCAGGTGATCCTGGCGGCAACATGGGATGCGCTGCCCCCACCACCGAAACTCAACCCGAAGGAAAACAGCCATGAAAGCTGAAAAAATCGAAAAACTACGCATCGCCATCTCCAAGATCATCGCTGCACCCGGCTTAAAGGGAGCAACGAGATTCAAGATGGTGAACATCCTCAACACGGTGGATCGCGGACGGCGACTGCCGAATCCGCTTCAGCGTATCGCTGATCAATTGGTCGCGACGTTGGATGAGGTCAACATGACAAATGGGGGCAAACGATGAGACCCGTTATCGATACGCTCATCCACCGAGCCAAGGATGTTGAGGACGAAGACACCACCGAACTGCTGCTGCGAATCAAGGCAGGCACAGTGGATGTGCGGAGCCTAACCAAAGCGGACACTCGCAACATCAAGACCTATTGCGTCCTGGATTGGGACAAGCAGCAATGGGACAAGTTTGTGGCGGCTCAGGCCGACCAACAGACGCAGGTATCGGAACCAGAGCCTGACACCGCACCGCCCCCCGAACCCGTACCCGAACCGGCCCCAGAACCCGAACCCGAACCCGAACCCGAAAATGTCTCGCACGAGACATTCGAGGAGGACGAACCGCGCCACAAGCCTGTTGACCCTGAGATCGAGTGGGGGACCGCGCTGGACCATGCGGCAACCTACATCATCCCCACCATTGCCATTTCTGGCGATAGCGATGCCGATTCAATCGACCGGATTATGTCCGTGTACAAGATCGTTCTGCTGGCGCTGTTTGACCGGAATACCTTCGAGCATCGAGCCAGAATGGCGAAGGTCCGTCGCCCCAAGAACGACACGCAAATACCGGAGTTCACCTGGGCGGTTGATTATGCCTTCGCCGATGCGGGGCGACGGATGAACACCGCGTATAAGAAACGAACCGTCAAGGACAAGCTCCGCCGGTACGCCCGCGTCTGCCATTGGCTTTACGGGAAGGAACTTTTCGAGGACAACGCTCGTGACCAACTTCGGACCCTCTCTTTGTCGTCCATTGAAGACGAATGGAAGAAGGCCAACTCCTTACCGCATGATCCCAGGCCCAAGATGGCACCCTATTCGGCACGGTCTTGGCGATTGGTCAAACGCATCCTGGACGACAAGGATGTGCAGGCTCGGTTTGGCACTGACACGACCTTCACCGAGTTGACGGCCAGTACCGAGGATGCCGTTGCCAGCTTGGGCGATGACGATGGTGGTGATAGTGAGGACGTTACCGGGATCAGCCTCAAAGATCGGCTGAAGCGGTATCTACGCCGGGGCTTTGATGAAGACCTTCTGAAGCGGAGAGTCCGCAGACGGAATCCCGAACGCATCGCGATTGAGGAGCAATATCCCTTCATCTTGCCGGATATGGGGTGGAGTAACGGCATCCTCCTGCGCCGTGTTGGCGACCGGAAGCTATCCGACTACCCCGAGGCAGATGACGAAACCTACATTGATCTCGTGATTGCATGGCTGGCCGATAACTACATGGAAATCGGCGATGGGGATGGCGGTGATGATGACGCAGAGTGAAGGTAAGTACGTCATCTCGCCATCCCAGAGAATGCGTTACGCGGCTTGATCGGCCTGCTGCCGGTTGCGTTTGGCCTTTTCGCGGGCCATTTCGATCTGCTTGTCCAGCTTGCCCGCCTTCACCGCATCGGCCACCTGGGTCAGAATCTCGGACACTGATTTGATGTCCTTGGTACCGATAATAGTCGGTTTACCCTCCTCCAATTCCAGCACCACGCTGTGACCGTAGCGAATCTGGACCAAGAACACACCGTCCGAAGCCTGCCACCACCAGGGCCGGGGCGGGGCCGTAATGGTCTGACGCAGACTTTCCCCGGATTCCGAGCGAACATATTTCGTGCGTTCGATCTTGTAGGTGCTGTCCTTGAGCAGCGCCAACTGGTGCTGAATGCCGTCCAATACGACCTCGCGCCCGGTCTTACGGCGGGTCTCCGAAACAAGCGGGCGCTTGGCGTCAGAGAACTTGAAATTAAGTACGGACATATTGCCCTCCATGCCAATGCTGAAGCAACAATGTAGCCACAATAGTAGAGAGTCAATACATTGGTGTAAATTATTTTACAAAGACACTCGCCGCCATATTTCATCCCATGCATCACATTTAAGTTTTTCAAGTGTGTCGATGCCGCCCTCATATTCTTCTATCTGATTTCGATTGCGGCATCGCGATGCCTCATCCTTGGTGGTGACAATGATTTGATCGATGCTCTTGGTCAGAGATAAAAGTGCTTCGATTGAAGGGCTACGTTTCCGCGAAATTGATGATGATAGGTAGCTTTGACTTTTGTTCATCAATGCGCCAAACTCTCGTCCACTGTTTACGATTCCAAGCCCCTTCACCTGCTCGTATATGTCTATCAGGCCCAACATTAACCACCTCCACGCTGCTGCTGTCGCAGTGGTATTTATTATCTTTTAATTTAATTAACTCTCGGCAGAGCATTCAACGCATTGAGCGCAATGCTATCTCAGTAGGCAATACTACTCCTTCCGCTTGCCCGGTAAGACCATATTTAATCTTAAGAATCAAATGATCCAATCCTTAAGATTTAGGCCTTGCAACTTGCCAATATCGGTTTCTGACAAGCTCCGGTTTACCTATTAAGTCCACGTATAGCTTAGGTGCCTTTGATCTGTCATCTCTTGAAAAGATAACCCTGAGTGCCAATCTCAGTCCCGGTTCCACACTATGGCAATGGATGCCAATACCTCTTACCGTTTGCTTTTGCCTAAGTTTTCCCTCAAGTCGATAAAAACTCTTCGGGGGATCGGAAGCTCCAATTCTCATTGGATGAAGTTCTCCCGCAGACCATTCTGTTTATTAACAACGTCCAGAAACACGACGCTTCGCTATTGTTTTTGCCATCACAGGCTAAGTGAAATTAAACAGCCTATCACCTTATTTTGCTTTATCGGTTCGGGCGACCCAAACGCCATCAACCCTCCGACTTGCTGTGAACTCAACAAATCCACTTTCACGGATTGACATGGAACAGTTCACAAACCCACCACATCATTTGTATTTATAAAATAATAACAACGACGCCGCCGAAACGGCAATTTTTATGTTTCATACAATAAAATATAAATAATTACGTACATATACAGTATATCTGTGCGCATGTTCGTGTGTTAGTGCGGTATCGCTGCCAATTATATCTGAATTATATCGTGCCAACTCAAATGCTCATGCGCTCTGTATCGTTCTGGACAATCACGGATTCATATCTGAGCAGTCGCTCGATAGTTTTGAAGGCTGATCGCAATGCCATTACCGCCTGCCGTAATTCCAGAATGGTATCGGTGACGGAAGGCGGCGGCACCGACACCGCGTCCTTCGGTGAAATTGGATCAAGATCGTGAAAACGCATGAAGCACCTCGGATGGATGGATGTGGTGGTATTTATCCATCCTGGTGACGCCACTGTGGTGCCCACCAAAGTGGGACAATCCTATCCGAAGGATAACTTGGCCGACACCATCAGCGCCGCCCGGATTCAGGGCGGCGGAGTGGCCGATAGCCCGTTGAAAAGTGACAAACTTATCGTCCGGGTAATGTCTGAGTTTCAGACATTACCTGATCAGGGATGGGCATGCAGCATGGCACATCCAGAATACCTAATGCGACGGACGGCACTCAGCCTTGTTTTTTCCTATGAATGAAAGAGTCCCGTCAGAATTATTTGGGGTTACCTCGACAGTTGCTATTGCCGGATTGCCCTTCGGGTCTCCGTGAAAAGAACTGATCTGGCCCGGAAGAATCGGGTTGTACGTGGCGACAATGTATGGAGACACGCTGACAACAACGCCGCTTTCAGTTTTAAACTTTGCGTCAAATCCAACGCCAGAAATTGGCTTATCCGTTAAATTCTTAATTTCTCCCCGGACGGATTCAAATCCAACATCAAACGTACATGTCAATGATACGATTTCAACCTTGGGGCCGCCCTCGGCAAAAACTGATGAAGCGCCCGTTATTGTTGTAACAAGGCTCGCGATGACTGCGAGAGCTATGGAGTTTTTCATGATCAAGCCCCCTGCTTGGATTCCTGATTAAGAGATGGAAAACACACAGTAATCATCCTGGACGCAGGATATCGGCGACCGCACATCCTGCACCTTTTATGTTAATTTCGTCACATTCCAATGCATTGACCATGTTAACATTTTTGCAGAATGGCGCAGTTATGTTGTCACTTGCCAACGCGCAGCCTTCAATCCCGGATATGATGATTTTTTCCTTGCGCAACTTGCGCCATAACTTTCTAGCTGATATCATCTTCGGTGCATTTTCTTCGGTATTCTGGCAGCCTCACGGTGATCGGGTTCGCTTGGGAGCGGCCATCATGACGGGGGTGGGAATGAAGCAGGCCAAAGTGCTGACGGACAGGGAGTTCCGGCGCGTCCTTGCCACGATCTCGGACATGAAGCATGCGGCTCGGAACCGGGTGGCTCTGATGCTGAGCTTCTATGGTGGATTGCGGGTTGGGGAAATCGCGGCTCTGACCGTGGGCGACGTCGTGGGTGCCCGCAATGACGTGAAGGAACGCATCCTGTTGCGGGCCTCCACCACCAAGTCCGGCGAAGCTCGTTCGATCTTCGTGGGGGCCAAATTGCGTCCTGAATTGGAAGCCTATGTCGCGGGGTTGGACGGTACCCGGCGAGACGCATCCTCACCCCTGCTGCCCACCCAGCGCGGCGGCCCATTCACCCCAAACTCGCTGTGCCAGTTGTTTGGTTCCATCTACCGTGAGGCCGGAATCGATGGGGCCAGCAGCCATTCGGGTCGGCGGTGGTTCATCACCCGGTTGGCCCATTCTGGCGTCAGCGCCAAGGTCATCATGACCCTGGCGGGGCACCGAAATCTCTCCACCACCCAGCGGTACATTGAGGTGAATGATGAGATGCTTCGAGCAGCGGTTCGCAAGCTGTAGCTTTGCGTTTACGATCCCGGTGGTGGCCGTGATGGCGCTCGTCGTCCCCCCCTGCTCAGCCCAACAAAACCCGCCTCAGTATAAAAGTGAATATTTTCAGGAGCGCCCTGATGATCCGCCGCCGCCCTATGCCCGTCGCCTTGGGATCGGGGGCGGGCAAGGTCATCCAGATCAAGCTGGCAATCTGCCTCCTCCACTGACCTACAAGGAAATCGATAACCCCGAATTTTGGCGTCGTGAACGGGACCGGGTGATGAATAAGGATGCCACCGGCAAGAATCTGCATGAACGTGGTGAAGCGTGCTGGAAAATCCGGGAAAAAGCCAATCGTATTGCTGAAACCAGCATGAAGTGGCTCCAAGATCATAGTATTGATGTTGGGCAATATATCCCGCGTGGTGTTGTTATGTCAGAATCTCGTTCTATCCAGGAATGCGCCGAAGTAGCAAACCGTGATCTGCGGTATGCAATGAATGATGGGGCTGATGTTGCGTTCTGCAAAGAGATTGCAGACTATGGGATTGAGCGGATTAACAAGCTCATGCGTAAGTATCCGTCTGATCCGAATTGGGTATCTGAAACGCGCTCCGAGTTACCGGGCTGTACGCCAGATGGGAAGCCGCCTGTTCTGACTGATGAGCAAAGGCAGGGACATTTTTTCACCGGCTGCCCGTAATCAGGATTCTCGCTGTTTCAGAATCCCGGCTTCGATTCCGGCAGCCATCACCACGTCACCGAGTGGTCCCCGAACCTCATCGGGGAGTGATACAGCGGTTTTCCATGATCCGTCCGGGGCGCGATATTTCGGCAACGATACCTCGGTGCCGCTACCGTCGGCCCGCACCTGAATCCCATGAATCACGATCTCAACGCCATCGAGAACGATGGCTGCGTCGGCCAGCGCCAGCAGCTTACCTGCATTGGGGACCGGGCTGATGGTTAAGACAGTGATGGTCGCGGTGGTGGTGTTCATGGTGACCGAAGATGTTAACCACCCAACCAGGGTATTTGGGTTGCATGGTGATGTCACCGGAGACTTCGCGTTTCATCCGTGATTCGAGGAAACACCCTCGATGTCTCTTGCGTGCGTTGTGACGCGCACGTACCTTTTTCACCCTGCTATTCTCGTGCAAGAGGCTTGGGGTGCAGCCGTCTTCCAACTTTGGTTTTCTGACCGCACACACCCAGCTTGTCCGACTCGGCACGCTGGCCGAACGCTATTTTCGGGAAGACACCAACACCACCCTCATCAAGTTGCGGCAGTTCGGTGAGGCCATGGCGCAGACCATCGCCTCCAGACTGCGTGAAACCGGCGATCCGCGCGAAACCCAGAAAGACTTGCTGGAACGACTGGAGGATCGGGGAGCGATTCCCCGTGATGCCGCCCGGTTGTTCCATGAAATCCGCATCGTCGGTAATAAGGCCACCCATCACGGCTATGCCGATCAGGGGGCGGCCCTCAACGCCCTGAAGATGGCGTGGCAATTGACGGTTTGGTTCCACCGTTCCTATGGCGGCAACAAGACCTTTCAGCCCAAGCCTTTTGCCCCGCCCGCCGATCCGCAGCGTGCAGGAGCCGCCCTGGCCGCCGAACTGGAACGCCTTCGCGTCCAACATGCCGCGTCATTGTCGGCGGCGGAACAGGCCCAGGTCGCGGTCCAGCAGGCGGAACAGGCCCGCCTATCCGCCGAAGATCGCATTCGCATCGAGGCCGAAGAAAAAGCGGCATTACGCAAACTGCTCGACGAAGCCGAGGCCAAGCAAGCGGCCTTGGTCCAGGAACTTCAGGCCGCACAAGCCGCAACACCGACCGCCCCAGCGACCATGGCATTGGTCCTTACCGCTGCTCAATCCGCCGCCGCCGCCATCGACCTGGACGAAGCGGCAACCCGATCCATCATTGATCGCCACCTGCGTGATCGTGGTTGGGATGTCGATAGCCAGTCCATCACCTATCAATCGGGTGCCCGTCCGGCCAAAGGTAAGGCCATGGCGATTGCCGAATGGCCGACCGATGATGGCCGGGCCGACTATGCCCTGTTCATCGACACCACCTGCATCGCTGTGATCGAGGCCAAGCGGAAACGAAAGAACGTCTCCGCTGCCATCGATCAGGCCGAACGCTATGCCAAGGGCTTCAAAGCCATCCAGGGTGTCGGGTTGGATGGTCCCTGGGGCGATTATCGCATCCCCTTCGTTTTCGCCACCAATGGCCGCGAATACCTGAAGCAAATCGAGACGGAATCCGGCATCTGGTTTCGCGACACTCGCAAGTCCACCAATCGCCGTCGTGCCCTGGTGGATTGGCCGACACCCGATGGGTTGCGGGGCCAGCTTGCCATGGACCGGGAAACGGCCCAGACCGCCTTGAAATCTATGACCATGAATTTCGGCTTCGACCTTCGCCCCTACCAACGCAAGGCCATCGAGAAGGTCGAGGAAGCCCTTGCCGATGATCGCCGTCAGATGCTGGTCGCCATGGCGACCGGCACCGGAAAGACCAAGCTTGCCATCGCCATGCTGTCCCGATTGCTGGAATCCAAGAGGTTCCGGCGGGTCTGCTTCGTGGTAGATCGCAACATCCTGGGTGTCCAGACCGCCAATGAGTTCAACACCACCAAGGTCTTCGGCGTCCGCACCTTTGCCGACGTGTTCGGGGTGAAGGGACTGGGGGATATCGACCCCGATGCCGAAACCAAAGTGCATGTCTGCACCATCCAAGCCCTGGCCCGCAGGGTGCTGGGGGCCGACGATCCCGCCAATACGCCGTCCGTCGATCAGTACGATCTGATCGTTGTCGATGAATGCCACCGAGGCTACCTGCTTGACCGCGAATTGTCCGACACCGAGTTGGAGTTCCGCGACCAAGCCGATTACATCAGCAAATATCGCCGGGTGCTGGAGCATTTCGACGCGGTGAAGATCGGCCTGACCGCCACCCCCGCTTTGCACACCGTCGATATCTTCGGCGAGCCGATCTACAAGTACAGCTACCGGGAAGCGGTGATCGACGGCTATCTGATCGACCACGAACCGCCGATCCGCATCGAAACCGCCCTGTCGGTGGCGGGGATCAAGTGGGAAAAGGGCGAAAAGCTCGACCTGCTGAATACCACGGACGGCACCATCGTCACCGCCTATGCCCCCGACGAACTGAATTACGAGATCGAGCAGTTCAACAAGAAGGTCATCACCGAGCAATTCAACAAGGCCGTGGCCCAGGCCCTGGTGCAATACATCGACCCCAGCCTGCCCGACAAAACCCTGATCTTCGCGGCCAGTGACGCCCATGCCGACATGGTGGTGGAGCAGGTCAAGCAGGCGTTGGAGGACACCTACGGCAGTGTTGATGATGGCGATGTGCGAAAGATCACCGGCAGCGTGGACAAGGCCCGGTCGCTCACCCTTTCGTTCCGTAATGACCCGCAGCCGAAAATTGCCGTCACCGTCGATCTGCTGACCACCGGAGTCGATGTCCCCAAGATCACCAATCTGGTGTTCCTGCGTCGGGTCAACAGCCGCATTCTGTACGAGCAGATGCTGGGTCGGGCGACGCGGCGATGCGACGAAATCGGCAAGGAGGTGTTCCGCATTTTCGACGCGGTTGATCTTTACCCGACCCTCGAAGACCTCACAGATATGAAGCCGGTCGGCGTCGAACCGAAGATCACCTTCGCCAAGCTGCTGGAGGAATTGGTCAGCGTCACCGATGACCGCCACCGCGAAGCCATCCGTGCCCAGATCGAAACCAAGCTGAAACGCCGGGCCAAATTGCTGTCCGAGCAGGGACGGCAGATGTACGAGCAGGCGGCGGGGGAACCCCCCGAATCCACCGTGAAGCGGGTTGCCGATTCATCCGTGGGCGATCTGGCGGCATGGTTCAAAGACCGCCCCAAGCTCGGCCCCATTCTGGATTGGCGTCCAGACCGGCCCGGTGATCCCATCCCGATCTCCGAACACCCTGACCACCTGATTTCCGCCGCCCCCGTATTCGGTGACAAGTGGAAACGTCCCGAGGATTATCTGGACTCCTTCACCGCCTGGGTCCGCGATAACGTCAACAAGGTGGCGGCCCTGTCCATCGTGGTTCAGCGGCCCCGCGACCTGACGCGGGAGGATTTGCGGAAGGTCAGAATGATCCTCGACGGTCAGTCCTTCACTGAAGCAGCCCTGCACCGGGCCTGGGAACAGGCGAAGTCCGAGGATATCGCGGCCTCCATCATCGGCTATGTCCGTCAAGCCGCCCTGGGCGATCCGTTACGGCCCTATGCCGACCGGGTGAAGGACGCCATGGGGCGAATTCTCAAGAGCCACGATTGGACACCGGTTCAGAAGAAATGGCTGAACCGCATCGGCGACGACGTGGCGAAGGAGGTCGTGGTTGATCGGGACTACTTCGAGTCCAGCCAGTACAAACAGGATGGTGGCTTCGAACGGCTGAACAAGCTGTTCGGCGGCAAGCTGGAAGCCATTCTCGGGGATATCCGTGAGGACATATGGAGGAAGGCGGGCTAAGTCCCGCTGACGGAATGCATGAGCTTAGGCGTTAACGCTCCATGCCACTGTGGTAGTGGTAAAAAATACAAGCGATGCTGCCAGCAGGTGGACATGGCAAAAGCATCACTGTCCAAGAAACTTGCTTGTGAACACAATCCGCAGCCACCCAGTGCCAACATGCCCTGCCCATGCGGTAGTGGACGAAAATATAAGGCATGCTGCCAAAGCGATGACAGATCATGGCGGGATTTCGCTGAACGAATGTCCTCTGGGAAAATCCCCTTCAGGGCCGAAATTCGCTCTGAAAGTGGAGTCGCCAGTTCAATGGAGGTTCACCGTGCTTCCATCGTGCGTGACGGCATAGAAACGGTGTTACTTGATGACAAAATTATTTTGTCAACAAACACCGTTCGGGGGGAGACCACACCATCATCTGCGGCATTGATCTCCATCCCCACAGATGGATTGTCTCATGGAACGATTTCGTTGATCGGCAATGCATCCGCGACAAATTTATCTGACCCAAGAGAAATTTACCTTTCTGCTTCTAAAAGGGAGATGAAGCAGAAAAGCGAATCTGGACTATTTGTTGTCGCAAGCATCAAGCCTCATCGCGTTTCAGGGGTGAGGTGTTTTGATTTTCTGTTCGGGGTAAAGGGTCAGCCAGAAGTTTTTGACGCCAATGGAAACAAGCTTCGACCGCATATTGCTGTCTATCCTGATGGAAACTCAAACTTCATTCGTCTTGCCGGTCACGATTGTGAAATTGAATCAAGTCTGCATTACAATAATTGCGACAAAGAAATATTGCCAAATGTGCTCAGAATTCGGTCACAGGCATTTTCTGAAATTCTCGAAGTCGTTTTCTCCATTGATGGAGGATGCGTAATTTTGGACGAGATGCGGTTTATCAAAGGGGTCTGATTTCCTGAGTGGGAATCCGGATGTGGCTCGGTACGTGAGGCGGCATAATGTGTTCCGCTGCCGTTATTTTTGAGAAGGATGCTTGCTTGTCATGACCGTCACCACCGATATCGTCGCCAAGCTCTGGCGTCTCTGCGACATCCTCCGCGATGACGGCATCACGTATCACGAATACGTGACCGAACTGACCTACCTGCTGTTCTTAAAGATGATGGCGGAGACGGGTCGCGAGGATCAGTTGCCCGAGGGCAAACGGTGGGGTGATCTGGTTCGCCGGGAAGGTCTGGAGCAACTGACCTTTTACAAGCACCTGTTGCTCGACCTCGGCACCAACGGGCGCGGCTTGGTGCTGGCGATCTTCGCCGACGCCCAAAGCCGGTTGAAGAAGCCCACCAATTTGAAGGCCATTGTCGAGGCCATCGACGGCCTCGACTGGTTCACAGCCCGTGAGGAGGGCCTGGGCAATCTGTACGAAGGGCTGTTGGAAAAGAACGCCGCCGAGAAGAAGAGCGGGGCCGGGCAGTATTTCACCCCACGTCCGCTGATCGACTGCATCATCCGTCTGATCAAGCCGCAGCCGGGCGAGGTGATCCAAGACCCCGCCGCCGGAACCGCCGGTTTTCTGGTTGCCGCCGATCATTTCATCAAGGCCCAGACCGATGACCTCTATGCTCTGGCCGAAGAGCAGCGGTTTTTCCAACGCAACGCCGCCTTTGTCGGGTTGGAACTGGTTGCCGATACCCATCGCCTTTGCCTGATGAATCTGATGCTGCACGGCATTGGTGGCGATGCAGGCTATGGCGTCCAGCAGGGCGATACCCTGTCCCATGAGGGCGAATCGCTGGGCCAAGCCAACGTCATCATCACCAATCCCCCCTTCGGCACCAAGAAGGGGGGTGGCAGGCCGACCCGTGGTGATTTCTCGGTCACCGCCGACGTGTCCAACAAGCAATTGGCTTTCGTCGAACACATCATCCGAGCCTTGAAGCCCGGAGGCCGGGCCGCCGTGGTGGTGCCGGACAATGTGCTGTTTGAGGACAATGCGGGCCGGGCACTCCGTCAGATGCTGATGGATTGGTGCGACCTGCACACCATCCTGCGGTTACCCACCGGCATCTTCTATGCCCAAGGGGTCAAGACCAACGTCATCTTCTTCACCAGGGGCAAGACCGCCAAGGCCAACACCCAGGCGGTATGGGTCTATGACATGCGGGCCAATATGCCCGCCTTCGGCAAGACCCGTCCGCTGCTGCTCAGCACCTTCGCCCCATTCGAGCGGGTCTTCGGTGACGACCCGTTTGGTCGGAACCGCGACGCCACCCTCGTCGATCCCGAGGACCGTTGGCGGTGCTTCACCCGCCAGCAGATCGCCGACCGCAACGACAATCTCGACCTGTCCTGGTTGCGGGACGACAGTGCCGATCCCGAGGACGGGCTGACTGAACCCGGCGAAATCGCCGCCGCCATCATGGGGCATCTGCAAGCCGCCTTGGACGAGATCGCCGCCCTGGCCGAAGAGATTGGCGGTGACGCAGCCGAGGTCGAGGAGGCTGCCGAGTGAGTGACGATTTTCCGAGCGGGTGGGGGCAAGCTCAGTTTTGCTCAGTCGTCGTGAACCATGATGGTCGCCGCAGACCTGTAAAAAGTGCAGACCGAGCAAAGCGGCAAGGCCCGTTCCCATACTTCGGGGCTTCGGGCGTGATCGATCATGTGGATGGTTACCTGTTTGATGGAAGCTACCTGCTTATAGCAGAAGATGGGGCAAACTTACTTTCACGTTCAACGCCAATTGCGTTTCAAGCTTTGGGGAAATTCTGGGTCAATAATCACGCTCACATTGTGAAGCCATGTGATGGCGTCTCGCTTAAGTACCTTGAGCGATTCCTTAACTCTATCGATCTCGCGCCGTTTGTGACCGGCTCAGCGCAGCCGAAGTTGACGCAAAAGGCGCTCGACACCATCCCTCTGCCAATTGCCCCCACCGCAGAACAGCACCGCATCGCTGCCAAGATCGATTCCCTGTTTGCCCGATCCTCTCAGGCCAGGGACGAACTCGCCCACATTCCCAGGCTGATCGAACGCTACCGGCAGGCGGTGCTGGGGGCAGCATTCCGGGGTGACCTGACGGCGGATTGGCGGGAATCGCATCCGCTTGGGAACCCGACACAACATCTCGGGAAGGTGCTATCCGACCGGCGTGACGGCTGGCTTGCGGCTCAAGCGTCATCGCGGCGACGAAACTACCCCGAACCGGAGGAAGCGGATTGGTTTCCAGACATTGAGTTGCCCGATGGTTGGGCCTGGGCGTCCGTAGATCAATTGACCACGGAGATGCAATACGGCACCTCGGCAAAAACCAATGAGGATGCGAATGGAGTGCCCGTCCTGCGGATGGGGAACATCGTTCGGGGTGAGCTTCAGGTCGAGAACCTGAAATACCTTCCTGCCGATCACGATGAATTTCCGGCATTGCTGCTGCAACAGGGTGACATCCTGTTCAACCGCACCAACAGTCCTGAATTGGTTGGAAAGTCCGCCGTTTTCCGCGACCAGCTTCCCAAGGCATCTTTCGCCTCTTACCTGATTCGCTTGAAGGCGGTTGGGATCATTCCCGCCCTTCTATCCGCTTATATCAACTCACCCTATGGCCGTGCCTGGGTTCGTTCGGTTGTCAGCCAGCAGGTTGGTCAGGCCAATGTCAATGGCACCAAACTCAGCCATTTGGCGGTACCGTTGATCCCCGATGACGAACAGATCGTCCTTGATCAACGCATTGCCCAGATGATGGCTGCAATCGACACGATGGAACATGAGATGTTGCGGGCAACCGGACTAATCGACCGCCTCGACCAATCCATCCTCGACAAAGCCTTCACCGGCAAGCTGGTGCCGCAAGACCCCGCCGACGAACCGGCCTCCAAGCTGCTGGAACGAATCACGGCGGCACGGGAATCCGCACCTAAGACCAAGCGGGGACGAAAGCAGCGATAGCTTGTGGCGATGGAGGCGTGCGAATGCCAGTCAACTTCGATATTCCTGACAGGCTGGAAATATCGGTTCCGGTCGAGGGCGATGATGATGGCTATCTCGACAAGGAATGCCCCAACGAAAACTGCCTGTCCCAATTCAAGATTCTGAAAGACGACTGGGACCGCATCGAGCAATCAGGCCAAGTGGTTTGCCCGTTTTGTCGTCATGAAGCACCGCCAGGAAGTTGGTGGACGACAGAGCAGATAGAACACGCAAAGGCCATGGCTCTTGAGCAGGCGAAGCATCTGATCTCAACTCAATTGAATCGAATGTTCAAGGACATAGCCTCTGATTTCAACCGTAGTCAGAGGTCCAACTCGTTCTTCAAGATGACCATGGATGTGCGGGAAACTGGCAGGCCACCGCCAGTGATGATTCCTGCTGCCGCTGCCGAAACAATGCGGACGAGAATTACATGCGGAAAATGCGGGTGTCGCTATGCGGTGATCGGGACCGCCTATTTTTGTCCAGGCTGCGGTGAACGTGACGTCGAGGCGGCATTTTCCGCCAAAATCGCAAAGATACGAACGATACCAGAAACGATAGAGGCACTCAGGGCGGTCTTGGACAAGGATCAGGCGGCTGATCTGGCAAACACTTTACTTGAAGACGCCATCAAGGGTGGTGTGACACAGTTCGAAACCATGGCGAAATACCTCTATAGTCAGATCAATAACTCGGGTCGTATCCGGCAAAACCTTTTCCAGAATCTGACGGATGGCAGCTTGGAGTGGGAAAAAGTCACAGGCGTCCCCTACACCGTATATCTGGATCAGCAAGAAATTGACCGCCTGAACGTCTATTTCCAGCGTCGCCATGTGCTGGGACACAATGACGGCCACGTCGATGAGAAGTACGTCGTAAAATCGGGGGATCAGAGCTATCAACCAGAGCAACGCATTGTCGTGAAAGTTGATGCTGTTTTGGAGTTTGCTGCCCTGTTGACCAAGCTGGTTTCTGGGATGCGAGGATCAGTATCCTCAATGGCACCACCGGGTACTGAAGGCCACTGAAGGCCACATCAACTGTCCTTGGCAGGCTCAGAGGGTGACTCGCAGGACTCCTTTGGTCATGAGGGGGTCGCATTTTGTGGTTTCGATTGAAATCACCTCAAAATCTTGAGCGATTCCCGAGGATCGCGTAAATTTGCGGGCATATCAAAACCTCCGGTGACCTGACGGACATGAATCGCACCCAGATTTGCCCCATCATCTTTGCCGACATCGTTGGGTCATCGAAAATCACCGATGATCGCTTGAAGACCGACTTGAACCGTTTCGTTCATCGGCTGCTCGACGAGATCGAGGGCCGCTTCCAGGTTCTGCTCACCAAGCACACCGGCGATGGCTTCTTCATCTGCGGGGTGGATGGGACCGAAATGGCCGAAGCGGCCCTCACCGTGAAGGATCGCTTTCGCAACACCGATTGGATACGGCTTGGCTTTTCCGATTCGGTGACCATTCGCATCGGCCTCGATCTCCAGAAGGTTAATTTGATCGAGGAGGGTGGCAAGATCATCGACGTCAGCAGTGGCGGGATTGATCGGGCCGCACGGATCGAGCCGGTGGTTGCCCCCAACGAGGTGTGGTGTTCTGACCACTTTTTCTCCCAGCTTCACCGAGAGAACGTCCGCAATATCGGCGGCACCTCCATCGGGAAGAAGCAATTGGCAAAGGGGGCGGGCGAGGCAAATCTGTTCGCCCTTCACTGGGCGCATGAGGCGATTCCACAACCGGCTCCGCAAACTGCCGAGCCACCTCCTGTTCGAAATGGCATCGCGATTTCCATTCCCAGGATCAAGCGGAGCATTTCAGACGCTGAACGGGATCAATTTGCGGTCGAGGCGATGCAGGAGATTTCGACCTATTTCCAGGAGGCGCTGGGGGTTTTGGAAAGAGACCAGCACCCCCACGTTCAATGCCGCCATACCCCGGTGACACCGCACAAATTCACCGCCGAGGTCTATGTCGATGGCAAGAGCGTGGGCCGGTGCAAAATTTGGCTGTCTGGGCGGGGGCGGGAAATTTGCTACTCGCAGGGGTCGTTTCAGATCGACCAGGACAATGGCTACAACGAAAGCCTTCTCGTCGAGGATGATGGCCGAGACATCTATCTCAAGGCCATGGGGATGGCGATGATCGCTCGGGGACGTGAATCTCTGAATGTGAAGAATGCCGCCATGTATCTCTGGGAGGTCTTCACCCGGCCATTGTCTCAATAGGCCCGCCTGCTACGGCCTTCATGCTGCTGCTCACGCAGCATAAATAGTCATGGAGGTGATGCCATGGCTATTAACAATCAAAACCAAATAGTAATAAGCTGCCAGACATGTGGCAGATATAATTTCTTGATTATGCACAATTATATTATCCGATGCGCAAATTGCGGATGCGTTTATGCACCAACTGAGCACCCACAACACGACATCGATGAACGGATGAATGCTCTTGGCGCCCGATTTCCGCACCACTCATCATTTGCCATGGACCGTGAAGGGTTTGTCGCCTTGAGCAAACTGACCTCCAACTGCGCGGGTGTGGTCGTCATGACCGACAACGGCGGCGGTGAACTCACCCCCACTCACCTGAACGTGGTGTTTTCCCGATTGGGCTATGCCGAGGTCATGGTGTGGTGCGAGCGAGAGGCTGATTTAACGAGGATAAGAATGGAGTGTCGAAAATTAGAAACGGGAAACATCAATGGAGAGTGAATGCAAAATCATAAAGTTTCCAAATGATCGATCAAAAAACCCTGATGATCACGCCAGAACCTGCCCGCACTGCGGTGGAATAACTTTCTGCGTGACCTTATCCGGCAAACTGCGCTGCTTTGAATGCGAAGAGTTCTACGAAATCAAAAATTGATCTCATAACTGTTTGTGGTCATTTGAAGTACGTCACCATCTGGATCAAGCATGGTGATAACTGGGCCGAGTTTCAGTGCGGCGCGGTCGGCGATGCCGACGACATCACCGGTCGAGACCTCAATTGGAGCCTGAGCCACCATTTCGATGCCGGGTGCCATGCCAATCGAAGTGTAGCCAATGGCGGTGCCGGAGAATTCAAGGGTGATCCGACTTCCGTGGTCGCGCATATCGTAAAATCGTATGTCGGCATCCTTGATCGGCATCCCGGCCATGCAGAGCCTGACCTCTTCAAGCGCCGTGAAATGGCCCAGGTCTGGTCTGGCCGACACCATCCCGGCAATCGGAACCAGCACGATGCTGACAGGCCGTGGATGGGATGGGATTGCGCAGATGTCGGACATGGGAATCTCCATTAGTTGATGATGGAGGTATTTATCCAGGCTGCGTTGTATCGGCAGCATTCCGGATGCTGGCAATTCCTTCCGAGATTTTTTGGTTTGTTCTCTTCTTATTCTCCGTCTTCTGCCGGTTGTAATATTTGTCAGTGAGGGCAACGGTACTGTGGCCGACAGCCTTTGACACATCATTGACCGATATATTCATTTCATCCGTACCAAACGATATATACGACCGGCGAAGATCGTGTATCCAAACGGTTTGATCTTTTTCCTCCGAGTGAAGGCCCGCATCCTTCCTGATTTGTGCCCACACCGCATCAATTGATTTGAGGGGCTTGCCCTTGTCTCGGTAGGATGGGAACAGATATTCACTTTCTGAGTCTGTGATGCGTTCCAGCAGATTTTTAACTGGTTCAGTTATATCTACCTCTTTTGACCGTTGTTTTCTGCTTCGTGAATGGCCTTTATCCTGGACGTGGATCACGCAGGAATCCATGTCGATAGCCGATTTCTTGATGCCGAGGGCCTCACTCTTCCTAATGCCGGTCAAAACGATGAACTCGATAGCCCACACGCTGTATTTGTAGACCCTTGGCTGACGGATGTGGCAATCAATGGCCGCCCAAAGCGCCCTATACTCCTTGTTAGACAGGATGCGCTCCCGTGCTTCCGAGCCATTGAACTCTATTTTCAACGACGGACATGGCCGATCTTCAATAATCTCAGGGCTGCACCAATGCCACATGGCGGTGAGATATTTCACCATATTGTCGGCTTGGGAAGGCTTTCCCTCGTTCGTGAGTTTGGCGTGGTAATCCTTGATGTCCTTGTGGCTCAATTCCTGATACGGCGTGTTGCCAAATCGTGGCTTTATATATCGTCGGTTCAGTGATTTCAGATTGACCAGAGTTCTGGTTTCCCGCTCCTCGATTCGTCCCGCAATGTATTGGTCCATGAGTTGACCGATGGTCAGGAGCGGAACCTTCCGCTTCGTGACGATCTCCTCACCCAAGGTGTTACGGGCAAGGATTCCCCGAGCCTTCTCCTTCGCCTGCTCGAAATGGACGACGCGAGAGTCACCAAGGGTCATGAACCGCGTGCGACGGTATTTGTCCCGGAATTGGATCATGTAGGTCTTTTTGCCGGACGGCCAGACGCGCACCCCGAAGCCTGGAAGGTTGATATCCCAAACGCGAATGGGTGTTGTGCTGGGAACAAGACTCTTGACGGCGGTAGCGGTTAATTTAATGGTCGGCATATCGGTTTCTCCATTGCCGGATATAGGGGCCACCCTTTGGACAGCAATGAGTCAGCGGACGAGTGTCGGTGTTTGTGGATTGGTGTCTGTTTGTTGCGTTAATGTTCCGATTGAAAAATCCGGCCAAGAGCGCGAATCCCTTGGGTTTCTGGGTTTTCACGGTATCCTTGGCCGCACCATCTGCATCCATCAAGCCCGCCGGCGACCCCGGCGGGCTTGGTTGTTTCCGGGCCATAAACGCAACTTTATTACCTTCGGTCCGCGCGCTGGTCATACCGCCATGCCGTTGCATTTCCTGTGGTTTTCCGAAATTTCACTGATCGGAGGCTTTGCTCGGCGGCCTCAAGCGAGTATGGTATCGCCCCCGATCGAGAAATAACGTTACCCTAGAGGTCCACGTTCCATGAGCATGTCCGACGAATTGCGCGACGCGGCGCTGGAATACCACCGCCTGCCCACTCCCGGTAAGATCAGTGTCACCCCGACCAAGCCGCTGGCCACCCAGCGCGACCTGGCGCTGGCCTATTCCCCCGGCGTGGCCGCCGCCTGCGAGTTGATCGTCGCCGACGAGGACAGCGCCGCCGACGTGACGGCGCGCGGCAATCTGGTGGCCGTGGTGACCAACGGCACCGCCGTGCTGGGCCTGGGCCCCATCGGCCCGCTGGCCGCCAAGCCGGTGATGGAGGGCAAGGGCGTCCTGTTCAAGAAGTTCGCCGGCATCGATGTGTTCGACATGGAGCTGGCCGAACTCGACCCCGACAAGCTGGTCGACATCATCGCCGCCATGGAGCCCACCTTCGGCGCCATCAACCTGGAAGACATCAAGGCCCCCGAGTGCTTCGAGGTGGAGCGCAAGCTGCAGGAACGGGTCAGGATTCCGGTCATGCACGACGACCAGCACGGCACCGCCATCGTGGTGGGCGCCGCCATGGTCAACGCGCTGCGCGTGGTGGGCAAGAATATCGGCGACGTCAAGCTGGTGGCATCCGGCGCCGGCGCCGCCGCCCTGGCCTGCCTCAACCTGCTGTGCAAGCTGGGCGTCAAGCGCGAGAACGTCTGGGTCACCGACATCAAGGGGGTGGTCTACGAGGGCCGCACCGAGCTGATGGACCAGTACAAGTCGATCTACGCCAAGAAGACCGACATGCGCACCCTGGCCGAGGTCATCGAGGGCGCCGACATCTTCCTTGGCCTCTCCGCGCCGCGCGTGCTGACCGGCGAGATGGTCGACAAGATGGCGCAAAAGCCCATCGTCTTCGCCCTGGCCAACCCGACCCCGGAAATCCTTCCCGACGAGGTCAAGGCGGTGCGCCCCGACGCCATCATCGCCACCGGCCGCTCGGACTACCCCAATCAGGTCAACAACGTCCTGGTGTTCCCCTATATCTTCCGCGGCGCCCTGGACGTGGGCGCCACCGAGATCAACGATTCCATGAAGCTGGCCTGCGTCTACGCCCTGGCCAACCTCGCCATGGCCGAGTCGGACGAGCGGGTGCGCGCCGCCTACGGCACCGCGCCGCTGACCTTCGGGCCGGAATACCTGATCCCCAAGCCGTTCGATTCCCGCCTGATCATCAAGATCGCCCCGGCGGTCGCCAAGGCAGCCATGGAATCCGGCGTGGCGCGCCGCCCGATCATCGATTTCGACGTCTACATGGACCGGCTCAACCAGTTCGTGTTCCGCTCCGGCCTGGTGATGAAGCCGGTGTTCGACCGCGCCCGCCAGGACATGCGCCGCATCGTCTATACCGAGGGCGAAGGCCGCCGCGTGCTGCACGCCGTGCAGACCGTGGTGGACGAAGGCCTGGCCCGGCCCGTGCTGATCGGCCGGCGCGAGGTGGTGGAAAAGCGCATCCACGACCTGGACCTGCGCATCCGCATCGATCAGGACTTCGACCTGTGCGACCCCGAGGACGATCCCCGCTTCAACGAGTACTGGCGCCTCTACCACACCATCATGGAGCGCCAGGGCGTCAGCCCCGAATACGCGCGGACCGTGGTGCGCACCCGCAACACGGTGATCGGCACCCTGATGCTGAAGCGCAAGGAAGTGGACGCCATGATCTGCGGCACCATCGGCCGCTACGACAAGCACCTGTCGCACATCCTCAACGTCATCGGCACGCGCGAAGGCGTCAAGGTGCCGGCGGCCATGAACCTCTTGATCATGCCGGCCGGCACATTCTTCATCTGCGACACCTACGTGACGCCCGAGCCGACGCCCGAGCAGATTTGCGATATGACCCTGCTGGCCTCGGAAGAGGTGCGGCGCTTCGGCATCGAGCCCAAGGTCGCCTTCCTGTCCCACGCCAATTTCGGCAACCGTTCCACCGCCTCGGCCCAGCGCCAGCGCGACGCCCTGGCCCTGCTGCGCGAGAAGGCTCCCTATCTGGAAGCCGAGGGCGAGATGCACGGCGACGCCGCCCTGTCCGAGGAAATCCGCACCCGCATCTTCCCCAATTCCAAGCTGAAGGGTGCGGCCAACCTGCTGGTCATGCCGACGCTGGACGCCGCCAACATCTCGTTCAACCTGCTGAAGGTGGCGGGCGACGCCCTGTCGGTGGGGCCGATCCTGATGGGCATCGCCCAGCCGGCCCACGTGCTCACCCCGTCGGCCACCGTGCGCAACATCATCAACATCACCGCCCTGGCGGCGGTGGATGCCCAGATGCACGCGGGCAAGGGGCGGTAGGCGCGCCGGAGCGGAGTTCACCACGAAGGCTCGAAGGCACGAAGGAGAGAGAAGACAAGATTTCTCCTTCGTGTTCCTTCCAACCTTGGTGACTTCGTGGTGGAACGGTGGGGTCGCCCGCACCGCACTTGGAAAGAGCGCTACGTCCCAGGCGGCTTGGCCCTAACTCCCCGGCGCATGGCGTTGATTTCCGCCAGTTCGGGATGGGCCGCCAGCACCGCCAGCACGTCGTCCATGGGCACGATGGCTTCCGGCAGGCGCTCGAACAGTGCCGCCAGGAAGGCGTAATCCTCGGGATAGTCCAGGGTCCAGCGGCACTCTTCCGACAGATCGGCCCCATCACGGGCGATATTGCCGCGCTTCAGGTGGGGAGCACGGCGCATCCACGGCGTGACGTGCTCGCGGTCGAAGGGTTCGGTGGCCCGCTCGTCGGCCTCGGCCAGCAGCCTCATGGTGAACGCCTCGGCGTCCAGGCCGTGCGGCCAGGAATGAGGGGTGTTGTTGCAGACGAAGTCCAGCCCCTCGTCCCGCAGCTTGGTCAGCAGGCGCCCGCACAGCAGGGGGTCGATCAGCGGACAGTCGCTGGTCACCCGCATGACGATATCGGCCCCCGCCGCCTCGGCCGCGATGCGATAGCGTTTCAGCACGTCGTCGGAAGGACCGCGCGCCACCAGGGCGCCGCACCGCTCCGCTTCCGCCGCCACCGGCGCCTCGGCATCGCCATGGGGGATGGCGCAGACCACCCGGTCGATACCGGGAATGGCCTTGCATCGGCGCAGACACTGGGCCAGGGCGGTCATGCCGCCCAGGGGTTTCAGAACCTTGCCCGGCAGACGGGTGGAGCCCATGCGGGCCTGGACGATGATTGCGGCGGTCATGGATTGTCATCCCGAACGAATCGCCCCGTGGGGCGGCACCGCCGCTCAACCACCAAGACACCAAGAACACCAAGGCGACTTTTCCCCTCGGCTTGCGGCTGTCGCCGAAAAAGGGAGAGAGAGCCCGAGGGCTGCGCCCTCTTGGTGTTCTTGGTGTCTTGGTGGTGAATCATCGCATCCGCCTCCCGACGGTGACGAACGGGCCAAGAGGACCCGCCATTCCACTCACAGCCCCAGAACCTCGCGCAAGCCCTCCACCACCCGCTCCACGTCGGCCTCGGTCATGGCGGCCGAGAGCGGCAGCGACAGGCAGCGGCGGTAGTATTCCTCTGCCCCCGGAAGGCTGATCTCGCCCAGCAGATCGCGGTAATAGGGCAGCTTATGCATGGGGATGTAATTGACCTGGGTACCGATGCCCCTGGCCCGCAGGGCATTCATCACCTGGGCCCGCGTGGTGCCGCAGACGTCATAGTCGATCAGCGCCACCGACAGGTGCCAGACCGCCTCGCCACCCGACAGGGTGATGGGCTTCACCTTGGGAGCCAGCGGGGCCAGCTTCTCCCGGTAGTGCCGCACCAGGCGGCGCCGCGTCTCGGCGAAGCGGGGCAGCTTGTTCAACTGGCTCAGGCCCAGGGCGCACTGGATGTCCGAGGCCCGGTAGTTGAAGCCCAGCGCCTGCATTTCGTAGTACCAGGGATTGGCAGCGCCCTCGGCGTCGAACCCGCCTTCCGCGTCCACGAAGACCGAGGCATCCCGCGTGATGCCATGGCTGCGGAACAGCCGCAGCTTCGTCGCCAGTTCACCGTCGTTGGTGGTGATCGCCCCGCCCTCGCCCATGGCGATGGTCTTGGCCGGGTGGAAGGAAAAGACGTTCATGTCGCCGTGGCGGCAATCGCCGATCACCGTGCCGTCGGCGGCATTGGTGCCGAGCGCGTGGCAGCAATCCTCGACGATGGCAAGGCCATGGCGCCGCGCCACCGCCGCCAGTCCCGGCATGTCCGCCGACTGGCCGTTGAGATGGACCGGCAACACGGCCTTGAAGCGCTTGCCCGGATGGGCGGCGATGGCCGCCTCCAAATCCCCGACGCGCATCAGGCCGCTGTCCGGGTCGACGTCGGTCAACACCACCTCGGCCCCCACATAGCGGGCGCAATTGCCGGTGGCGGCGAAGGTCTGGGCGGGAACCAGCACCGCGTCACCCGGCCCCAGCCCCAGCGCCAGGACCGCCAGATGCAGGGCGGCGGTGCCGTTGGCGCAGACCACGGCGTGCCGCGCTCCCACGATGCGGGCCAGGGCGTCCTCGAAGGCGGCGACGGCCGGGCCGGTGGTCAGGATGTCGCCGCGCATCACCGCCGCCACGGCGGCGATATCGTCCTCGTCCACCACATGGCGGCAATAGGGGAGAAAAGCCTCTTGGGTCACAGTTCGAGCCCCGACAGCATGGAATGGAGCCGGGGCCCGTCCATCCAGTCGGTGTTGTTGTCCGAGCCGTAGCGGAAATCGTCGGGCACCACCTTGGCGCCGGCATCGATCAGGTGCTCGGTGGTCCAGAAGGCGAAGACCGGCTGGATGATGTAGCGGTCGGGCAATTCCACCGTGTTGCGGGCGTAATCCTCGGTGATCATCACCTCGTGAATCTTCTCGCCCGGCCGGATGCCGATGATCTTGTGCGGCAGGCCCGGCCCCATGGCCTCGGCCAGATCGGTCATGCGCATGGAGGGAATCTTGGGGATATAGGTCTCGCCGCCCTGCATCTTGTCCAGGCAGGACAGCACGAAGTCGACGCCCTGCTCCAGGGTGATCCAGAAGCGGGTCATGCGGGCGTCGGTGATGGGCAGTTCGATGGCGCCGGCCTGGATCAGCTTGTGGAAGAACGGCACGACCGAACCGCGCGAGCCCACCACGTTGCCGTAGCGCACCACCGCGAACTTGGAGCCCACCGAGCCCGACAGATTGTTGGCGGCGACGAAAATCTTGTCCGACGCCAGCTTGGTGGCGCCATAGAGGTTGATGGGGCTCATGGCCTTGTCGGTGGACAGCGCGATGACGTGGCCAACCTTGTTGGCCAGCGCCGCCTGCACCACGTTCTCGGCACCCAGGATATTGGTACGGACGAATTCGAACGGATTGTACTCGGCCGCCGGGACCTGCTTCAGGGCGGCGGCGTGCACCACCACGTCCACCTCGCGCATGGCCATCTGCAGGCGTTCACGGTCGCGGACGTCACCCAGGAAGTAACGCAGGCAGCGATGCTGGGCCGGGTCGAACATCTGGGCCATCTCGAACTGCTTCAGCTCATCGCGCGAGAAGATGATCAGGCGATGGGGGTTGTAGCGCTCCAGCACCGTCTTTACGAACTTCTTGCCGAACGAGCCGGTACCGCCGGTGACCAGGATGGACTTGCCTTCGAGATCAAGGTCGATGTCGTAGTACTTGGACGCGGTCAAGGCATCACTCCTTCGGCGGCAACATTTGCTGGGCGGATCATGGCATGCGGTCCCCGTCTCCACAAGAACGGGCAAGGCGGAAGGTTCCCACTCCGTCCTCCTCCCCCTCCAGCACGAATCCGCAGCGCAGAAAGATGCGCCAACTGGCGGGATTCGTTCGCCTGACCTGGGCGACCAGTTCGGGACGCCCGTCGCCGGGAAACGCCGCCGCGATGCTGCCGGCCAGCACGTCCGCCGCCAGACCGCGTCCACGCGCCGAGGGGGCGAGGTTGATGCTGACCTCCCAGGCGCCGTCGTCCTCGCGGTCGAAGCGCACCATGCCGAGCTTCTCCCCCGCCTGCTCGGCCATCAGCAGGATATAATCCGGGCTGGCGAGCACACGGGCGATCCAGGCGAAGTGAACCGCCTCCTCCACCGCCGCCCCGGTCAGGGAACTGGCGATGGTGGCCGGATCGTTGCGCCAGACCAGCAGGTCGGGCGCATCGCCGCTCTCGGCCCTACGGAACTCCATTTGCCCTGCCCTCCGACCCGCCTATACTGGAGCGACGAGTCTAGCCAGTTTTCCAGTCATGGTCACGCCCACCATCTGTTTTCGCGCCGACGCTTCCGCCGCCATCGGCACCGGCCACGTCACGCGCTGCCTTACCCTGGCCGACGAAGTGTCGCGGCGGGGCGCCCTATGCCTGTTCGTCGCGGCGGCGGGAACCCGCGAACTCGTGCCGTCGCTGCCCTATCCGGTCCTGCCGCCCGAACGCCTGCCCTTCGGCGCCGCCCTGGTGGTGGTCGACCATTACGGCATCGACGCGGCGGAGGAAGCCCGCATCCGAAGCATGAGCCGGGCGGTGATGGTCATGGATGACCTGCCCATCCGGCGCCATCATTGCGACCTGCTGCTCGACCAGACCTTCGGGCGCCGGGCGGAGGAATACCGCGATCTGGCGCCCCACAACAGCATCGTGCTGGCCGGCTCCGAATATGCCCTGCTGCGGCCGCAATTCGCCGCCGCCCGCCCGGCCGCCCTGGCGCGGCGCGACGGGTCCTTGCGCCGCCTTCTGGTCAGCCTGGGCGGCACCGATCCCGACAACGTCACCGGGGCGGTGCTGGAGGCCATCGCCGGCTCGGACCTGGCCATCGACGTGGTGATGGGCGCCAAGGCCCCTCACCTGGAGGCGGTGCGTGCCCAGGCCGCCACCCTGCCCCGCGCCGCCGTGCACGTGGGCGTCTCGGACATGGCCGGGCTGATGGCCGGGGCCGACCTCGCCATCGGCGCCGGCGGAACCTCCACCTGGGAACGCTGCTGCCTGGGCCTGCCCACCCTGATGCTGGTCATCGCCGACAATCAGCGCGACGTGGCCCGTCTGGTGGCCGAAAGCGGCGCCGCCCGCCTGATCGCCGTGACGGACCTGCCCGCCGCCCTGGCCGTTTCCCCCGGTGATCTGCGGGCCATGTCGTCCGCCACCGCCCGATTGTGCGACGGCCGGGGCGCCGCCCGCGTCGCCGACGCCCTTCGCCGCCTGCCGTCCCTGAAAGGCCTTGCCCCATGACCGAGATTTCCATCGCCGGCCGCCCCATCGGCCCCGATCATCCGCCGTTCGTCATCGCCGAGATGTCGGCCAACCATAACGGCGACCTGGGCCGCGCCATGGCGCTGCTGGAGGCCGCCGCGAGCGCCGGGGCCGACGCGGTCAAACTGCAGACCCTGAAGCCCGATTCCATCACCATCGATTGCGACCGCCCCGATTTCGTCATCGAGGGCGGCCCGTGGGCCGGGCGTAAGCTGTTCGATCTTTACGCCGAGGCCCAGACGCCCTGGGACTGGCACCCCAAGCTGTTCGAGCGGGGCAGGGAACTGGGGCTGATCGTCTTTTCCTCGCCCTTCGACAAGGCGGCGGTGGATTTCCTGGCCGGACTGGATGCCCCGGCCTTCAAGATCGCCAGTTTCGAGATGGCCGACCCCGGCCTGGTGTCCCACGCGGCGGCCAAGGGCAAGCCGATCATCGTGTCCACCGGCATGGCGGGCCTGGGCGACATCGCCGCCACGGTGGAGACGGTGCGCCGGGCCGGCAACGACCAGCTGGTGCTGCTCCACTGCATCAGTTCCTACCCGGCGCCCACCGAGGATTCCAACCTCGCCACCATCCCCCACATGGCCCAGGCCTTCGGCGTGCCGGTGGGCCTGTCCGACCACACCCGGGGCACGGCGGTGGCGGTGGCGGCGGTGGCGCTGGGCGCCTGCGTGGTCGAGAAGCACTTCACGCTGCGCCGCGCCGATGGCGGGCTGGATTCCCACTTCTCGCTGGAGCCCGAGGAACTGGCCCAACTGGTCCGCGACTGCCGCGCCGCCTGGACGGCGCGCGGGCGCATCTCGTACGCCCTGGCCGACTGCGAACAGGGCTCCAGGGCCTTCCGCCGCTCGCTCTATGTGGTCGAGGACCTGCACCCCGGCGAGACCATCACCGAGGATAAGGTGCGCTCCATCCGCCCGGGCTACGGGCTGGAGCCGAAGTTTCTGCCGGAAATCCTGGGACGCAAGGCACGCAAAATGGTGCCGCGCGGCACCGCCTTCGACTGGTCGATGATCGAATAAGGAGGAAAGGGGCGCGGCTCAGTGCCCGCAGGAACAGCCGCCGCCGCCGCAATCCTCGTCCTTTTCCGGCGGCAGGTCGCCGACCCGGAAGATGGCGCCGGGATAGATGCGGGCCACCCGGCCGTCATGGGTGGCCTCGACGCAGTTGCGGCCCTCGTCGTCGGTGATCATTTCCATGCCGATGCCGCCCTGCTCGATGGCGGCCACCACGTCGCCGTCGGAGATATCGAACGCCTTGGCGATGGAGCCGATCAGGGCGGCGATCTCGTCGAACATCTCGCGGTTTTCCATGAGCGGGGCTCCTTGATCCGGGTCAGAGCCCCGCTCTATAGCATCGTGCCGCCAGGAAATGCCAGCCTCAGGCGTTGGCGAGCGCCTCCTTGCGGCTTTCGATCACCTTGTCGGCGACGCGGCCGCTGATTTCCTGCAGGTGGTCGAACTTCCACGAGAAGGTTCCCACCCCCATGGTCAGCGAGCGCAGTTCGACGATCAGATCGTCCATTTCCGCCTGGGGCAGATAGGCCGAGACGGCATCCCAGCCCTGCCAGCCGTCCTTGGCGTCATAGCCGAGAATCTGGCCGCGCCGGCCCGAGACGATGCGCTGGGCCTTGGCGGTGAAGTCGGAGGGCACCGAGATTTCCACCGCCAGGACGGGTTCCAGCAGCACCGGCTCGCACAGGGGCATGCCTTCGCTCATGGCGATGCGGGCCGCCGCCTTGAAGGCCATGTCCGAACTGTCCACCGCGTGGTAGCTGCCCGAGGTCAGCGTCACCTGCAGGTCGACCACCGGGAAGCCGAACGGCCCCTGATGAAGGAAGTCGGCGACGCCTTCCTCCACCGAGGGAATGTACTGGCGCGGCACCACGCCGCCGACGATCTTGTCGACGAAATGAAAGCCCGAGCCCCTGGGCAGCGGCGCGATATCAATGTGGATGTCGCCGAACTGGCCGTGGCCGCCCGACTGCTTCTTGTGGCGGCCATGCACCGAGGTGGATTTGCGGATGGTCTCCTTGTAGGGAACCGTCGGCTTTTTTGTCACCACGCCCATGTTGAAGCGGCTTTTCAGGCGGTCGATGGCCACCTGCAGGTGAATCTCGCCCTGGCCGCGCAGCACCTGCTCGCCGAACTCGCCGTGTTCGAGCGACAGCGAGGGGTCCTCCTCGGCCAGCTTGGCGATGGCGCCGGTCAGCTTGACGTCGTCGCCCTTCTTCTCGGCAGCCAGCGCGAAGGCGAACAGCGGCGGCAACGGCTGGGGCCAGGCCGCCATCCCCGCGTCGGCGGCACCGCCGATCACCATGCCGGTGGTCACCGGGTCGAGACGGCCGAAGGCGCAGACCTCGCCCGCTCCCACCTTGGCGACCTTGGTGGGCGTGCCGCCGGTCATGACATAAAGGCCGCCGATACGCCCCACCTCCAGGGATTGGTTGTCGGCGAACTCGCCCCGCCAGACGCGCGCAAAGCTGAGCTTGCCGGTGTGGGCGGCATGCACCGTCTTGAACACCTGGGCCATGGGGGCGCCATCCGCCTTGATGCCCAGCCGGGCGGCGGTGGCGGCGGGGCCGGGGCTGTCGTGGCGCAGCGCCTTCAAAAGGCGGTGGATGCCGCCGTCATTCTCGGCCGAACCGAAGAACACCGGTACGATCAGGTCGTCGGCCAGATCCTTGCCCAGGTCGGTATAGACCTCGTCGGTGGGCGGCTGGATGTCCTCCAGCAACTCCTCCATCAGGTGGTCGTCGAAATCGGCCAGATGCTCCAGCATCTCCTGGCGCGCCGCGCTTTCCTCACCCTTGAGGGCGTCGGGAATCTTGATCACCGCCGAGGACTGGCCGGGGCGGTACTTGTAGGCCCGCTCGCTGACCAGATCGATATAGCCGGTGACCGCGTCGCCCTCACGGATGGGGATCTCGCGCATGACCAGGGGGCGGTCGGACACCGCCTGCAGCGCCTCGAGCGTCTCCCTGAGCCGTGTCCCGGCCGTGTCGATCTTGTTGACGAACAGCAGGTGGGGGACCTTGTGCTCGTCCAGGAACTTCAGCACCGGGGCGACCATCACGGCGCGTGCCGGATCGGGCTCGCACACCACCACCGCCACGTCGGCGACCATCAGGGCGGCGTAGGAATCCTGCTGGAACTCCACCGAGCCGGGGCAATCGATGAAGGTCCACTTCTCGCCCAGATATTCGGCGCTGGCGATATTGGGCTCGACGCTCATCAGGCGGGCGCGGGCCTCGGGACTGGAATCTCCCGTGGTGGTGCCGTCCTTGATACGGCCCTGGCGCTGGGTGGCGCCGCAGGCGAACAGCATGGCTTCGAGCAGACTGGTCTTGCCGCCGGCGAACGGCCCGACCAGGGCACAGGCGCGCGGCGAGGAAGGAGACTTGGACGTCATGGACCCTCCGGAATTTCTCGGTTTGGCCGATTTCTCGGCGAGGCCGGTTTCTCGGTTTGCCTGGGCGCCGGAACCCCCCGCGCCCAGCCCCACCATGGTTTCAGTCAAAGCGGCCCCTGGCAACAGGAAATGGGCCTCGCCCGCCACAAGGCTGCACTGCTTGCGTCTTGGTTGATTCGCCGCGGGCGTGGTTTACTGGAGCAACCGCTCCGGGGAAGGGAAAACCATGACCGATACCATCCACGTCAAGATCAGCGGCGCCATCGCCACCGTGATGCTGTGCCGGCCCGAACTGCACAACGCGCTGGACGAGCAGATGGTCGGCAACCTCGCCCAGACCTTCCAGAAGCTGTCCGTCGCCGAGGCGGTGCGCGTCGTGGTGATCGAGGGTCAGGGGCCCAGCTTCTGCGCCGGCGGCGACATCGGCTGGACGCGGGCCATGCTGGACCAGGACGCCGAGGAGGTCAGCCGCAGCGCCATGCAGATGGCGGTGATGCTGGACGCCATCGACCGCTGCGCCAAGCCGGTGGTCGCCAAGGTCCAGGGCGCCGCCCTGGGCATGGGGGCGGGCATCGTCTCCGTTTCCGACATGGTGGTCGCCGCCGACGAGGCCAGCTTTTCGCTGCCCGAGGTGCGGGCCGGCTTCTCGCCCACCCTGATCATGCCGCACATCGCCGCCGCCATCGGTACGCGGGCCATGCGCCGCTACGTGCTGTCGGGCGAACGCTTCGACGCCCGCGAGGCGCTGCGCCTCGGCCTGATCCACGCGGTGGTCGCCGCCGACAAGCTGGACGCCGCCCGCGACCTGATGGTCGACGCCTGCCTGAAGGGCGCCCCCAAGGCCCAGGCCGCCGCCAAGGACATGTTGCGCGTGGTCGACGACAGCCCGGCCGGTCCCGACCTGATGCGCTACACCGTGGCCCAGTTCGTCGACGCCCGCGCCGGCGCCGAATGCCGCGAGGGCGTCACCGCGCTCACCGAAAAGAGAAAGCCGAGTTGGAGCTGAACATGATCGCCGATTGCCTCGCGGGGCTGAAGGTCCTCGACCTGTCCATGTACATTCCCGGCCCGCTGGCCACCCTGTGGCTGTCCGACCTGGGCGCCGAGGTGATCAAGATAGAGAGCCCGGCCGGCGACCCCATGCGCACCATGGGACCGGTGGACGCGGACGGCACCACCGCCTTCTACAAGCTGGCCAACGCCAACAAGACCATCGTCAGCCTCGATCTCAAATCCGAGGACGGCAAGGTCCGCTTCGCCGAACTGGTCGCCGGGGCCGACGTGCTGCTGGAGGGCTTTCGCCCCGGCGTGATGGAACGCCTGGGTTTCGGCATCGAGCGCCTGCACCAGATCAATCCCCGGCTGGTCCATTGCGCCCTGTCGGGCTATGGCGGCACCGGCCCCTTCGCCACCCGGGCGGGGCACGACGTCACCTATCTGGCGGTCACCGGTCTGCTGGCGGCCAGCGGCCCGGCCGAGCGGCCCATCATGACCTTTCCGCCCCTGGCCGACCATGCCGGCGCCATGCTGGCGGTCAACTCCATCCTGGCGGCCCTGCTGAAGCGCTCGACCACCGGCCGGGGCACCACCATCGACATTTCGCTGGCCGAGGCGGCGCTGTCGTGGATGGGCGGCGTACTGACCATGGCGCACCGCTGGGGCGACCCCAAGCGCGAGCACGATCTGATCAACGGCGGCGCCGCCTTCTACCGCATCTATAAGACGCAAGACGGCCGCTTCGCCGCCATCGCGGCACTGGAGGAGAAGTTCTGGCAGTCGTTCTGCACCGCCCTGGGCAAGCCCGAATGGGTCGCCCGCCAGGCCGAGCCCCTGCCCCAGACCGCCCTGATCGCCGAGATGGAGGCGATGTTCGCCAGCCGCACCCTGGGCGAGTGGACCGCATTGCTCGAACCCGCCGACTGTACCTTCGAGCCGGTGCTGGAACCCCACGAAGTGGCCGGTCACCCCCACCATCAGGCCCGCGGCTTCACCCATGTCAGCGAACAGGGGCTGGTCGAGGTGCTGCTACCCGTGCTGATGGAAGGCGAGCGCCCCCGCCCCCGCCGGCCGCTCTGCGAGAAAGCGGCCGAAGCGGTGATCAGCGGATGGTCTTGATAGCACATCATTGGTAGAAATGACGACGGCGGGCCGGGAGGTCCGGTCCGCCGTCAAGGAGGAAATCGCATGATCAAGATGCGCTTTCTCCTGGTGCTCAGGTTACCGTGGCGGATTCGCATCCGCCTCGCTCTGACCCGAGGCTAGGGGCGGCTGACGGATGCAGCAACATCCGTCAGCTACCTCCCCTTACGCTAAACCATTGCGGTCAAAAAATCCAGAGCCGGCCGTACTGTCACGTCCTTGCCTTGAGCCAAGCCTTCAAATCCTCGGCCATACGGGCCAGGGGCGTGTCCCAATCGCCGGCCTTGGGCTGGCGGTAAAGGCGCAGGGTGGGATACCACGGGCTGTCGTCGCGGCCCTGCAGCCAGCGCCAGCAGCCGTCGAAGCGCGACAGCAGCCATACCGGCTTGCCCATGGCGGCGGCCAGATGGGCGGTGGAGGTGTCGACGCTGATCACCAGATCGAGGCCGCTGATCAGGGCGGCGGTATCGGCGAAATCGGTGATGCCGGCGGTCAGGTCTGCAACGCGCGGCTCGTCGCCGACCTGAAGGCCCTGCTTGCCCACCTGCAGGCTGACGAAGGAGGCGCCGTCCACCGCGAGGACCGGTTCCAGTTGCTTGAGCGTCAGCGAACGGCGACGATCGATCAGCAGGCATTCCACATCGTGTTCGCGGGAATCCCCGGCCCAGACCAGTCCGATGCGCGGCCCGGCCGGCAGCCCGGCCCGCAGGCGTCGGCTCCAGGGCTCCAGACGCTCGGCCGGCGGGACCAGATAGGGAATGGAAGCGGGAATGGTCTTCAAGGTGGTGCCGAAGGCCAGGGGCAGACTCATCATCGGCGCCTGCAGGTCGAAGGGCCCGGTCTCCTCGCCCACCGCCACCACCTTGGCGATGCCCGGCATCTCGCGCAGCAGCGAGACCAGGGCGGGCTGCACCTCCAGGATCACCCGCGCCCCGCGTGCCGCCGCCAGCGGAGCGAAGCGGACGAATTGCAGGGTATCGCCGAAGCCCTGCTCGGACCACAGCAGAAGGGTGCGCCCCTCCAGGTCCTCGCCCCGCCATTGCGGCGTGTCGGCATGGCGGGGAGGCTCCCGCCGCTTGCGATTGCCCCAGCGCGCCTCGTAGAGCGCCCAGCCTTCGGCGAACTCGCCCAGCATCAGGCGAGCGATGCCCCGGTGGAACGCGATGTCGTCGTTGCTGGGATCGGCTTCGCCCGCCGCGTCGAACTGTTCCTTGGCCTCTTGCATGCGGCCCTGGGCATAGAGGGCCTGACCGAGATTGGACAGCGGAATGGCCGCCCCCGGCGACAGCTCCACCACCCGGCGGGACAGCGCCTCGGCCTCCTCGACGCGCCCCAGACTGCCCAGCAGGGCCGCCCGGTTGGACATGACGATGGGGTCGTCGGGGCTGAGCCTCTCGGCGTTTTCATAGCACTCGGCGGCGCGATCCAGTTCCCCCTGTTCACGCAGCGCGTTGCCCAGGTTGTTCCATACCTCGGAGTGATCGTGCTCGCGGGCCAGCAGGGTCTGGTAGAGAGCCACCGCCTCGGGCAGGCGGCGCATCTCGTTCATGGCATTGGCCGCCTCGAACAGGTGCGCCACCCCGGCGCCCTCGATGCCGGCCAGCCGCAGGTAGGTCTCGGCGGAACGCTCGTCGCGTCCCATGGCCCGCAACTGACGGGCCAGAATCAGCACGGCCGGCGGATAATTGGGGGCCAGATCGGCGGCGCGGGCCGCATGCTCCAGCGCCTCCCCGATCCGTCCGCGAGCCCGGATCACGTCGGCGGCCGCCACCAGGATGGGAGCGCTGTCGGGAGCCAGCCGCAACGCGCGGGCAACCGCGACATCGGCCTCCGAAGGACGGTCGGAGGCCAGCAGGGCACGCCCCAGATCGGCTTGCAGGCTGGCCTCGCCCGGACGCTCGGCCACGGCGCGGCGCAGCTTGTCCACCGCCTCGGCCGGACGGCCCAGGCGGTTCAGCACTCCGGCCATATTGGCCAGGGCCTCGACGAAATTGGGCCGCAGGGCCACCGCCTTGCGGTGGGATTCCAGGGCGTCGTCCAGACGGCCGGTCTGGGCCAGGGTGTTGCCCAGGCCGAACAGCGCCTCGGGAATCTCGGCGTTGAGCGCCAGGGCACGGCGGTAGGACGCTTCCGCCTCGGGCAACCGGCGGGTGCTGAACAGGGCGTTGCCCAGATTGACGTGGTAATCGGGAATCCGGTCGTTGGCGCGGATCGCCTCGCCGATCAGGTGGATGGCGAGGTCGAACTGGCCCAATTGGGAGCAGGCCACGCCCAACAGGTGGTTGGCGCCCTCGTCATAGGGATTGGCGACGAGAATTCGCTGGTAGATCTCCACGGCCTCCAGGAGCCTGCCCGCCTGATGGAGCTCGACTGCCTTGGCGAAATCATCGGCCAATGTGGTGTCCCCGCAATTGTTCCGGCCGAAACGATGGCACGGAGGGGACCGGAGAGGCAAGGCGGCAACGAGCGGAGTATTACGGAAAACCGAATGTGCGCATATGCAGACCTCCCGTTGTTGATCCCCGTCAAGCGGCTGTTATGATGCCCCCGCCAATTGGACTGGGATGATTATGCCAAACGGCAGAAGCAAGGGGGTTGCGTTGCGCGCCAGCACCAGCGTGGTGGTGATGGGGGCGCTTGCCGTGCTGTTCATCGTCGCCACGTTCAGTTCCATGGCCTGGCAACGCCGAAGCGACCTGATGCGCGACCGTCAGGCCAACACCGAACGGCTGGCCGATACCCTGGCCGAGCATACCAGCGGCATTTTCCGGCAGGCGGCACTGGTGCTGTCCCTGGTGGGCGAGCGCCTGGACCGCGAGTGGGGCATCGGCCCCCTTGATCCGGCCTTCGGGGGCTTCCTGTCCAGCACCCTGCGGCAGGCCCCCCAATTGGCCTCCATCCGGGTCGTGGCGCCCGACGGCAGCTTTCTCCACAGCTACCCCGAACGTCCGCCGGGAGGCCTTACGGTGGCGGACCGCGACTATGTTCAGGTTCATCGGCACCAGAACGTCGGCCTGTTCATCGGCAAGCCCACCATCAGCCGGGTCAACGGCCTGCCCGTGCTTCCGGTCAGTCAGGCCCATCGCGACCCGGACGGCCGGCTGGAGGCGGTGGTGGCGGTGACGATCCACCTGGATCAGCTCAACACCCTGTTCGATTCCGTCCGCCACAAGCCCAACGGCACCATCGCCCTGTTCGGTACCGACGGCACCTTGCTGGGCCGAGGGCCGGCCGACGAGTCCATGATCGGCAAGGATTTCTCGCAAGGCCCGCTGTTCAGGGACCATCTCGCCGCCGCCCCCACGGGCAGCTATGCCAGCGTGGTCGCCACCGACGGCCGGCTGCGGCAGGCCAGCTACCGCCGGCTGAGCAATCTTCCGGCGGTGATTTCGGTTTCCACCCTCTATGACGACACCATGGCGGAATGGCGCGACTACGCCACGACCCTGGCGATCATCGCCCTGCCGCTGACCCTGGCGGCGGCGGCCATCACCTGGGCCCTGTATCGGCAACTGGTCGAGCGCGAGCGTTTCGAGAGGCTGCTGGCCCGGCGCACCACCGATCTGGAATTGGCCAACGAGGAACTGCGCCACATGGCGGAGATTTCCGCCCATCACCTGCAGGAGCCGCTGCGCACCGTGCTGTCCTACGCCCAGCTTCTGGTGCGCAAGGCGGCCGGCGGCGAGGGCGGCGACCTGGGTGAATATCTGGGATTCATCCGTTCGGGCATCGAACGCATGCGGGCACAGCTCGACGCCCTGCAACGCTATCTGGGCGTGGCGCAATGCAGCCCGTATCAGCCGGTCTCGCTGTCGGGTATCGCGGCCGAAACCGTCAGTCTGCTGGAACCGCGCCTCAAGGCCGCCGGGGCCGTTATCAAGGCGGGGGAATTGCCTGAGATCATGGGTGACCGCCAGCATCTGGCCGGACTGTTCCACCACATGGTCTCGGCCATCCTGGCCCGGCGCCGCCCCGACGCCCGCCAGACCATCGGCATGAGTGCCGAGCGGGACGACGACATGTGGCACCTGACGGTCAGCGCCGACAACACCGATATCGATTTCGGCGAGAGCGAAACCTCGTTCCCGCTGATGAGCCCCGGCAGCACGCCGGGCAAGGACGGCAACCCGACCCTCAGCCTGGCGCTGTGCCGCAAGATCACCCAGATGCACGGCGGCCGCCTGTGGGCCGAAACCACCGGCGAGGGCCAGACCCGGCTGCACGTCCTGCTGCCGGCGGAATGACCCCTATTTGGCGGCCAGTTCCACCAGCCGGGTGGGCGATATCTCGCCGCTGGCCGAGGGCCGCAACAGGCGGGCGGCGGCGGAGCGTTCGGCCGGAGTGAAGGTGCCCAGCGCCTTCAGCGCCTCGGCCTTGAGCTTGTCTCCGCCGTCGAAGCCGTTGGCCGATACCGCGTACCAGCGCGCCGCCTCGGTCCTGGCGGCGTTTCCGCCCTCCATCTCGCGGATCAGGGCCAGCAACTGGGCCGAGGGAGCATGGCGGCGCCTGGCGGCGACTTCGGCCATGGCGGCGGCCTTGCCCACCAGATTCTGCATCTTGGCCATCTCCATGGCCGAGCGCTGGGCGGTCCGACACAACTGGGTCACGGCCTCGGTGCGGAACTCGCCGGGCGGCAGCGCCTCGGCACCGCCCAGCAGGCGGTCCATCCAGCCCAGGGATTCCGGATTGACCGGGCTGAAATCCTTCTGGGCGAAAGGCATGTTGGACAGCCGGTCGCGCCTTGTGGCCGGATCGGTCACCTTGGACAGCGACGCGAAGGCGGCGGCGGGATCGTCGGAGCGGATACGGGCGCCGTACAGCACCAGGGTGGCGGCGTCGCGCCGGGACGGCTCGGTCAGGGCGTCCACCTGGGGCTCCAGAATCGCCGCCAGGGTCAGCGCCCCCTTCCTCGCCTGGCCCATGGCCAGGGATTCCAGCGCCACCAGCCCGGATTCCAGCCGCGTATCGGCATCGGACAGCGCCTTGACCGCCGCCACCGCCTCGTCGGCGGTCGCCTCGGCCTCGGACAGGCGGCGTACGGTCATCAGGCCGGCGGCATGGGCCAGCAGACGGGCACGCAGCACCGGATCGGCCACCCGCGCCAGGGACAGGGCGGCGGTCGGGTCGCGCCGCGAGGTTTCCCCTTCGATGCGGTAGCGGGCGATGCTCTCGGTCATCTCGCGCACCAAAGCGGGGTCATCCACCGATTGCGGCTGTCCGGTCACCGCGGCCAGGCCGCGCAACCCCTCGCCGTCGTCAACGGCCTCCAACCCACCCAAGCCGGATTTGAGGAAGACCTCGGCCACCTTGGCGGCTTTCAGCTTCTCGGCCGACCAGAAGGCACCGGCCCCGCAGGGCACCAGGAACGACAGGGGTTCGCCCACCGTCGGCTTGCCGGCGAATACCTTGCGCACCGTGCCGCTGACCCGGCAGGCGGCACCGGACACGTCCACCCCCGCCACTTCCACCTGTACGTGGCTTTCGGCGGTCAACCGGCGGGCGACATAGTTGCGGGCCTCCATCGCCGCCCCGGCGGCCAGGGCCGAGGTGGACGACAACAGCAGCAGAACGAGCGGAACCGTGCGCTTCATGACCTCTCCCCAGGTAATCTCCGGGGCAGCCTAGCCCAGGCGGCCCGGCGGCGGCTTGACTTGCGTCATGTGTCGACGGCTTGGGATCACAGACCGAAGAAGCCGGCGATCTCGGACGCGGCGCAGATGCCGGCATTGGCCACGTAGGCGCCCTCACGGCCACAGCCGGCGGCGGGCGCCACCGGCGCGGCGTGGCCGAAGCCCGGCAGCAGCCGCAATTCCACCACCGTCTCGGCCTCGCCCCGTGTGGCGGTCCACACCGGATCGAAGGGCGGCGGATTGCGGTGGGTCTGGTCGCAGGCGGTAAAGGCCGGCAGGGCGGCGCCATGCAGCCCGGCCCACTGGCTGGCAATCTCCACCGCGTTGACGCAGGCCACCGTCTTGTCGGCATCGCCCTGCCAGATGGACAGGCGCGGCCACTTGGCGCGGGAGGGATGAAGGCGGGCGATTTCCTTGGCCCAGTCCTGGGGCTTGACCTCGGCCGGACCTTCCATGCAGCCGAAGGCGCGCCGCACCTCGGGGGTGGCGAAATAGGACCCGCCGGTCACCCCGCCGATCTGGGCGCAGCCCACCGGCAGGCCCGACAAGGAAGCCCCGGCGGCGAAGGCGTCGGGCAGGGCCGCCAGCAGCACCTGGGCCATGGCGCCGCCGGCCGACAGGCCGACCACGAAATTGTCGCCGCCGCCGATGCCATAGGTTTCCCGCGCCTTCAGCACGTCCTGGTACAGCCGGCCGGTGATGTTACGCTCGGTGGGCAGGCGCTGGTCGGCATCGAACCACCACATGCAATTGTTGCCGGGAACGCCCGAGACGGAATCCGTGAACTCGGCCACCAGCAGGGCGAAGCCCCGCTTTTCCGCCAGATCGCGCCAGCCGGTGTCCGTGGCGAAGGGAACGCCCTCCTGCTTGCAGCCGTGCAGCAGCAGGACCACCGGCCCCGGCCGCCCGCGGGCGGCGTCGGGAACATAGGCCTTCACCTCCAGGTTCCACCACCACACCTGGCTCCCGTCGGCATGCACACCCGATACCGACTGGAACTCGGTGGCGGCGGCAGGACCGGCCCACATCGCGAGAGCGGCCAACAGCAAGGCGCCGAGACGGGACAACATGCTTTGCACTCCTCAGGACAAGGACGTCAGGAACTCGACCGACGGTGCGAAGAAGGCGGCGCCGGTCACCGCGCGGGTGAAGTCCAGCAGCCGGTCGTGATGACCGTCGCCCGCCGACAGCACCATGCGCTCCAGCATCTTGCGGAACGGAAGCGGGCTGGCGCAGTAGGCGATGAAGTACAGGCCGTTTTCCGAGGTGGTGCCGTAGGGCATGGAATGGCGCAGCACTTCCAGCTCCCGGCCGTCCTCCTCGATCACCACGCGGGCGATGTGGGCCGACGGCGGCTTGACCTCGTCATCCATCTCCTCGTCGCTTTCCTTGGTGCGGCCGATGGCGGCCTCCTGATCGGCCAGCGACAGTCCTTCCCAGCGGGGCAGGTCATGGACGTAGCGTTGCAGCGAGACGAAGCTGCCGCCGGCGAAGGGACCGTCCTTGACCAGCGCCACCTCGGCCCGCTCGTCGCCCTCGGGGTTCTCGGTGCCGTCCACGAAACCGGTCAGGTCGCGCTTGCCCAGGTGGCGGAAGCCCATCACCTCCTCCACCACCCGCACGTGGGAGCCAAGGGCTCCCATCACCCGGCGGGCCAGCATCAGGTTGGCATCGACGCGGGGCGAGTGGATGTGAAGGAACAGGTCGGCGGGCGTGGCGGGCGCCTTGCGGCCGCCCTCGGCCAGCGGGGCGAAGGGCACCAGCCCATCTGGCAATTCCCGGCCGGTCAGTCGACCCCAGCACTCCGCCCCGATGGCCACCGAACTGAGCAGACCGGGCTCGTCCAACTGGGCCGCCAGGACCTCGGTCATATCGGGCAGCGCCGCCAGGACGCGGCGCACCGGCGCGACATCGCCATCGGCCAGGACCAGGGTGAGGAACAGGCCGAAATCGCCGCCTTCCGCGCAGATGGCCGATTGGGGCTGGGTCATGATGGAACCTCTTCGATGTCCACGTTGCCGATCCAGGTGCGACGGCGACGGGCGGTGCGATCCTGTTCGCTCTCGCCCTCGAAGTCCATAGCCGGAATGTCAGAGGGGAGATCGACCGGAGGCTCCATGACGGCGAGGTTGACCACGCCACGCAGGATGCCGTCGATTCCGGCAGTGACCGCCACCAGCACGCCGCAATGGGCGCACAGCAGGAAATCGGCGGTGCGCTGTCCGAAGCGGTAGCGGTTGAGCGATCCCGCCGCCGCCTCGATGCTCAGCCGCCCGGCGGGGTCGGTGGTGTAAAGCCCTCCGTGGCGGCGGCAGAAGCCGCAGCCGCAACGGCGGCCCGCCATGGGGCCGTCCGAGGCATAGGAAACACGAACCGCGCCACAGTGGCAGGAGCCGTGGACCTCGCCCATCGCCTCCTCCCCGCCCTAGGCGAAACGCCCAGTGTTAACCGAAGCGGGCCCCGGCCTAACCGAAGCGCACATCAACGATCTCGTAGGACTTGGAGCCGCCCGGCGCGGTGACCTCGACGGTGTCGCCCAGATGCTTGCCGATCAGGGCGCGGGCCAGCGGCGAGTGCACCGACATGCGCCCCGACTTGATGTCGGCTTCGTGGGCGCCGACGATGGTGTAGACCACCTCGTCGTCAGAATCCTCGTCGGCCAGGGTGACGGTGGCGCCGAAACGCACCTGATCGCCCGACAGGGTGGCGATGTCGATCACCTGGGCGCGGGAGATGATGTCCTCCAGCTCGGAGACCCGGCCCTCGATGAAACTCTGACGCTCGCGCGCCGCATGATACTCGGCGTTCTCGGACAGATCGCCGTGTTCACGCGCTTCGGCGATCGCCCGGATCACCGCCGGGCGCTCCACCGATTTCAGGGTCCTAAGCTCATCCTCCAGCTGGGCCAACCCAGCCGGAGTCATCGGTATCTTTTCCATCGGACGCCCGTGCTCCCCTGGTGGGGAAAACCCGTGGTTTTCCCCACAATCCATAAGACAGCGAGCCGATTCACCCTCTGCCCGGCGCCCCGGGCGTCGGGATCGGATCGCTAGAACGACCCTTTAAAGTACGATTGCAGCGGCGCCACATCAAGCGTGCCGCAACGCATAGCCTCGATGGCCTCGACCGCGGCCCGCGCCCCGGCCACCGTTGTGTAGTGGGGAATGTTGTTGGTCAGCGCCGTACGGCGAATGGAGAAGCTGTCCTTCACCGCCTGGCTGCCCTCGGTGGTGTTGACCACCAGCTGCACCTGGCCGTTCATCATGGCATCGACGCAGTGGGGACGGCCTTCCAGCACCTTGTTGACGATGGTGACGCCGGCCACGCCCCGATCCTTCAGATAGAAGGCGGTGCCGTCGGTGGCCATCACCTTGAAGCCCATCTCCAGCAGGCGCCGGGCGATCTCGACCATGGCCGGCTTGTCGCCGTCGCGCACCGAGATGAAGGCCCCGCCTTCGGTCGGCAGGTGGGTGCCGGCCCCAAGCTGGCTCTTGGCGAAGGCCCGCGCGAAGTCGGAATCGATGCCCATCACCTCGCCGGTGGACTTCATTTCCGGCCCGAGCAGGATGTCGACGCCGGGGAAGCGGGCGAAGGGGAACACCGCCTCCTTCACCGCCACGTGCTTGAGCTCGGGGCGGGTGGAGAGGCCGAACGAGGCCAGGGTCTCGCCGGCCATGACGCGGGCCGCGATCTTGGCGATGGGCACGCCGGTGGCCTTGGCGACGAAGGGCACCGTGCGGGACGCGCGCGGATTGACCTCCAGGATGTAGATGTCGCCGTCCTTGATGGCGTACTGGCAGTTCATCAGGCCGACCACGTTGAGCGCCTTGGCGAGAAGCGCCGTCTGGCGCTCCAGCTCGGTGACGGTGGCCTTGTCCAGCGAATAGGGCGGCAGCGAGCAGGCGGAATCGCCCGAATGGATGCCCGCCTCCTCGATGTGCTGCATGATGCCGGCGACATAGACCTGCTTGCCGTCGCACAGGGCGTCGACGTCCACCTCGATGGCGTCCTTCAGGTAGTAGTCGATCAGCACCGGATCGTCGCCCGACACCTTGACCGCCTCGTGCATGTAGCGCTCGAGGGCCTCGTGGTCGTAAACGATCTGCATGGCGCGGCCGCCCAGCACGAAGCTGGGGCGGATCACCACGGGATAGCCGATCTTCTCGGCCACCTTGATGGCCTCGTCCAGCGAGCGGGCGGTGCCGTTGGCCGGCTGCTTGAGGCCCAGATCGTGGAGCAGCTTCTGGAAGCGCTCGCGGTCCTCGGCCAGATCGATGGAATCCGGGCTGGTGCCCAGGATCGGAATGCCGGCCTGCTCCAGGGCGTGGGCCAGCTTCAAGGGCGTCTGGCCGCCGAACTGGACGATGCAGCCCAGGACCTTGCCGTTGGACTGCTCCTTGCGCACCAGATCGATCACCGTCTCGGCGGTCAGCGGCTCGAAGTACAGGCGGTCCGAGGTGTCGTAGTCGGTGGACACGGTTTCCGGATTGCAGTTGACCATGATGGTCTCCTTGCCGGCCTCGTCGAGGGCGTAGGCGGCATGGACGCAGCAATAGTCGAACTCGATACCCTGGCCGATGCGGTTGGGACCGCCGCCCAGGATGATCACCTTGGTCCGGTCCGACGGCGCGGCCTCGCATTCCGGCGGGTTGACGCCGTCGCCCTCGTAGCACGAGTACATATAGGCGGTGGACGACGGGAACTCGGCGGCGCAGGTATCGATGCGCTTGAACACCGGCTTGACGTTCAGCACCTCGCGGCGGAAAGCGGTCTCCACCAGCGACTTGCCCGACAGCTTGGCGAGGCGCTGATCCGAGAAGCCCATCTTCTTCAGACGCAGCAGGCCGGGAGCGTCGATGGGCAGGCCCTTGGCCTTGACCTCGGCCTCGGCCTCGACGATGCCCTTGAGCTGGGCCAGGAACCACTTGTCGTAGAAGCAGGCGGCGTGGACCTCGTCGATGGACAGCCCCAGACGGAAGGCCTGGCCGATGACCAGCAGACGGTCGTGGCGCGGCTGGGCCAGGGCCGACTTCACCGCGTCCTTCATGTCGCCGGCACCGGCGCCGGGAATCTCCACCTCGTCCAGACCGGTCAGGCCGGTCTCCATGCTCCTGAGGCCCTTCTGCAAGGATTCCTGGAAGGTGCGGCCGATGGCCATGGCCTCGCCCACCGACTTCATGGAGGTGGTCAGGTTGGGATCGGCACCGGGGAACTTCTCGAAGGTGAAGCGCGGAATCTTGGTGACCACGTAATCGATGGTCGGCTCGAACGACGCCGGGGTGCAGCCGGTGATGTCGTTGGTCAGTTCGTCGAGCGTGTAGCCCACCGCCAGCTTGGCCGCCACCTTGGCGATGGGGAAGCCGGTGGCCTTGGACGCCAGGGCCGACGAGCGCGACACGCGCGGATTCATCTCGATGACGGTCATGCGGCCGTCCTTGGGGTTGACCGCGAACTGCACGTTGGAGCCGCCGGTATCCACCCCGATCTCGCGCAGCACCGCCAGCGAGGCGTTGCGCATGATCTGGTATTCCTTGTCGGTCAGCGTCAGGGCCGGGGCGACGGTGATGGAATCACCGGTGTGCACGCCCATGGGGTCGACGTTCTCGATGGAGCAGATGATGATGCAGTTGTCCTTACGATCGCGGACAACCTCCATCTCGTATTCCTTCCAGCCGAGCACCGATTCCTCGACCAGGACCTCGTGCACGGGAGAGGCAGCCAGACCGCCCGAGACGATGTGCTCGTACTCCGCCACGTTGTAGGCGATACCGCCACCGGTGCCGGCCAGGGTGAAGCTGGGGCGGATGATGGCCGGCAGGCCGACGAAATCCAGGGCTTCCCGCGCTTCCTGCAGGGTCTTGACCATGCGGGACTTCGGGCTTTCCAGACCGATCTTGTCCATGGCGTCGCGGAACAGCAGCCGGTCCTCGGCCTTGGCGATGACGTCGCGCTTGGCGGCGATCATCTCGACGCCGAACTTCTCGAGGATGCCCATATCCGCCAGCTTCATGGCGGTGTTCAGAGCCGTCTGGCCGCCCATGGTGGGCAGCAGGGCGTCGGGACGCTCCTTCTCGATGATCTTGGCGACGATCTCGGGTGTGATGGGCTCGATGTAGGTGGCGTCGGCCAGACCGGGATCGGTCATGATGGTCGCCGGATTGGAGTTGACCAGGATGACCCGGTAGCCCTCGTCCTTCAGCGCCTTGCACGCCTGCACGCCGGAATAGTCGAACTCGCAGGCCTGGCCGATGACGATCGGACCGGCGCCGATGATGAGGATGGACTTGATGTCTGTACGTTTGGGCATCGTCTGGTTCCAGCGAATGAATTAACCACGAAGGCACGAAGGCACGAAGGAAGCACGAAGGTTCAAAGAACCACCCTTTTCATGCCGTCTCGGAGCACCTCGCTGTTAAAGTTCAGCAAAAGACCGGCCCGGATGCCGGTCAACTTCAGATAGGTCAGCAGTTGAGCGCCGTGCACCGGCAGCAATTTCTCAACCGCTTTGATTTCCAGGACCAGCGTATCGGCAACAACCAGGTCGAGCCTGTAAGCGCAGTCCAGTTTCATTCCCTTGTAGACGACCGGAACGGGAACCTGCCGCCTGAATGGAACTTCGTTCAACTCCAACTCGTGAGCAAGGCACTGCTCGTAGGCCGATTCAAGAAGTCCCGGACCCAAAGCCCTGTGAACCTCGATCGCCAATCCAATCACCCTTCGGCTGACGGCGTCGAATTCCTTGTCACCTTCCAATTCCTTCGCGCCTTCGTGCCTTCGTGGTGAAATGAAAGCGTCCGCCTAACCCCGCGTCTCCATCAACCCGATGAACCGCTCGAACAGGTAATGGGCGTCCTGCGGCCCCGGCGAAGCTTCCGGGTGGTACTGGACCGAGAACACCGGCTTGCCATCGACGGCGATGCCTTCCACCGAGCCGTCGAACAGTGAGCGGTGGGTGACCTTGACGCCAGCCGGCAGGGACTTTTCGTCCACCACGAAGCCGTGGTTCTGGCTGGTGATCTCCACCTTGCCGGTCTCCAGGTCCTTGACCGGGTGGTTGGCGCCGCGATGGCCGGTGTCCATTTTGAAGGTCTTGGCGCCCAGCGCCAGGGACAGCATCTGATGGCCGAGACAGATGCCGAACAGCGGCTTGCCCGACTTGATCACGCCCTGGATCATGGGCACGGCATACTTGGCCGTCGCCGCCGGGTCGCCGGGGCCGTTGGACAGGAACACGCCGTCGGGCTCGAGCGCCAGAACCTGCTCGGCGGTGGCATCGGCCGGCAGCACCGTCACCTTGCAGCCGGTCTCGGCCAGACAGCGCAGGATGTTGCGCTTGGCGCCGAAATCGATGGCCACCACGTGGAAGCGGGGATTGTCCTGCTTACCGTAGCCGCCGCGCAAGGACCACTCGGTCTCGTCCCAGGAATAGGTCTGGGCGCAGGTGACGTCCACCGCCAGGTCCATGCCCTCCAGGCCCGGCCAGCCGCTGGCCTTGCCCCACAGGGCGGCCAGATCGAAATTGCCGTCGGGGGCGTGGACGATGACGCCGTTGGGGGCGCCCTTCTCACGGATGCGCCGGGTCAGCGCCCGGGTGTCGATGCCGCAGATACCGACGATGTTGTTGGTCTTCAGCCACGAATCCAGGTGCTTGGCCGAGCGCCAGTTAGCGGGATCGGTGATGTCGGCGCGCAGGATCACGCCGCGCGCCGCCGCATTGGTGGTCTCGAGGTCCTCGGCATTGGTGCCGACATTGCCCACGTGCGGGAAGGTGAAGGTGATGATCTGGCCGGCGAAGGAAGGATCGGTCAGGGTTTCCTGATAGCCGGTCATGCCGGTGGTGAACACCACCTCGCCCACGTTGGAGCCGGTGGCGCCGATACCCTTGCCCCACAGCACGGTGCCGTCGGTCAGGACCAGAGCTCCGGTCGCGCCCGGGGGGCGCGGCGCATCAAAGGTCGGCACCTGGCTGCTGGGCTTCGGTGCGGTCCCGTGTTGGTTCGGCATGTCGGTCCTTTGTCGCGTTCGCGGGCCGGAAGAACTCCGGCCGCAGGTACATTATCACGAGGAAGGCGAACCTTCCCCCGCCGAACTTGGGCCGCAAAAGGCCGCCGGAGCATCTCGCGAACAGGCAAGACCTTCGGGGCTGCGGGGCCGTGTCGTGGCCCATTCGGCGTCAGGTAAATTCCGCGCCTTATAATGACGGGCGCGGACAGAGTCAAGCCTTGCGACATCCCCAAGAAAACCCTTCTTTTTCAATGGGCTGCCAATCCATGGATAGGCTTCCTTTCCGTGTGGATTTGGAGTAGCCTGTGCGCTTTCCCAAACAAGGGGTTGCCATGCTGCGCCAGCAGTTGAACGACGCGCTCAAGGCCGCGATGCTGGGCAAGGATGCCCGCACGGTCTCCACGGTCCGCCTGATCCTGGCGGCGCTGAAGGATCGCGACATCGCGGCCCGGCCCAAGGGCGTCGCCGACGGCATCGGCGAGGACGAAATCCGCCAGATGCTGCAGTCGATGATCAAGCAGCGCCGCGAGAGCATCACCATGTACGAGCAGGGCGGCCGTCCGGAGCTGGCGAAGCAGGAAGCCGAGGAAATCGCCATCATCGAGAGGTTCCTGCCCCGTCAGATGGACGAGGCGGAGATCGCCGCCGCCGTCAAGGCCGCCATCGCCGCCACCGGCGCCGGCGGCATCAAGGACATGGGCAAGGTCATGGCGGCGCTGAAGGAAGGCCACGCCGGCAGCATGGACTTCGCCAAGGCCGGCGCGGTGGTGAAGAAGGAACTGGGGGGCTGATTCCCCCCGGCCCGGCCCCATATGGTTGGGGCCAGCCACCGCCTTTAGACCCGGGACCTTAAGCCTCCATGGCCTTCCCCCCCCAATTCCTCGACGAACTGCGCGCCCGAATCCCGGTCACCTCGGTGGTGGCCCGCCGGGTCAAGCTGATCCGCAAGGGGCGCGAGCACCAGGGCCTGTGCCCCTTCCACAACGAAAAGACCCCGTCCTTCACCGTCAACGAGGACAAGGGCTTTTTCCACTGCTTCGGCTGCGGCGCCCATGGCGACGCCATCGGCTTCGAGATGCGGGCCGGGCACTTGAGCTTCACCGAGGCGGTGGAAAAGCTGGCCGCCGAGGCCGGGATCGAGGTCCCCAAGGCCACCCCCGAGGAGCGGGTGCGCGAGCAGCGCCGCGCCTCCCTGCACGACGCCCTGGAATCCGCCGCCCAATTCTTCGAGAAGCACCTGCGCGGACCGGCCGGACGGGAAGGTCTCGCCTATCTCAAGAACCGCGGCCTCACCGACGACACCATCGCCCGCTTCCGCTTAGGCTTCGCCCCCGAGTCCCGCGAGGCGCTCAAATCCGCGCTGATGAGCAAGGAATGCCCGGAAAGCCTGCTGGCCGAGGCCGGGCTGTTGAAGAAGCCCGATAACGGCGGCGGCTCGTTCGACTATTTCCGCGGCCGGGTGATGTTCCCCATCACCGACCGGCGCGGCCGGGTGATCGGCTTCGGCGCCCGAACCCTGGGCGACGGCCAGCCCAAATACCTCAACTCGCCCGACACGCCGCTGTTCCACAAGGGCCAGACCCTCTACGGCCTCGCCCATGCCCGCGAGCAGGCGCGCGCGTTGAACCGGGTGGTGGTGGTCGAGGGCTACATGGACGTCATCGCCCTGCACCAGGCGGGCTTCGCCCATGCGGTGGCGCCGCTGGGCACGGCGGTGACCGAGCAGCAGATCGAGGAGCTGTGGCGCCTCGCCCCCGAGCCCATCCTGTGCCTGGATGGCGACAAAGCCGGCCAGCGGGCCATGGAGCGCGCCCTGGAGCGCGCCTTTCCCATCCTCAAGCCCGGCCACTCGCTGCGCTTCGCCACCCTGCCGCCGCCCGAGGACCCGGATTCGCTGATCAAGGCCAAGGGGCCGGCCGCCATGGCCGCCGTGCTGGACGCCGCCCAGCCCATGGTCGAGGTGGCCTGGCGCATCGCCACCGAGGACCGGCCGCTGGACACGCCGGAGCGCCGCGCGCTGCTGGAAAAGGAACTGGCCGAGAAGGCCTATTCCATCGCCGACGAGGCGGTGCGCTATCAGTACCTCGCCACCTTCCGCCAGAAGGCCAAGGACTCGTTCCGCTCGCCGCCCCGCCCGTGGAACAATGCCGGCGGCGCCCGCATGGGCGGCAAGGGCTTCGGCCGCTTCCGCCCCGATCCCCAGGCACCGCTGAAAGGTCCCGACGGATTGCTGCCCGGCGTCGGCCGCCCGCGCCCGCCGCGCCCCAATTCCGGCGCCCAGGAATGGATGATGCTGGCCCTGATTCTCGACCATCCCCGCCTGATGGATTCCATCGGCGAGAGGCTCGGCGAGACCACTTTCGCGGACAAGACCCTTGACAATCTTCGACGTGGGATTCTAAAGCACCTCGGGGCTGCCCGCGACCTTGACGCGGACGGTCTCGTCACCCATTTGAGGACAGACGGATATTCCGAGATTCTGGACTTCCTGCTCGATGCCAACGAAAGGCGGGTGCGCGCCCTGCGCGGTGACCTTTCCACCGAGGAAGCCCGGACCCACTGGGAACACGTCTACAATCTTTATACCAGGAAGGACCTGCTGGCTGACGTGAGCGAAGCCAACGCCGAACTCGCCCAGGGCCCCACGGCCGCGTCGTGGAGCCGTTTCGAGGCGGTGAAGAAGCAGCAGCAGACGGCCACAAGCCTGGACGACGAAGCGTCCGGGAACGGCTGACGATTATATTGGAGAGTGGGGCGGAACTGGACGGGTCCGGTTCGTCTCGGGGTCAAGACCCTTGAGGAGCAGCGTTTTTCATGGCGACCAAATCGACGAATACGGCCGAAGTTTCCGAGAACCAGGACGAGGCGATGGATGGCCCGCTGCTCGACACCCTGGGCGTTGCCGTCAAGAAGATGGTGGCCAAGGGCAAGGAGCGCGGCTACGTCACCTATGACGAGCTGAACGCCGCCATGCCGCCCGACGAAGTGTCGTCCGAGCAGATCGAAGACACCATGGCCATGCTGTCCGAACTGGGCATCAACGTGGTGGAGAGCGAGGAGGGCGAGGACAACGCCCCCGAGGCCGCCGAGGAAGAAGCCACCGAGACCGAGGGCTATTCCGGCGCCGGCAACGTCGACGAGGAAGACCTGGGCCGCACCGACGACCCAGTCCGCATGTACCTGCGCGAAATGGGCTCGGTGGAGCTGCTGAGCCGCGAGGGCGAAATCGCCATCGCCAAGCGCATCGAGGCCGGCCGCGAAATGATGATCGGCGGCATCTGCGAAAGCCCGCTGACGCTGCGCGCCGTGGTCGACTGGCATGACGCCCTGGTCGAGGGCAAGATGCTGCTGCGCGACATCATCGACCTGGACGCCACCTATGGCGCCGACCCCGAGCCCGACGAACTGGCCGAGGTCGAGGCCGAGGGTGCCGTCGAGGCGGCGGCCGCCGTCGAAGGCGCCGCCCCCGAAGCCAAGGCCGAGGGTGAGGGCGCCGCCAAGGCCGAGGGCGAAGCCGACGGCGAGGAGGGCGAGAAGCCCGAGGGTGTCGAGGGCGAAGTCGAGGGCGAGGCCGAGGAAGGCGAGGAGAATTCCATCTCGCTGGCCGCCATGGAAATCGAGCTGCTGCCCATCGTGCTGGAGACCTTCGAGGTCATCGCCGCCACCCACCACAAGCTGGAGAAGGTCCAGGAGCAGCGTCTGGCCGCCCTCAACAAGGGCGAGGCGGTCACCGCCGCCATGGAAAAGAAGTACGACAAGCTGAAGGCCGAGCTGGTCCGTCTGATGGACGGCATCCACCTCAACAACGCCCGCATCGAGCAGCTGGTCGAGCAGTTGAACGGCCTCAACCGCCGTCTGATGATGCAGGAAGGCCGCCTGCTGCGTCTGGCCGAAAGCTGCCGGGTGAAGCGCCAGGACTTCCTCGACGCCTATTACGGCTCGGAACTGGACCCCAACTGGATCGAGCAGGTCACCCAGCGCTCCAAGCAGTGGAAGGACTTCACCACCCGCCACGGCAAGGAAGCCGGCGACATCCGCGCCACCATCGCCGACATCTCCACCGAAGCCGGCCTGCCCATCAGCGAATACCGCCGCATCGTCCAGACGGTGCAGCGCGGCGAGCGCGAGGCCAGCCGGGCCAAGAAGGAGATGATCGAGGCCAACCTGCGTCTGGTGATCTCCATCGCCAAGAAGTACACCAACCGCGGCCTGCAGTTCCTGGACCTGATCCAGGAGGGCAACATCGGCCTGATGAAGGCGGTGGACAAGTTCGAGTACCGGCGCGGCTACAAGTTCTCCACCTACGCCACCTGGTGGATCCGTCAGGCCATCACGCGGTCCATCGCCGATCAGGCCCGCACCATCCGTATTCCGGTGCACATGATCGAGACCATCAACAAGCTGGTCCGCACCTCCCGCCAGATGCTGCACGAGATCGGCCGCGAGCCGACCCCGGAAGAGCTGGCCGAGAAGCTGTCCATGCCGCTCGAGAAGGTGCGCAAGGTCCTCAAGATCGCCAAGGAGCCCATCTCGCTGGAGACTCCCATCGGCGACGAGGAAGACAGCCACCTGGGCGACTTCATCGAGGACAAGAATGCCGTCCTGCCGCTGGATGCCGCCATCCAGGCCAATCTGCGCGAAACCACCACCCGCGTCCTGGCCTCCCTCACGCCGCGTGAGGAACGTGTGCTGCGCATGCGCTTCGGCATCGGCATGAACACCGACCACACGCTGGAAGAAGTCGGCCAGCAGTTCAGCGTCACCCGTGAGCGTATCCGCCAGATCGAGGCCAAGGCGCTCAGGAAGCTCAAGCACCCCTCGCGGTCGCGTAAGCTGCGGTCGTTCCTGGATACCTGATCATCCGGTCTGCAAGCCCCCTCCCCTCGCCGGGAGGGGGCTTTTGCTTGGCCCCCTTCCATTTCATTGCCCATAATCACGAAAAAGGGGGCGTCTGCCCCCTTGCATTCGGACACGCCTCGGTTATGGTCGCCCCAGGTGGGGCCTGTAGCTCAATGGTTAGAGCCGGCCGCTCATAACGGTCTGGTTGCAGGTTCGAGTCCTGCCGGGCCCACCAATCTCCTTACCGCCCCAATGAAAAACCCCCGCCGGTGACCCGGCGGGGGCTTCGCAATCGGACCCGATGCGGCTCGGCTTAGACCGAATAATACATCTGGAACTCGACCGGATGCGGGGTGTGCTCGAAGCGGTAGACTTCTTCGTACTTGAGCTCGATGTAGGCCTCGATGAATTCCTTCGAGAACACGTCGCCCTTGCACAGGAAGTCGTGGCTGGAGCGCAGGGCCTCGAGAGCCTCGCGCAGCGAGCCGCACACGGTCGGGACCTGCTTGAGCTCCTCGGGGGGCAGATCGTACAGGTTCTTGTCCATGGGATCGCCGGGGTGGATCTTGTTGGCGATACCGTCCAGGCCGGCCATCAGCATGGCCGAGAAGGCCAGGTAGGGGTTCGCGCCGGGGTCGGGGAAGCGGACTTCGACGCGCTTGCCCTTCGGCGAGGCCGAGTAGGGGATACGGCAGGAGGCCGAACGGTTGCGGGCCGAGTAGGCCAGCAGAACCGGGGCTTCGAAGCCGGGGATCAGGCGCTTGTAGCTGTTGGTCAGCGGGTTGGTGAAGGCGTTGATGGCCTTGGCGTGCTTGATGATGCCGCCGATGTAGTACAGCGCCATGTCCGACAGGTCGGCATAGCCCGAACCGGCGAACAGGGGCTTGCCGGCCTTCCAGATGGACTGGTGGACGTGCATGCCCGAGCCGTTGTCGCCATAGATCGGCTTCGGCATGAAGGTCGCGGTCTTGCCGTAGGAGGCGGCGACGTTGTGGACCACGTACTTGTAGATCTGGATCCAGTCGGCAGCCTCGACCAGGCCGCCGAACTTGATGCCCAGCTCGTGCTGCGACGAGGCCACTTCGTGGTGGTGCTTCTCGATGGGCAGGCCCATCTCACCCATCACGGTCAGCATCTCGGCGCGCATGTCCACGTGGCCGTCCACCGGCGGAACCGGGAAGTAGCCGCCCTTGACGCCCGGACGGTGGCCCAGGTTGCCCTCGGCGAAGTCGCGGCCCTGGGCCTCGACGCCGTCTTCCGAGCGCAGCTCGTAATAGCCCTTGTTCATGCCGAGTTCGTACTTGACGTCGTCGAACACGAAGAACTCGGCCTCGGGGCCGAAATAGGTGCTGTCACCCACGCCCGAGGACTTCACATAGGCCTCGGCGCGCTTGGCGATGGAGCGCGGGTCGCGGTCGTAGAGCTGGCCGGTGGCGGGCTCGACGATGTCACAGTTGATGATCAGCTGCGACTGGGCGGCGAAGGGGTCCATGACGGCCGACGAAGCGTCGGGCTTCAGGATCATGTCGGACTCGTTGATGCTCTTCCAGCCGGCGATCGACGAACCGTCGAACATGATGCCTTCGTTCAGCATGTCGGCGTCCACGGTGGACACGTGCTGAGCGGTGTGCTGCCACTTGCCGCGCGGATCGGTGAAGCGGAAATCGACGTACTTCACGTCGTTTTCCTTGATCAGTTCGAGGACCTTCTTGACGTCGTCGGACATGGTCACATTCCTGAGAGTTGAGAGTTGAACACGTATGCCCATCCCGCGCCCCGATTCAAGGAGCGGCGGAAGGAGCGAAAAACTCAGATGGCGTCGCTGCCGCGCTCGCCGGTGCGGATGCGGATGGCCTCTTCCACCGTGGAGATGAAAATCTTGCCGTCACCGATGCGGCCCGTATGGGCGGCCTGCTGGATGGCCTCGACGGCACGCTCCACCAGGTTGTCCTCGATAACCAGCTCGATCTTGACCTTGGGGAGGAAATCCACCACGTACTCGGCGCCGCGATAGAGCTCGGTATGCCCCTTCTGCCGGCCGAAACCCTTGGCTTCGGTCACGGTAAGGCCCTGAAGGCCGACCTCGTGAAGGGCTTCCTTCACCTCGTCGAGCTTGAAGGGCTTGATGATGGCTTCGATCTTCTTCATGAACCCGCCGTCTTTCGAATTGGCGTTGAGAACCCGCGTCAAAACGCGCGTCTCATTTAGCACGCATCATGCCAGTTCGGCCACCGTGAAAACACGGGGGCTGCCATGAATCTCGGCCCAAAGATGCCCTCTTTTCAGGCATTTACGCCTATTTCCTGGGCAAATCTCATCCCCTTCACCTGAGCCCACCTTCCGGGCTAGGCTGGGAGCTTCCAAATCCGCTCCGGAGCAGCTCCGTTGAAGACCGCCAACTCCATCCTGTCGTCGTTCGGCACCACCATCTTCGAAACCATGAGCCGGCTGGCCCAGGCCCACGGCGCGGTCAATCTGGGCCAGGGCTTCCCCGAGGGGCTGGAGCCCGCCGACGTGGTCGCCAGGGCGGCCGAGGCGGTCAGCCACGGCCCCAACCAGTACCCGTCCATGATGGGCATTCCCGAACTGCGCCAGGCCATCGCCGCCCACGACCGGCGCTTCTACGGCCTGGACCTCGACCCCATGGCCGAGGTGATGGTGACCTCGGGCGCCACCGAGGCGCTGGCCGCCTGCCTGTTCGGGCTGATCGAGCCGGGCGACGAGGTGGTGCTGATCGAGCCGCTCTACGACAGCTATCTGCCCATCATCCGCCGGGCCGGGGGCACGCCTAAGCTGGTCCGCGTCGCCCCGCCCCATTGGGACCTGCCGCGGGAGGCCCTAGCGGCGGCATTCTCGCCCCGGACCAAGCTGATGCTGCTCAACACGCCGATGAATCCGGCCGGCAAGGTGTGGAATCGCGACGAACTGGATTTCGTCGCCGGGCTGCTGGAGCGCTTCGACGCCTATTGCGTCTGCGACGAGGTCTACGAGCATCTGGTCTATGACGGACGGCGCCACGTGCCGCTGATGACCCTGCCCGGAATGCGCGGGCGCTGCCTGAAGATCGGCTCGGCCGGCAAGATCTTCTCGCTGACCGGCTGGAAGGTGGGTTGGGTGATCGCCGCCCCGGAAGTCCTGGCGCCGGTGGCCAAGGCCCACCAGTACCTGACCTTCACCACGCCGCCCAATCTGCAGGCGGCGGTGGCCTGGGGCCTGGGCAAGGAGGATTCCTATTATGACAACCTCGCCGCCATGCTGGCCGAGCGGCGCGACCGGCTGGCCGCCGGCCTGCGGCGGGTCGGCTTTGGCGTGATGGACACTGGCGGCAGCTATTTTCTGACCGCCGATTTCCGCCCCCTGGGCTTTACCGGCGACGACCGGGAGTTTTGCCGCCACATCACGGAAAAGGCCGGCGTGGCGGCCATTCCGGTCAGCGCCTTCTACCAGGGCGGCGACGTCGACCGCTTCGCCCGCTTCTGCTTCGCCAAGACGGAGGCGGCCATCGACGAGGCGGTGACACGGCTGGAACGTTATTTCCAAGGATAGCCCCTTGACGGGCGCCCCCGGATTTGGCTAAACATGCGGCCTCCCCCGGTGGCGGGTGTAGCTCAGTTGGTTAGAGCGCCAGTTTGTGGTACTGGATGTCGTCGGTTCGATTCCGATCACTCGCCCCATTCCCCCTTGTTTTGATAGCCGTCCAAGGCTGACCAGCCCGCTCCAAGCGGGCTTGCGCGCGCCTGGAGCCTGACGCGATCATCCGGTTACGGCTTGCGGACCACCCAGTAGTCGCCATCGATATCGCCGTCCGAGCCGCCGCGGATGCGGCCCCGTTCGCACGCCACCTCGGTCAGGCCGTGGCGGGCGATCAAAGCGCGGATATAGGCGGGCGACTGGGCATAGCGGCCGGAGGGACGCAGGGTGTAGCCCTCGCCCTCGCCGGTCTCCACCGAGAACAGCAGCCAGCCGCCGGGCGCCAGGGCGCGGGAAGCGCCGGCGAAGATGTCCTCCAGGTCACCCACATAGATGAACAGGTCGGTGGCCAGCACCGCCGACAGGTCGACGCTGCGGGCCAGGGCGGTGGCGGCATCGGCCTCCCGCAGTTCGGTATAGAGGCCGGTGGCCGCCGCCAGTTGCAGCATGCGCGGCGACAGATCGACGCCGAAGAAGCGGCCGGCGATTCCCTGGAACGCCTGGGCGGTCAGGCCGGTGCCGCAGCCCAGATCGATGACGGCGTCCAGCGGCAGGCCATCCCCCACCCGGTCGAACAGGGCGCGCAGGGTGGCGGGGGCCTGATACTTGACGTCCTCGACCAGATGGCTCTCGAAGCGGTCGGCATAGGTGTCGAAGAAGCCCCGGACGTAATCGGCCGGGGCACGTTCGGTATTGGTGCCGGTCAGGGCGGCGATCATGTGGCGGGCCTCGCCGTCCTGGGGATCGAGGTCCAGCGCCGCGCGATAAGCCGCCACCGCCTCGGCGGTGTTCCCCAGCTTCTTGCTGGCATGCCCCGCCGTCCGCCACAGCCGCGCGTCGCCGGGATAGGAGGCCAGCACCGGACGCAGCATGCTCACCGCCTCGGCATACCGCCCCGCCTCGCCCAGGATATCGGCCAGCCGCAGCGCCGTGTCCGGTCCGGGCTGAAGGTCGAAGGCCCGGCGGGCGAGGTCCTCGGCCTCGTCGCGCCGTCCCTGGGCCAGACACAGCCCGGCAAGGTTATGCAGCGCCAGAGCGGCCTGGGGGGCGAAGTCCAGAACGGCGCGGTAACTGCGTTCCGCCGCGGCAAGGTCGCCGGCCATCTGCTGCAGCCCGCCCAGATTGGTCAGCGCCGCCTCGTGGGCCGGAGCCCGCTCCAGGCACTTGGCGAAAGCCGCCCGCGCCTCGTCCAGGCGCCCCATGGCCCCCAGCACCACGCCTCGGCCATACAGGGCATCGACGGAACCGGACACCGCCGCCCGATCGAGGAACTTCAGGGCCAGGGGCAGGTCTCCCGCCTGATGGGCGGCCACCGCCACCGCCATCAGGCCGGAATGGCCGGGCGGCACCTTGCCCAGGTCCCGCGACACGGTCCGGGCCTTGGACAGGTCGCCCATCCGGGCCTTGCCCAGCGCCTCTTCCACTCGATCAAGCTTCGCCATTGATTTTTTCCATCATGTGTTGCATCAAATCAGCCAGAATGGCCGGCGCCTCGCCGTGGCGCAAACAATCCGGCCGGATTTCGCCCGGCCCCGCCGCCAGCCAGCCGGCAACCGCCGCCTCCGCCTGCTCCGGCCGGGTCACCGGGATGATCCCCGGCCGCCGCACCGACCGGGCCAGATCATCACGAACCAGCCCCGGCTGCAGGCTGAGGACCGGCTTGCCCTGCAGCCAGGCCTCATAGAGCATGATGGAGGCCATGCCCGCCACCCGATCGGCGACCTGCACCACCTGCCGCCCGGAAACGCCATCGACCAGACCGCCTCCCAGGCCGCCCCGGCATTGTTGCCACAGATCGTCCAGCGCGGCCACGTCGTCGCGGGGATGGGGAACGATGGCCACGTCCAGGTCCTTGGCCCGAGGCTGCAATTCCCGGCACAGCAGGGCCAGGGCATCGCGTTCGGTATAGCCGCGCCAGCTGGGGGTCTCCGGACCCTCGCCCTGATCCTTGATCACCGGTTCGCCGATGAAGGCGATCAGTTCCCGCCCCGGCCCGCCCAGCCCCAGCCGCGCCCGCACACCGTTGCGCCAGCCGGAATCGGCGGCGGCGATCTCCCGGGCCAATCCGGCCAGTCCGGGATGGCCGGTGACCCGCAGGCAGGCAGGCGGGACTCCCTCGGCCAGCGCCTCGTCCCGTGCCTTGTCGTCCATGACGGCGTAAAGATCGGGAATCAGCAATGGGCCGCCATCCATCTCCAGGCGGGCCCGGTAGTTCATCCAGTTGTCCAGCACGCAGGCCACCGGTATCCCGCGCCGCCGGGCGGCACGGGCCAGGGACAGGGGCAAATGGTCGGCCAGGGAGGTGCCGAAACAGAGCCCCCCGACTCCCGTATCCTCCAGCCAGTCCCCGAAATCGCCTTCCGATGGAGATGCCAGCCGCATCAAATCGGACGGAGCGTTGCGGCCGAGAAAGCCGTGGTCGAGGACCGCCACCGCCCCCCCGCGCGCCGCCAGCAGCGTCACGACGGGCAGAACAGCGCTGGCACCGCCCGGATCGGCGGCGGCGAACAGTAGAATGGGGCGGGCCGCAGGGGTCATGACCGGATGGGATGGAGCGGGACGGAATGAAAAATCCCCGGACAGGGCGCCGTGCCGTGTCCGGGGATGAAACGGAACACCCAGATCGCGATCAGGCGGTAGCGCTGATCGGGGTATGGGCGGCACCCGGCGCCGGAGCATAGGCACCGGCCGGAGCGGCGGCGGGAACGGCAGCCTGCTCGGCGGTGCCGGCGGCGGTGGCCGCCTCGCGGGCCTCGCGGGCCAGGGAGTCACGCAGGCCGCTGGCGATATTGCGGTTGATGTTGACCAGAACCTCCATCTTGGCGGGATCCGGCTCGGTCAGGGCGGCGACGGTATGGAAGTCGACGAACTGGCAAAGGCTCAGCATGTTGACGACGGTTTCCGTCGTCTCGCCGGCTTCCACCTTGCCGATCAGATCGGCCTGGAAGATGGTCCAGAGCTTCCAGTTGAGCCGCAGCGCCTCGCGCATGCCCTCGGGCTCCCCGCGCGACGCCGACGCCATGCGGCGGGCCGCCTCGGTCAGCGCCCAGGCTTCCGTTTCACGCGGATTGCCTTCCTGGGGGATGTTCGCGGCGTGGGCTGCATTGCTGTAAGGATTCATAACCTCTCCCATTACTTCTCAGGAAGGTGAGCCCATCGACTCATGAAAACAAATTGACGACCGAACCAACCTGGTAGGTATCGTTGTTCTGGGCCTTGACGATCTGCTCGTTGGACACCTGCTGCGCCTCGAAGCTGACGGACATGGCCTGTAATTGCTGGGCGATCTGCAGCTTCTTCTGCTGCGCCTGCTTGGCGATATCGGCCTTGATATCGGCGACGGTGGTCTGCTGGTGATCCTTGATCTCGCTGATGCGGTCCGAGATACGCTCCACCTCGCCGGCCACCATGTCCAGGCGGTTGGTGACCAGATCCAGGGTGTCGTTGACCTTGGTCCGCGCGGCGACCAGATCGTAGGTCGAGCCGGTGGGCGGCTTGGCCGCGTCGTTATCGACGCTGAAGTGCCCCAGCCCAACCCCGTTCAGACGAAGGTTGCCGATGCCGTCGTCGCCGGAGAACCCGAACTCGTTCCCGTCGACGAACGGCAATTGGCCGAACTTGCTTTTGACGCTGTCGACGCCGGCGTCATACACCGAGGACGCCACCGCATTGCCGTTCTGGGCATCGAGCTGCAGGGTGGAATTGATGGTGTCCAGATCGCTCATCTGGTCCAGGCGGTCCAGGAGCTGATTGCGGGTATCGGAAACCTTGGTCTGGTAATCCACCAGCTTGGGCAGCTGCTCCTGCAGCTTGGACAGCTCGGCATCCAGCGAGGTGTCGTACTTGTCCATCGCCTTTTGCTGCAACGAGGACATCTCGTCATTGTAGCGATTGGCCATGGCGTTCTGCATATTGGCGAAGGCCAGGTTGAACGACGGGCGCGCCGACATACCAGACAGCGTACTGAGCATTTGGGTCAGATCGCCAGCATAGGCACTGAGCACAGTATCGGTCAAAGGAGCCTCCCACACGGCGGGCGAATTCTTCACCCATGCCGAGCCTAGCATCGTTCCGTTAAGAAATCCATAAATCGGGGGGTCTTGGAGACATGCGCCGGACGGGGGGAATTAACGGTTTTCTAACGGAACGGGGAGCAGAATTATCGGCCAGAATCAACAATGTCCGCGCGTCGAACGCTGCCCCCCAGGAGTCTTCCATGACCGAAGAAATCGGCGATCTGTCGAGCCTTCCCCTTCCCGAGCAGGAGGCCCTCAGCCTGGCCGAGGCGGCCATCGCGCTCGACCGGGCGCGCAGCGGCGCCAACCGTGCCGCCGAGCTGGTGGCGGCGCTCAACCATAACCTGGAAGTCTGGGTGGCCATCCGCGCCCTGGCCCGGTCGCCGGGCAGCCCGCTGCCTCCCGATCTCAAGGCCAATCTGATCCGGCTGAGCGAATTCGTCGCCCACACCACCTTCACCAACGGCGCGACCATCGGCGACAGCTCGCTCAACACCCTGATCAACATCAACATGCAACTGGCCGAAGGGCTTCTGGAAGGTCAGAAGAATACCGGCGCCGGCAAGGCGGGCTGATCAGCCCACCCGCCGCAGCAGCGCATCCCGCAGCCGCCCCAGGACCGGCCCCCAGCCTTCGCCGCGCCCGGCCCGGAACAGCCGCGCGCTGGGGTACCAGGGGCTGTCGTCGCGATCGAGCAGCCACCGCCAGTCGGGAAAGGCGCCCAGCACCACCCATACCGGGCGACCCAGCGCCCCGGCCAGATGGGCGGGCGACGTGCACGACGAGACGACCAGATCCAGCGCTTCCATGGCGGCGGCGGTCTGGCCGAAATCGGTGAGGTCGGGGCCAAGGTCGATCATCCGGCCCGGCAGGCTCCGTCCCGCCAGTTGGGCGGCGGCCGGCCCCTTCTGCAGGCTGAAGAACGTCGCTCCCGGCACGTCCAGCAGCGCCAGATAGGGATCGAGCCCCGGCGAACGCCGCCAATCGTAGTCGACCTCGGAATTGCCCCCCCAGACCAGCCCGACCTTCAGCCCGGAATAGGCCGCCAGACGGTTCCGCCAGGATGCCACCAGCCCAGAATCGGCCGTCAGATAGGGAATATCGGCCGGAATAGTCTGCAGCGTGGTGCCGAACAGGTAAGGCAGCGACATCATGGGCACTTCGAAATCGGGCGGCGCCATGGCCTGCCCCGTCTCCACCACCGCCGACACGCCGGGGACCGTCGCCAGCAGGCCGCCCAGGCCGGCGGAGCAGCCCACCGCCACCCGCGCGCCGCGCGCCGCCAACGGCGCCGCGTAGCGCACGAATTGAATATTGTCGCCAAAGCCCTGCTCGCCCCGGATCAGGACGGTCTCGCCGGCCAGGGGTTGCCCGCGCCAGCGGCGGCCCGCGATATCCGGCTGGGGACGGTACTCGGCCAACGGCAGGCCACGGCGGTAGTCGCCCTGCAGCAGCAGCAACTGACCCAGGCACATCTTGACCCGAGGGTCGCCGAGGCCCTGCGCCGCGCGATAGATGGCCATGGCCCCCGCCAGGTCCCCCGCCTCGATACGCTCGAAGGCCGCGGCCAGCGGATCGGCGGACATGGGCTAGCCCCCCGCCGACCGGCGCTTCAAGGCCTCCTGCAGACGAATGACCATTTCGCCGGCCAGCGAGCGGGTATCGGCCAGGGGCGAGGCCAGAACCTGATCGCGCAATCCCGAGCGGATCTCGCCCAGCGCGGGATTTCCGGCCAGGCCGGCGGCGATGGCCACATAGCCCGCCGCGTCGTCGGCGATCCATTCGGGCCTTCCCGCCGCCCGCAGGATGGAAGCGCCCGTCCGTCCCACCCGGCGATCGCCGCGCAGCGAAACCACCGGCAAGCCCATCCACAGGTCCCGGGCCAGCTCGCTCTCCCCCCCAACCGGGGTGGAATCCAGCATCACATCCACCATGTGCGGGAAGGCCTTGGCGGCGCTGATGGCGGCATCATTCAGCGGCGCCTGGAAATGGACACGGTTGGAAACACCGTATTCCGCGAAAGCCTCCAGGGCCCAGGCGGTCAACTCCTCTTCCCAGTCATCCCGGCCGCCGATCATCAGATGGGCGTCGGGCACCGCCCACAGCACCCGCGCCCACAAAGCGACCGTATCCTCGGTGAAGCGGGTGGTTTCGCCGTGCACGCCGAACATGGTGAAGCCGCGGGTGTGGCGCGGCAGATCGAGAACCTCCTCGTCGGCGGCCAGACTCTTGGGGAAATCGAACGCCAGCAGGTTGGGCAGTTCCATCACCCGACCCTCGCCATAGGTCCGGCGATCGATCTCGGCGGTCTCGGCATCGGCCAGCACGAGGGTGGCGCCGGGCAGCCGGTCGCACATGGGCGACGTCACCCAATGGACCACCAGCGGAGCGCCCGCGCCCTTGAACACCGGGAAGCGGGCATGCTCGCCGGGCGCGCAGAGATTGACCAGGGTGCGGACCTCGTCGCCGACCACGATGCGGCCCAGGGTGGCATCGTCGATTCCCACCGACTGGCGGGGACGCATCACGCCGGTGCGCAGCATCTCGCCCGCCGCGTCATGACGGGCGTTGAGGGTGTAGAGGATGGAGTTGTTGATGCGCCGGAACACCGGCGCGACGCAATTGATCAGGGGACTGTCGTAAACCTGATCCCAGATCAGGCCGACGAAACCGCCTTCGGAATCGTCATGGGTCGGCACCCGGCGGAACGGGGCCTCGCGATCGGCGGCATAGGCATTGGACAGGTCCTGGGCCGCCGGCCAGACCGCTCCCGATTGCAGGGCCAGCGCCCCCACCACGTGACCGCGCAGGGCATCGTCGTCGCCGGCAGATTCGAGCGCCAGACGCTGATGCGCCAGGGCGGAGGCATGGCGGGCGGTGGCCATCAGCGCCTGGGCCAGCACGGCGTGCAGCCAAGGATCGGCGGGCTTGTGATGGAGGGCGGCGCGCAGTATGGCGGCGGCGGCGGCGGGGCGGCCGAGAGCCAGCAGCGCCCGACCGGCCAACAGCATGCAGCCGTCATCCTCGGGATGGATGCGCAGGTGCTTTTCCGCCTGGTTCAGTGCCTCCTGGAACAGGCCCAGATGAAAGGCCGCCTCCGCATTGGTGAAATAATGCGAGACGCCGACATTTTGCAGCGCCGCCATGTACGAGGAAAACTCGCCGGGAAGCAGTTCCTGCGCCTCGGGATCGGGCTTCAGGCAGACCGCCAGCTTGCCGTAGTAAAGACCGTCCGCGAGGCGGCCGAACTTGGTGTAGAGGCTGGCCAGTCCCTCGACCACCTCCTTGCACTCGGGATCGATGGCGTGGCCCCGCTCCAGCAACTGGATGCCCAGGCCGGGGTCGTTGTTGTAATAGGAAATCATCCCCATGACCAGATAAACATAGGGATTGCGGCTGCCCTCGGCCAAACGGGATTGGCAGTAATCCATCACTTCGGCGGAGGTCTCTTCGCGCAGACGCCGCGTCAGTTCGCCGATCTCCAGGGACCGTTCCTCACTCATAGCGCCACTCCGTCAGGTCCTTGAACAATTCCTCGTCGGATTCAAACGCCTCGATATTCTCGAAGAACCACTCCACCTGCAACGTCATGACCCGCATCAGGTCGATGAACTCCTCCTCGGCGATGGTCCAGAACTCCGCCGTCTTGTCGGCGGACTGAACCCGTCGGGCGTAGTAGTCCAGGCACATGGCGACCATCATGACCGTGCCGCGCACGAAGAACTGGGCCACGGTGGCCGGCCCGCGGAATTCGGTGATCATCAGGTCGGCAAACTCGACGATGATATCGTTGATGTTGCCGGCATGGTCCTCCACCGCGCCCTGCAGCTTGTCGAGCAGCGACTTGACGTATTCGGGCCAGTTCTCGCGTTCCCAGCGTTCCTTGAAATGCGCCTCGGTCCCCGGAGGGAAGGAGCCCCTCACCTTAGCCAGATCCTTGATCTTGCCGTCCGGCGTGGATTTCAGCCGGATCGACGACGCGTTCATGGGCCGGGTATTCTCGATCAACAGGCCGTCCGAGCAGTTGAACGCCTCCACCGCCGGGCGGAACTGGCCGATGGCGCGCGCCAGGGCATCCCGGGTCCACAGCATGATGGTTTCGGTGTGGATCAGGCCGCCGAAATTTCCAATGTCGCGCTGGTCGAACTTGGTGGTGAAGTCCATCGCCCCCTTCTGCCCATCCTTGGCGTCGTCGTCGTGGCGATACAGGGAATGCTTGGAGTGATGGCGCTTGAGGCTGCGGGTGCCGAGGTCGACACCGAACAGGTACATTTCGCGAAAACCCATGGCCAGGGCGGCGGCGACGCCGGTATTGGTCACCGTCGGCCCGGAATCCTCCAGCGAGAACTGCTGTCCCGGACTGAACAGGGCGTAGGAGCTGAGCGCGGTCCGGAAATAATAGACCGTGTCCTGGAACAGCTTCTTGACCCGGGGATCGACCGTGTTGGAGGCAATCAGGGTGGCGTCACCGAAGCCGAACTCCTCGTGCACGGCGGCCAGGGCCCGGTAGGGCGCGGCACCATTCTCCAGGAGCATCTGAAAGTCCGGCTTGATGCCGTTGGCCAGCAGCACCCGCGACGCGGTGCCGCAGGAAATGATCACCGCCCTGTCCTGATTGGCCTTGATCACCTCGATGTCGTCGTCCAGCGACGGACCGGACCCCACCACGAAAACCGGCGTCCTCAGGGCATCGGAGGAACGTTTGAGAATCCGGTAATCGGCGTCCTTGAGGTTCATGTACGAGGCCCGGGTCATCTCCATCTCATCGTGGAAGAAGCCGAGGCCGATCCCGATCAGATTGGCGTCGCGGCGGAACTCGCCCAGGGCCGCGTCGAGAACCGGGCTGGGATAGGCCTGATGCACCCGCGACCAGTCCACGGTCATCGGACATGACGACCGCATGAGCGAGCGCACCTGCTTGGCGATCAGCCCCGGATTATCGGCGAAACAGATGAAGCAGCGGTAGGGGCTGCGCTCGCGCATCTCCATGTAGGGGCGCCAGTCCATCACCGCCAGGGAGTGATAGAGGAAATCCAGGTTGGGCTCGACGATGATGATGGAGGCCGGCTTGACCTGCTCCATCAGTCCCGGCAGGTGGTAGCCGAGGCCGAGGCCGAACGATACCAGATGAAAGGCCTCCGGGGTTTCCGGGTAGCGCAGGAAGGAGATGCCGGCATCGGTGGCCCGCTTGAGCGTTTGGTAGAGAAAGCGTTCGGTGACCAGATCGACATTGGCGCTGGACAGCGGCGACACCACGATTCGCTTCTCCGGAGCGATGGCGCCGGCCTCGACCTGCTGCTCGACCCGCTTGCGGCCTTCGGGTCCGTAAAGGAATTCACCCCGAAATTCCACGTCCCAGTCGCCCGCGGCGTTGCGGACCAATCGGCTTTGCGGCCTGTGGGCTTCGAGGAGGGCCGCCAGTTCGGGCATCGCGTCCCGAAACGCCTGGATATTCCGAGCGACGAGGTCCTTATCGATATCACCGTCGGCGGTCATTCTCTCTCCTGCCCTATCCCTCCCTACCGGAACACTCGAGTTCAAGGAGGCCCTGAAATGAGAAAAGAGGTGGCAAAGCCACCTCTTTCCCCTAAATGCTCGCCATTTCGACTTAACGGAACAGCGAAAGGATCGACTTTTCGTTCTGACCGGCGAAGGACAGCGCCTGGATGCCCAGCTGCTGGCGGGTCTGCAGGGCCAACAGGTTGGCGCCTTCCTCGTTCAGGTCGGCCAGGGTCAGCTTGCCCGAACCGGACTGGAGCAGATCCACATAGCTCTTGGTGAAGTCCAGACGGGTGTTGAGCAGGGCGACGTTGGTACCCAGGTTCTGAGCCACCGACCGCAGGGTCTGCAGGTTGGCGTCCAGCTTGGTGACCAGGTTCTGCACGATGCCCGACAGGTTGGCGTCCAGCACGTACTGGCCGCTGACGTAACCCACCGTGGTCGTCTTGTCGATGTGGCCGTTATAGGCGACGGAGATGTCCGAGCCGGTGGCGTAGGCCTGGCCCTTGAACGCGCCCAGGCTGGTCGACGACAGGCCACCGGTGGCCGCGACCGCGATCAGGCCGTCGCCGGAGATGCCGGCGGTGCCGACGGCGGCGATGGTCAGGCCGGTACCGCCGTTGGCGGTGGCGAACTGGGTGAAGCTGCCGTTGATGAAGACGTCGGCGTCGGTGAAGGTGCCGGTGGTCGAGCCGGCCGACGACACGGTGAAGCTCAGCGTGTTACCGCCGTAGGAGAAGGTGTAGGTACCGGCGTTCAGGGTGTTGCCGCTCAGGCCGTTGATGGCCAGGGACAGCACGTCACCGGTGACATAGCCCGAGGCGCCGCCGCCGCTGCTGGCCAGATATTCCACGGAGAAGTGGTTGTTGTTCTGGATCTGACCGCCCGACACCTTGAAGGTATCGGTCTGAACCGCGGTGGTGACGCGGATGTTGAATTCCTGGCCGTTGCTCAGGGTCGACGTGGTGGTGAAGGCCGGGGAATCGGTGGTGCTGTCATAGCCCGCCGAGTACACGGTGACGGTCACCGTGGCCGAGCCGTAGCCGAAGGTGTAGTTGCCCGAGGTCAGCGCGGTGGCGGTACCGGCGTAGTTGGCGCGGATCGTCCCGTGGGCCAGATCGGCACCGGTGGCGTCGTCGAACGACAGCTGGAAGCCGCCGTTGGAGCTCACCGCCTTGGCGATGTTCAGGCCGGTCGCGCCCACCTTCACGTCGACCGAGTCGACCTCAAGGCTGGAACCGGTCAGGTTCGAGAAGCTGACGGTCAGGGTCTGCCCCTTGCCCGCGACCAGATTCTGGCCCTGGTACTGGGTATCGGTCGCCAGATTGTCGAGCTGGCTGCGCAGCGCGTTGAACTGCTGGACCAGGCTGCTGATCTGAGTGCTCGAGGCGGACTGCGCGTTCAGCGCAAGACCCTTGAGCTGCTTCACCAGCGTCGAGACGCCGGAGATGCCCTGCAGAGCAGTGGACAGAGCGGACACGCCCTGGTCGATGTTGTCCTTCTTGCCCTGGAAGTCGCTGGCGCGGTCGGACAGGGCCTTGGACTGGAAGTAAGCCACCGGATCGTCAATGGCGCTGGCGACCTTCAAACCGGTCGACAGACGGCTCTGAGTACGATTCACGAGGCTTTGGGTGGACTGCAGAGCCAGCAGATTGCTGCGGACGGCAGAGGTAAGAGTGACGTCAGACATAACATATCTCCTTTCTAGAGAGGCCGGTGCGTTTCTCGCCCCGGGCTTCCTTACATTCCCCGCAACCGGCAAGCCACTGGCTGCGGGTCGCATGCAGGGAGCACACTTCCTAACAACATCAGTCTAGATCATCTGACAGTCCCGGCGCAACCGAATTTTTGTCAATCACTTCAACGCGCTGTGCAGCCCCGGAATAAAGGTTTTATTAACCACCTCGTCAATAGGGGATTATTACGGAGCTTTACAATAAAGCCGGAATATATTGCCTAAAATTGTTTGGACAGATTCCTGCGTCCGACAGTGAAACACTTCAAGTTATCGGCCGATCCACGATTGAATCGGGATCAACCCATGAAAGATGGGCAGAGGGTTTGGTTCCGTATTTTTTTGGCGGCCGCCGGGAACGCCGCGTTCCCGCCCCCACGCGAATGTATTCCATCCGCCGGTGATAAATTAGGGCCGCGGCACCTTGAAACGCCCTGGCCCGCCCCCCCTCCCGTGGCCGATGGGGCCGAGGAAGGGGCGGCGTTCCGGATCAGGCCTTGGCGGCAGTCGCTTTCTTGGCGGTCGCCTTCTTCGCCGGAGATTTCTTGGCGGCGGCTTTCTTGGCCGGGGCCTTCTTGGGAGCGCCATCGGCCTTGGCGGCGGGAGCGGCCTTGCGCCCCCGGGCGGGCTTGGACGGCCCCTTGGCCGCCTTGGCGGCGATCAGGGCCAGGGCGGCTTCCAGGGTCACCGTCTCGATGGAGCTGTCCTTGGGCAAGGTGGCATGCACGCCGTCCCGCGACACATAGGGGCCGTAACGTCCCTCGTGCAGGGTGACCGGCTTGCCCTCGTGCTCGCCGAGCGTCTTGAGCGGGCCGTTGCCGCCGCGCCCCTTGGCCTGGGACAGCAGTTCCATGGCGCGGTTCATGCCGATGACCAGCACGTCGTCGTCCTTGGCCAACGACTTGTAGGTGCCGTCATGCACCACGTAGGGGCCGAAGCGCCCCACGCCGGCGCTGATGGATTTGCCGGTCTCGGGATGGTTGCCGATCAGGCGCGGCAGGGCCAGCAGACGACAGGCGATGTCCAGGGTGACGCCGGCCGGCTCGAGGCCCTTGTAGAGCGAGACCCGCTTGGGCTTGGGGGCCTTGACCGCTTTCGCGGTCTTGGGGGCCTTCTTGCCCTTTTCCGGAACGGGTGCCGGCTCGGCCTTGAGCGTCGATTCGTCGCCCAGTTGGACGTAATGGCCATAGGGTCCCTTGCGGAGCGTGACCGGCAGTCCGCTCTCGGGGTCGTTGCCCAGTTCCTTGGGGCCTTCGCGCACCTCCTCCTCGCCCTCGCCGCCGGTGGTCAGCGGCCGGGTGAAGCGGCATTCCGGATAGGCCGAGCAGCCGATGAAGGCGCCGAACTTGCCCAATTTCAGCGACAGGCGCCCGGCATTGCAGGTGGGGCAGGTGCGCGGGTCGTGGCCCGAGCCGTTATCGGGGAAGAAGTGCGGCCCCAAAAGCTCGTCCAGGGCGTCGAGCACCTGGGCGACGCGCAGGTCCTTGGTCTCGTCCACGGCGCCGGAGAAGTCCTTCCAGAAGACCTCCAGCACCTTCTTCCAGTCAATCCGCCCGCCGGAAATGTCGTCCAGTTGATTCTCCAGGTCGGCGGTGAAGTTGTACTCCACATAGCGGCCGAAGAAGCTTTCCAGGAAGGCGGTGACCAGACGGCCGCGATCCTCGGGGATGAAGCGCCGCTGATCGAGGCGGACGTAATTGCGGTCCTGCAGCACCGACAGGATGGAGGCGTAGGTGGACGGGCGGCCGATGCCCAGCTCCTCCATGCGCTTGACCAGACTGGCTTCCGAGAAGCGGGGCGGCGGCTGGGTGAAGTGCTGCTCGGTGCGCATGGCCTTGCGCTCCATGGCGTCCTTCTCGGTCACGTCGGGCAGCAGCTTTTCCGCGTCCTCGTCGTCGGAATCGTCCTTGTCCTCGCGGTAGACCTTCATGAAGCCGTCGAATACCACCACCGAACCGGTGGCGCGGAAGACGATGCCGTGGGTGTCGCCGGCGATGTCGACGCCCACCTGATCCAACTCGGCGGCGGCCATCTGGCTGGCCAGGGTGCGCTTCCAGACCAACTCGTAGAGGCGCAACTGGTCCTTGTCGAGATAGCGGGCCACGTCCTCGGGACGGCGCGCCAGATCGGTGGGGCGGATGGCCTCGTGGGCCTCCTGGGCGTTCTTGGCCTTGGTCTTGTAGAGGCGCGGCGCCTCGGGGACATAGGCCTTGCCGAAATCCTCGGCGATCACCGCGCGGGCTCCGGCGATGGCCTCGGCGGCCATCTGCACGCCGTCGGTTCGCATATAGGTGATCAGACCCACCGTCTCGCCGCCGATGTCGACGCCCTCGTACAGGCGCTGGGCCAGTTGCATGGTCCTGGCGGCGGCGAAGTACAGCTTGCGGCTGGCTTCCTGCTGCAGGGTCGAGGTGGTGAAGGGCGGATAGGGATTGCGCCGGGTCCGCTTGCGCTCCACCGAGGCGACGGAGTAGCGGGCGGAAGCCGCCTTCTTCTCGGCATCGCGGGCCAGGGCCTCGGAGGACAGATCGAACTTGTCGAGCTTCTTGCCGCCCAGATGGGTCAGCCCCGCCGACAGCAGAGCCCCCTTCGGCGTCAGGAAATCGGCGGCGATGGTCCAGTATTCACGAGGGCGGAAGCTCTCGATCTCGGATTCGCGCTCGCAGATCAGCCGCAGGGCCACCGACTGAACACGGCCCGCCGAGCGCGAGCCCGGCAGCTTGCGCCACAGCACCGGCGACAGGGTGAAACCCACCAGATAATCCAGGGCGCGCCGCGCCAGATAGGCGTCCACCAGCTCCTGGTGGATATCGCGGGGATTGCGCATGGCCTCGGTCACGGCCGATTTGGTGATCTCGTTGAACACCACCCGCTTGACCTCGACGCCCTTCAGCGCCCGCCTCTCCTCCAGCACCTGGCGGACATGCCACGAGATGGCCTCGCCCTCGCGATCCGGGTCGGTGGCGAGGAACAGTTTGTCAGCGCCCTTGACCGCCGCGACGATCTCCTTGATCTGGCGTTCGGACTTGGCATCCGTCTCCCAGTCCATGGCGAAGCCCTCGTCGGGCCGCACCGACCCGTCCTTGGGCGGAAGGTCGCGGATATGGCCGTAGGAGGCCAGGACATGGAAGTCGCTGCCCAGATATTTGTTGATGGTCTTGGCCTTGGCCGGAGACTCGACGACGACGACTTTCATCCGCACCCGTTCACATCCGAGGGGCAAGGGATCTCAACCGACCAGCAGCGAGACCCGATTGCCGGGATGGCGTTCCAGACGCCCCGCCAGTTCGACTTCCAGCAGGACCCAAGACACCATGGAGGGTGACAATTGGCATTGGCGGATGATTTCGTCAACCATCACCGGTGCCGGCCCCAATGCCTCGACCACTCGGGCCCGGGCCTGATCCAGTTCGGATTCGTCGGGAACGACCGCCTCCGGGGCGCGGAAACCGGCGCGCTTTCCCTCGGCCAGCGGGCGGCGCAGCAGGTCGCCCAGCACGTCGGTCACATCCGTGACACTTTCGGTGAGCGTGGCGCCGTTACGGATCAGATCGTTGGGACCGGCGGCGCGCGGGTCCATGGGCGAGCCGGGGACGGCGAACACGTCCCGCCCCTGATCGGCGGCGAACCGCGCCGTGATCAGCGAGCCCGAACGGGCATTGGCCTCGACCACCACCACTCCCAGGGACAGCCCCGAGATGATGCGGTTGCGCCGGGGAAAATAACTGGCCTGGGGCTGGGTCCCCACCGGCATCTCGGAAACCACGGCGCCGGCCTCGGCGATTTCGCGCCACAGGGATTCGTTCTCGGGGGGATAGACCACGTCGACGCCGCCGGCCAGCACCGCCACGGTGCCCGAGGCCAACGCCCCCTGATGGGCGGCGGTATCGATGCCGCGCGCCATGCCGCTGGTCACCACATAGCCGGCGCGGCCCAGATCGGCGGCCATGCGGCGGGCGAAATTGCGGCCGTTGAGCGAAGCGTTGCGCGCCCCCACCATGGCGATCATCGGCTTGCCCAGTACCGAGGGGTTGCCCAGCATGCAGAGCAGCGGCGGCGCATCGTCAAGGGCGGCCAGCCAGGCGGGGTAGCCCGGCTCGGCAACCGCCAGCAGGCGGGCGCCAAGCCGTTCGGTGGCCTGCATCTCGCGCTCGGCATCGGGTTTGGGACAGATACGGATGGGCCGCCGCGCCCCACCCTTGCGCGCCAGATCGGGCAGCGCTGCCAGGGCGGCTCCCGCCGAGCCGAAGCGGTCGAGCAAACGCGAGAAGGTGCGCGGCCCGACATTCTCGCTGCGGATCAGCCGCAGCCAGTCGAACCGTTCCGCGGCTGAAAGTTGCCTCTTGCCCTCGTCCATGACGTGCAGGGTGACCGAGTGCATGCAATCGGTCAAGGGCCGCGAGGCGCTATTTCTCCCGCAGGCTGATGGCCTTGCGGGCCAGGATCTGGTCGCACACCGTGTTGGTGTCCCAGGACGAATGCTTGCCCAGCGCCGGCTTGATGGTGGACCAGCTGTCGGCGAAGGCCTTGCGCCCCAGGTCGCGGAGATAGACCAGGAAGTCCCAGGCCGGCGCGTCCTTGGAATAGACGCCCAGCTTGACCATGTCCTCGTCGGCGTGGATGCGGTGCAGGTTGACCCGGCGATAGGGATGCTGGCCGGGGGGCGGGTCCTTGATCATGCCGGCGTCCACCAGCCGGTTGATGGTCTCGATGGCGTTGACCTCGTGGACCAGCGAGGCGTTGAAGGCCACCTCGTTCAGACGGTCCAGCACTTGGCGCGCCCCCTTGGGCGGCGGGCCGTCGCGGTGCAGCGGGTTCAGCGTCACCAGCACCAGATCCTCGGCGTCGGCCTCGCGCAGGCGCTCCACCAGCGGCGTGAGCGGCGGATTGCCCATGTAGCCGCCATCCCAGTAATGATGGTCGCCGATGGTGACGGTATGCAGCGAGGTGGGCAGGTTGGTCGACGCCCGCACCGCGTCGGGCGACACTCCGCCGTCGATGAACAGCTGGCGGCGGCACTCGCCGATGTCGGTGGCGGCGACGATCAGGGTGGGGGTCCCCTCCTGGGGCAGGGCGAAGATGGCCGGAATCTCGGGCAACACGTCGCGCAGCACGGCGGTAAGATAGGTGCCCAGGCCCGATTCGGCGGCCGGGGTATTGGCGCCGGCCACGTCGGCCCAGCGGGCGGCGGGGGAATCGTCGATGTTCCAGCCCTGGGCGAGGCCGATGGCGGCGACGAAGGGATTGCCGCCCCAGAAGGCGGCACGGGCCACCGTCTCCCACAATTCGCGGACCTTGGTCCGCGCCGCCTCCGCCATGCGCTTGGACCGCGCGTTGGCCGGGCCGGGCTGGGCGGCGCCCTCGTGATAGCCATAGGTCATGGCGGTGGCGGTCAGCGCCCCCGACGAGGCCCCGCTGATTCCGACGAACTCGATGGCGCCGGCCGCCGCTTCGTCCAGCAGCGCGTCGATCACGCCCCAGGTAAAGGCGCCGTGCACGCCGCCACCTTGCAACGCAAGCGCAATCCGATGGGGTTTTCCCATGAGCGTTCCTCCCGGAGAGGACGGTTGCCGTCCTTGTTTTGCCGAAGCGTACCGCGACCCCGCCCCCGCTGGCAACCGCAGGTATCGTTACAACTCCCCAGGCTCCTTACCTGATTGGACAAGCCGGGCCGGCGCGCTATGCTGGCGGTCCTTTCCAGTTGGGGTGAAGGGGATCAGAACCATGACCGATACCGGCGCCACGCCCGGACTGCAACGCGTCTTCCCGCGGGGGACGGTGATCTTCAAGGAAGGTGACCGCGGCTCCGAGGCCTATATGCTGCAGCAAGGCACCATCCGCATCTTCAAGACGGTGGCGGGCCGCAAGGTCACCATCGGCCGCGTCTGGCCGTTCCAGGTGTTCGGCGAGATGGCCCTGCTGGACGACGGCCCGCGCATGGCCGCCGCCATGGTGGACGACGACGCCACCTGTCTGGTGCTGACCAAGGAGGCCATCCGCTCCATGATGGATCAGGCGCCGCCGGGGCTGAACACCCTGATCCACTCGCTGCTGTCCACCATCCGCGAACTGGGCGACGACCTGGCCGACGCCAGGGCCATGCTGGCGGAACACGGGGTGGAATGATCCAGGTCCTGGCGGCGCTGGCGCCGATCGTCGCCCTGATCGCCCTGGGTCACCAGATGCGGTCGCGGCGCTGGGTGGACGACGCCTTCTGGCCGCCGGCGGAATGGGCCACCTTCCACCTGTTCCTCCCCGCCCTGCTGGTCGCCTCGCTGGCCCGCGCCCGCCTCGAGGGATTGCCGGTCGGCACCATCTTCGCCGTCGAGGCGGGAATCGTGCTGACCATGGCATCGGCCGCCTGTCTGGCGGCAGGGCGGCTGGCGCAGGCTCCCTGGTCCCTGAACGGGCCGGCCTTCACCTCCCTGTTCCAGTGCGCCATCCGCCCGAACACCTATGTGGCCCTGGCCGTGGGGGCCGGGCTGTGGGGCAGCCAGGGAGTGGCGCTGATCGCCGTCTGCACCGCCGCCGTGATCCCCCTGGTCAACCTGCTGTCCACCCTGGCCATGCTGCATTGGGCCCGGAGCGGGAAGCGGATGGGATGGCGCGAAGCCGTTCTGCCAGTGGTCACCAATCCCCTGATCCTGTCCTGCGCCGTGGGCGCCGCCATCAATGTCTCCGGCCTCCGCCTGCCGTCGGTGGCCGCGTCGATCCTCGACATTCTGGCCGGCGCCTCGCTGCCGCTGGCGCTTTTGTCCATCGGCGCGGGCATCCGCCTGGACAGCCTGAGGCGCCCCAACCCGTCGGTGTGGCTGGCCGTCGCCGCCAAGATGTTCGTTCTGCCCGTCCTGGCCTTCGGCGCCCTGAAACTGGCCGGGCTGGGCGGAATCGCCCTGGCGGCCTGCGGCATCTACGCGGCCCTGCCCGCCTCGCCGGCATCCTATGTGACCGCCCGCCGGATGGGCGGCGACGCCCCCCTGGTGGCCACCATGCTGTCCGCCCAGACCATCGCCGGAGCGGTGATCCTGCCCCTGTGGCTGATGCTGCTGGGAGCCGGCTGAATCCCATCCGCGTGCCGATTTCCCCTTGCGACCGAATTAAAAAAACGTATGCTCGTTTAACGCACCAACCGGCCTGTATGAGGGAACGAGCGATGACCGGCTTCAATTCCGCGCTGAACTTCGACCTGGGTGAAACCGCCGACATGATGCGCGACGCGGTCGCCGCCTTCGCGAGCGCCGAGATCGCGCCCCGCGCCGCCGAGATCGACCGCAGCAACGAATTCCCCAACGAACTTTGGCCGCGCCTGGGGGCCATGGGTCTCTTGGGCATCACCGTCGAGGAGAAATACGGCGGCGCCGGCATGGGCTATCTCGAGCACGTGGTGGCCATGGAGGAGATCAGCCGGGCCTCGGCCTCGGTGGGCCTGTCCTATGGCGCGCACTCCAACCTCTGCGTCAACCAGATCAAGCGCAACGGCACCGAAGCGCAGAAGATGAAGTACCTGCCCAAGCTGATCTCGGGCGAGTACATCGGCGCGCTGGCCATGAGCGAGCCCAATGCCGGCTCCGACGTGGTCAGCATGAAGCTGAAGGCCGAGAAAAAGGGCGACCGCTACGTCCTCAACGGCACCAAGATGTGGATCACCAACGGCCCCGACGCCGACGTGATCGTGGTCTATGCCAAGACCGACGTCACCGCCGGGCCGCGCGGCATCACCGCCTTCCTGGTCGAGAAGAATTTCAAGGGCTTCTCGGTGGCGCAGAAGCTGGACAAGCTGGGCATGCGCGGCTCCAACACCGGCGAACTGGTGTTCCAGGACTGCGAGGTGCCGGAAGAGAACGTGCTGGGCACCATCGGCAAGGGCGTCAACGTGCTGATGAGCGGCCTGGATTACGAGCGCGTGGTGCTGACCGGCGGGCCGCTGGGCATCATGGCCGCCTGCATGGACGTGGTGGTCCCCTATGTCCACGAGCGCGTCCAGTTCGGCCAGCCCATCGGCACCTTCCAGCTGATGCAGGGCAAGCTGGCCGATATGTACACCACCTTCAACGCCTGCCGCGCCTACACCTACGCGGTCGCCAAGGCCTGCGACCGGGGCGAGACCAATCGCAAGGATGCCGCCGGCGTGATCCTCTACGGCGCCGAGAAGGCCACCTGGATGACCCTGGAAGCCATCCAGACCCTGGGCGGCAACGGCTATATCAACGAATACGCCACCGGCCGGCTGCTGCGTGACGCCAAGCTCTACGAGATCGGCGCCGGCACCAGCGAAATCCGCCGCATGCTGATCGGCCGCGAGCTGTTCGAAGAGACCAAGTAGCCCTCCTTCTCAAACCGTCATGGCCGGGCTTGACCCGGCCATCCATGGACCCCCGGTATCCAAGTCCGGGGGTAACGCCGAATAAAGCGGAATTTGCCAGCCATGAGCGTGATCAAAAGCTCCGTCAATCCCCGCTCGGACGAGTTCAAGGCCAATGCCGAGGCGACCCAGGCCCTGGTGGACGACCTGAAGCGCGTCGTGGCCCAGGTGAAGCAGGGCGGCGGCCCCGCCATGCGCGAGCGCCACATCGCGCGCGGCAAGCTGCTGCCGCGCGAACGCATCCGCCGCCTGCTGGACGTGGGCTCGCCCTTCCTGGAATTCTCGCAACTGGCCGCCTGGGATATGTATTCCAAGGACGTGATGGGGGCCGGCATCATCACCGGCATCGGCTCCATCGCCGGCCAGGAATGCATGATCGTCGCCAATGACGGCACGGTGAAGGGGGGCAGCTACTACCCCCTGACCGTGAAGAAGCACCTGCGCGCCCAGGACATCGCCAAGGAAAACAACCTGCCCTGCGTCTATCTGGTGGAATCGGGCGGCGCCAATCTGCCCAACCAGGACGAGGTGTTCCCCGACCGCGACCATTTCGGCCGCATCTTCTATAATCAGGCCCAGATGTCGGCCCTGGGCATCCCGCAGATTTCCGTGGTGCACGGCTCGTGCACGGCGGGCGGCGCCTATATCCCGGCCATGAGCGACGAAAGCGTCATCGTCAAGAACCAGGGCACCATCTTCTTAGGCGGACCGCCCTTGGTGAAGGCCGCCACGGGCGAGGTGGTCTCGGCCGAGGAGTTGGGCGGTGCCGACGTGCATTGCCGCACCTCGGGCGTCACCGACCATTACGCCCAGGACGACGGCCACGCGCTGGCCATCGCGCGCCGCATCGTCGGCAATCTCAACCGCACCAAGCCGGTCGGCCTCAAGATGGCCACGCCGGAAGAACCGCTGTACGACCCCAAGGAAATCTACGGCATCATCCCCAACGACCGCCGCAAGCCCTATGACGTGCGCGAGGTCATCGCCCGCATCGTCGACGGCTCGCGCCTGGACGAGTTCAAGCAGACCTACGGCACCACCCTGGTCTGCGGCTTCGCCCACATCTGGGGCTATCCGGTGGGCATCGTCGCCAACAACGGCATCCTGTTCTCGGAAAGCGCCCAGAAGGGCGCCCACTTCGTCGAACTGTGCAGCCAGCGCGGCATTCCGCTGATCTTCCTGCAGAACATCACCGGCTTCATGATCGGCAAGAAGTACGAGGCCGGCGGCATCGCCAAGGACGGCGCCAAGATGGTCACCGCCGTGGCCTGCGCGCGTGTGCCGCGCTTCACCGTGATCATGGGCGGCAGCTTCGGGGCGGGCAATTACGGCATGTGCGGCCGCGCCTACCAGCCGCGCATGCTCTATATGTGGCCCACCGGCCGCGTCTCGGTGATGGGCGGCGAGCAGGCGGCCAACGTCATGGCCCAGATCAAGAAGGACGCCATGGAGGCCAAGGGCCAAAGCTGGCCCGCCGACGAGGAGGAGGCGTTCAAGGCCCCCATCCGCGACCAGTACGAAACCCAGGGCCACCCCTACTACGCCGGAGCGCGCCTGTGGGACGACGGGCTGGTCGACCCGGCCGAGACCCGCATGGTGCTGGCGCTGTCGCTCTCCGCCTCGTTCAACGCCCCCATCGAGCCGACGAAGTTCGGCGTGTTCCGGATGTAGGAGGCGGGAATGGCTTTCCGGAACACCCGTCGACGTCTTCGCGGCACACGGGGAAATTCACCACGAAGGCACGAAGGCATGAAGGATTCAGGAAGGAATGAATCCTTTCAGCCTTCCTTCGTGTCGTCTTCATGCCTTCGTGCCTTCGTGGTTCATTGGCGGCCTCCGCATGGCCTGGAGAAGACTCCATGAGCGCCCTTCTCATCGGCACCAATGACGGGGTGCGGACCATCACCCTCAATCGGGCCGAGCGGCACAACGCCTTCGACGACGCCCTGATCGCCGAGTTGGCCGCCGCTTTCCATGACGCCGCCACCGCGCCGGGCATCCGCGCCGTGGTGCTGGACTCCACTGGGAAAAGCTTCTCGGCCGGGGCCGACCTGGAGTGGATGAAGCGCATGGCCGGCTATTCCCATGCGGAGAATCTGGCCGACGCCCAGGCCTTGTCCGACATGCTGGAAGCCATCGATTCCTGCCCGCGGCCGGTCATCGGCGTGGTGCAGGGCGCGGCTTACGGCGGCGGCGTCGGGCTGGTGGCGGCATGCGATCTGGCGGTGGCGGCCGAGGGCGCCACCTTCTGCCTGTCCGAGGTCAAGCTGGGCATCATCCCGGCGGTGATCAGCCCCTATGTGGTGCGCGCCATGGGCGGCCGGCATGCGCGGCGCTACGCCGTCACCGCCGAACTGTTCGACGCGGCCGAGGCCCGGGCCACGGGGCTGGTCCACGAGGTTGTGCCGACCGAACGCCTGGGCGAGGTCAGGGACAAGTGGCTGGCCCGGATCAAGGGCAACGGCCCCGAGGCCATGAGCGCCGCCAAGGGGCTGATCCGCCGCGCCGCCGACCAGCCCCTGGACGAATCCCTGCGCCACTGGACCGCCGAGCAGATCGCCCAGCGCCGCGCTTCGGACGAGGGCAAGGAGGGCATCCGCGCCTTCCTGGAAAAGAGAAAGCCGAGTTGGGTGGTGAACTAGCTTTTTGTGCGTCATGGCCGGGCTCGACCCGACCATCCACGCGGTGCGGCAAGTCCCGAGGAATGGAGTTGCGGCCCGGCGTGGACACCCGGAACACGTCCGGGCATGACGATCATCAGATTTAGAGCGTCTCGGGGAACAAGCATGTTCGATAAGATCCTCATCGCCAATCGCGGCGAAATCGCCTGCCGGGTCATGCGCACCGCACGGCGTCTGGGCATCCGCACCGTGGCGGTCTATTCCGAGGCCGACGCCAACGCCATGCACGTGGCCATGGCCGACGAGGCGGTACTGATCGGCCCCGCCGCCGCCGCCGAGAGCTACCTCAAGGGCGACGTCATTCTCGAGGCCGCCAAACGCACCGGAGCCCAGGCCATCCATCCCGGTTACGGCTTCCTGTCCGAGAATGCCGGCTTTGCGGAAGGCTGCGCCAAGGCTGGCGTGGTGTTCATCGGCCCGCCGGTGGGCGCCATCCATGCCATGGGCTCCAAGGCCGAGTCCAAGCGGCTGATGGAAGCGGCCGGCGTGCCGCTGGTGCCCGGCTATCACGGCAAGGGGCAATCCCTGGAGGAACTGACCCGCGAGGCGGCATTGATCGGCTATCCCGTGCTGGTCAAGGCCAGCGCCGGTGGCGGCGGCAAGGGCATGCGGGTGGTGACCGAGGCGTCCGGTCTGGCCGATGCCGTGGCCTCGGCCAAGCGTGAGGCCAAGGCCGCGTTCGGCGACGATTCCCTGCTGCTGGAGACCTATCTGGGGCGCCCGCGCCATGTGGAGATCCAGGTGTTCTGCGACACCTTTGGCAACGGCGTCTATCTGTTCGAGCGCGATTGCTCCATCCAGCGCCGCCATCAGAAGGTGATCGAGGAGGCTCCCGCCCCGGCATTGGCCGACGAGACGCGGCGCGCCATGGGCGAGGCCGCCGTTTCCGCCGCCCAGGCGGTGGATTACGTCGGCGCCGGCACGGTGGAATTCCTGTATCAGGACGGCCGCTTCTTCTTCATCGAGATGAATACGCGGCTCCAGGTGGAGCACCCGGTCACCGAGATGATCACCGGCCTTGATCTGGTGGAATGGCAGTTGCTGGTGGCGTCGGGGGCCAGGCTGCCCCTGGCCCAGGAGCAGCTTTCCCGCAAGGGCCATGCCTTCGAGGCCCGGCTTTATGCCGAGGACCCCTCCCGGGACTTCCTGCCGGCCATCGGCAAGCTGGTCCATCTGGCGCCTCCGTCCGAGAACCGCCACGTGCGCGTCGATACCGGTGTGCGCCAGGGCGACGAGGTCACGCCCTTCTACGACCCGATGATCGCCAAGCTGATCGTCTGGGACGAGGACCGCGACGCGGCGCTGCGACGCCTGCGCCGGGCGCTGGCCGATTATCAGGTGGCGGGCGTCACCACCAACGTCTCGTTCCTGGGGGCCATCGCCGCCCACCCCGCCTTCGCCGCGCTGGAAATCGATACCGGCTTCATCGAGCGCCACCGTGCCGATCTGCTGCCGCCCCCCGCCCCGGTACCGGCCATGGGGCTGGCCTTCGCCTCCCTGGCCCTGCTGCTGTGGCGCGAAGACGACAGCGCCAAGGCGGCGGCGCGCTCCGGCGATCCCCATTCCCCCTGGCACCAGACCAACGGCTGGCGCCTCAACGACGACAACCACCACGACTTCCGCTTCGTGGACGGAGGCGACGAGCGCCGGGTCACCGTGCACTTCGTCGCCGACGGCTGGCAATTGGACCTGCCCGACCAGACCCTGTCGGCGCGGCGCGCCAGTCTGACCGGCACCACCTTGTCGGCGGAGATCGGGGCCGAGCGGCGCACCGCCTCGGTGGTGCGCTCGGGCTTCGACATCACCGTGCTGCACGACGGCCACGTCTGGAAGATCAAGCTGGACGACCCGTCCGCCACGGCGGCCGAGCGCGAAGGCGGCGACGGCCGTCTGGCGGCTCCCATGCCGGGCACCGTGGTGCAGGTGCTGGTCAAGCCGGGCGATGCGGTCGCCGCCGGTCAGCCGCTGATCGTCGTCGAGGCCATGAAGATGGAGCACGCCATCAAGGCCCCCGCCGAGGGCGTCGTCGCCGCCATCCACTTCAAGGTGGGCGACGCGGTGGCCGAGGGCACAGAGTTGCTGGCCTTCGAGGTCAGCGAGTGAAATTGGGCCGCCGCCCCGAATGGAAGAGAAGGTTCGGACCATGCGTCATCCCAGCCGCGTCAAGATCGTCGAGGTCGGCCCGCGCGACGGCTTGCAGAACGAGCCCAAGCCGGTGTCGGTGGAGGTCAAGGTCGGGCTGATCGACCGGCTGACCGAAACCGGCCTGACCGCCATCGAATCGGGCAGCTTCGTCAGCCCCAAATGGGTGCCGCAGATGGCGGCCACCACCGAGGTGATGGCCGCCATCACCCGGCGGCCCGGCGTGTCCTATCCGGTGCTGACCCCCAATCTGCAGGGGCTGGAGGCGGCATTGGCCGCGAGAGCCGAGGAGGTGGCGGTGTTCGCCGCCGCGTCGGAGACCTTTTCGAGCAGGAACATCAACTGCTCCATCGCCGAAAGCCTGGAGCGCTTCGCCCCCCTGGCCGTCCGGGCACGGGCCGAGGGCCTTAGGGTGCGGGGCTACGTCTCCTGCGTGCTGGGCTGCCCCTACGAAGGCCCCATCGCCCCGGCGGCGGTGGCCGAGGTCGCCGGCAAGCTGGCCGCCATGGGCTGCTACGAAATCTCGCTGGGCGATACGGTGGGGGTGGGAACCCCCGCCAAGGCCCAGGCCATGATCGATGCCGTGGCGGCCCGCCTGCCCGTCGAGATGCTGGCCGCCCACTTCCACGATACCTACGGCCAAGCCCTGGCCAACCTGCTGGCGGTCATGGAGCGCGGCGTGGCGGTGATGGATTCCTCGGTGGCCGGGCTGGGCGGTTGTCCCTATGCCAAGGGCGCCGCCGGCAACGTGGCCAGCGAGGATCTGGTCTACATGCTGAACGGCATGGGCATCCACACCGGCGTCGACCTGGACAGGCTGATTGCCGCCGGAAATTTCATCTGTTCGGCGCTGGGCCGCCCCACCGGTTCGAAAGTAGCGCGAGCCCGCGGCTGATAGAGCCGATGATCCTGGCGATTAGTATGCCCCTGTGATAGCCTGGAAATCTCGTCATCGGCATTGCGGACGCGGGTCCATGTCCACGGATTTCTGGGTTGATGCACTGAGTGTCGGGGTCGACGAGTTCGATCGCGCCCATCGCGAGCAACTGAACACCATCGGCGAAGTCGAGGCGGCCCTGGGCCGTGGAGACCGCGCCGAGGCGGTCATGCGGCTGGAACATCTGCTGCAGCATCTGATCCGTCATCAGGCCGAGGAGGTGGACCTGCTGGTCCGCACCTCCTATCCCGGCATCGACCACATCCGCGAGACCCAGTCGGCCAATCTGGCCCGCCTGAATCGGCTGAGGGAGCAGGTGGAAACCGGCGGCGCCCTGCCGGACGCCCGGCGTATCGCCACGGAAATGCGGATGGCCTTCGTGGACTACCTGCTGAAGGGCGACATCAACTTCAAGAGCCACCTCGACATGGCCGGATACGGCTACCGGTGATTTCAGCCTCGCTGGTCATCGTCACCCAAGGGCACCGCCGGGGTGGAACGGGGCGTTCCCCAACCAGGACCGCCCCATGACCGCCACGCTCGGCACCTATGACCATTACGGCTATGCCGCCATCGCCCTGCTCGGCACCTTTCTCGGGGCGTGGTTCCTGCTGTGGGTGACCCTGCGTTCGCCCTGGTCCGAACGCATCCGCGCCTGGCGCGGCGTATCGCCGCCCTTCCTGGGGGTCGTCGGGGTTTTGTTCGCCCTGACCCTGGCCTTCCTGGCCAACGACACCTGGAACGCCCACGACCGGGCACTCAACGCCGTCTACCAGGAAGCCGACGGGCTGCGCAGCATCGAGGCCCTGGCCGAGCACCTGCCCGTCCCGGTCAAGGCCAGGGTGGAGAACGCGGTACGCGACTATGCCCGCATCGCCGTGGTCGAGGAATGGCCGCTGCTCGCCCGGCGCCAGAGCAGCCGCGCGGCGTCGGACCAGCTGGACCGGCTGCTGGCCTTGCTGGCCGGCCCCGAGGTCGCGACGGCGGCGCCAAGCGGCGTGCATGGATTGATGCTGAGCCAGGCCACCCAGGTCCGCGCGGCACGGGGCCTGCGCATCGCGCTGTCCCAGACCCACGTCAATCCGCTGAAATGGCTGGGGATGGCCTTTCTCGGCTTCCTCACCATGATTTCCATCGCCATGGTCCACGTGGATCAGGCGCGGGCGGAAATCCTGGCCATGGTGATCTTTGCGGCCGCCGCCGCCCCGACGGCGGCCATCGTACTGGTGCAGGGCAACCCGTTCCAGCCGCCCACCCAGGTTCACGCCGGGCCGATCGCGGCCCTGATGGATCAGTCCAGCGGGGCGGGGGGAGCCCGGTGAAAGAAGTCGGGATCGGCGAGCGTCGAGGCCGATACGGTAATCATGGTCTTGGGCTGCAGCTTGTTGAACAGCCGGGCATGCATGATGCCGTCCACGTGCTCGAAAATCTTCTCGACCACCCAAACGCTCTTCTTGGTGTCGTGGGTCTTGATGAACATGTCGCCGACCTGTGCATCAACGGACTTGCGCTTGAACATTCCTACTCCCGCCGAATTCACCCGGATGAGATGATCATCCTGCCGGAGCCTGGAACGGCCCCGATCTGACAGAGGTTATATGACACGGAGCCGGACGGGAAGCCGTGTCGTGAATTTTGTGCCATGCGGGATAGGAATCCGTGACCAGAAGCAACGCTATCGTATTGATCGATTGTGAGAATTTGACCAGCCCCCGGCAATTGGAATCCCTGGGCCGCTGGGCCGGGGCCGGCCGCGTCGAGCTGTTCGGGCGCGAGGCGGCCATGGCGCCATGGCGCAAGGCCCTGGCGCGGCGGGGTATTGCGGTGGCCGCGGAAACCCCGGTTCCCGATGACGCCCCGTCCCAGGCCGCCGATCAGGCCATCGCCCGCGCCGTGCGGGAAATGGCGGCCCGCCCGGTTCCCGGACCGGTGGTGATCGCCTCCAACGACAAGGGCTTCGCCGCCGACATCGACCACCTGTCGGCGGCCGGCATCGAAGCCCGCCAGGATTTCGACCTGAACGAGACCGGCCTGTTGCGTCTGGTGATGAAGGAGATCGCCCGGCCGGACGGCTGGGCCGCGGCCGGCGGAATCGGCGATCACCTGATCCGCCGCTTCGGCCTCGACATAAGGGGCCGGCTGGCCACCCTGGCGGCGCGGGCCGGGATCACCCTGCGCCGCGACCGGACCGGCCTGTGGCTGTCGTTCGGTGGGGATTAAGCGGCGGGCCGGTGACCAGAGTTTTTCGCACTTAAGCCGAATCGGAAGATCGAAAAACTCTTAAGCCCAAGCGGGACTTGAGCCCTGAAAAAGCAAAGCTTTTTCGTACAGACCGAATCCTGGAGTGCTTCAGCTTGAAGCTGATGCACTCTAGATCGCTGACGGGATACCCGCGTGGTCGTCCTTGGCAAGCTCGCGCTCGATCCGGACGGCATGGCGCCAGGCACTGATGGAAATGCCAAAGCCGGCGATGGTCAGAATGCCGATGGCGGCCATCACGATGTCCATGGTGGAAACGATCATGGTCCTCTCCTTGGCCGCACATATTCTCTCGGCCTGTCCCCGCCATGTACACGCCTTCTCGCAAGTGCGAAAGGAGTTCGAGGGCAGCCATGCACAAACCTCATGCATAGTTGCGGCAGGAAAGAATCAATAGGCGGCCCGTCGTGCGCGGGGGGCTCCATTCCCGGTTGCCCGTTGGGGGAAAACGCCTTTTCGTGCAAACCTTCCCCGGTGGATCGGCATTTGTCGGCAGCGGAACGCCGTCCTATCATGGCCGGGACAGAACGGAGGGCATGGCGATGTTGCGTCTTCGCGATATGCTGCTGATCGGAGCCGGATTGGCCTTTCTCGTCTGGGCGGTCCTGCCGCCGTCTTCCCTGGCCCTGAGCGAATCCTGCGCTCCCCAGGGCGGCCCGGCATCCATCAGTGCCGCCCTTTTTCCGGGAAGTTTCTGGGAAAAGCAGTTGACGGTCGTACTCGCCGAGCGTGACGAACTGCTGGGCCGGCCGGCGCGGCGCGCCCGCATCGAGGCCGAGCTGCAGCGTGAAGCCTCGGCCATCGAGGGCCGCATGGACCGGCTGAACCGGGAACAGAGCCGCGTCGACGACCGGGCCGAAAAGGAGCGGCAGGAAATGGCGGAACAAAGCGCCCGCCTGAAGCGGGTCGCCTGGCTGATGGGCTGCGAGGGGGAAATCCGCCAGAGGCTGGCGAAGTAACGCAAAACCCCGATGCGCAGAGCTCATCGGGGTTTTGCTAGGCCCAAGGGGCCGCGCGGCTTATGCCGCGGGAGCCAAGCGTGCGGAGGCACGCGCCCGGCGATTGAGGGGCCACAGTAACCGTCTATTCGTGCTCGGGCTCGGGGCCGGAATCCACGTCGATGGGCACGCCCGGCTGCAGCTTGGAGGTGCGGATGGCCAGGGCGCTTTTCACGTGACTGATATTGGGCGCGGCGGTCAGGCGGGTGGTGAGGAAGCGCTGGTAATCGTCCCAGTCGTGGGCCACCACCTTGAGCAGGAAATCGGTCTCACCGGCCAGCATGTGGCATTCGCGCACCTCGGGCCAGCCCTTGACCAGATCCTCGAACCCCTTGAGGTCGGCCTCGGCCTGACTGTTCAGGCCCACATGGGCGAACACCGTGACGTTGAAGCCCAGGGCGGCGGGGTCGATCTCGGCGTGGTAGCCCTTGACGTAGCCCGCGTCCTCCAGCGCCCGCACCCGTCGCAGGCACGGCGGCGCCGAGATTCCCGCCCGTCTCGCCAGTTCGACATTGGTCATCCGGCCGTCGGCCTGCAGGTCGGCCAAAATGCGCCGATCGATGCGGTCAAGCTTGACCCGCTGCATAAGGGAACTCCAAAACCACTTAGGTTTGCGAAATTATATTACTCAGGCGCCGCCAGCAAGTGTCACGTTCCGTCGGGACGACGATTTTCCCCGGGGCGGCGGCCTTTCCGGCCGGGGCGGCCATACCCATAGGGAAACTGAGAGTTAATATCCTTCGCAGGCGGGGGTATGGCGGAAGTTTTGTAATCATTCCATCTTGCGTAAGCCGGGAAACCAGACTAGATTTCTCGGCATCATTTCCCACCAAGCCCTATATACGGAGCTTCCATAATGTCCGACGCGACTGTGAACCCGACCTCCCTGGTCACCAAGGCCGCCCCCGACTTCACCGCCCCGGCCGTGATGCCCGACAACGAGATCAATCCGTCGTTCAACCTGAAGTCCTATCTGGCGGGTTCCTACGGCGTGGTGTTCTTCTATCCGCTGGACTTCACCTTCGTCTGCCCGTCGGAAATCCTGGCCCACGACCATCGCGTCAAGGCCTTCGCCGAGCGCAACACCAAGGTCATCGCCGTCAGCGTCGATTCCCATTTCACCCACCTGGCCTGGAAGAACACCCCGGTGGAGAAGGGCGGCCTGGGCAACGTGCAGTTCCCCATGGTGGCCGACCTGACCAAGGACATCGCCAAGTCCTTCGGCGTCCTGCTGCCGGGCGGCGTCGCCCTGCGCGGCACCTTCATCATCGACAAGAACGGCGTGGTGCAGTCGGCCCACGTCAACAATCTGCCGCTGGGCCGCAACGTCGACGAGGCGCTCCGCCTGATCGACGCCCTGCAGTTCACCGAGGAGCATGGCGAGGTCTGCCCCGCCGGCTGGAACAAGGGCAAGGCCGGCATGAAGGCCAACCCGAACGGCGTCGCCGAGTATCTGGCCAAGCACGCCTCCGAACTGTAAGATTCGGAGTTGAAATCAAGGGCGCGCCGCTTGCCAGCGGCGCGCCCTGTCCATATGCTGTAGCGCAACAACATCTAATTAAACCGGGAAGCTGTCGATGGCACACCACCACTCCAAGGTTCTGATTCTGGGCTCCGGGCCCGCCGGCTGCACCGCCGCCATCTATGCGGCGCGCGCCAATCTCGAGCCCATGCTGGTTGCCGGATTGCAGCCCGGCGGCCAGTTGACCATCACCACCGACGTGGAGAACTTCCCCGGCTTCGCCGAGGCCGTCCAGGGCCCCTGGCTGATGGAGCAGATGCAGGCCCAGGCCGAGCACGTGGGTACCCGCTTCATGGACGACACCATCGTCTCGGTGGATCTCTCCAAGCGCCCCTTCACCGCGGTGGGCGATTCGGGCGACACCTATACCGGCGACACGCTGATCATCTGCACCGGCGCCACCGCCCGCTGGCTGGGCATCGAATCCGAAAAGACCTTCTCGGGCTTCGGCGTGTCGGCCTGCGCCACCTGCGACGGCTTCTTCTTCCGGGGCAAGGAAGTGGCGGTGGTCGGCGGCGGCAACTCGGCGGTGGAGGAAGCCCTCTATCTGGCCGGCATCGCCTCCAAGGTCACCCTGATCCATCGCCGCGACGCGCTCCGCTCGGAAAAGATTGCCCAGGATCGCCTGTTCGCCAATCCCAAGGTCTCGGTGGCCTGGGACAGCGTCGTCGACGAGATCGTCGGCGACAGCAATCCCCCCGGCGTCACCGGCGTGCGCATCAAGAACGTCAAGACCGGCGCGCTCAGCGTGCTGCCGGTGGACGGCGTGTTCATCGCCATCGGCCACACCCCCAACACCGACCTGTTCAAGGGTACCCTGGACATGGACGACGAGGGCTATCTGGTCACCGCCCCCGGCTCGGTCGCCACCAACGTGCCGGGCGTGTTCGCCGCCGGTGACGTGCAGGACAAGATCTATCGCCAGGCGGTCACCGCCGCCGGTACCGGCTGCATGGCGGCGCTGGAAGCCGAGCGCTTCCTCGCGGCGCATGGACATGGCGGTTAAGTTACGGCACAGTAGCCGGTAATAGTTGGGGAGGCGGAAAGCATAATCCGCCAGGGGAGGAGACCGGTCGTACCATGGACTGGGATAAGCTTAGGGTTTTCCATGCCGTCGCCGAGGCGGGCAGCTTCACCCATGCGGGCGAAGTACTCAATCTCAGCCAATCGGCCGTCAGCCGCCAGATCAGCGCGCTGGAGGAAAGCCTTAACCTGCCCCTGTTCCATCGCCACGCCCGTGGGCTGATCCTTACCGAGCAGGGAGAACTGCTCTACCGGACCGCCCGCGACGTGTTCTCCAAACTGGCCATGACCGAGGCGCTGCTCACCGAAAGCCGCGAGCGCGCCCAGGGGCCGCTGAAGATCACCACCACCGTGGCCTTCGGCTCGCTGTGGCTGACGCCGCGCATCAAGGAATTCCTCGATCTCTATCCCGAGATCGCGGTGACCATGGTGCTGTTCGACGGCGAACTGGACCTGGCCATGCGCGAGGCCGACGTGGCCATCCGCATGATGCCGCCGCGCCAGCCCGATCTGATCCAGCGTCACCTGATGTCCATGAACTACGCGGTGTTCGCTTCACCGTCATATATCGAACAATACGGCATCCCCAAATCCGCCGATGATCTGGACAACCACCGCATCATCGTCTACGGCGACGACACCCGCGTCTCGGCCCCGGTGTCCAATGTCAACTGGCTGCTGGAAGCCGGTGCCTCCCCCGACCGGCCGCGCCGGCCGGTGCTGGAGGTCAACAATATCTACGGCATCTACCGCGCCGTCAAAAGCGGCTTGGGGATAGCCGCCATGCCGGAATACCTGCGCGGCGAAGCCGAGGCGCTGGTCCACATCCTGCCCGAACTGAAGGGCCCCAAGGTGGAGACGTATTTCGTCTACCCCGAGGAATTGCGCCATTCCAAGCGCATCACGGTGTTCCGCGACTTCCTGCTTTCCAAGATCGCCGAAAGCGCCTGATCCGGCAAAAACCCTACCTGAAAAGCCAAGGCATGCGCTGATCGCATGCCTCTGTCCTGGTTTTTGGTGTGGTTCAAATGGCCGCTATGCCGTACATGAGTACTTACGACTTGTTGCACCGCAACAGGTCCCGAGATCGGCGGTTTCCGCCACCTCGTTCCCAGGTGCAATGCCTGGGTTTCGGGTCTTCGGACCCTACGTCTCCTAGACGTGAAGCCTCCCTGTTTGACTTACCCCCCGGTGCATAACCGGGGGGTTTCTTTTTGGCGGAACGGCGACAGCCCTCCCTCCCTCACGCAGAAAGGCTATCCGCCTTCCAGCGGATAGCCTTTTTTGTAACGGTCGAATGTCCGCCCCGGCTATTCCTCGACGGGAGCGCCGTCCAGATCGCCGGGGCCGGCGGCCAGGGCGTCGGAGATCAGGCCAGCATTCTGGCGGATGGTGCCTTCGATCTCGGCGGCCATGGCCGGGTTGTCGCGCAGGAACTGCTTGGCGTTCTCGCGCCCCTGGCCGATGCGGGTGGAGTTGTAGGAGAACCACGCCCCCGACTTCTCCACCACGCTGGCCTTGACGCCCAAATCGATGAGCTCGCCCATCTTGGAGACGCCCTCGCCGTACATGATGTCGAAATCCACCACCTTGAACGGCGGGGCCATCTTGTTCTTCACCACCTTGACGCGGGTCTGGTTGCCCACCACCTCGTCCCGGTCCTTGATGGCGCCGACCCGGCGGATTTCCATGCGCACCGAGGCATAGAACTTCAGCGCGTTGCCGCCGGTGGTGGTTTCCGGATTGCCGAACATCACGCCGATCTTCATGCGGATCTGGTTGATGAAGATGACGATGGTCTTGGATTTGGACACCGAACCGGTCAGCTTGCGCAGCGCCTGGCTCATCAGGCGGGCGTGCAGGCCCATGTGGTTGTCGCCCATCTCGCCTTCCAGCTCGGCACGCGGCACCAGGGCGGCCACCGAGTCCACCACCAGCACGTCGATGGCACCGGAGCGCACCAGGGTGTCGGCGATTTCCAACGCCTGCTCGCCGGCGTCGGGCTGGCTGATCAGCAGTTCGTCCAGGTTGACGCCCAGCTTGCGGGCATAGATGGGATCAAGGGCGTGCTCGGCGTCGACGAAGGCACAGGTACCACCCTTCTTCTGGGCCTCGGCGATGACGTGCAGCGCCAGGGTGGTCTTGCCCGAGCTTTCCGGCCCGTAGATCTCGATGATGCGGCCGCGCGGCAGGCCGCCGATGCCCAGCGCCACATCCAGGCCCAGCGACCCGGTGGAGACCACCTCGGCCTCGACCACCTGATCCTTCTGGCCCATCTTCATGATGGAGCCCTTGCCGAACGCCCGCTCGATCTGGCTGACGGCGGCTTCCAAAGCCTTCTGTCTATCCATGGTATCCTTGTCCACGAGACGCAACGCAGCCTGCGACATGGCCGTTCCCCTTCATCTATCCTGAACCGGGCGGTTCCGCAACGAGGATTACGCTACACGAACGAGAGGAGAACGCAAAGGGAATTGTTCGCATTTGTTCTGATTGGGTTCTTGGAACGGTTTGCTATCCCTCTTCCATCACCTGCTTGACCGCCCCGGCCAGCTGCTTGAGCGAGAAGGGCTTGGGGAGAAAATGGATGCCGGCGTCGGGATCGATGCCGTCGCGTGCGACGTCCTCGGAATAGCCGGAGATGAGGATCACCTTGATGGCCGGGCGCTCCATGCGGACGAAGCGGGCGAGCGTCACGCCGTCCATGCCGGGCATGACCACGTCCGAGATGAGGACCTGGATGGGCTCGCCGCCGTTCAGCACCTCCATGGCCTGCTCGCCCGAACGGGCCTCGATCACCGTATAGCCCTTGTTCCGGAGGGCGCGGGCCCCGAACAGGCGGACGGCGTCCTCGTCCTCGACCAGCAAGATGGTGCCCGAGCCGGTGAGGTCGGCGCCCACCGTCTCGGTCTGCTGGGCGGGGCGTTTGGTCTCGGCCGCCGGGTCGGCGTCGATGCGCGGCAGGTAGATGGAGAAGGTGGCGCCCTGGCCGGGCTCGGATTCCACGAAGATGAAGCCGTCGGTCTGGCGCACGATGCCATAGACGGTGGACAGGCCCAAGCCGGTGCCGGCTCCCACCTCCTTGGTGGAGAAGAACGGCTCGAAGATGCGGGCCAGATTCTCCTTGCCGATGCCGGTGCCGGTATCGGCCACCTCGATCTGCACGTAATCGCCGGCCGGCATCAGTTCGGGGCCGCGCTGCACCGGCTGGTCCACGTGGACGGCGTTGGTGCGGATGGTGAGCGCGCCGCCGCCCGGCATGGCGTCACGGGCATTGACGGCAAGGTTGATGATGACCTGATCGAACTGGCCGGGGTCGACGCGCACCAGCCCCAGGGCGCGGCCGTGGGTCATGCGCAGTTCGATGGTCTCGCCCAGCAAGCGGCGCAGCAGGTTGGACAGCTCGGCCAGGGCGTCGGTGACGTTCAGCAGGCGGGGCTGCAGGGCCTGGCGGCGGGAGAAGGCCAGCAACTGGCGGACCAGCGAGGCGGCGCGGTTGGCGTTCTGCTTGACCTGCATGATGTCGGCGAAGCTGGGGTCGCCGGCCCCGTGGCGCTGCAGCAGCAGGTCGCAAAAGCCGATCATGGCGGTCAGCAGGTTGTTGAAGTCGTGGGCCACCCCGCCGGCCAGTTGGCCCATGGCCTGCATCTTCTGGCTTTGGGCAAACTGCATCTCCAGATTGCGCTGCTCGGTGGCGTCGATGAAGTGGATCACCAGACCGGAGATGTCGCCGTCCTCGTGACTGGGACTGACGAACAGTTGGGCGATCAGGTTACGCCGCCCCTTGAGGCGTACCTCCAGATGGGTGCCGGGAGTGGAACCGGCGATCACCTTGCCCAATTGCTCCGAGGCCGGCGCCCGGTTCTCCTCGGCGATGACGTCGATGACGGCGCGGCCGATCATGTCGTCGCGGTCGATGCCCAGCATGGCCTGCAGCGCCAGATTGCAGGCGCCGATGGCCCCATCCAGATCCACCAGGGCGATGCCGACGGGAGCATCGTCGAACAGCCAGCGGAAGCGGCGTTCGGCGGCGCGCAGCGCCTTTTCCCACTGCTGCTCCGGCACCAGGTCGCGCACCACCACGGAGCGGGTGAACATCTCGCCGCCCTCGTCGAACACCGAATGGGCGACCAGAGCCTGGAACACCTCGCCCGAGCGGCCGCGCAGGCGCAACTCGGCCCGCTCCTCCTCCGGGTTGGGAACGGTGCCGAACACCTCGGCCAGATTGTAGCCGACGATCTCGTCGCCGCTCTTGCCCAGCCATTCGGCCAAGCGCTGGTTGACGTAGCGCACCGTGCCGTCGGCATCGGCCGAGTAGCAGCCCACCGGCAGCAGGTCGACGAAGTCCGACAGCAGTTCGTTCTCGCGCCGCAGGGTCTCCTCGATGGCGCGGCGCGAACTGACGTCCTCGGCGACCCAGGCCACCGCCTGGGAGTTGCCCGCCGGCCGGACCTCGAGCGCGAACCACTCACGCCCGCCCCCCGCCGAGACCAGGGTCACCTCGGTGCGCCGCGGCGCCCCCACCGCGGCGGCGGCGTCGAGACGCTCCATCTCGGCCAGGGCGCGATCGTCATCGGCGGCCAGCGCCTTGAGCGGGGCCAGGGGATCGGCGGCACCGCCCAACAGGCGGCGCGCCGCCTGATTGCGATAGAGCTCCCCGCCGGTGGAGGCCACCACCAGGACGGCGCGGCTTTCGGATTCCAGCGCTCCGGCCAGGATCGGGGCTCGGCCGGCCGGGCGGCGGGCGCGCAGCAGCAGCATGCCGCCGGACACCGCGGCCACCAAGGCGGCGGCGGAGATGGCGGGCCAGCCGGCCTCGGCCATGCCCAGCGCGGCGGTTCCGGCCACCGAGGCGGCCAGGCTGAGGATCAGCGGAGAGGGAATGGCCGCGTCAGTTCGCAAGTTCGCCCTTCAACTTCATGACGTAACCGATGATTTCCGCCACGGTCTTATAGTGCTCGGGCGGGATTTCCTCGTCCAGTTCGACGGTGGCGTAGAGCGCACGGGCCAGCGGCGGGTTCTCGACGATGGGCACCTCGTTCTCGGTGGCGAGGTCGCGGATGCGCTTGGCGATCAGGTCGACGCCCTTGGCCACCAGGACGGGAGCGCCCATGGATTCCTGGTCGTATTGCAGCGCCACCGCATAGTGGGTCGGGTTGGTCACCACCACGCTGGCCTTGGGCACCGCCGCCATCATGCGCTGGCGGGCGCGCTGCATGCGCAGGGCCCGCAGGCGGCCCTTGATCATGGGATCGCCTTCGGTCTGCTTGTGCTCGTCCTTGATCTCCTGCTTGGTCATCTTCATCTGCTGCGTGAACGCCCAGCGCTGATAGAACCAGTCGGCGGCGGCCAGGACGAACACCATCAGCACCACCACCATGATCATGGCGATCACCTGATGGCGCAGGTAATCCAGCATGGCCATCAGGTCCAGCGCCGCCAGCCCCGCATACTCGCTCATATGCGACCTGAGTATCAGGAAGATGACGAAGCCGATGGCGCCCACCTTGAACAGCGACTTCACGAACTCGACGAGGTTGCGGCCCGAGAAGATGCGCGTGATGCCCTTCATGGGACTCAGCTTGCTGAAATCCACCGTCAGCTTGTCGGGCAGGAACATCAGGCCGCTCTGGGCCATGGCCGAGGCCACCGCCAGGACCATCAGCAGCATCATGGGCAGGATCAGGACCTTGATGATGCTGACGGTTATCTCGGCCAGGATCCGCCCCACGTCGGGCTGCTCCATGGGAAAGGCGTGGGGGTGCTCGATGAAGGGAATCAGCAGGCGTTTGACGTCCCGCGCCATGTAGGGGGCGAACAGGGAAACGACGACCAGGGCGCCGACCAGACCCGCCCAGATCTTCACCTCCTGGGAGGTGGGGATGTTGCCCTGCTCGCGGGCCTGCGTCAGTTTTCGGTCTGTTGGGTCTTCTGTTTTGTCTTCGGCGTCTTCGGCCATGCCCCTACCTCGGCTGTATGTAAGGCATGAGGCCGGATTCGAAGAAGCGCAGGAACAGGGAAATGATCAGCGGCAGCGACATCATGAACAGCCACATGCCGACCATCACCTGTACCGGCATGCCGACGAAGAATACCTGCAACTGGGGCACCAGCCGCGACAGCAGACCGAGGCCGGAATAGAACACCAGCCCGAACACCACCAGCGGCGCCGCGAACTGGGTTCCGACCTTGAAGGTCTCGGTGACCAGATGGCCCAGCGTCTCGGCATAATCGCCGAACTGCAACGGCTGGCCGGGGGGGAACAGGATATAGGACTCGAATACCGCCTGGAACATGAGGTGGTGCAGGTCGGTGGCGAACACCGCCACCAGCCCGATATTGGACAGGAAGCCGGTCAGCAACTGGCTCTGCTGCTGGGCGATGGGGTCGAACGAAAAGGCGTTGGTCAGGCCGGTCTGGTAGCCGATCATCGATCCCGCCATGTTCAGCGTCGACATGATGACCATGATCACCGTGCCGAGATAGATGCCGACCACCGCCTCGCCGAACACCGCCAGCACCATGCCGCCCACGCTCCTGGGCACCGGCGGCAGGCTGACTCCCACCACCGGCAGCATCACGAAGGCGACCGAAAGCGCCAGTAGCAGGCGGATGCGGGTCGAGACCAGCGAGCCGCCCAAGCCGGGAAACAGCATCAGGGCCGCGCCGATGCGGGTGAAGACCAGAAAGAAGCGGAAGATGTCCAGTTGCAGGAGCTCGGTCAGCACGTTAACCGCCGCCGGCGACGACGCGGTCCATGACCAGCCTCCAGAACTCGCTCAGCGAGTGCAGCATGAACGGCAGGAACAGGATCATGGAGGCGAAGACCAACAGCATCTTCGGCACGAAGGTCAGGGTCTGTTCCTGAATCTGGGTCAGCGTCTGGAAGATGGAGATGACCAGACCCACCACAAGGCCGGTCAGCAGGGTGGGTGCCGCCACCTTGAGCATGACGATGATGGTTTCGCGGGCGATGTCGATAAGCTCGGGCTCGGTCATCTAACCCACACCCGATCAGATGGGCATGCGCAGGATTTCGTTATAGGCGTTGATCACCTTGTCGCGGACGTTGACCACGGTTTCCAGGGTCATTTCCGCATTGGCGACGGCGGCCACCACCTCGCGGATGTCGGCCTTGCCGGCGATGGCGGACATGGAGGCCTTTTCCGCCGATTTGGCATCGCCCACCGCCACCTTGGCGGCATCCTTGAGCACGCTGGCGAAATCGGTGCCGTTGCCCTCGGCCTCGGAGGTCTTGCCCACCGATTCGAACGGATTGGCGGCGGTCTTGTAGGCGGAGATGGCGTTGGTGAGGCTGGAAGTCATGATGGCAAATCCTTAACGCGGCATCTGGCCCTAGCGCAACATATCGATGGTGCGCGACAGCAGCGAGCGGGAGGTATTGATGACGTTCATGTTGGCCTCGTAGCTGCGCTGGGCCTCGCGCATGTCCATCATCTCGATCAGCGGATTGACGTTGGGCGCCAGCACATAGCCGTCGCGGTCGGCGGCCGGATGCTTGGGGTCGTAGCGGCGCTGGAACTCGGCGGTATCGCCCCGCACCTTGTCCACCTTGACCAGGGTGGTGCCGTTGGCGCGGTCCAGCTCGTTCTTGAAGGTCATCACCTTGCGGCGATAGGGCAGCCCCTCGGGCGTCTGGGCCAGCGAATCGGAATTGGCGAGATTCTCCGAGATCACGCGCAGGCGCTGCGACTGTACCTTCATGCCCGAAATGGCGATGGTCGTGCTTTTGCTGAGTTCGTCCATGACGGTCTCTTCGGTTACCGGCTGCCCGAGGCGGTCTTGATCATCTTCTGGTACTTCTGGAACAGCGCGGCGGCCGCGTTGTACTTGGAATTGGCGTCGCCGATCTTCGCCATCTGCTCTTCCAGGATAACGGCATTGCCGTCGGGCGTGGATTCGTAGGTGCGCCGCTGGGTCTGCGCCTTGAAGGGGCTGGGCGAGACCTCGGGCACGATGTGCTTGGAATTGGTGGCCACCACCCCCACGTCGGGTTCGGTGGTTCCGGCCAGCACGGCCTTGAAGTCGGGTTCCTTCAGGTCCTTGGGCAGGTAGCGGGGCGTGTTGGCGTTGGCGATGTTGCCGGCCAGCACCTCCTGGCGCTGGGCAATCCAGTCCATCTGCGCCTTGGCCATCTTGAAAATGCCGAGATCGTCGTACATTCCGCGAAACCTTCGCTATCCAGGCCGATGGGCCAGATCCATGGGCGGGCGGACCCGACTCGCCACGATTACTATCCGCCCGACCCTTTTAAGATTCGGTAAAGCCTGTGCTTTCACGCGGGTTCAGCCGCCGCCGGCTTAAACGAATTTTAAGCGCGCCGAGCCCATTGTGAACGCTGATGAACCCGCTGGGAAGCCGGTCGATGGGCAACAGGGATATTTGGGACGAGGAGGCGGAGAGCGAGCAGGCCAAGGCCGCCGCCAAACCCCACCGCCGTCAGGTGGCCGTGGCGCTCTCCGACGACCCCGACAATCCCGGCCTGCCCACCGTCACCGCCTCGGGCCGCGGCGCGGTGGCCGAGCAGATTCTGCAACTGGCCTTCGCCCACGGGGTGAAGGTCCGCACCGATCCCGATCTGGCCGAGGTGCTGGCCGCCGTCGAGGTCGACACCGTCATTCCGGTGGAGGCCTTCGTCGCCGTGGCCGAGATTCTGGCCTATGTCTATCGCGCCAATGCCGCCATGGGCGAGCCGCCGCCGCCGGGAGGCGCCGCATGAGCACCGAATCCGACGCCGTCCGCCAGGAACTGGAAAAGGCGGCCACCCTGGTGGGAACCGCCAGACGCCTGCTGGCCACCGGCACCGAGGTGGACCTCGCCGCCCTGGAAGGGCGGGTGCGCTTCGTCTGCGGCGCGGTTCTCGGCCTGGAGCGGACCGAGGGGGCGGCCTTTCGCCCCGGTCTCGAAGCCCTGGTCGCCGACCTGGACCGGCTGGCCGCCGCGCTGACCCAGCGCCACAATCCGACCTCCCTGGACGCCTGAGCATGGATTCAGCCCATTACCTGCGCTTCATCCTGTCACTGGTGGCGGTGCTGGGACTGATCTTCGGCGTGCTGTGGGTGGTGCGCCAACGCCTGCCGGGCATGATGGCCGGACGGAGCGGCGGCCCCGGACGGCGGCTGGCCGTGGTGGAATCCTTGACGCTGGACGTGAAACATCGTCTTGTCCTGGTGCGACGCGACGACCGCGAGCACCTGCTGGTCCTGGGCGGCGGGCAGCCCGTGGTGGTGGAAACCGACTGCCCCCGCGCCGCCTTCGCAATTCCCCCGGGCAAACCGGGGACGCCCAAGCCGGAGACCGGAGCATGACCCGCCTGCCCTCCCGCCGCCGGGGGATCCTGGCCGCCGCCATCGGTATCCTGACCGCCCTGGCGGCCGGGCCGGTGCTGGCCCAGTCTCTGAACATCGACCTGGGCGGCCCCCAGGCCAGCGCCACCTCGCGCATCATCCAGCTGATCGCGCTGACCACCGTCCTGTCGGTGGCGCCAAGCATCCTGGTGATGGTCACCTCGTTCACCCGCTTCGTGGTGGTGCTGGGCTTCCTGCGTCAGGCGCTGGGCACCCAGCAGAGCCCGCCCAACACGGTGATGGTCAGCCTGGCTATGTTCCTCACCGCCTTCGTCATGGCGCCCACCTTCGAGAAGGCCTGGACCGACGGCATCCAGCCGGTGATGGATGGCCATCTGGACGAAATCGAGGGCTTCGAGCGCGCCGTCAAGCCGTTCCACGGCTTCATGAGCAAGCACGTCCGCCCCCAGGACCTGAAGTTGTTCATGGACCTGTCGCGCGCCAAGGAAGTGGAGAAGGTCGAGGACGCGCCGCTCAAGGCCCTGATTCCCGCCTTCATGATCAGCGAGCTGCGCCGCGCCTTCGAGATCGGCTTCCTGATCTTCCTGCCCTTCCTGATCATCGACATGGTCATCGCCTCGGTGCTGATGAGCATGGGCATGATGATGATCCCGCCGGCCATGATCTCGCTGCCGTTCAAGCTGATCTTCTTCGTCATGGTGGACGGCTGGTATCTGGTGGTGGGCTCGCTGGTCCAGAGCTACGGGTAATCACGGACAGCAACCAAATCGAGATGTGATGCTGCATCGCACAATCGTTTAAATTCGGTTAATGCCCGGAGCGAATTGTGTTGACGTTCTTATGACATACTTTAGTCAACCCCCAACGAGGGGCCGAATTCCAAGCAAGGGGAATCCGGAAGAATGTCCTTTGATCTCGACAAATTCCGCGCCGGCTTCGGCGCCACCATGGCCCGGATTCGGAGCCAGCTGAACGAACTCGACCGCGCCCACGACGAAATGCGGCGACGCATCGAAGCGTTCTGCGCCCGTTGAACGGATCATAAAAAACCCCGCCGGGCGAATGCCCCGGCGGGGTTCTTTTTCGACCCGACGGTCGGAGGGGCCTTATAGCGTGATGCCCAAAATGTGCACACGCTATAGGCCTTATCATTTTCCCTCGCCGGGCGGGCGCCTCCGCGCCCTTGGCCGCGCCCTCAACGGGCGCTGGAGCGGCGCGCCTCATATTTGAGGCGCGCCGCTCTAGAGGCCCATCTTCTTCTTCAGGTTCTCGTCCAGCTTGTCCAGGAACTGCTGGGTGGTCAGCCACGACTGGCCGGGGCCGATCAGGATGGCCAGGTCCTTGGTCATGAAGCCGGCTTCCACGGTCTCGACGCACACTTCCTCGAGGGACTGGGCGAACTTCGCCACCTCGGGGGTATTGTCGAACTGGGCGCGGTAGAACAGGCCACGGGTCCAGGCGAAGATCGACGCGATGGGATTGGTCGAGGTCTCCTTGCCCTTCTGGTGCTCGCGGTAGTGGCGCGTCACCGTGCCGTGGGCGGCCTCGGCCTCGACCACCTTGCCGTCGGGGCTCATCAGCACCGAGGTCATCAGGCCCAGCGAGCCGAAGCCCTGGGCCACGGTATCGGACTGCACGTCACCGTCATAGTTCTTGCAGGCCCACACGAACTCGCCCGACCACTTGAGCGCCGAGGCGACCATGTCGTCGATCAGGCGGTGCTCGTAGGTGATGCCCAGCTTGTCGTACTCGGCCTTGAATTCCTTCTCGAACACGTCCTGGAAGATATCCTTGAAGCGGCCGTCATAGGCCTTGAGGATGGTGTTCTTGGTGGAGAGATACACCGGCCACTTCTTCTGCAGGCCATAGTTCAGGCAGGCCCGGGCGAAGCCATAAATGGACTCGTCCAGGTTGTACATGCCCATGGCGACGCCGGCGCCGGGGAAGTCGAACACTTCGTGCTCGATGGTCTCGCCGTCATTGCCGACGAACTTGATGGTCAGCTTGCCGGGGCCGGGCACCTTGAAGTCGGTGGCCTTGTACTGGTCGCCGAAGGCATGGCGGCCGATGACGATGGGCTTGGTCCAGCCCGGCACCAGACGCGGTACGTTCTTGCAGATGATCGGCTCGCGGAACACGGTGCCGTCGAGGATGTTGCGGATGGTGCCGTTGGGCGACTTCCACATCTTCTTGAGGTTGAATTCCTTCACCCGCGCCTCGTCGGGGGTGATGGTGGCGCATTTGACGCCGACGCCATACTTCCTGATGGCCTCCGAGGCCTCGACCGTCACCTTGTCGTCGGTCTTGTCGCGGTATTCGATGCCCAGATCGTAGTACTTCAGATCGACATCCAGGTAGGGCAGGATCAGCTTGTCCTTGATGAACTTCCAGATGATCCGGGTCATCTCGTCGCCGTCCAGCTCGACGATCGGGTTTGCGACTTTGATCTTCTTCATTGACGGTGTTCCTCGGGGTGCGAAAGGCCCAATAGATCTGCTTGTCTCCAGCGGCCCGCCCCACGAGCTTGTTCTCCAAGCCTTTTGACGAGGCGGCCCACCAACTCACTGACGGTGGCGGACCCGGACCGGGACGGCGGGAGTTCGCATCTCCCGCCGCCGCCGAGCCGGAATTAGATGGCGGCCAGGGCCGCGTTCAAGGTGGCGCTCGGACGCATGGCGGCCGAGGTCTTGGCGTCGTCGGGGCTGTAATAGCCGCCCATGTCCACCGGCTTGCCCTGGGCGGCGATCAGCTCGGCGTTGATCTTGGCCTCGTTCTCGGTCAGCACCTTGGCCAGCGGAACGAAGCGGGCGGCCAGCTCCTTGTCCTTGGTCTGCTCGGCCAGGGCCTGCGCCCAGTACAGAGCCAGGTAGAAGTGGCTGCCGCGATTGTCCAGCTCGCCCACCTTGCGGGCCGGCGAGCGGTTGTTGTCGAGGATCTTGGCGTTGGCCTGATCCAGGGTATCGGCCAGCACCTGGGCCTTGGGATTCTTGAAGGTCTGGGCCAGATGCTCCAGCGACACGCCGAGCGCCAGGAACTCGCCCAGGGAATCCCAGCGGAGATAGCCTTCCTCCTGGAACTGCTGCACGTGCTTGGGGGCCGAGCCGCCGGCACCGGTCTCGAACAGGCCGCCGCCCGCCATCAGCGGAACGATGGACAGCATCTTGGCCGAGGTGCCCAGCTCCAGGATGGGGAACAGGTCGGTCAGGTAGTCGCGCAGCACGTTGCCGGTCACCGAGATGGTGTCCTGGCCCTTGCGGATACGCTCCAACGAAACGGCGATGGCTTCTTCCGGGGTCTTGATGGAGATGTCCAGACCCTTGGTGTCGTGGTCCTTCAGGTACTTCTCCACCTTGGCGATGATCTGGGCGTCGTGGGCGCGGTTCCTGTCCAGCCAGAAGATGGCGGGCGTATTGGACAGCCGGGCGCGGGTGACGGCCAGCTTGACCCAATCCTGGATCGGCGCGTCCTTGGTCTGGCAGGCGCGGAAGATGTCGCCGGCCTCGACCGTCTGCTCCAGCAGGATCGTGTCGTTTTCATCCACCACGCGGACCAGGCCGGGGGCGGAGATTTCGAAGGTCTTGTCGTGGCTGCCGTATTCCTCGGCCTTCTGGGCCATCAGGCCCACATTCGGCACGCTGCCCATGGTCTTGGGATCAAAGGCGCCGTGCTTCTTGCAGTCGTCGATGACCACCTGATAGATGCGGGCATAGCAGCGATCGGGGATCATGGCCTTGGTGTCGTGCAGCTTGCCGTCGGTGCCCCACATGCGGCCAGAATCACGGATCATGGCGGGCATGGAGGCGTCGACGATGACGTCGGACGGCACATGCAGATTGGTGATGCCCTTGTCGGAATTGACCATGGCCAGCGCCGGGCCATTGTCGTAGGCGGCCTTGATGTCGGCCTCGATCTCGGCCTTCTTGGCGGCGGGCAGCTTGTCCAGCTTGGCGATCAGGTCGCCGAAGCCGTTGTTGACGTTGACGCCGATATCCTTGATGGCGGCGGCGTGCTTCTCGAACACGTCCTTGAAGAACACGGTGACGGCATGGCCGAACATGACGGGGTCCGAGACCTTCATCATGGTGGCCTTGAGGTGCAGCGACAGCAGCAGGCCCGGCTGGGACTTGGCGTCGGCGATCTGCTCGGCATAGAAGGCGCGCAGAGCCTTGGTGCTCATCACGGCGGCGTCGATGACCTCGCCGGCCTTGAGCTTGGTCTTGGCCTTCAGCACGTGGATCGAGCCATCCTTGCCGTGGAACTCGATCTTGACGTCGGTGGCGGCGGCAACGGTCACCGACTTCTCGGAGCCGTAGAAATCGCCGGACGTCATGTGGGCCACGTGGGACTGGGACGAAGCGGCCCAGGCGCCCATCTTGTGGGGATTCTTGCGGGCGTAGTTCTTGACCGACAGGGCGGCGCGGCGATCGGAATTGCCTTCGCGCAGCACCGGATTCACGGCCGAGCCCAGAACCTTACCGAAGCGGGCCTTGAGCTCCTTCTCGGCGTCGGTCTTGGGGTCCTCGGGGAAGTCGGGAATGGCGTAGCCCTGGGACTGCAATTCCTTGATGGCCGCCTTGAGCTGCGGCACCGAGGCGCTGACGTTGGGCAGCTTGATGATGTTGGCTTCGGGCTTGAGCGTCAGCTCGCCCAGTTCGGCCAGTTCGTCGCCGATGCGCTGCTCGGGCTTCAGTCCCTCGGGGAAATTGGCGATGATGCGGCCGGCCAGCGAGATGTCGCGGGTTTCGACGGCGACCCCGGCCGCCCCGGTGAAAGCCTGGACGATGGGCAGCAGAGAATAAGTCGCCAGAGCCGGCGCCTCGTCAACCTTGGTCCAGATGATTTTCGCGGTCGTCATCGTTCTTACCCCTCGCTGGAAGCCCATGCCGTCGTTCGCCCGTGATTTCCCGCCACGCGGCAAACGCGGGACGATAGCATTCGGGACGGCGAACGCAAGACTCAATCCTACTCGTTGGGAGGGGAAATGGGCGGGTAGGCGCGGCCTAAAACACATGAAACAGGCGGGAACTACGGATTCCCGCCCGTGACAGTGAGAGAATTTAGGACTAGGGTAGCGACCGCTTCCACCACCACCACCTCGCGAGGCGCCTTGAACCGGCCTACGCTCGTCGCCCTTATCGGGCTTGCCGTCGCCGTGATCGCCATCGTGCTCGCCGTACGCAGCCAGCGTGACGAGACGACGGATATCGAGACGCAGATTCCGCCGGCGCCCAGCGCCGCCTCCACGACCGCCGCGACCGACCCGGGCGAGCCCTCGTTCGATGTGGTCCGCATCGACGCCGGCGGCGACGCGGTCATCGCCGGCCGGGCCAAGCCCGGCGCCCGCGTCATCATCATCGATGGCGACAAGGAACTGGGCCAGGCCATCGCCGACGCACGCGGCGAGTGGGTGTTCCTGCCCGCCGCCCCCCTGCCCCCCGGCTCGCGCGAGCTCAGGCTGAAGGCGATCAATCCCGACGGCAGCCAGTCCGAATCCGGTGAAACCGTGGTGCTGGTGGTGCCGCCGCGCGGCCAGGGTACCGCGCTGGCCATCAGGTCGGGACGCGACGGCAGCAGCCGCATCCTGCAGGGGCCGGGCGCCGCCACCCAGGGCGGGCTGTCCCTGGACATCGTCGACAACGACGACAAGGGCCGCATGTCGGTCAGCGGCCGCGCCCCCGCCGGGGCCAAGATCAACCTCTACCTGGACAACCGCCTGCTGGGCCGCGCCACCGCCGATGCCGAGGGCAACTGGCGGGTGGCCGCGGCCCTGCCGCCGGGCAAGGGCAACCACATGCTGCGCGCCGATCAGGTGGACGACAAGGGCAAGGTCCAAGCCCGGGTCGAGGCGGCCTGGACCCGGAGCGACGATGCCGGCCTCAAGGGCGGAACGACGGTGACGGTGTTGCGGGGCAATTCCCTGTGGCGCATCGCCCGCCGCCTCTACGGCCAGGGCATCGCCTACACGGTGATCTTCGAGGCCAACCGCGACAGCATCAAGGACCCCGACCGCATCTATCCCGGTCAGGTGTTCGGCGTTCCGGCGAAGTAAGGGTTCAGCGGCCGCGGGCCTTGGACTTGCGCCATTCCGGTCGCACGGCGCTTTCGCCCGGACGGCCGGGAACCAGGGGCGGGCGGATATACATGGCGATCAGTTCCATGTAGGGAATGGCCGGCGCCAGAAAGCGCGTCACCGCCGAGACCAGCCCCACCGCCGAGACCGGCATGGCCACGTTCGTCTCGCCCCCCAGCAGGATGCGTCCCTGGGCGATGCGGAAGGTTCCGCCGCCCAGCACCGAATTGCCGGATTCAACGATGGCGGCCAGCCCGGAGCGGGCGGCCGGGGATTCCGCCGAGAACGGCATGGGCCCCATGTCGCCCACCAGCTTGAGCTGGGCCACGGCACCCGTCTGTTCCAGCCGGGCGACAAAGCGAACGAAGCGAAAGCCGAAGTCGAAAGCCACCGGACCATCGCCCGTGGACAGAGGCTGCGCCTCCGCCTCTTCGAGAACCGCGTCGATATCCAACGGCAAGCTCATGCCGCCCAAGGAAAACACATTCGATTTGGACATGCTGACGCCGCCCGATCCTCGACGAAATTCATGGTAGGAACTTCAATTCCACCACACTAGTATCATGCCGCCGACCGGGATGAAAATCCAAAAGGCCGGCCATAGGAAGGACACCGCCCGCACCATCGTAGGGGGCGGTCATTCGGAGGTGGCGCGTGCAGGCTCAGCAGATTTCCCTGACCAAGTATCTTTGGTTCCCCATCAACCGCGAAGGCTGGCCGTTCGTCGGATTGTTCGCGCTGGGAGCCCTGCTGCTGGGGCAGATCTGGGGCCCGCTGGGCTGGGCCGGAGCGCTGCTCACCTGCTGGTGCGCCTGGTTCTTCCGCGATCCCGACCGGGTCACTCCCACCCGAGACGGCCTGGTGATCAGCCCGGCCGACGGCGTGGTGCAGATGGTCGGCATGGTCGCCCCGCCCCCCGAGCTGGACATGGGCGACGAGCCGCGCATGCGCATCTCGGTGTTCATGAGCGTGTTCTCGGTGCACATCAACCGCTGCCCGGTGGACGGCACCATCGTCAAGTGCTCGTACCGCCCCGGCAAGTTCCTCGACGCCTCGCTGGACAAGGCCAGCGCCGACAACGAGCGCATGAGCGTGCGCATGAGCCGCGCCGACGGCCGCGAGATCGCCTTCGTGCAGATCGCCGGGCTGGTGGCCCGCCGCATCAAGTGCGACCTCAAGGACGGCCAGCAGGTGCGCGCCGGCCAGCGCTTCGGCCTGATTCGCTTCGGCTCGCGCGTCGACGTCTATCTGCCCGAGGGCGTGTCGCCGCTGGTCAGCCTGGGCCAGAGCATCATCGCCGGCGAGACGGTGCTGGCCGACCTCGACTCCACCGAAGCGGGGCGCCAGGGGGAAATCCGCTGATGTTCCGCCCCAAGCGCCCACCCCGCATCCGGGGGTTGTCGATCAACAAGCTGATCCCCAACATCCTGACGCTGCTGGCTCTGTGCGCCGGGCTGACCGCCATCCGCTTCGCCGTCCACGGCATGTGGAAGGAAGCGGTGATGTCCACCGTGCTGGCCGCCATCCTGGACGGGCTGGACGGACGGGTCGCCCGCCTGTTGCAGGGGACCTCCAAGTTCGGCGCCGAGCTGGATTCCCTGTCCGATTTCGTCAGTTTCGGCGTGGCCCCGGCCATGGTGCTGTATTTCTGGACCATGCAGGGAGCCGGTGCCTATGGCTGGGCCATGGTGCTGCTGTTCTCGGTGTGCTGCGCCCTGCGCCTCGCCCGCTTCAACACCATGATCGGCGAGCCCGATCTGCCGTCCTACGCCTACAACTTCTTCACCGGCGTCCCCGCCCCGGCGGCGGCCGGGCTGGTGCTGATGCCGCTGGTCTTCACCATCCAGTTCGGCAACGGCTTCTTCGACCAGCCGGCGGTGGTCTCGGTGTTCCTGCTGGGCGTGTCGTTCCTGATGGTCAGCAAGATTCCCACCTTCTCGTTCAAGAAGGTGCGCATTCCCCATCGCTGGGTGCTGCCCATCCTGCTGATCGTCGGCCTGGCCGCTGCCTTCCTGGTCACCGAGCCGTGGCTGACCCTCTCGGCGCTCGGCTCCCTGTATCTGGGCCTGATTCCGCTCAGCCTGCGCTCGTTCCGCCGCCTCAAGGCCCAGGCCGAGGCGGCGACCCCTGACGAACCGGCTATACCGTCTGCGTAACACTGTGGCTTTTCCGCAACAGACATCCAGGATCGTGCTGCGCTGCGGCGCTGCAACCTTGCCGGAACCTGGCTGCGACTGTACATATGGGGGCAGATTTTCAACGCCTCGCACCCTTATGGGAAGGTAAAAAACCATGCGCAGCATCAAGTCCCTCCTCGCCGCGGCCGTCGTCGCCGGCGCCCTGGCCCCGGTGGCCGCCCAGGCCCAGTGGTATGTCGGCCTCGATGCCGGCGCCCAGTTCCTGCAGGATTCCAAGAACAGCGGGAACGGCGTTTCGGGTCTCAAGTCGGAATCCGACGCGGGCTGGCTGACCCAGGGCGTGGTTGGCTACGGCTTCGGCCAGTGGCGCGTCGAGGGTGAGCTGTCCTACCGCTCCAGCGATCTGGACAAGGTCGGCGGCGCCAGCGGCAAGGGCGAAACCACCGCCCTGGCCCCGATGATCAACGGCGTCTACGAGTTCCTGCCCCAGTCCAGCTGGCACCCCTTCGTCGGCCTGGGTATCGGTACCGCCTATGTGGATGCCGGCAAGGCCAAGAAGAACGGCGTCGACGCCTATAACGGCAGCGACTGGCAGTTCGCCTATCAGGGCTTCGCCGGTGTGGGCTACGACCTCAACGAGAATGTCGAGCTGAAGGCCCAGTACCGCTACTTCTCGACCCTGGACTACGAGACCAAGTCGGCCGCCGGCACCAAGCTGGACTCGGAATACCGCGACCACGGCGTGATGCTGGGCTTCGTCTACAAGTTCAACGCGCCCAAGGCCGCTCCGGCCCCGGCTCCGGTTCCCGTCGCCGCCCCGGCTCCGATGCCGGCGCCCAAGCCCGTCGCCCAGGTGCAGAAGAACTACATCGTGTTCTTCGACTTCGACAAGGCGCAGATCACCCCGGAGGCCGCCCGCGTCCTGCAGCAGGCCGCCGGCGCCGCCAAGTCGGCCGGCTCGGCCCGCATCGACCTGTCGGCCCACACCGACCTGTCGGGCAGCGCCAAGTACAACCAGGTCCTGTCCGAGAAGCGCGGTGCCGCCGTCAAGGCGCAGCTGGTGCAGATGGGCATCCCCGCCGACCAGATCATCGTGGTCGCCAAGGGCAAGTCGTCGCCCATGGTCCCGACCCCCGACGGTGTGCGCGAGCCGCAGAACCGCCGCGTCGAGATCGTCCTGCCCTAATCGGCGGCGACGCAACAGACCGGGAGGGGCTCGGCCGCAAGGCCGGGCCCTTTTCGATTCCCATCCCCGCCTTTGGCGGCTATTAAGATTCCAGAGGACATACGAGGAACTCAGCCCATGATCGCCCGCCCGCTCGTCATCGCCGTCACCCTGCTCGCCTCGACCGGCACGGCTTTCGCCGCCGACACCACCAAGCGCCTGGGCAAGTTCGGCGAATGGGAAAGCTTCGCCTACACCGAAGGCAGCGCCAAGGTCTGCTATCTGGCCGCCACCGCCGGCAAGGTCACCGGCGGCGAGAAGGGCAAGCCCACCACCACCTATCTGATCGTCACCCACCGCCCCGGCGCCAAGGGCGTGGACGAGGTCAGCATCAACGGCACCTACGGCTTCAAGAAGGACTCCAAGGTCGAGTTGCAGGTGGGCGCCATGAAGCACTCGCTGTTCACCAAGGGCGACCGCGCCTGGGCCGATGACGCCAAGGCCGACAAGGCCATCATCACCAGCCTGCAGAAGGGTAAGGAAGCCACCCTGCACGCCAGCCCGGCCAAGGGCGCCGACATCGCCGCCGCCTTCCCGCTGTCGGGCTTTTCCGATGCGCTGTCCGCCGCCGACAAGGCGTGCAATATCAAGCGGTAGGCGCCCCGCCGGGCCTGCGCCACGGTACGAAGGCCGGCACCCTGGCCCGATAGGCGGCATAGTCGGCGCCGTATCGGGCCAGGAGCCTGCGCTCCTCGCAATAGGTCCCGGCCAGCAGGTAGAGGCTGCCCCACAGGGCGGTGGCGAGGCCCAGCGGCGACAGGGCCGCTCCCCACAGGATCAGGAAAGCCCCGGCATAGAGGGGATGGCGCACCCAAGCGTGGGGGCCGTCGAGGCGCAGCCCCTCGTCGGCCGGCCGCTCGGGGTGGCGCAACTGGCTGAGGCCGCCCAGCCGTCCCAGATCGTAATGGCGCGCCGACAGCAGCATCACCGCCCAGCCGGCCAGATGCACGCCGCCCAAGGCCCAACGCGCCCAGGGAGGCAGGTCGAAGGCCGGTTCGGCGCCCAGGGCCCAGCCGCCCACTCCTCCCACCGCCAGGAAGGCGGCAAGGGCGATGGCATTGTATGCGATACGCGACCAGCGCCGCCCGGCGAGGTTCCGCCCGGCCAGTCCGCTGTGGGACAGGCCGAAGGCGATCCAGGCCAGGGCGTAGGCGAGGTGACCGCTCATAGCGGCGGAATATCCCCCATCTCCTCCAGCGCGGCGGCTTCCGCCGCGAATTGGGCGAAACGCCCCTCGGCGATGGCGGCGCGCAGACCGGCGGTCAGGGTCTGATAGGCCTGGATGTTGTGCCAGGTCAGCAGCATCGGCCCCAGAATCTCTTCCGAGCGGGTCAGGTGGTGGAGATAGGCCCGCGAATGGTCGCGGCAGGCCGGACAGGGGCAGCCCTCCTCCAGCGGCCGGGGATCGTCCTGGTGGCGGGCATTGCGCAGGTTGACGGTGCCCCGCCGGGTGAAGGCCTGGGCGGTGCGGCCCGAGCGGGTCGGCATGACGCAGTCGAACATGTCGATGCCGCGCCCCACCGCGCCGATGATGTCGGACGGGCGCCCCACCCCCATCAGGTAGCGGGGCTTGTCGGCGGGCAACAGCGGCGTGGTGACGTCCAGGGTGGCGAACATGGCCTCCTGGCCCTCGCCCACCGCCAGACCGCCCACGGCATAGCCCTCGAAGCCGATCTCCAGCAGCGCCCGGGCCGATTCCGCCCGCAGTTCGGGATAAACGCCGCCCTGGACGATGCCGAACAGGCCGTAGCCGGGGCGCTGGACGAAAGCCTCCTTGGAGCGCCGCGCCCAACGCATGGACAGACGCATGCTTTCCGCCGCCTGCTCATGGGTGGCGGGAAAGGGCGTGCACTCGTCGAAGGCCATGGTGATGTCGGCATCCAGCAGACGCTGGATCTCCATGGAGCTTTCCGGGGTCAGGCGATGCCTGGACCCGTCGTGGTGCGACTGGAAGGTGACACCGTCGGCATCCATCTTCCGAAGCTTGGCCAGGCTCATCACCTGGAAGCCGCCGGAATCGGTGAGGATCGGTCCCGGCCAGTTCATGAATTTGTGCAGGCCGCCCAGGCGCGCCACCCGCTCGGCGCCGGGGCGCAGCATCAGGTGATAGGTGTTGCCCAGCACGATCTGGGCGCCGGTGGCGGCCACCGAGGCCGGCAGCATGGCCTTGACCGTGCCGGCCGTGCCCACCGGCATGAAGGCCGGGGTGTCGATGGCGCCATGGGCGGTATTGACCCGCCCGCGCCGGGCGGCGCCATCGGTGGCGAGAAGCTCGAAGGAGAACTGGGTCATGTCGGTGTCCGTTCCAGCAGGCAGCAATCGCCGTAGGAGTAGAAGCGGTAGCCCGCCACCTTGGCGTGCTCGTAGACCGCCTTCATGCGTTCCAGGCCGGAAAAGGCCGAGACCAGCATGAACAGGGTCGAGCGCGGCAGATGAAAATTGGTCAGCAGCACGTCCACCAGCCGGAAGGCGTGACCCGGCGTGATGAAGATGTCGGTGGCGCCGTCGAAGGGCGCCAGCGTGCCCAGGGGATCGGCGGCGCTTTCCAAAAGGCGGGCCGAGGTGGTTCCCACCGCCACCACCCGGCCGCCCGCCGCCCGCGCCGCATTGATGGCGGCGGCGGTTTCGGGCGTCACCACGCCGATCTCCTGGTGCATGCGGTGGTCGTCGGTGTCATCCACCTTGACCGGCAGGAAGGTTCCCGCCCCCACGTGCAGGGTCACCGTGGCGCGTTTGACGCCCCGCGCCTCCAGGGCGGCCAGCAGGTCCGGGGTGAAGTGCAGCCCGGCGGTAGGCGCCGCCACCGCCCCCTTCTCGCGGGCGAAGACCGTCTGGTAGTCATCGCGATCCCGCTCGTCGGCCTCGCCCTGGCGGATATAGGGCGGCAACGGCAGGTGGCCGAAGGTCTCGAGCGCCACCATCAGGTCCTCGCCCGAGCGGTCGAAATCCAGGGTCACCTCGCCCATCTCGCCCTTCTCCGCCACGGTGGCCGAGAAGCCCTCGGCGAAGTCCACCCGGTCGCCGGGCCGGAGCTTCTTGGCCGGGCGGGCGAAGGCCTTCCACTGGGCCAGCCCCGTACGCTGGTGCAGCGTCACCTCCACCCCCGCCAGCCCCCGGCGCCCGAACAGCCGGGCGGGAATCACCCGCGTATCGTTGAACACCAGGATATCGCCGGGCAGCAGCAGGTCGGGAAGGTCGCGCACCCCGAGATCGGCCAGCCCGCCCGCCGTCGGGACATGCAGCAGCCGCGCCGAATCCCGCGGACTGGCGGGACGTTCGGCGATCAGGTCGCGCGGCAGGTCGAAGTCGAAATCATCCACTTTCATGTGGGCGGGTTTAGGCCGTGCGAATACCCACCGTCAAGCACTCGCAGGCGAGGCGGGCGCGTGCCATATTGGAAATAAGCGCAAGAGGAGAAACCATGGAGTTGTTTCCGCCGTTCGAGCCCCATGCCTCGGGTATGCTGGCCGTGGGAGACGGCCACGACCTCTACTGGGAGGTCTCGGGTAATCCCGACGGCCCGGCGGTGGTCTTCGTCCATGGCGGGCCGGGGGCCGGCACCGCGCCCGCCTATCGCCGCTTCTTCGACCCCAAATTCTGGCGCGTAGTGCTGTTCGACCAGCGCGGCTCGGGCCGCTCGCGGCCCTGCGCCTCGGTGCACGCCAATACCACCGGCCATCTGGTGGCCGATCTCGAGAAGCTGCGCCATCACCTGGGCGTCGACCGCTGGCTGCTGTTCGGCGGCTCGTGGGGCAGCACCCTGGCGCTGGCCTATGGCCAGGCATACCCCGAGCGCTGCACCGGCTTCATCATGCGCGGCATCTTCCTGTTCCGTCCCATCGAGGTGGAGTGGTTCATGGCCGGCATGGGCCGCTTCTTCCCCGAGGCCCATCGCCGCTTCATCTCCCACCTGCCCGAGGCCGAGCGCCAGCGGCCGCTGGATGCCTATGTCCGGCGGCTCAACCATGCCGACCCGGCCATCCACATGCCGGCCGCCCGCATCTGGTGCGGCTACGAGGAGGCCTGCGCCCGCCTGCTGCCCCGCGAGGAGAGCGGCGAGGCCGACGGCCCGTCCACCCTGGCGCTCGCCCGCATCGAGGCCCATTACATGGCCCACGACGGCTTCATGCGCCCCAACCAGCTCCTGGACGAGCTGGACCGCATCCGCCACCTGCCCGCCATGATCATCCAGGGACGCTACGACATGGTCTGTCCGCCCAATTCGGCCGACGACCTGGCCCGCGCCTGGGAAGGCTGCGACCTGCGCGTCATCCCCGACGCCGGCCACTCGGCCATGGAGCCCGGCATCCGCGCCGGACTGGTCGACGCGGCCGAACGCATGAAGATGAGGATCAGACGGTAACTTGCGGGGTCGGACATCCCGGCCTATAAGAGTCGCGGACCAATCCCACGCGCGGAGCGCCCCATGATCCTCGTCACCGGCGGAGCCGGCTTCATCGGTTCCAACATCCTGGCGGCCCTCGAGGAGAAGGGGGCGGGCAAGCTGGTGGTCTGCGACCGCCTGCGTTCGGGCACCAAGTGGCACAACATCGCCAAGCGCGAGCTGGCCGACATCGTCCATCCCGAGCAGTTGTTCGACTTCCTGGAAGCCAACGCCAAGCACATGGAAGTCATCGTCCACATGGGCGCCATCTCGGCCACCACCGAGACCGACGCCGACAAGATCCTCGCCAACAATTTCTCGCTGTCCCTGGCGCTGTGGAAGTGGTGCGCCGTGCACAACGTACGCTTCATCTACGCCTCGTCGGCCGCCACCTACGGCGACGGGACCCAGGGCTTCGACGACGACGGCTCCATGGAGCATCTGGCCAAGCTGCGGCCGCTCAACGCCTATGGCTGGTCCAAGCACCTGTTCGACCGCCGGGTGGCGCGCAAGGTGTCGGCGGGATCGCGCAAGCCGCCGCAATGGGCGGGCCTCAAGTTCTTCAACGTCTACGGCCCCAACGAGTACCACAAGGGCAACCAGCAGAGCGTGGTGGCCCAGGTCTATCCCCACGCCGAGAAGAACGCCGCCTACCAGCTGTTCAAGTCGCACAATCCCAAATACCCGGATGGCGGCCAGCTGCGCGACTTCATCTGGGTCGGCGACGTGGTCGACGTGGTGATGTGGCTGATCGAGAACCCCAGGGTCAGCGGCCTGTTCAACGTCGGCACCGGCAAGGCCCGCTCGTTCCTCGATCTGGCCAACGCTGTCTATCACGCCGTGGGCCGCGAGCCGCAGATCAAGTTCCGCGACACCCCCATCGAGATCCGCGACAAGTACCAGTATTTCACCCAGGCCAAGATGGAGCGCCTGCACCGCGCCGGCTATACCAAGCCCTTCACCTCGCTGGAAGACGGCGTCGAGCAATACGTGAAACGCTTCCTGGCCTCTGGGGATGCCTACCGCTGATGACCTTCGCCCTGGCCTATCCCCACCTCGACCCCATCGCCCTGCAACTGGGGCCGTTCGCCATCCGCTGGTACGCTCTGGCCTATATCGCCGGGCTGATGACCGGCTGGCGCTACGTCAAGTTCCTGGTGGCCCGCCCACCCAACGCCATGACCGAGATCGAGGTCGACGACTTCCTGGTGTGGGCGACGCTCGGCGTGGTGCTGGGCGGCCGGCTGGGCTACGTGCTGTTCTACAAGCCGCTGCACTACCTCGCCAATCCGCTGGAAATCCCCATGGTCTGGCAGGGCGGCATGTCGTTCCACGGCGGAGCGCTGGGCGTCATCCTCGGCATCATCGCCTTCTCGCGCTTCAGGGGCCGCAACCTGTTCCTGGTGGGCGACGTGATCTGCTGTGCCGTGCCCATCGGCCTGTTCTTCGGCCGCCTGGCCAATTTCGTCAACGGCGAGCTGTTCGGCCGCGTCGCCCCCGACGTGGAATGGGCCATGGTGTTCCCCGGCGGCGGCCCCATTCCCCGCCATCCCAGCCAGCTCTACGAAGCCGGTCTGGAGGGCGTGATCCTGTTCCTGATCATGTTCGGCCTGTGGAAGCTGACCGATATCCGCTATCGGGCCGGCGCCCTGTCCGGGGTGTTCCTGGCCGGCTATGGTCTGGCGCGCATCACCGCCGAGTTCTTCCGCCAGCCCGACGCCCATCTGGGCTTCCTGTGGGGTGGCGCCACCATGGGGCAGTTGCTGTCCATTCCCCAGGTCCTGGTCGGCCTCGCCATGCTGGTGTGGGCGTGGCGGCGCGGACCCCGGGCCAAGGCCGCCGGATGAGTCTGGCCGACATTCTCGCCGAGAGGATCAGGACCACCGGCCCCATCCCGGTGTCCGACTTCATGGCCGAGGCGCTGGGGCATCCCGAGCACGGCTACTACATGGGCCGCGATCCGTTCGGCATGGCCGGCGACTTCACCACGGCTCCCGAGATCAGCCAGATGTTCGGCGAGCTGCTCGGCCTGTGGTGCGCCCTGGTCTGGCAGAGCATGGGCTCGCCCGGCCGCGTGGTGCTGGCCGAGATCGGACCGGGACGCGGCACCCTGATGGCCGACCTGCTGCGCGCCGCCGCCGCCTTGCCCCCCTTCGCCAAGGCCCTGGACGTCCACCTGATCGAGACCAGCCCGGCGCTCCGCAACCGCCAGCAACAGAGTCTGGCCGACAGCCGGGTCACCTGGCACCAGCGGTTCGAGGACCTGCCCGATGGACCGCTGTTGCTGGTCGCCAACGAGCTGTTCGACGCCCTGCCCATCCGCCAGTTGGAAAAGAACGGCGGCGTCTGGCGCGAACGGGTGGTCGCCCTGGACGACGGCGGTGCGCTCGTCTTCACCGCCGGCCCGGTGGTGGACGAACCGCCCCTGGCCCCCGCCGTGCTGAATGCCTCCGACGGCGCCCTGGCCGAGATTAGTCCCCAGGGGCGGGAACTGGCCCAGGCCATCGCCCGGCGCGTGGTCACCCAGGGCGGCGCCGCCCTGATCATCGATTACGGCTACGGAACAAGCGCCGCCGGCGACAGCCTGCAGGCGCTGAAGGGCCACAAGCACCACCCGGTGCTGTCCGAGCCGGGCCATGCCGATATCACCGCCCATGTGGATTTCCAGGCCCTGGCCGAGGCGGCGGCGGGTATCGCCGCCATCCATGGCCCGGTGTCGCAGGGTCGCTTCCTGGCCCGCCTGGGGCTGGAGGAACGGGCCCGCATGCTGATGGGCAACGCCACCTCCGAACAGGCGGCTCATCTGGCCAGCGGCGCACGGCGCTTGATCGATCCCGGCGAAATGGGCACCCTGTTCAAGGTCATGGCCCTCGCCAACCCTCTGCTGCCCGTCCCTCCCGGCCTGGAACCCGCTGAATGATCACCCTGTCGGCCCTCAACGAGTTCGTCCGCATCCGCCACGGCTTCTTCACCCGGGAAGGCGGCGTATCGGAAGGCCTGTACGCCTCGCTCAATTGCGGCCCCGGTTCCTCCGACAAGCCCGAAGCGGTGAAGGAAAACCGCCGCCGCGTCATGGCCCTGCTCGACCTGCCGGAAGAGGCGCTGGTCACCTTGTACCAGACCCATTCCAGCGACGTGGTGACGGTCACCGAGCCGTGGGAGCCGGGCAACGCCCCCAAGGCCGACGCCATGGTCACCGACCGTCCCGGCATCGGCCTGGGCATCCTTACCGCCGATTGCGCCCCGGTGCTGTTCGCCGACGGCAAGTCGGGAATCATCGGCGCCGCCCATGCCGGCTGGCGGGGAGCCCTGGGCGACGTGCTGGAGAACACCGTCAAGGCCATGATCGCCATCGGCGCCAGGAAGCCCAAGATCGTCGCCGCCATCGGGCCGTGCATCGGCCACCGCAATTACGAGGTGGGACCGGAATTCCCCGCTCCCTTCCTGGCCGAGGAAGCCGAAAACGCCGATTTCTTCGCTCCCTCGCCGGCCAAACCCGACCATCACCTGTTCGACCTGCCGGGCTACATCTCGCGCAAGCTGTCGCGCATCGGCGTGCACGAGGTGACGCGGGTGCCCGCCGACACGCTCCGCGACGAAGCCCGCTTCTTCAGCTATCGCCGCGCCACCTTGCGGGGCGAGGCCGATTACGGCCGGCAGATTTCGGTGATCACGCTGGACCGATGAAACGTCTTTCCCTTGCCCTGCTCCTGCTGTTGGCCGCCTGCGGCGAGCCGCCCCAGCCCTTCCGCCACGACGGCATCAACGCGGCGGTAAGCCCGCCGGGGCCGCGTGGCGTGGTGGTGCGCCCGCCCGACGACAGCCCCAGCGGCGACGCCCTCGCCAAGGCCATCGTCAAGCGCCTGACCGATCAGGACATCCCCGCCTCGACCCGCAGCGCGGTCAGCGGGTCCTGGGTTCTGGTGGCCGAGACCGAGACCACCGTCGCCGCCAAGACCCTGCGCTGGCGTCTGATCGTCCCGGAAGGCGAACCGCCGACCGCCTTCCCCCAGACCCTGCCCACCGCCCTTTGGGACAAGGCGGGGCCGGCCACCATCGACCGGCTGGCCGACGAGGTGATCGCCCGGTATGCCGCCACCCTGCACGGCGAACCGGCCGAAGCGACGGCCGCCGCCGCGCCGCCGCGCCTTCCCGTGGCGCGGCTGGAGCCCCTGGGCGGATTGCCGGGCGACGGCGACAGCGCGCTGGCCAAGGCTCTCGGCCGCGCCTTGCAGCGTCTGGGGGTCAAACTGGGCGGGGCCGAGGCCGAACTGGCGATCCGTGGCCGTGTCACCCTGGTGCCCGGCCGCCCCGGCGAGGAGATTCTGGACGTGACCTGGATCGTGCTGGACGCCAAGACCGGTGCGGAACTGGGCAAGGCCGCCCAGCAGGGCGCCCTGCCCAAGGGCCGCCTTTCCGGCCCGTGGGGCGCGCTGGCCGGCGATATCGCGGCCGGCGGGGCCGAGGGTATCGCCGACATCATAGCCGCCATACCACAGAAATAGTGGATCGGTCATAGCCACCGGTTTACAGGACAGGTATCCGGCTGATATACGAGTGCCGGTTTCACGTCAGCGCAGCGGCGCGCTAACCCGGCGGTATCCATCATGAAAATCCTCGCTTGCAACAGCAACCGGCCCCTCGCGGAAGCGATCGCCGAATATCTCACCATGTCCATCACCAAGGCGGTGATCCGCCGCTTCTCGGACAACGAGGTGTTCGTCGAAATTCACGAGAACGTCCGTGGCGAGGACGTCTTCGTCATCCAATCCACCAGCTATCCCGCCAACGACAATCTGATGGAACTGCTGGTCACCCTGGACGCCCTGCGGCGCGGCTCGGCCCGGCGCATCACGGCGGTGATCCCCTATTTCGGCTATGCCCGCCAGGACCGCAAGTCGTCGCCCCGCTCGCCCATCTCGGCCAAGCTGGTCGCCAACCTGATCACCACCGCCGGCGCCGACCGCGTGGTGACGCTGGACCTGCATTCGGGCCAGATCCAGGGCTTCTTCGACATTCCGCTGGATAACCTCTACGCCGCCCCGGTGTTCACCAACGATATCCGCGCCCGCTACCAGGGCGACGACGTCATGGTGGTGTCGCCCGACGTGGGCGGCGTGGTGCGCGCCCGCGCCATCGCCAGCCGCATCGACGCCGATCTCGCCATCATCGACAAGCGCCGCGAAAAGGCCGGTGTGTCCGAGGTGATGAACATCATCGGCGACGTGCGCGGCCGCCGCTGCATCATGGTCGACGACATCGTCGATTCCGCCGGTACGCTGTGCAACGCCGCCGAGGCGCTGATGAAGGCCGGAGCCGTCTCGGTGGCCGCCTTCGTCACCCACGGCGTGCTGTCGGGCGGCGCCGTGGCCCGTGTCACCGCCTCGCCTCTCGAGGAACTGGTGATCACCGATTCCATCCCCGCCACCGAGGCGGTGAAGATGGCCCGCAACATCCGTCAGGTCACCATCGCCCCGCTGATGGCCGAATCCATCTCGCGCATCAGCGAGGAGCGCTCGGTCTCCAGCCTGTTCGACTGAGGCCGTCCGGTATCTTCCACGTCGTGCCCGGCCTTGCGCCGGGCATTGGCGTTTCCGGCCCCGAGAATCTATAACCCGAACAGCGCGCGCCCCAGCAGACGGAATTCGTCCTTGCGGGCGCTGGACTTGCGCCAGGCCAGCCCCAGCAGGCGGGCGCCGCCGCCGGACAGCGGGCGGGTGACCAGATCGGTGCCGATCAGAACGCCGGCCTCCACCGCCAGCCGGGGCAGCAGGGTCACCCCCATGCCCGAGGCGACCATCTGCACCAGGGTGCCCAGCGATGTGCCCAGGATACCCTCGCCCCGCCTGGGCGCCGGCAGCGAGCAGGCGGCCAGAGCATGGTCGCGCAGGCAATGCCCCTCTTCCAGCAACAGCAGGTCCGCCCCGGCCAGATCGGCGCCGCTGACGGTTTCCCGTGCCGCCAGGGGATGGCCGGGCGGACAGGCCAGCACGAAGGGGTCGGTGAACAGCGCCTCCATCTCCACCTCGGCCGCCTCGTAGGGCAGGGCCAGGACCGCCGCGTCCAGGTCGCCGTTGACCAGACGCTCCAGCAGTCGCGCCGTCAGATCCTCGCGCAGCGCCAGCTTGAGGTCGGGATAGAGGCGGCGCAGGCCGGGCAGCACGCGGGGCAGCAGAAACGGCGCGATGGTGGGAATCACCCCCAGGCGCAGGCCGCCGGTCAGCGGCTTGCCGTGGGCACGGGCCAGATCGGCGATGTCCTCGGCACCGCGCAGCAGGTCGCGGGCCCGCGCCGCCACCTCGTCGCCCAGCGGCGTCATCAGCACCTTGCGCTTGGTCCGCTCCACCAGGGTGACGCCCAGCAGGCTTTCCAGTTCCTGCAACCCGGCCGACAGGGTGCTTTGGGTCGCCAGACACGCCTCGGCGGCGCGGCCGAAATGGCGGTGCTCGGCCAGGGCGACCAGATAGCGCAGTTGGCGCAAGGTGGGTAGGTGGGCCTGCATCAGGCGAGTTCCCGCTGGTGCAGCGTCGGCATCAGGTCGAAATAGGGACGGATGATCGGCGATCTCGATGCCTCGAAATCCTCGAACGGCCCGTCGAACGACACCCGCCCGTCGTGCAGCATCACCACGCGGGGCCGCAGCCGGTACAGCAGGTCCTTGTCGTGGGTAACGACGATGGTGGTCCGTGCCAGTCCATCACGCTCGTCCACATGGGTGGAGAGCAGCAGGTCCTGAATCTGCGAGGCGGTGACCGGATCGAGGCCGGTGGTCGGCTCGTCGAAGAACATGCAGCGCGGCTCCATGGCCAGGGCACGGGCGATGGCGATGCGCTTGGCCATGCCGCCCGACAGGGACTCCACCCGCCCGGCCAGGAAATCGGGCGTGGCGGGCAGTCCCACCGCCGCCAGCACGCGCTGGGCCATGTGCTCGATGTCGGCGACGCCCAGATGGCCGACCTCCTCCAGCCACAGGCCGATATTGTCCAGCACGGTGCCGGAGAACAGGGCGTTGCGCTGAAACACCACGCCCCAATGGACGTGGATATCGGCCATTTGGTCGGCATCCAGAGCGGCGAGGTCGAGCAGCGGGCTATCGGGCCGTTCGGGATCGGCGACCAGCACCCGTCCGCCGTCCGGTTGCATCAGACCGAGGATATGGTTGAGCAGGACGCTCTTGCCGCATCCCGATCCCCCCACCACCGCCACGAAGGCGCCGGCCTGGATATCGAGATCGACACCACGCAACACCGGATGGCCATCGAACGCCTTGGTCAGGCCCTCGATGCGGATTTCCACCGGTGCTGCGGCTGTCTTGGTCATGGAACCAGGATAGACCGGCCCGCCCCAAACGGCAAACGGCCACCCCATTTGGAGTGGCCGTTCGTTCCGAGTCCCACCTTCCCGTCCTGGTGCCCTTGGTGGCTTGGTGGTGAAACAGCCGATCCCCGGCACCCGGAAACTTAAACCGGACAGCCGCGGTCTTGATCCGGGCATCCATGGATCACCGGATCAAGACCGACGATAACGACGGTGGGGGACCTACTTCTTCAGGTAATCGCGGATCAGCACCTCGGCGATCTGCACGGCGTTGAGCGCCGCGCCCTTCCTGAGGTTGTCGGCGACGCACCAGAAGGACAGGCCGTTCTTGACGGTGGGGTCCTTGCGGATGCGGCTGACATAGACCGGGTCCTCGCCGGTGGTCTCCAGGGGCGTGATGTAGCCGCCCGGCTCGCGGGTATCCATCACCACCACGCCTTCGGCGTCGCGCAGCGCCCTGGTGGCCTCGGCGACGCTGACCGGACGCTCGAATTCCACGTTGATGGATTCCGAATGGCTGACGAACACCGGCACGCGCACGCAGGTGGCGTTCACGGCGATGTCGGGGTCGAGAATCTTGTGGGTCTCGACCACCATCTTCCACTCTTCCTTGGTCGAGCCGTCTTCCATGAAGACGTCGATCTGCGGGATCAGGTTGAAGGCGATCTGCTTGGAGAACTTGTTCGGCTTGATGGCGTCATGGACCAGGACACCCTTGGTCTGGTCGTAAAGCTCGTCCATGCCCTCCTTGCCGGCGCCCGACACCGACTGGTAGGTCGAGACGACGACGCGCTTGATCTTGCCCAGCTTGTGCAGGGGCTTCAGCGCCACCACCATCTGGATGGTCGAGCAGTTGGGGTTGGCGATGATGCCCTTCTTCTTGTACTGGGCGATGGCTTCCGGATTGACCTCGGGCACCACCAGCGGCACATCGGGGTCCATGCGGAAATGCGAGGTGTTGTCGATCACCACGCAGCCGGCGGCGGCGGCGCGCGGGGAATGAAGGGCCGAGACCTTGGCGCCGGGAGAGGACAGGGCGATATCGAAGCCCTTGAAGTCGAAGGTGGCCAGGTCCTTGCACTTCAGGATCTTGTTGTCGCCGAAAGCGACTTCGCGGCCGACCGACCGCTCGGACGCCAGGGCGACGACCTCGTCCACCGGAAACTTGCGATCCACCAGGATCTGAAGCATTGCCCGGCCCACATTGCCGGTCGCGCCGATTACAGCAACCTTGTAACCCATCTTGTCCTCTCCGTTTTCCAGAGCCCTTGGTTCCCTGGCGCTTATCGAGATACGAAAAGGCCCGCGGGAAGCTTTCCGCGGGCCTTTTTCGTGCAATCGTGACGAACCGGCCCGCTCAAGCGGTCTTGGTGGCGCCGGTTTTGGTAGTGATGAAGGCCGCCGCCGAGGCAGAGCCCCGGACGCGCAATGCGTTTGCCTTGGACAAGCAGACGAACATGGTTTCCTCCATCGGAAGCGTAGCTTTAACGGAAGCCGTTCCGCCACGCAAGGAGAAAGGGGCGTCCCCGCCCTACGCCCCCTTGATGCCCGAGCACACCCGCGAGATGAAGGCGTCGATGTCGTCGTTCATGCTGACCGTGCGGTTGGCCAGATCACCGGCGGCGACCAGCACCTGTCCGGCGGCGTCGGTGGCGGTGCCGGCGGTGGAAGCCACTTCGCCGATGGTGTCGGCCACCGTCTGCACGTCGGCGGCGACGGTGCGGATGGAACGGCTCATCTCGGCCACCGCCGCGCTCTGCTGCTCGGTGGTGGCGGCGATGCCGGTGGCGTTGTCGTTGATCTCGCGGATCTTGCCGGCGATGTTGCGCACCGCACCCACCGCCTGGCCGGTGGCCTGGCGCATGCCGTCGATCTGGCTGGAAATCTCGTCGGTGGCGCGCGCCGTCTGATTGGCCAGATGCTTGACCTCGTTGGCGACCACGGCGAAGCCCTTGCCGGCTTCACCGGCCCGCGCCGCCTCGATGGTGGCGTTCAAGGCCAGCAGGTTGGTCTGGCTGGCGATCTCGGTGATCAGGTTGACCACCTCGCCGATCTTCTGCGCCGCTATGTTGAGGCCGTTGATGGCCTCGTCGGTCTCGGTGGCGACCCGCACCGTTTCCTGGGCCATGCGGGCCGAATCCTGGATGCGCGCCGCCACGTCGCGGATGCCGGACGACACCTGCTCGGCCGCCGCCGCCACCGCTTCCACATGGGTGTAGGCATCCTCGGCGGCACCGGCCACCTTGGTGGACTGCTCGCTGGTCTGGGACGCGATGTCGGACATCTGCTGGGCGGTGGCTTCCAGCTCGGTGGCGGTGGCGGCCACCACCTGGGTGACGTGCTTGATGGTGTTGCCGACTCCGGTGGCTTCGGCGCTGAAGGCATTGGCGCGCATTTCCATCCCCGAGAGCGCCTTGTTGATCAGTCGCGCATGGTCGGCGAACTCGCCCACCATGCCGTCGGTGAGGATATGGCGGAAATAACGGCCCTCGGAGGTCAGCGCCATGGCGGCGTCGGCCTCCTTGGTGAACACCTCGGTCAGGTCGAGCAACCGGTTGATCGCCTTGTCCAACCGGCCGAGGGTCCCACCTTCGACGATACCGATGATGCGCACGTCCAGGCGGCCCGCTCCGGCCTCGCCCAGAACCTGGCAGGCCCGGTGGATGCTGGCGCGCGCCCGGTTGACGTAATACAGCACGGCCAGCGCCCCCAGCGCCGCCAGCCCCATGGCTCCCGCATCGAGCAGTGCGCCGCGGCTCAGGGCGATCAGCGCGCCGATTCCGCACAGTACCGCGGCGAGAATGGCGGCGGCCAGGGCCCTAGAGAGAGAAGACGAATTCATCGTAGGGCACTCCCGCGCCTTGCAGTTTGGCGACCACGGCCTGGAAGGCGGCTTCCATGCCGACCTTGCGATCATCGTGGCCGTTCTCGATGGCGAGCAGTTCCTTGTAGAGGCCCTCGGCCTTTTCCACCGCGTCCCGTCGGGGCGAACGGCGGTTGGAATGGTAGCTGACGATCTTGCCCGTCTTGTCGAAGGTGGGGGTCACGTGGGCCAGCACCCAGTAATGGTCACCGTTCTTGGACCGGTTCTTCACATAGGCGAAGATTTCCTTGCCGGCCTCGATGGTGTCCCACAGCAGCTTGAAGACGCAGCGCGGCATGTCGGGATGGCGGATGATGCTGTGCGGCTGGTTGAGAATCTCGCCCTCGGCGAAACCGGCCATCCGCAGGAACACCTCGTTGGCATAGATGATCCGCCCTTTGGTATCGGTCTTGCTGACGATGATCTCGTCGGCGCCGAATGTGCGCTCCACCCCGGACAAGTAAACACCAGGACGCGACATGACTATTCCCCGCGCAAGCAGAATGCCGGGCAGCCACCCGGCCAATGCAGCCCCGGCCCCACATTGGAGCCGCTCCGAAGCGGACACTACACCAAATCCCTTCGAAAAGGATGAACGAAGATGCATCAAAATGTGTCTTTTACAAAAGGGTCATCCGTCATAAATCACAGGAGTCGATGGAGCCGCCGCCTTTCCATGCCACTGATCAATTTCTCTACCGAGCCTTTATACCATTCGTTGGTATTACCGCTTATACCATTGGAATAATGGCTTGATTAGTCGGGCTACAGTAAACACCCCACTCATTCTTTATTTTTAATAGTTTTAATTTTAAGTCCACTTATGGCGCTTTCCCTTTGCCCCCTGGCGGCGACGCCCTCTATGCTTTCGCGCCACCGCAGCCAAGGGTCCGAGAGCAGGGTATGAACTACCGCCACGCCTACCACGCAGGAAACTTCGCCGATGTGATGAAGCACGCCATCCTGGCGCTGGTCATCGCCGGACTGAAGCGCAAGGACACGCCGTTCTTTGTGCTCGATACCCATGCGGGAATCGGCGCCTACGACCTGGAGGCCCCCCAGGCCGACAAGACCGGCGAATATCTGAACGGTATCGCCAAGGTCCTGGACGCGCCCCGTCCGCCCGCCGAACTGGAGACCTATCTGGCGGTGGTGCGGGCCTGGAACTCGGACGGCACGCTGCGCCGCTACCCCGGCTCGCCCGAACTGGTGCGCGGCCTGATGCGTCCCCAGGACCGCATGGCCCTGGTGGAACTGCACCCCGAGGACGTGGAGACGCTGCGGGCCCGCTTCCACGGCGACCGCCGGGTCGGCGTCCACCATCTGGACGGCTACACCGCCGCCAAGGGATTGCTGCCGCCGCCCGAGCGGCGCGGGCTGGTGCTGATGGACCCGCCCTTCGAGGTCAAGAACGAGTTCGAGCGACTGCTGGCCGCCCTGCGCCGGGCCCGCAAGCTGTGGCCCACCGGCATCTATCTGGCCTGGTATCCCATCAAGGGCCGCGAGCCGGTGGAGGCCTTCTATCGGGACATCGCCGACCAAGGCGGCCCGGAAACCCTGGCCGTGGAGTTGCTGCTGCGCCCGGCCGAGGACCCGTTCAGGCTCAACGGCAGCGGCCTGCTGGTGATCAATCCGCCCTGGCAACTGCGGGAAAGCCTGGAGCGCGTCCTGCCCTGGCTGGCCGCAATCGTCGCCCCCGACACCGGCAGCACCGCCATTCGCCATCTGATCGCCGAAAAGACGTAGGGAGTTTTCCCGATATTGCAGTGCAAAACTGCAACACTTGCAAAGAATCAAAACGACAGCCGTTCCAGGGACTTCCCCACGGCCGGACCGGCGCCTATATCTTCCTGAAGCGATACACCTTTACCCGTCTCAGGCCATGACTTCCGCTCGTTCCGTTCTGTTCTCCATCCTGGCGCTGCCCCTGTGGGCGGCGGGACCGGCGGATTCGGCCGAGCTCTCCCCCGCCGCGCGGCTGGTGCCGGGTGGCGGCGCGGCGCGAGCCGAGGCACCCGCCTTCGGCCTGGGCGAGTCCCGCCTGCCCCTGATGTCGTCGGGAAAGCTGTCGGCGGGGGCCGTGTCGGGGCCATCGGCCGGCCTGTCCGGCTCGCCCCTGGCCTTCGGCCTGCCGGGCAGCCCGCTGGCGGTGGGCGGCTACGTCGCCTATGGCGGCGCCAATGTCCAGTTGTCCTCGTCGCTGCGCAGCGACGGCGCCAGCAGCGGCGCCAACCTCGCCGCCTCGTGGGCCGGCGGAGCCCTGGGCACCGACAGCCGGGCATCGCTCAGCCTGGGCGTCAACCGCACCGATTGGGGCTATATCAGCCCCAATTCCCAGCATCCGGCCCTGACCCTGGCCGATCCTTACCGCACCGGCCCCAACGGCAACGAAATCAATATGTCGCTCAGCCTGATCCATCAGGTGAGCCCGTCCTTCAGCGTCGGCGGCATGGCCGGCGCCAACCGGGCCAGCGGCACCGATCAGCCGGGAACCGGCCTGACGCTCGGCGCCGGCCTGGGCTACCGCTTCTAGATCATCACGCGTCGGATGTGACGCGCACCGCCGCCCGCTCCTATTCCCGCCCCGCCACGCCGCATTCGGCGATGGCCTTGCCCAATTCCTTGCAGATGGTCTTGGCGGCGCCGTCGTCCCTGGCCCCGGCGAACAGGCGCACGAACTTGCCCTTGCCCTTGATCTCGACGTCCTTCAGCACCGGCTCCGAGGCCTTGAGGGCGGCCGAGTGCCCGGCCAGGACGCCCCAGCCCTTGCGAGCCCACGCCTCGGTCTTGTACGAGGCGAGATAGACCAGCCTGCGCGGCGCCTCGGCAACCGGCGGGGGCGGCGTCACCGCAGGCGGAGGCGGAGGCGCCACCGCCATGGGTGCAGCCGCCGGCTCGGCCATCATGGGAGCGGGATTGGCCGCCAGCTTCTCGCCGTGCTCCAGCCGCAGCACCCAGCCGCCGTAGCGGGCCATCAGGGCGCCGTCGGCCATCACCGCATAGCGGGCGAAAGGCCGGCCGTCACAGTCCACATTGAGCACCGTGACCTGATCGGACATGCCCGGCCAGTCGGCGGCCGCCGCCCCGATCACCGAACTCAACGGCGCCCGGTCCTCGCTGTAGCGCGGCGACGGGCAGACACGGCCGGCGGCATCACCGGCCCGAGCGGTGTCCATGGGCACGGCCTGACCGCGCGGCGCGGAAGCGGCGTCGGCCACGGCCCCCGAGGGGAAGGCGTCGGTGACGATCCAGGTGCCCTGGTACCAGCCTCCGTCCATGGGCTGGGGCGAGGCGGCGCAGCCCGCCAGCAAAGCCACGGCGCCCAGCGGCAGGAGAGCGAGCGGAAAGCGATGCGTCATCTCACCCACCTCACATCACATCGAGCAGCAGCTTGCGGCGGTTGAGCGGCTGGACCGGACGGGCATTGTTGGGAAACAGCTTGGCGAAGGCGGCCAATTGCTCGGCCGAGGCGGTGATGGCCTGACGGTAGACAACCCACTGCACCACCTCGGAGCAGGGCGGCGTGGTCAGCGATCCGGCATAGCGGAAGGTCACCGGGTCCTTGGGCAGCAGCATGGAGGGATCGAGCATGGACGACCCGGTGACGCTCTCGCCACCCTTGCCCGGCATCACCTGCCAGATGGCCTCAAGCGCCGGGTTGGCGCCACCCTTGGCGATCATCACCCCCAGCACCGCCAGACCGCCATCGGCCGCCTTGTGGACGAAGTGGCACTCCATGTCGAAGAAGGCGCCGTCCACCGTGTGTTCGCTGGGGTGATGGAAGTGGAACTGCAGCAGGTCGTAGGACTTGCCGTCCAGCATCAGACTGCCGCCGCCGCCGCAATCCACCTGGATGGTGTGACCGTTGTTCTGCACCCTGAGCGGCACCGGCCGCCAGGCGGTCAGCGGATCGCCGATGATGGCGGCAATGGGCTTGGACAGGTCGACGGGCGATTGCTCGCGCCCCATGGAGCAGGCGGCGTATTCCGGCGACAGCATGCCCCACTCGGCCGGTCCGCCATGGCCCTCATAGGCCCAGTGGGCTCCCTCGGCGGCCACCGCCTGGGCGATGGAACCGCCGCACGTGCCGCACAGACAGGCAGCGCCCGTGGCCCCCTTGAGGAATGAACGACGATCCATGACTGCCCCTCCCGTCAAACAAACTCGAAGGGAAAGGCTATCGTCAAAGTTGACGGCCGTCTATCACTCCTCCAACTCGGAGCGGCCGGTGAACAGATCGAGCGCCTCCGGGTTGGCCAGGGCCTCCTTGTTCTTGACGGCGCGGCCGTGCACCACGTCGCGGACCGCCAGTTCGACGATCTTGCCCGACTTGGTGCGGGGAATGTCGGCCACCTGCACCACCTTGGCCGGCACATGGCGCGGCGTGGTGTTGTCGCGGATGCGCTTCCTGATGCGCGCCTCCAGCTCCGGCGTCAGCGTCACCCCGTCGCGCAGCCGCACGAACAGCACCACGCGGACGTCGGCCTGCCAGTCCTGGCCGATCACCAGGCTTTCCAGCACGTCGTCGATCTGCTCCACCTGACGGTAGATCTCGGCGGTGCCGATGCGCACGCCGCCGGGATTGAGGGTGGCGTCCGAGCGGCCGAAGACGATGATGCCGCCGGTCCGGGGATTAAGCTCCACCCAGTCGCCGTGGGTCCAGATGCCGGGGAATTTCTCGAAATAGGCGGCACGGTACTTGGCGCCGTCATCGTCGTTCCAGAATCCCACCGGCATGGAGGGGAAGGCGCGGGTGCAGACCAGTTCGCCCTTCTCGCCCTCCAGCGAGCGCCCGTTCTCGTCGAACACCTCGACCTTCATGCCGAGCCCCCGGCACTGGATCTCGCCGCGATAGACCGGGGCCAGCGGGTTGCCCAGCATGAAGCACGAGATGATGTCGGTGCCCCCCGAGATGGAGGCCAGTTGCACGTCCGCCTTCACCTTGCCGTAGATGTAGTCGAAGCCCTCGGGCGCCAGGACCGAGCCGGTGGAGCACAGGGTGCGCACCGTCGTCAGCGAGTGGGTCCTGATGGGTTCCAGGCCCATCTTGGCGATGGCGTCGATCCACTTGGCCGAGGTGCCGAACAGGGTCATGCCCTCGGCATCGGCGAAGTCGAACAGGATGTTGCCGCCCAGATGGCTGGGATTACCGTCGTAGAGCAGCAGGGTGGCCTCGGCCCCCAGGCCGGCCACCAGCCAGTTCCACATCATCCAGCCGCAGGTGGTGAAGTAGAAGACCCGGTCACCTTTGCGCACGTCGCAATGCAGCCGGTGCTCCTTCAACTGCTGGATCAGCGCCCCGCCCGCCGAGTGGACGATACACTTGGGCGCCCCGGTGGTGCCCGACGAATACATGATGTAGAGGGGATGATCGAAGGGCAGGCGGACGAACTCCACCGCGCGGGGCGTATACGGCGCCAGGAAGTCGCCCAGATGCACCGCCTTGGGCAGGCCCGAGATATCCGCCGCCTCACGGGTGTAGGGCACCACCACCACGCTCTCCAGCGAGGGAATGCCCGGCACGATGGACGCCAGCTTTTCCAGGCAGTCGTGGGCCTTGCCCGAATAGAAATAGCCCTCGGCGGCCACCAGCACCCTGGGGGCGATCTGGCCGAAGCGGTCCAGCACGCCCTGGACGCCGAAATCGGGCGAGGCCGAGGACCAGATGGCGCCCAGACTGGCCGCCGCCAGCATGAAGGCCACCGATTCCGGCATGTTGGGCATGTAGCCCGCCACCCGGTCGCCCGGTCCGACTCCCGCCGCCTTCAGCGCCTGCTGGATGCGCGACACCAGGGCATGCAGATCGGCGAAGGACAGCCGCCGCTTCACCTTGTCCTCGCCCCAGAAGACGATGGCGTCGCCGGCATCGTCGCGCCGCAGCAGGTTCTCGGCGAAGTTCAGCCGTGCCTCGGGGAACCATCTGGCGCCCGGCATGCGGCCGGCATCGTCCACCACCACGCCGCCCGGCCCGTCGCCGACAATCCCCACCTCGTCCCACACCAGGGACCAAAACTGATCGGGGCGGTCCACCGACCAGCGCCACAGCGTCTGGTAATCGCTCGCTCCGGCGTGAAAGCGGGTATCGGCCTGGCGCATAAACCGGGCAAGCGCCGAGGCTTCGACACGCTCGTTGGACGGTTGCCACAGCAGAACGGACATGCTACCTCCACTTTTACGATCATCTGTTCGTTTTTACCGCGAAGCCGCAGTGGCGCCAAGGGTTGATCTTGCGGCAAACACCTATACGCGAGACACAATTTGCCTGATTCAATCCCTGGAGCGACAGGCAAAGTCGTAGCATAATCATCGACTACCCAATCGAGGAATTCAGGTTTCCCATGAACATTTCCATCTCCCACCAGGACGATACCCTGACCGTCCGGCTCGACGGGACCATGGACTATACCGTCACCAGCCAGATGAACGGCCTGATCACCGACATCAATTCGATCACGGCGGCCCGGGTCGTCTTCGACCTGGCCAGGGTGGGACGGGTGGATTCCGTGGGATTGGGAATGCTGCATCTGGCCAAGGATGAAATCGTCGGCAAGGGACGGCACCTCACCCTGCGCGGCGCCTCGGGCAATGTGCGGCGCCTGTTCGAGTTGACCGACGGCCATTCCAGTTTCGATTTCGAATAGCCCATGCCCCTGCGCCTGCTTCTGGCGGTCGGCGCCCTGCTCGCCCTATGGTGGGGGTTGCGCTGGTGGTCCAAGGCGCCGCCCGAAAAAGCCAAGAAGGCACTGATCGGTGCCGGGCTCGCCGCCCTGGTGATCGGCGGCGTGGCACTGGTGGTGACCGGCAAGCTGGCCGGATTGTTCGCCATCCTGGCCGGCCTGTCGCCATGGATCGGCCGCGCCATGCGCCTGCACCAGCTCTGGCAATCCATCCGCCGCATGACCGGCCGAGGCGCCGCCGCCGAGGCGCCACCGCCCTCTCCGCCCGCCGACGCCGCCATGACCCGCCCCCAGGCCTACGAGGTGCTGGGCCTTGAGCCCGGCGCCACGCCCGATGAAATCCGCGAGGCCCATCGTCGCCTGATGCGTGCAGCCCACCCGGATGCCGGCGGCTCCACCTGGATCGCCACCCGCCTCAATCAGGCCCGCGACATCCTGCTGGGATAGAGTCGCGCTCAAACCGTTGCGTCCGTCACGCGGGCGTGGCAAAACATGCCGCGACCGTAACGAGGCGCGATAAAGCGCCGGGCGGCCGAGACAAAGCTTCAGGAGTGATCGATGACTCGTCGAGTCCGCAAGGCCGTGTTCCCCGTGGGTGGCATGGGCACCCGCTTCCTGCCCGCCACCAAGGCGATGCCCAAGGAAATGCTGCCGGTGGTGGACAAGCCGCTGATCCAGTACGCGGTGGAAGAGGCGGCCGCGGCCGGTTGCGAGCACTTCATCTTCGTCACCGGGCGCGGCAAGAACGCGCTGGAGGACCATTTCGACCACAATCCCGAGCTGGAACGCATCCTCAAGGATCGCGGCAAGTTCGATCTGGTCGAGGCGGTGACCTCGTGGATGCCCAAGTCGGGCCAGATTTCCTACACCCGCCAGTCCGAGCCCCTGGGCCTCGGCCATGCCGTGTGGTGCGCCCGCGATCTGGTGGCCGACGAGCCCTTCGCCGTGCTGCTGCCCGACGATCTGATCCTGTCCAAGACCGCCTGCCTGAAGCAGATGGCCGCCGTTCACACCGAGGTGGGCGGCCACGTGGTCGCCGTCTCCGACGTGCCGCGCGAGCACACCAAGCGCTACGGCATCCTGGACGTGGAACACGACAACGGCCGTCTGGCCCGCGCCAAGGGCCTGGTGGAAAAGCCCGATCCCGAGGTCGCTCCCTCGACGCTGTCCATCATCGGCCGCTATATCCTGCATCCGGCGGTGTTCGACGTGCTGGACAGAAAGGAGAAGGGTGCCGGCGGCGAGATCCAGCTGACCGACGCCATCAGCCAGACCATCGGCATGGTCCCCTTCCACGGCCTGCGCTTCGAGGGCACCCGCTTCGACTGCGGCGACAAGGTGGGCTGGCTGGAGGCCAATCTGGCCTTCGCCCTGGCCCGCGAGGACATGGCCGAGGCCGCCCGCGACCTGATCACCCGCTTTCACGGCTAAGGACTAAAGCGCCATGCGCATCGCCATGATCGGCACCGGCTATGTGGGCCTGGTGTCGGGGACCTGTTTCTCGGAATTCGGCATCGACGTCACCTGCGTCGACAAGGACGCCGGCAAGATCGAGAAACTGCACCAGAACATCATGCCCATCTACGAGCCGGGCCTGGACGACATGGTCGCCGCCAACGTGGAAGCCGGCCGGCTGGCCTTCACCACCGACCTCAAGTCGGCGGTCAGGGATGCCGACGCGGTGTTCATCGCGGTGGGCACGCCGTCCCGGCGCGGCGACGGCCACGCCGACCTCTCCTACGTCTACGCGGCGGCCGAGGAAATCGCCGACGCCATGACCGGCTACACCGTGGTGGTGACCAAGTCCACCGTGCCGGTGGGCACCGGCGACGAGGTGGAGCGCATCATCCGGGCGCGGCGCCCCGACGCTCAGTTCGATGTGGTCTCCAACCCGGAATTCCTGCGCGAAGGCTCGGCCATCAACGACTTCATGCGCCCCGACCGCGTGGTCATCGGCACCGAGTCCGATGCCGCCCGCAAGGTGATGAAGCAGCTCTATCGGGTGCTCTACCTGATCGAAACGCCCATCGTCTTCACCTCGCGGCGCACCTCCGAGCTGATCAAGTATGCCGGCAACACCTTCCTGGCCACCAAGATCACCTTCATCAACGAGATCGCCGATCTGTGCGAGAAGGTGGGCGCCAACGTCCACGACGTCGCCAAGGGCATCGGCCTGGACGGCCGCATCGGCAAGAAGTTCCTGCACCCCGGCCCCGGCTACGGCGGCTCGTGCTTCCCCAAGGACACCCTGGCCCTGGTCAAGACCGCCCGCGATTTCGACGCGCCGCTCCGCATCGTCGAATCGGTGGTCGCCGTCAACGACGCCCGCAAGAAGCAGATGGCCGAACGCGTGGTCGCCGCCTGCGGCGGCTCGGTGAAGGGCAAGACCATCTCGGTGCTGGGCCTGACCTTCAAGCCCAATACCGACGACATGCGCGATTCGCCGTCGCTGGATATCGTTGCCGCGCTGGTCGAGGCGGGCGCCGTCATCAAGGCCTTCGACCCCGAGGGCATGGAAGAGGCGAAGAAGCTGCTTCCCGAGGGCGTCGAGTACTGCAAGGACGCCTACGCCACCATGCCGGGCGCCCATTGCGCGGTCCTGATCACCGAATGGAACGAGTTCCGCGCCCTGGACCTCAAGAAGGTCAAGTCGCTGCTGGCCCAGCCGGCCATCGTCGACCTGCGCAACGTCTACGTTCCCGAGGAAATGGCCGAACTGGGCTTCACCTACACCAGCATCGGCCGGCCGTAATATCTGGCCCTCAGTCGCCGGGCGCTCGCGCTTGGCTTTCGCTGCACAGGCCGCGGCGGGCCTTGCCCTTGCCGCCTCTTTGAAAGGTTCAAAGAGGCGGTTTTCTTTGGCCCTCAGTCTCTCGCCACCGGCCGCCGCTTGGCGCCGATGGCGGGATTGGCCGCCGCCCGCCGGCACAGTTCGGGATAGCGCGGCTCCTCCAGCCCGATCAGCGGCAGGCCGGTCTCGGCGATGAAATCGCACACATGCGCGGCGCCGAAATCCTCGAACGCCACGCCCTTGGCCCGCGCCCGGTCGACCATGTCCAGTTCCTGGCCCCAATAACCGCAGCGCGGCGCCTTGATGTTGCCCTGGATGGCCTGCATGTCGGGCACCATGCAATCCATGCGGTAACAGGGCCAGATATCGGCATAGAGGAAATCCACGCCGTCGACCCGCACCTCGCGGGCGTCGGCCTCGACGATCTCGATCTTGGCCCGCTGCGGCCAAGCCTCGAAGCCGGCGAATTCGTGGAACATGGCGACGACCTCGGGGTCCTTCTCCACCACCACCAGCCGCTCCACGGCGGTACGGGCCGAGACGGCATAGGCCATCACCCCCATGCCCAGGCCGCACACCACCACCGTTCCCCGCGCGGCGGCCAGATGGGGCATCTGGCTTTCCATCTCGCCGGGAACCAGACTCATCCAGGTCCGTCCGTCGCGGACCAGCAGGGCATTCATCCAGTCGAGGGGACGCGGCCCGGTGAAATAGCCGGGCGCGGCGACAATGAAGGCCCGATCCAGCCGCCAGTTGGCCGCCACCACCGGATGATAGGCCGGGGTCGGCATGGCGGGATAGGGAAGGTCGCCCGGCGCCATCACCAATCCCGCCGCCGCCAGTGCCTCGGGCTCGAACCCATCCACGGCCGTCTCTCCGCCCATCGCTCTCCCTCCGCTTGTGAAGAAGACAAGAGCCTATGCCATGGCGATAGCAATGCAATGCAATTTATCGCTTCAGTTAGGCCGATCTCTCTTTCCGCTCTCGCGCCGGCCATTGACACCCGTTGCGCCATCGGCCATCAACGCAGGGAACATGTCGGGAGGGAACCCAGCGCCATGGCCGCAGTGAAGACGATCGTCACCACCCCCTTCGCCGGCCAGAAGCCCGGCACCTCGGGCCTGCGCAAGAAGGTCAAGGTCTTCGCGCAGGAACACTACCTGGAGAACTTCGTCCAGGCGGTCTTCGACACGATTGGAGGGGAAGCGGGCGGCGACATCGCCGGCAAGACCCTGGTTCTGGGCGGCGACGGCCGCTATCACAACCGCACCGCCATCCAGACCATCCTGAAGATGGCCGCCGCCAGCGGCTTCGCCCGTGTGATGGTGGGCAAAGGCGGCATCCTGTCCACCCCGGCGGCGTCGGCCGTCATCCGCAAGTACCAGACCTTCGGCGGCATCATCCTGTCGGCCAGCCACAATCCCGGTGGCCCGGACGAGGATTTCGGCATCAAGTACAATATCCCGGCCGGCGGCCCCGCCCCCGAGGCCATCACCGAGGCCATCTACGCCCGCACGGGGGTGATCGCCTCCTACAAGATCGCCGAAGCGGCGGATGTGGACCTGGATACGCTCGGCACCCGCATCCTGGGCGGCATGGAGGTGCAGGTCTTCGACCCCGTCGCCGATTATGCCGAGTTGATGGAAAGCCTGTTCGACTTCGGCGCCATCGGCAAAGCCTTCGCCGCCGGGTTCCGCATGAAGTTCGACGCCATGCACGCGGTGACCGGCCCCTACGCCACCGAAATCCTGGAGCGCCGCCTGGGCGCGCCCAAGGGCACCGTGATGAACGGCGTGCCGCTGGAGGATTTCGGCCACGGCCATCCCGACCCCAATCTGGTGCACGCCCATGATCTGGTCGAGGCGCTGACCGGCGCGGGCGCCCCCGATTTCGGTGCGGCCTCGGACGGCGACGGCGACCGCAACATGATTCTCGGCCGCGACTTTTATGTGACGCCGTCCGACTCCCTGGCGGTACTGGCCGCCAATGCCACCCTGTGCCCCGGCTATGCCAAGGGCCTGAAGGGCATCGCGCGCTCCATGCCCACCAGCGCGGCGCCTGACCGGGTGGCCGCCAAACTGGGCATTCCCGCCTGGGAGACCCCCACCGGCTGGAAGTTCTTCGGCACCCTGCTGGACGCCGGGCTTGCCACCTTCTGCGGCGAGGAAAGCTTCGGCACCGGTTCGGACCACGTGCGCGAGAAGGACGGGCTGTGGGCGGTGCTGGCCTGGCTGAACGTCCTTGCCGTACGCAGGCAGAGCGTCGCCGACATCGTCACCGCGCATTGGAAGGAATACGGCCGCAACGTCTATTCCCGCCACGATTACGAAGGCATCGACAGCGCCGCCGCCGAGGGGCTGATGGAGCATCTGCGCGGCCTGTCGCTGAAGGGCCGGAAGCTCGGCGCCTATACCGTCGCCTTCAACGACGACTTCGCCTACACCGATCCCGTCGACGGCTCGGTGTCGAAGAAGCAGGGCATCCGCGTGGTGTTCGAGGACGGCTCGCGCGTGGTCTTCCGCCTGTCGGGCACCGGCACCGAGGGCGCCACGCTCCGCGTCTACATCGAGCGCTACGAGCCCGATGCGTCCAAGCACCACCTTGATCCCCAGGTCGCCCTTGCCGACCTGATCAAGATCGCCCGCGATCTGGCCGAGATCGAAGCCCGTACCGGGCGCAAGGAACCGACGGTGATTACCTGACATGCCCCATACCTTCCACCCCACCATCCTGCGCGAATACGACATCCGCGGCATTATCGGCGAGACGTTGTTCGCAGCCGATGCCGAAGCCATCGGCCGGGCCTTCGGCACCCGCGTGCGCCGCAATGGCGGCCATGTGGTCTGCCTGGGCTGGGACGGCCGGCTGTCCAGCCCCGAGATGGCCGAGGCGCTGACCCGTGGGCTGACGGCGGCGGGCTGCACCGTCAGGCGCGTCGGGCGCGGCCCCACCCCCATGCTGTACTTCGCCGCCAAGGTGCGGGACGCCGACGGCGGCATCATGGTGACCGGCAGCCACAATCCGCCCAACCACAACGGCTTCAAGATGGTGCTGGCCGGCAAGCCGTTCTTCGGTCCCGACATCCAGTCATTGGGGACCATCGCCAGTGCCGGCGACTTCGCCAGCGGCGAGGGCAAGGTCGTCGAGGATTCGGTGTTCGAGCAATACGTCTCGCGGCTGGCCGGCGATTATGACGGGCTGCGCGACCTGCGGGTGGTGTGGGATTGCGGCAACGGCGCCACCGGCGAGGTGCTGCACGCCCTGATCAAGCGCCTGCCCGGCACCCATACCGTGCTGTTCGGCGAGATCGACGGACACTTCCCCAATCACCACCCCGACCCTACCGAGCCCCACAATCTGGCGGCCCTGCAAGACAAGGTGCTGACCGAATCCGCCCATATCGGCATCGCCTTCGACGGCGACGGCGACCGCATCGGCGTGGTGGACGCGGAAGGCCGCATTCTCTACGGCGACCAGATCCTGGTGATCCTGGCCGAGGATCTGCTGAAAACCCTGCCCGGCGCCACCATCATCGCCGATGTCAAGGCGTCCAAGGTATTCTTCGACGAGGTGCGCCGCATGGGCGGCACGGCCCTCATGGGCCGCACCGGCCATTCGCTGATCAAAACCCAAATGGCCGAGACCGGCGCGCCGCTGGCCGGCGAGATGAGCGGCCACATCTTCTTCGCCGACCGCTATTACGGCTTCGACGACGCCCTTTACGCCGCCGTCCGCCTGCTGGGCATCGTGGCACGCTGGGATCACATGACCATCGGCCAGCGCCGCGACAAGCTGCCCCACATGGTCAACACCCCGGAACTGCGCTTCGACTGCCCGGACGAACGCAAGTTCGCCGTGGTGGCCGAGGTCAAGGCCCGGCTGGAGGCCGAAGGCGCCACCTTCTCGGCCATCGACGGCGTGCGGGTCGACACCCCGGACGGCTGGTGGCTGCTGCGCGCCTCCAACACCCAGGCGGTGCTGGTGGCCCGCTGCGAGGCGGCCAGTGCCGAGGGGCTGAAGCACCTGCGCCAGACGCTCTCCGATCAGTTGGCCGCCAGCGGCGTGAGTCTGGGACATACTCACTGATGGCGGCTTGAATTTCTTCGGCTTCGGTTCCAGACTACTATCATTCGAAGGTAGGGGTCTGGGACCGGTCACCCCTCCGCAAAAGCAAAGTTCAAGGCATAAGGGGGACCAGCAATGTCCGTAGAATCCATTCTGAAGACCAAGGGCAGCGTCGTTTTCACCATCCGTCCCGAGCATTCGGTGGCCGATGCCGCCGCCCTGCTGACCAACAAGAAGGTCGGCGTCGCCGTGGTTTGCGACGCCAAGGGCAAGCTGCAGGGCGTGCTGTCCGAGCGCGATATCGTCAAGGGCCTGGCCCAGTACGGCAAGGCCGCCCTGGAAATGCCGGTACGCAACGTCATGTCCAGCCCGGTGGTGACCTGCTCCCCCGGCGACAGCGTCAAGACCATCATGGGCGTGATGACCGAACGCCGCATCCGCCATCTGCCCGTGCTGGAAAAGGACGAACTGATCGGCATCGTCTCCATCGGCGACGCGGTCAACTTCCGCCTGACCGAGGCCCAGATGGAGATGAACGTGCTGCGCGACGTGGCCGCCACCCGCTGAGGCTTTCACGCGACAAGGCTCGGCGAGAAATCTCCGACACCCCCGGAAACCCTGGTTTCCGGGGGTGTTTGCTTTTTTGCGTCCCCACCCATGCGCGACAGTTATGTTGCAGTGCAAAAAATATGTTGCACTGCAGCGAGGCTCTGTTAGATTGACGTCATGTTGCAGCGCACAACGCGCCCACCTCTGATAAGGAATACGCACATGACCATCAAGATCGACGGTTTCGAGAAGTTCGTCGCCCTGGGCAAGGAAAACGCCGACGCTTTCGCCAAGTCGGGCGCCGCCACCGTCAAGGCTTTCGAAGAGATCGCCAAGGCCCAGCAGGCCCTGATCGCCGAGAACGTCAAGAAGGCCGACGCCGCCGTCAAGGCGCTGTTCTCCGTCAAGAGCCCGGCCGAGCTGGCCGACCTGCAGGGCAAGCTGGCCCGCGAGGCCATCGAGGGCGCCATCGCCGACGGCCGCAAGCTGGCCGAGCTGTCGACCACTGCGCTCACCGCCGCGGTCGAGCCGATCCAGGCCCGTTTCGCCGCGCTGACCAAGGTTGCCGCCTAATTCGATCCGACTTAAGGCCCGGCGAGGTTCCTCCCACCTCGTCCGGACCTGGATCGAAAAGACCGCCGCCGCTTGATGATGTCCGGGGCTCTCCCCCCCATCCCGCTGCTTCCGGACATTTGCGACGACGGACACGAGCCCCGGCCTCCCTCCCAAGGCCGGGGCTTTTTCTTTGCCCATTTTAAATCGGCATTGCTTGACCGAATTGCCGCGGGCTCCTACCTTTCTCATCGAGTAAGGAGTGAGCCGATGTCGTTCAAGGGTACCGATAGCTATGTGGCGACCGAGGATCTGCTGGTCGCCGTCAATGCGGCGCTTAAGCTCGAGCGCCCGCTGCTGATCAAGGGCGAGCCGGGCACCGGCAAGACCGTGCTGGCCGCCGAGGTGGCCAAGTCGCTGGGCCGCCCGCTGCTGCAATGGCACGTCAAGTCCACCACCAAGGCGCAGCAGGGCCTGTACGAATACGATGCGGTGGCGCGCCTCCGGGATTCGCAATTGGGCGATTCCCGCGTCCACGACATCTCCAACTACATCGTCAAGGGCAAGCTGTGGGAGGCGTTCGAGGCCCCCACGCCGCCGGTGCTGCTGATCGACGAGATCGACAAGGCCGACATCGAATTTCCCAACGACCTGCTGCTGGAACTCGACCGCATGGAGTTCCATGTCTACGAGACCAAGCAGGTGGTCAAGGCGGTGCGGCGGCCCATGGTGATCATCACGTCGAACAACGAGAAGGAGCTGCCCGACGCCTTCCTGCGCCGCTGCTTCTTCCACTACATCCGCTTCCCCGACCGCGAGACCATGGAGCGGATCGTCGCCGTGCACTATCCCGGCATCAAGCCGGCCCTGCTGCACGAGGCGCTGACCGCCTTCTTCGACATCCGCGAGGTGGCGGGGCTGAAGAAGAAGCCGTCCACCTCGGAACTGCTGGACTGGATCAAGCTGCTGCTGTCCGAGGACCTGAGCCCGGAGGACCTGCGCGCCAAGGACAAGGCCTCGCTGATCCCCAAGCTGCACGGCGCCCTGCTCAAGAACGAGCAGGACGTTCACCTGTTCGAGCGCCTGGCCTTCCTCAGCCGGCGGGAGGGACGCTGATGACCGTCATCCAGTGGACCGAGGCCATGAGCGTGGACGTCCCGCTCCTGGACAAGGACCACAAGAAGCTGATTCAGATGATCAACGACCTGGACCAGACGGCCCCGGACTTCATGGAGCTGTTCAACGCGGTCCTCGATTACACCACCGGCCATTTCGACCGGGAGGAGGCCCACCTGGAAGCCATCGGCTATCCCGGCCTCGACGGCCACCGCACCCAGCATGATTCCTTCGCCGACGAGGTGGCGGCCATGCTGCGGCAGTACCGCGAGCAGGCCTTCGACGCCGCGGATTCCCGCCTCAAGGATTTCCTGTGGTCGTGGCTCAAGGGCCATATCCTGATCGAGGATCAGCGCTACGCGGCCTGGACCAGGGCCAAGGGCTGCTGATGTTCCTCAACCTGTTCCTCGAGCTGCGCGACGCCAAGGTGCCGGTCACCCTGAAGGAGTACCTCACCCTGCTGGAGGCGCTGGCCGAAGGCGTGGCCGAGATGAACGTCGACACCTTCTACTACCTGTCCCGCTCCTGCCTGGTGAAGGACGAGCGCCACCTGGACAAGTTCGACCGGGTCTTCGGCCGGGTGTTCGACGGCATCATAGGGGCCGGTGACGAGTTGGCCGCCGCACTGAAGGCCGCCATCCCCGAGGAATGGCTGCGCAAGCTGGCGGAAAAGCACCTGACGCCCGAGGAGATGGAGCAGATCCAGTCGGCGGGCGGCTTCGAGAAGCTGATGGAGACGCTTAAGAAACGCCTGGAGGAGCAGAAGGAGCGCCATCAGGGCGGCTCCAAGTGGATCGGTACCGCCGGCACCTCGCCCTTCGGCGCCTATGGCTACAATCCCGAGGGCGTGCGCATCGGCCAGCACGAATCCCGCCATCGCCGCGCCGTCAAGGTGTGGGACGAGCGGGCCTACCGCAATCTGGACGACGGCATCGAGCTGGGCACCCGCAACTTCCGCATGGCGCTGCGCCGCCTGCGCCGTTTCGCCCGCGAGGGCGCCGCCACCGAACTGGACCTGCCCGGCACCATCACCTCCACGGCGCGGGCCGGCGGCTGGCTCGACTTGAAGATGGTCCCCGAGCGCCACAACAAGGTCAAGGTGCTGCTGCTGCTCGACATCGGCGGCTCCATGGACGAGCACGTGCGCACCTGCGAGGAGCTGTTCTCGGCGGTGCGCTCCGAGTTCAAGCACCTGGAGCACTACTACTTCCACAACTGCCCCTATTCCGGGCTGTGGAAGGACAACCGCCGCCGCCATCAGGACGTCACCAACACGCTCGACGTCATCCACACCTTTCCGTCCGACTACAAGCTGATCTTCGTGGGCGACGCCGCCATGAGCCCCTACGAGATCACCACGCCGGGCGGCGCGGTGGAGGAATGGAACGAGGAGCCGGGCCATGTCTGGATGCGCCGCCTGCTCGACCAGTGGCCCAGCGCCGTCTGGCTCAATCCCGCCCCCCAGGCCCGCTGGCAATGGACCCACTCCACCCAGATCATCGAGCAGCTGATGGGCGGCCGCATGCACCCGCTGACCCTGGAGGGGCTGGACGCCGCCATGCGCGACCTCAACCGGAACGGCATCCACCAATAATAATGACGTATAGCCGGTATTGGTTTAACCACACGGTGTGATAGCTTGCGGCCTCGGGCAATCTTCTTGGGGGGATAGTGCCGAATGGCGGACAGGGGCAGCCGGACCCTGACTTGGCTGGGGGGAGCGCGCGGCCACCTGTTCCAGGTGGTCATGCTCGGCCTTGTCCCCGCCATCTTCCTCGGCACCCTGGCCATCATCGCCCGCGTGGCCGACACCTTGTCGCTGCAGGCGGCGGGAACCCAGGTGGAAGCCCTGGCCCGCATGGCCGCCGCCATCCACGACCGCGGCCTGGAAAGCTCGCGCGAGGCCCTGGCCGCCCTGGCCAACGATCCCGAAGACGACGAGTGCGGCAGCCATTACCGCCACTTCCTGCTGGCCATCGAAGGGCACGAGGGCTTCATCCGTACCGATTCCACCGGGCATGCCCGCTGCAGTATCGGCCTGGGCCGCGACATCACCTGGCTGACCCAGGGTCCCCACATCCGCCGGGCCATCGAGAGCGGAAATTTCACCGTCGCCCCCTATGAGCTGCTCGACGACGGCCGTGCCGCCCTGCCCATGGCCTACCCCATCCTCGACTGGCTGGGCACGACGAGGGGCGTGGTGGTCACCGCCCGCTCGCTGGACCACCTGGCCAAGGCGGTGGCGCCGCCCATCCTGCCCGAGGGGGCGCGCCTGCTGGTGCTGAAATCCGACGGCACCGTGCTCGCCCGGGTGCCGGCCCTGCCCGAATCGGCGCCGGCCGTCACCCCGGTGCCCGAGTTGAAGGAGGCGGCGGCCAGGGGAACCGGCGGATCGTTCACCGCCACCACCATCACCGGCGAGACCTCGGTGTTCGGCATCGCCCCGCTGGGCCGCATGGCGCCGGAGGCCATCGTCGCGGTCACCATACCGGTGGAGAAGCTGGGCGGCTCGGAGCGGGAATTCCTGCGCATGGCGGTGATCGCCTTCGCCGTGGCCGGCTCGGGGGCCGTGCTGCTGCTGTGGTTCTCCAGCCGCCGGCTGCTGTTCCTGCCCCTGGGGCGCCTCGCCGACGCCATGCGCCGGGTGCGGGCCGGCAACATGGCCGCCCGGACCGGCGGCGGCCTGGGCGAGGTGGGCGAGATGGGCACCACCTTCGACGCCATGCTCGACGCGCTGAACGAGCGCGAAGTCTGGCTGAAGGACAGCGAGGACCGTTTCCGCGCCACCTTCGAGCAGGCCGCGGTGGGCATGAGCCACGCCACCCCGGACCGCCGCTTCATCCGGGTCAACCGCCGCTTCGCCGCCATGCTGGGCTACACGCCGGAGGAGCTGATCGGTCGCCCGACCCTGGACGTCACCCATCCCGAGGATCGCGACCTGGGCGTCCCGGAAATCGCCGCCATGATCCGCGGCGACCTGCAGAGCTTCGCCCTCGAGAAGCGTTTCATCCGCAAGGACGGTTCGGCCGTCTGGGTCAATCTGACCCTGTCCGCCCTGTGGCGCGAGGGGCGCACCGAATACCTGATCGGCGTCACCGAGGATATCGAACGGCGCAAGCAGACCGAGGCCCAGTTGCTGGCCGCCAAGGAGCAGGCCGAAAGCGCCAGCCGCGCCAAGAGCGAATTCCTGGCCGGCATGAGCCATGAGCTGCGCACCCCGCTCAACGCCATCATCGGCTTCGCCGAAACCATGTATTCCCAGGTTCTCGGCCCCATGCCCGACCGCTACCGGGAATATGCCGGCGATATTTCGGCCTCGGGCCGTCATCTGCTGGGCATCATCACCGACATCCTGGATCTGGCCAAGATCGAGGCGGGACGCATGGAACTGGACGACCGGACCCAGGACGTCGCCCCCATGATCGAGGCGACGCTGCGCCTTTTGCGCGAGCGCGGCACCGCCGCCGGTCTGGACCTGCGGGTCGAGCTTCCCCCCGGCCTGCCGCAGATCCTGGCCGATGAGCGGCGCATCCGGCAGGTGCTGATCAACCTGCTGGCCAACGCCGTCAAGTTCACGCCCTTCGGCGGGACGGTGACCATTTCCGCCGCCCCCACCCCGGATGGCGGGTTGGAGATTCGCGTCTCCGATACCGGCATCGGCATGACCGAGGAGGAGATGGCCCAGGCCGTCGAACCCTTCGTCCAGGTGGACGCCCGCATCGCCCGGCGCCACGAGGGAACCGGCCTCGGTCTGCCCATGGTGGCGGCGATCATGGAGATGCACGGCGGCACGGTCACCATCCGCAGCCGGCCCGGCCAGGGCACCATGGTCGCGGTCACTTTCCCTCCCCGCCGGGTGTTCGCCGCGGCCGTGGTGGAGTGCTGAGATCCCAAGCCGCTTGGCCCCGATGCCGTCGCCGTGGCAGAGTACGCCATAGCCAACATCCAGGATCGCTCCACGCCTCATGGTCAGCGAGCTTCTACGACCCGATTCCGAGTTCTCCCGAGCCGTCTACAAGGAAATCCGCCCGGTCATTCCCCGTGCCCACTGGCCGGTGGAGGCCCTGCGCGCCACCTTCACGCCGAGCAATGACGGGCTGGCACTGATCGCCAGCTTCGAAGGATTGCCGCCCACCTATGCCGCCCTGGCCGCCCAGGTGGTGCTGCGCGCCAAGGTGGACATGGTGCTGGTCTCGCCGGTGGCGGCGCTGGCCTCGGCGGTGGTCTACGCGCGGCGCTGGCGCGACACCTTCCTCTATGGCCTGCTGCCCCTGCTGTTCGCCATTCCGCTGATGGCCCCGCTGGGCGATTTCGCCATGCGGGCCAGCATCGTCTTGTTCGTCCTGGACGTCGCCGCCCTGCTGGGAAGCCACGCCCGGCTGCTGCAACGCCGCTCGGCCCTGCAGCAGGGCCGTTTCATCGCCGAGATTCCCACGCCGGGCCTGCGCATCAAGGTGCCGCAGGGCACCCCGCTGCATCACCAGGGGTAAGGGATCACTTTCCGGCCGAGGGCCGCTTCGCCCGCGTCTTGACCTCTTCCCAGACCGCTTCGTGGCGATGCTGGACAGCGTCGCCGCACGACGGCAGGAAGCCGACCTTGGCCGGCCAGGGGGCCACCATTTCCGGCGCGGCCAGCACCGTGGGGATCAGAAACCCCTCGCTGCCGCGAATCATGGTGGCATAGCCGTTGAAGTTGGAATCCAGCGCCGCGTTCTCGGGCTTCAGCATGAAGGTCAGGAACTTCATGGCATTGGCCCGGTTGGGGGGATTGCGCGGCACCACCACCACATCGGTCCACACCAGATTGCCCTCGCGCGGATAGGCATAGGCCAGACTGGGACGCTTTTCCCTGGCCCGCATGGCGTCGCCGTTCCAAGTGACCGCCAGCACGATGGAGGGGTCGGCCAGGGCCGCCGTCACCCGTTCCGTCGCCACCAGCCGGTTGCGGGCCAGCAGCGGCTCGAGCAGGCGGGCGGCCTTTTCCAGCTTGCCCTCGTCGGCGGTGCAGCGCGCCTCGCCCAGATAGATCAGCGCCAGCTGGACCATGTCGCCTTCGTCCAGCAGGCCGATATGCCCGTCGATCTCCGGCGGTGGTTCGAACAGCAGACGGAGCGAATCGATGTCGCCGCGATGGATGGAGGTATCCACGGCGAATGCCGTGGTCCCCCATTGATGGGGGATGGTGTACTCGTTGCGCGGATCGAACGAGCGCGACCGCCAGGGGTCCTCGACGTTCCAGAAGCCGTTGAGGCGGTCGGCCAGCACCCGCTCGATCAGCCCGCCCTTGATCAGTCCGCTCACGTGATAGTCGGGGGAAAAGGCGATGTCGAAGCCCGACTTGGCGCCCCGCAGGCGATCGATCACCTGATCGTGGTCGGCGACCACCGTCAGGGAGACGGTGATCCCGGTCTCGCGCTCGAACTTGCGCAGCAATTCCGGCGACAGGTAGAAGGACCGGGTCAGCACCCGCAGCTCGCTGGCCGCCGCGTCGAACGACGCCAGCAGCACGACGGCGAGCAGCAGCAGCCGGCGCAGCATCACCCGCCGGCTCCGTTGCGCCCCATGCCGTTGATGGGACGCGGCACCGCCAGATCCTCGGCCCGGCGCATGAAGGCGCCCAGCCGCGCCGCCACCCGGCGGTTGACGGAGCCCGGCGGGAACTTGCCCTCGTCGTCGCGCTCGCCGGCCGGATGCCCGGTCAGCAGCGCCATACCCTGGTCCACAGTCTCCACCGGATAGATGGAGAACAGGCCGGCGGCGGCAGCCTCGACCACATCCTTGCGCAGCATCAGATGCGGCACGTTGTCGGCGGGTATCAGCACGCCGTGGCTGCCGTCCAGTCCCCGGGCGCGGCACAGGTCGAAGAAGCCCTCGATCTTCTCGTTGACCCCGCCGATGGCCTGGATACGCCCGAACTGGTCGATGGAGCCGGTGACCGCCAGACTCTGGCGGATGGGCAGATCGGACAGGGCGGACAGCAGGGCATAGAGTTCGGTGGACGAGGCGGAATCGCCCTCGATACCGCCATAGGATTGCTCGAACACCAGGGTGGCCGACAGGGCCAGCGGCAGTTCGGTGGCATAGCGTGCCGCCAGGAACGACGACAGGATCATCACCCCCTTGCCGTGCAGGGGGCCGCCCAGCAGGACCTCGCGCTCGATGTCCACCACGTCGCCCTTGCCGAAGCGCACCCGCGCCGTCACCCTCGTGGGGCGCCCGAAGGAAAAACGCCCCAGTTCCAGCACCGCCAGCCCGTTGATCTGGCCCACCACCTCGCCCTTGGTGGCGATGTGGACGGTTCCGGCCAGCATCTCCTCCTGGACGTTGTCGCGCACCCGGTCAAGGCGGCGGATCGAGGCGGTCACCGCCCGTTCCACATGCCCGGCCGCCACCACGGCGGCGCCCTCTTCTCCCGCCCAGTAATCGGCCTCGCGCACCAGATCGGCCAGACTGGCCATGTGGGTGGACAGCCGGGTGGAATCGCCCACCTCGCGCGAGGCGTGCTCGACGATACGGGCCACGGCGCCGCGATCGAGCGGCCGCAGCCCCTCCTTGCGGACCAGGATCGCCACCGAACGGGCCAGCAGGGAAGTGTTGTCCCGGCTCCGTTCCATGCGCCAGTCGAAATCGGCCGAGACCTTGAACAGTTCGCCGAATTCCGGGTCGTTATGGCTGAGCAGGTAATACAGCATGGGGTCACCGACCAGCACCACCTTGAGGTCGAGCGGAATGGGCTGGGGCTCCAGCGACAGGGTGCTGATCAGCCCCATGGCCTGGCCGGGGGACTCGATACGGATTTCGCGGCCGCGCAGGGCGCGCTTCAGATCCTCCCAGGCGAAGGGATGCATCAGCAGCTTCAGGGCGTCCATCACCAGATAGCCGCCATTGGCCCGGTGCAGGCACCCCGCCTTGATCAGGTTGAAATCGGTGATCAGGGTGCCGTACTGGGCGATATGCTCGACCCGGCCGATGATGTTGGGCTGGGTGGGATAGGTCTCCATCACCACCGGAGCGCCGGTCTCGCCCTCGCGGCAGACCAGCACGTTGACCCGGTAGCGGCGGAAACGGCCGTCGGGACCACGCGGGCGGCCGTCGCGACGTTCGGAATCCTCGCTCTCGGGCAGGAAGTCCTGGGCGTTGAGCGCCACGTCGGCCGCCACGTCGTCCAGATAGGCCAGTACCTCGGGCAGGTCCGCCCAGTCGCCCTTGAGATCGTCCATCAGATGGGCGATAGCGTGACCGACCGCCTCGTGCTCCAGCTCGCGCAGCCGGGCCCGCATGTCGCGATCCCAACGCGGCACCTGCTTGATGGCGGTCTCCAGGCGCTCCTGCAATCGCTCCATTTCGGCCCGCAGGCGGTTCTGGACCTCGTCGGGCAGTTGCTTGAACTCGTCGGGCGGCAACACCTCGTCACCCTTGGAGGGCGCCAGACCCAGCCCTCCCGGCGTGCGGACCATGAGGATGCCATGCGCCTCGGCGTCCTCCTGGATGGCGGAGAAAGCCGCCTCGCGCTGCTGCTTGGCCTCGGTCTCCACCATCTGGCGCCGCGCCCGATAATCCTCGGCCTCGAAGGCGGCGGGCAGGGCGTGGCCAAGCTCCTCCACCAGATGGGCCATGCCGCGTTCCAGCACCCGAGCCCGGCCGGCCGGCAGGCGCAACGCCTTTGGTCGCGCGGCTTCCGCGAAATTCTCCACATAGACCCAGTCGTCCGACGGCGGACGGACGGCGGCGGCCTCGCGCAGGTGCCCGAGGATCAGGTTGCGCCGCCCGGTCCCCTCCTCGCCCAGGGCGAACAGGTTGAAGCCGCGATGGCGCATGCCGATGGCGAAGCGGATGGCCTCGACCGCCCGCTCCTGCCCCAGCGCCGGCCCCGGTCCATCCGGCTCGTCGGGAAGATCGGCCGTGGTGGCGAAGTCGAACTGATCCGGATCGCACACCCGGTACAGGGCGGCGGCAGGCAGCGGGGCGGGATGGGCAACAGATTTGCGTTTGCTCACGCTTCGTCCTCGATGCGCTGCATGTCGTCGTCGGACAGGCCGAAATGGTGGCCGATTTCGTGGATCAGCACGTGCTTGATCAAGGTGGACAGGTCCTCGCCGGTCTCGCACCAGTAATCCAGAATGGGACGACGGTAGAGGAAGATCATGTCCACATCGCCGGGCGCGCCGCCGAAAGCGTGGATGTCCATGGCGGAACCACGATACAGACCCAGCAGGTCGAACGGGCTTTCCAGGTCCATCTCGCGCTCGACATCCTCGTCCGGGAAGTCATCGACGCGGATCACCACGTCGGCGGCGTAGCGGCGCAGTTCCTCGGGAATATCGGCGAAGGCGGCCTGGGCGATGGTTTCCAGGTCAGCCATGCTGGGTGGGGTGCTGTGGTGGGGCATCACTCTGCTCATGGAAAGAGAATCTACCTCGTCCTTGCGGTCCGCACCAGGGGTCCCCACTCTCTGTTACACCGGTGAGCCGCATCCGCGACACGCCCATCCGCGCTATTGCGGCGAGGTCCCATGATGAGCAACAAGCTGACGAAGGACGAGAGAATCCAGGCCCTGGCGAAATTGAACGGCTGGACCGAGGCGGAGGGGCGCGACGCCATCCGCCGTTCGCTGCGCTTCGGCGACTTTACCGAGGCCTTCGCCTTCATGACGCGGGTGGCCCTGGTCGCCGAGCGGATGAATCATCACCCCGAATGGTTCAATGTGTGGAATAGGGTCGACGTCACCTTGTCCACCCATGACGCGGGAGGCGTGACGCGAAAGGACATCGATCTGGCCCGCGCCATCGACGGCGCGGCCGATCATGCCAAGGCGGGCTGAGCCGCGGCGGCCTTAGGTCAGACCGAGATATCCAGAACCTGGCCGACCGCACCGCTTTTCGCGGCGGCGTCAGCCACGGCGGTCGCCTGCTGCGCCGATTGTCCGCCCTGGGTCAGAACCTGGGCGATGACCAAAGCGGCATTCTCTTCCTGCTTGGCGGCCGTCAACGGAGCCTGCAAACCGGCCTGCGCCCGCTGAAGATAGAGCGCCGAATTCCCGGCACCGACGGATGATGCGTCCATGGTCCTGCCTTTCTGGCGAACATTTAGAAGACCACGTTAACGCATTATTTAACAAATGTCACGATTTCGCTTTCCTGGCGCGGATTCGGCCTCAGGGGGGATCGCCCGCCAGTTCCCGCATGACCTGACCCAGCAGCCGGGTGAAGCGGGCATCGTCTGAGCCGTCCACCTTGGCCACCCAGCCGCGCACCGAGGACAACAGAGAGCCGCCGTCGCAGAAGGCGGCCAGCAGTTCCACGCGGCCACCCCCGGCCCTGGCGGCGGCGACCGCCACCTTGCCGGCGCACAGTTCGGCGGCATCCAGGGAGGGCGGCGCCCCCAGCGCCACCACCACCCGCACCTTGGGACTCGGCGCCGCCTGGGCGTCGGCGGTCATGGCGAAGGGCCGGGCGGGAATGGCGGCGGACATGGCCTTGGCCACCCGCGCCCGCAACTCGGCGGCCGGGTCGCCGAAGGGATTGCCATGCACCTCGATGAGCAGCGGCCCCGACGAGGTGGCGGCGAAGAAGGTGCTCCAGGTGGCGGCGTTGCGATAGCCACCCGGCACCGTGGATGGGCCGTCGCCGCATCCGCCCACCAGGGCGGCAAGGGCGGCGGCGCCCAGCGAGAGGAGCTTCTTCATCATGTCCCCATGGTCTCTCCGGACGGGCGGCAAGGCAAGGCCCATGCCTTCGCCCACCTCCCTTCGGCTGGGAAATACCTAATACTAGAGGCCCGATTTTCCACAACACGTCCGCAGTGTTAGGGTATTCACCGGATAAGCTGCAAAAGCGTCCGCATCCGGTCAACGCGCCGGAACAGGGAAGCGGAAATGTGGTGCACGGCCGACAGACCGAAGCACCCCACGCCTCGGGGGAACACGGTATGGGACGGCGCGTCTGCGTCTTGATCATCGAACCGAACGCCCATATGCGACGGCTGATCGGCACGTTGATGGGAGCGGTGCCCGCCCACGAGGTGGTCGAAGCCCGCACGCCGCAACAGGCGGCGACGCTGGTGGCGGAGCGGGCTCCCCATCTGGTCATCATGGATTGGAGCGACGACCCGACCGAGGGCGTGCTGTTCCTTCACCGGCTGCGCCGGGGCGAGATCGGCCGCGCCGATGTGCCGGTCCTGGCCATCAGCCCCACCCTGCACCACGCGGTTCTGGAATCGGCGGTGGAGACCGGCATCGACGAAATCATCGCCAAGCCCATCTCGGCCGTTGAAATCATCGCCCGCGCCACCGACCTGATCGAATCGGATCGCCGGCGCAAGGAAACGGCGGAACAAGCGGCGGAATAAGTCCCCCATGGCCGGAGACGGCGAATTTCCCGACCTCCCCCCTGAAGTCCTGGCCCGCGCCGAAGCGGCCCTGGCCGGATTGTCCGGTCGCTATATGGACTGGGCGACGGCCGATGCCGCGCGGCTGCGGGCCTGCCTGGACGAAATCCGGGCGCCGGAAGCCGACCTTACCCTGCTGCTGCCGCGCCTGTTCACCATCGGCCATGACATGAAGGGCCAGGCTGCCACCTTCGGCTATCCCCTGGTCAGTGAATTGGGCAACCGATTGTGCCGGCTGATCGAAGCCGAAAGGGCTCCGGCCCCGGAATCCGTGGCCCGCATGGTCCGGCTGGCGGAAGGCATGGAGCGGGTGGTCGCCGAACGCCTGGAAGGCGATGGCGGCGAGACGGGCCGCGCCCTGCTCGCCGAGAACTGATCAGAGCCCGGCGAGGTCGCGCAGTTCCTGCACCAGCTGACGGGCGCGGGCGGTCTGGCGCGGGTTCATGCCCTTGGCGACGGCGTCGCGGGCCGCCTTGGCGTTGTCCTCGCCCTGGGCGGCGGCGAGATCGTACATGACATAAGCCCGGACCGGGTCCTTGGCATAAAAGCCCTGCCCCTTGGTCGCCAGATCGCCCAGAGCGAACAGCGCCTCGGCATGGCCCTGGAGGGCGGCGGCTTCCAGCCATGCCACGCCCTCGACCATGTCCATGGGCAGCTCCATGCCGGCCACCTTGGCAGAGCCCAGCAGATATTGCGCCTCGGCATGGCCCCGGCGGGCGGCGGAGCGCAGCCAGCGCTCGCCCTCGTTGATGCCGGGACGCAGTTGCACCGCGCCGGCCTCCTCGGCATTGGGCGGCTTGACCGGATACCACACGGCGCCGAACGGACGGTTCTTGCGCTCGGTGTCCTTGGCGTTCCAATCCTCCTCGGCCGGCTTGCGCCACATGGCCGGGCGGGCGAGCAGAAGGCGGCCCAGCCGGAAGCGGGCCTCCACGTCGCCGTACAGCAGGGCGGCCTGACGGTACCAGCCCTCGGCCGCGGCGGAATCGGGGGCCACACCCTGGCCACGCTCCAGCACGTCGGCCAGGGCCATCATGGCGCGCAGATCGCCGGCTTGCGCGGATTCGGCCAGCCAGGCGATGCCGTCGCGGCTGCCGACGGCATGAACCTCACCCTCGATGAACAGATCGATCCAGCGCTTACGGGCCTGGGCGTCGCCCAGGGTGCCGGCCTTGTACCACCAGTTGCCGGCGGCGTTGAGGTCACGCTTGACGCCCTTGCCGGCCTCGAAAGCCTTGGCCGCCTCGGCGGCGGCGGCGGCATGGCCCTCGGCCCCGGCCAGCATGAACCACACCAGCGCCGCCTGCGCATCGGCCTTGAGCCCATGGCCGCCGTCGCGATAGGCCACGGCCAACTGGTACTGGGCCTCCATGTCGCCATTGGCGGCGGCAGCAGCCAGACTGACGTGACGCGCCTCGGCGGCGGCGGGCTTCGCGGCCTTCCTGGGTGCCGCCCAGGCACCTTCGGCCACGGGCAGAGAGAGCGAGAGCAGCGCGGCGACGGCAGCGGCGATCCTCATGAAACGGCACTTTCCACAGGCTGAAAGACGGGAGCGCATGATTCCACTTCCCGCACGGGATGGCAATCGGAGCTTCAGCATTCATTCCTTGCCCCGCTCCGGTCAGGCATTCTATCACGGAATCAGGATGATCCTTGCACTCGTACGCGGGCGCGCGTAACTTCGCCCCCCGCGAATTCTCTCATCTTTTTCGAGGACCCGACCCATGCCGTTCATCGCCGACAGGCTTTCCGCCATCAAGCCGTCCCCGACCATCGCGGTGACTCAGAAGGCCGCCGAGTTGAAGGCCGCCGGCCGCGACGTCATCGGCCTGGGCGCGGGCGAACCCGATTTCGACACCCCGGACAACGTCAAGGCCGCCGCCAAGGTCGCCATCGACAAGGGCCTGACCAAGTACGGTCCGCCGGCCGGCACCCTGGAACTGCGTCAGGCCATCGCCGCCAAGTTCAAGCGCGAGAACGGCCTGGACTACACCGCTGACCAGGTCACCGTCGGCGTCGGCGGCAAGGGCGTGATCTTCAACGCCTTCATGGCCACCATCAATCCCGGCGACGAGGTGATCGTCCCCGCCCCCTATTGGGTGAGCTATCCCGACATCGCCCTGATGTTCGGCGGCAAGCCGGTGTTCGTCGCCTGTCCCGAGACCGCCGGCTTCAAGCTGCAGCCCGCCGATCTGGAAAAGGCCATCACCCCCAAGACCAAGTGGCTGGTGCTGAACTCGCCATCCAACCCGACCGGCGCCGCCTATTCCTGGGACGAGATGAAGGCCCTGACCGACGTGCTGGTCAAGCACCCGCACGTGTGGATCATGTCCGACGACATGTACGAACACCTGGTCTACGACGACTTCAAGTTCTGCACCCCGGCCCAGGTGGAGCCCAGGCTCTATGAGCGCACGCTGACCATGAACGGCGTTTCCAAGGCCTATGCCATGACCGGCTGGCGCGTCGGCTATGCCGCCGGCCCGCTGCCGATCATCAAGGCGATCAACATGATCCAGTCCCAGTCGGTGACCCACACCTCGTCCATCAGCCAGGCCGCCTCGGTCGAGGCCCTGAACGGCACCCAGGACTTCATCCCCAAGAACGCCGAGGTGTTCAAGCGCCGCCGCGACCTGATCGTCGGCCTCCTGAACCAGTGCCCCGGCATCACCTGCCGCACTCCGGAAGGCGCCTTCTATGTCTATCCGTCGTGCGCCGGCCTGATCGGCAAGAAGACCCCCGACGGCAAGGTCATCGCCAGCGACACCGACTTCGTCGGCGCCCTGCTGGAGGCCGAGGGCGTGGCGGTGGTCCAGGGCGCGGCCTTCGGCCTGGAGCCCTATTTCCGCATCTCCTACGCCACCTCGGACGCCGCGCTGACCAAGGCCGGCGAGCGCATCAAGCGCTTCTGCGAGAGCCTCAAGTAGGACGACCAAGGCAAAAGCCCCTCGGCCTCGCGGCCGAGGGGCTTTTTTCATGCCCGGAGCTACACCGCCTGTGACCGGATTTCCCGCAGGAAATCGTCGATCTCGCGGGTCAGGGTGCCGTTCTGGCTCACCATCTCGCTGGCCGAACCGGCCACTTCCTCGGCGGCCGAACGCGAGGTGCTGGTTCCCTCCTCCACCTTGCCGATATGCTCGGCCACCTCGCGGGTGCCACGCGCCGCTTCCTGCACGCTGCGGGTGATTTCGTGGATGGCCGCGTTCTGCTCCTCCACCGCGCTGGCGATGGAGGATGTCGCCTCATCCACCCGGTTGATGGTCTCGCCGATATGGCGGATGGCCGCCACCGCCTTGGTGGTCTCGGCCTGGACGGCGGAAATCTGGGTGGTGATTTCCTGGGTCGCCTTGGCGGTCTGGTTGGCGAGCGTCTTGACCTCGCCCGCCACCACGGCAAAGCCCTTGCCCGCCTCGCCGGCCCGCGCCGCCTCGATGGTGGCGTTGAGCGCCAGCAGGTTGGTCTGGCCGGCGATGGCGTCGATCAACTGCACCACCTCGCCGATGCGGCCGGCGGCGGCGGCCAGGGCCGCCACCATGGAATTGGTCTGCTCCGCCTCCTCGGCGGCGGCCCGTGCGATGTCGGCGGTCAGGGCCACCTGACGGCTGATCTCGTTGCCCGAGGCGCTGAGTTCCTCGGCGGCCGAGGCCACGGTCTGCACGTTGCCCGAGGTCTGCTCCGTGGCGGCGACCACGGCGCTGGTCTGCTCGGAGGTCTGTTCCGCCGTGTGGGTCATGGCGCTGGACGCGCCGTTCAGACGCTGGCCCACCCGATTGATGGCGTCCATGGCCACCTTGACCCGGCGCTCCAACCCCTCGGCCATGTCCCGCAGCGTCCGGTTGCGCTCCTGGGCGGCGTCCTGCTTGAGCCGTTCCTGCTCGTCGAGCAGACGGCGATTCTCGAGGGCGCTGCCGCGGAACACCTCCATGGCGCGGGCCAGGGCTCCCATCTCGTCCTGCCGCTCGGTGCCCTTGACCTCGTGCGCGATATCGCCGTCGGCCAGGGCCCGCATGCGGGTGACCAACTGCCCCAGCGGGCCGGTGATGGAGCGGGCGATCAGCACCGCCACCAGTGCCACCAGCAGGCCCAGCACCGCCGCCTTCACACCGATATCGAGCATCTTGGCGTGATAGGCCTCGTCGATGTCGTCGACATAGACGCCGGTCAGGATGGTCCACCCCCAGGGCTTGAACATCTGGGCGTAGCTCAGCTTGGGCACCGGCGGTCCATCCTTGACGCGGGGAAAGGCATAGGCCACGTAAGCACTGCCGAACTGCTTGGATTCCTCGACCTGCTGACGGGCGAAGTAGACGCCGTTGGGGTCCTTGACCTGGGACATATCCTTGCCGTTGAGGTCGGGCCGCAACGGATGCATGATCGTGACCACGTTCAGGTCGGTCACCACGAAATAGTCATTATTGCCGTAACGCATACCGCGCAATACTTCGAAGGCCGCGTCCTTGGCGGCGCTCTCCGTCATTTCGCCCTTGGCCACCCGCTGCTGATACTGCGCCACCACGCTAGACGCGGTTTCGACCTGTTGCCTGAGAGTCTGACGCCGATCCTCGACCAGTGTTTCACGGGTAGACGACAGACTTTGTATGGTCAACAGGCCCAGCCCCACCACCAGCAGGGCGACCAGCGTCCAAATCTTAGCCCCGATCCCGAGTTTCAATCCGCCCATGGGAACCCTCCCTCAATCGGCCCGGCGGGTCTCCCGGCACGGCTGAAAGCGCACCACGCCACCCGCACAGGCAGCCCTATTACATTGGGCTTATATTAACCTCTTTTAAAGATTTTTATCCAGAGGGATGGCGCAATGCCGCCTTCAGTTTATGCGCAGAATATTCATGTTTTTCAATCCATTGACATTAATCAACGGATTGCCCATCAAATATCGGATCAATATCACAAAGTGCATAAAGGGCAGACCAGCCACGATGTCACGCCCCTTAACATCTTCGCTACATTATGCCACAACATTGGAGTGCCTCGGGTTTCGGCCCGATAGCGTCCCAGGGGGCCGGGGATACACTCGATGCATCTGACACGGGATATCGAAATGACCGATATGCGATCGAGCCCCGTGGACCTTCTGGTCATCGAGGATAATCCCGCCGACGCCCGCCTGATCGAATTGCTGCTGAGCGAGGTCGGCGGCTTCAATTGCCGCCGCGCCGCCACCCTGAGCGAAGCCATCGCCGGAATCGCCGACGCGCCCCCCGATGCCGTTCTTCTCGATCTTTCGCTTCCCGACGCCCACGGCATCGAGACGGTGGAGCGCCTGCGCGCCGCGGCGCCGAAGCTGCCCATCGTCATCTGCACCGGGCTGGACGACGAATCCATGGGTTTGCTGGCCCTGCAGCACGGCTGTCAGGATTATCTGGTCAAGGGCCAGGGCGACGGCAACCTGATCCGCCGCACCATCCTCTACGCCATCGAGCGCAAGGCGGTGGAGGAGGAGCGCCGCACCACCGCCGAGCGCCTGAAGCGGGTGCTGCTCCAGACCGTCCGCTCGCTGTCGCTGACGCTGGAGATGCGCGACCCCTACACCACCGGCCACCAGCGCCGGGTGGCGCAGTTGTCCACCGCCATCGGGCGGCGGATGGGCTTGTCGGAGGCGGTGGTGGAAGGGCTGCGCACCGGCGGGCTGCTGCACGACATCGGCAAGATTCACATTCCGGCCGAATTCCTCAGCCGCCCCGGCAAACTGTCGGCCGAGGTGCACAAGGTCATCCGCATGCATCCCCAGATGGGCTGGGAGATCATGAAGGACATCGAGTTCCCCTGGCCGGTGGCCGACATGATCCGCCAGCACCACGAACGGCTGGACGGCAGCGGGTATCCCCTGGGCCTCAAGGGCGACGAAATCATCCTGGAATCACGGATCATCGCCGTGGCCGACGTGCTGGAGGCCATCTCCTCCCACCGCCCCTACCGGCCGGCGCTGGGGTTGGACGTCGCCATCCAGGAATTGCGGGACCATTCCGGCACCCGCTACGACCCGGCGGTCGTCCAGGCCTGCATCGATGTGGTGGAGGAAAAGGGGGCCGGCATCCTCGACGAGGATGCGCCGCCGCCGCTATAGGCGATTCAGTCCGTCATTCGAAGGGCCGAAGCTATTCGGCGGCGATGGTCGCCGAGCGTCCGCCCTGGCGCGCCATGCGGCGCAGTTGGGCCATCAGCAGTTCGCGCGGGTTATGGCACGAGCCGCACCATACGATGGCGGTACCGTCGCCATAGGAATGGACGCGATGGTCGCTGCTCTGCTGGCAGTGCGGGCAATCGAGTACGGTCTTGGGAAGGCTCATCAACACCCCCTGGTACCCTGACCCAGGGCACCCTTCAATACCTTGTGGGCCACAGAGTTACCTGGAATCCCTCCGGAATGGAAGGCGGAAACGCCGCCCCCCATTCTTACGTCCAGGTTATGCCTCGCGGATGCCGCTCAGGAAGCGATCCACCTCGGCCCGAAGGGTCATGGCCTGACGCTGCAGGGTTTCCACCGCCCCCAGCACATCCTTGGCCGACTGGTCGGTTTCGTGAATGGTCTGGGTCACCGCGTTGATGTTCGCGTAGACGAACCTGGTCCCCGAGGCGGCATGATCGATGTTGCGGGCGATCTCCTGGGTGGCGGCCCCCTGCTCCTCGATGGCCGAGGCGATGGCGGTGGTGATGCCGTCCATGGAGGAGATGGTGGTGTTGATGCCGCGGATGGCCCGCACCGTCTTGTCGGTTTCCTGCTGGATGGTATTGACCTGGGACGCGATGTCCTCGGTGGCGCCCACCGTCTGGCGGGCCAGATTCTTCACCTCGGACGCCACCACGTTGAAGCCCTTGCCGGCCTCGCCGGCCCGCGCAGCCTCGACGGTGGCGTTGAGCGCCAGCAGATTGGTCTGCTCGGCGATGCCGGTGATCATCTCGACGATCTCGCCGATCTTGTCGGCGGCACCGGCCAATCCCTGCACGCGGGTATTGACCGACTCCGCCTCCTTGGTGGCGGAGACCGCCACCTGGTTGGACATGCCGACCTGCTGGGCGATTTCGCTGATGGAGGAGGAAAGCTCCTCGGCGGCGGCGGCCACGGTCCCGACATTCTGGTTGGCTTCGCTGGCCTGTTGGGCGGCGCTGTTGGCCTTCTCCAACGCCTGATCGGCCGAGCTCACCATGCTGCGCGCCGTGTGGATCATCTGCTGCGCCGAGGCCGACACAGAATCCAACACCGCCGTGACCGCCTTGTCGAAAGCGGCGATCAGGCCTTCGAGACGGTGCATGCGCTGCTCCCGCGCCGCCGTGGCGGCCTGGGCCTCCACCTCCATCTGCTGCTTGGCGATGGTGTTGTCCTTGAAGACCTGGACGGCGCGGGCGATGTCGCCCACCTCGTCCCGACGCTCCAGGGCCGGCACGCCGACCGAGACGTCACCGCGCGCCAGCTTTTCCATGCGCACGGTCATGTCCTCGATGGGGTCGGCGATGATCCGCTTCAAGATGGTGCGAACGCCGAACACCGCCAGCACGGTGGCGACGATGCCGCCCACCACCAGCCAGGTCAGCACCTGATTCAGGCGCGCCTCGGATTCGGCGGTGGACAGCGACGAGGACAGCACGGCGATCACGTCGCCGTCGACCATGCCCATGCCGCCGTGACAGGCGTGACAGACCTCTTCCTTGGCGCCGTCGGTGACGCCCAGCACGATGGGCAGGGAATAGCGGTAGAAGCCGCCCTCGAACCGCCCGACCGCCACCTTGGTCTCGAAGGCCTCGCGGTCGACGTCGTCCTTGGGCAGCTTGGCCGGCTTCTCGGGCTCGACTTCCTTCATATGGGCGGCCACCTTGGGCCCCCAGGCGCTCCATACCTTGCCGGGATAGTGGATGTTGCGCGAATCGAACCAGTTGTTGAAGACGGTGATGCCGATATTGTCCCCATCCTCGGGCCGCTTGGCCATGACGTTGAGAATCAGGGCGTGCAGCGAAGTCATCTCGTTGGCCGAGAGCTGCAGCAACTGGCGCTCCATTTCGGCGCGCTCGAATCGGGCGATGGTGAGAACGACACCGGCGATCAGAATTACGACGCCGGCCCCGACAATGAGCATGAAACGGCTGGACAGCCGAAGATTCTGCCAAGCGTGCGACACGGAAACTCCCATCCGTTCAATCGCGGCCGGCCCGATCCGGTCGCAGCGCCCATCCTAATTCCCATGCGGAGCCTATTACGAAAGCCCAGAAAAGAAAATACCGGCTTTCCGCAGGTCCGTGGAAAATCACGAGGGCGCCGCGACCGCCCGTTAACTAGGCACGCACCAATGCGTCATAATCCGTTATCAATTGACGGGTAATATCGCCGGGCGTGAACGAGTAGGTCCCGATCTCGCGCACCGGGGTCACCTCGGCGGCGGTTCCGGTGAGGAAGCATTCGGACGCCTTGGTCATGTCCTCGGGGAAAATGGCCCGCTCCACCACCTTGATGCCGCGCTTCTTGGCCAGGGCGATCACCGTCTGGCGGGTGATGCCGTTCAAGAAGCAATCGGGCGTCGGGGTGTGGAGTTCATCGCCGAACACAAAGAAGATGTTGGCGCCGGTGGCCTCGGCGACTTGGCCGCGCCAGTCGAGCATCAGGGAGTCCTCGTACCCGTCGCCCTCGGCCTTGTGCTTGCTCATGGTGCAGATCATGTACAGGCCCGCTGCCTTGGACGCGGTCGGCGCGGTCTCGGGATGGGGGCGCTTCCAGGTGGAGACGTTGAGACGGATACCCTTCATGCGGGCCTCGGGGCTCCAGTAGCTGGGCCACGACCAGGTGGCCACCGCGAAGCGGATCTTGGTGGTCTGGGCGGCGACGCCCATCATCTCGCTGCCGCGCCACGCCACCGGACGGACGTAGCCGTCGACGATGTTGTTGGCCTTGACGGTGGCCATGGTGGCCTCGTCGATCTCTTCCACGGTCCACGGCACCTCGAAGCCGAGAATGCGGCCCGACTCGATCAGGCGCTGGGAATGTTCGCGCAGCTTGAACACCTTGCCGCCATACACCCGTTCGCCCTCGAACACACAGGACCCGTAATGCAGGCCGTGGGTCAGCACGTGGATCTTGGCGTCACGCCAGGGAACCAGCTTGCCGTCGAACCAGAGAAAGCCGTCGCGGTCGTCGAAGGGGAGGACTGACATGGTCGTTCCGTTCCAATAATGAGGTGGCAGCAGGGCGTGAGGTTGGAAAATTACCAATCTCTCTTGCATGGCGTAACATTTATAGGTCATATATGTCAACATGACTGACATAACCACGCCATGAGCGACATCAAGACCGGCATCAACCCGCTGTTCCTGCGCGAGGAGGAACTGCGGCAGGGGATCGAGCTGCTGTTCTTCGCCTATCGCGATTTCACCGCCGAGCCCGACGCCATCCTGGGAGAATACGGCTTCGGCCGCGCCCACCACCGGGTGATCTATTTCGTCGGCCGCCATCCCGGCATCACGGTCAGCGACCTGCTGGACATCCTGCGCATCACCAAGCAGAGCCTGTCCCGCGTGCTGGGCCAACTGGTGACCGAGACCTTCATCGTCCAGCGGCCGGGAGTGCGCGACCGCCGCCAGCGCCTGCTGGAGCTGACCGAAAAGGGGGTCGAACTGGAGCGCCTCCTGACCGAGCGCCAGCGCGCCCGCATCGCGCGGGCCTATCGCGAAGCCGGCGCCGAAGCGGTGGAAGGCTTCCGCAAGGTGATGCTGGGCCTGGTGGACGAGGCCGGTCGCGGCCGCTTCCCCGCCCGCGCCGCCGGGCCGCGCCGAGGAGCCTGAGCCATGGAAGACGCCCACATCCTGGTGGTGGACGATGACCGGCGCCTGCGCGAATTGCTGCGCAAATATCTTTCCGACAACGGCTATCTGGTGGCCACCGCCGCCGACGCCGTCGAGGCGCGTCAGTGCATGGCCGGGCTGGCCTTCGACATGATGGTGCTCGACGTCATGATGCCGGGCGAGGACGGCATGGCGCTGACCCGCTCGCTGCGGGCCGAGGGCAAGGGCCTGCCCATCTTGCTGCTGACGGCGCGCGGCGAGGTGGACGACCGCATCAAGGGACTGGAATCCGGCGCCGACGACTATCTGTCCAAGCCGTTCGAGCCGCGCGAACTGCTGCTGCGCGTCGCCTCCATCCTGCGCCGCAGTCCTCGCGACGAACCGGGGCCGACCAACGAGCTGCGCCTGGGCGCCTTCGTCTGGGACATGGGCCGCGCCGAACTGCGCCAGGACGACCAGCCGGTCCATCTGACCCAGGCCGAACGCGACCTGCTGTCCATCCTGGCCGAGGTGGCGGGCCAGGGAGTGTCGCGCGACGATCTGGCGGTCCGTACCGGCAACTCGGCCAATCCCCGCACCGTCGACGTCCAGGTGACCCGCCTGCGCAAGAAGATCGAGGACGACCCCAAGATGCCGCGTTATCTTCAGACGGTGCGCGGCATGGGCTATATGCTGCGCCCCGACTGATCGGGACACCCGGCGCTTGAGGGGCATGCGGCGATGACTCAACTGGGTACCTGGCTAAAGCGTCTGGCTCCGCAGGGTCTGCTGGGGCGGTCGCTGCTGATCATCGTCATGCCGCTGGTGGTGCTGCAACTGGTGTCGGCCTACGTCTTCTACGGCAGCCACTGGGAAACGGTCGCCAAGCGCCTGGCCAAGGGGCTGGCCGGCGACATCGGCTCGATCATCGAATCCATGCGGACCTTTCCGGGCGAGTCGGAGCGGCGGCTGATCCTGTCCATCGCCGCCAACAAGATGGAGCTGGACGCCCGCTTCCAGGCCGGCACCATCCTGCCCAACCAGCCGCGCGGCGCTCCGTCCGGTTTTCTCGAGCGCGCCCTGGCCGAGGCCATGGACGAACGGGTCCAGCGCCCCTACCGCATCGACGCCGAGACCCTGGAGCGCGAGGTGGTGATCCGCGTCCAGTTGTCCGACGGCATGCTGGAAATCTTCGCCCCCAAGAAGCGGCTGTTCAGTTCCACCACCTATGTCTTCATCCTGTGGATGCTGGGCACCGCCATGCTGCTGTTCGGCATCGCCACCCTGTTCATGCGCAACCAGGTGCGCAGCGTGCGCAAGCTGGCGGTGGCGGCGGACCGCTTCGGCAAGGGCCAGGACGTGGCCGACTTCAAGCCCGAGGGCGCCCGCGAGGTCCGTCAGGCCGCCCAGGCCTTCAACCTGATGCGCTCGCGCATCCAGCGCCAGATCCAGCAGCGCACCGAGATGCTGGCCGGCGTGTCCCACGACCTGCGCACCCCGCTGACCCGCATGAAGCTGCAACTGGCCATCATGGGCGACATGGAGGGGCGCGCCGAACTGGACGAGGACATCGCCGAGATGGAGCGCATGGTCGAGGGCTATCTGGCCTTCGCCCGGGGCGAGGGCAGCGAGCAGCCGGAACAGGCCGACCTGCCGGCCCTGGTGGACGAGGTGGTGGCCCGCTTCCGCCGCCAGGGCGCCATCATCGACCTGCACCACGAGGGCGAGATCGCCATGCCGCTGCGCCCGGATTCCATGGCCCGCGCGCTCGGCAACCTGATCGGCAACGCGGTGCGCTATGCCGGCCATGTCTGGGTGCGGGTGGGGTTGCGCGGCGATACGGCCGAGGTGCTGGTCGACGACGACGGCCCCGGCATCCCGCCCGACCGGCGGGAAGAGGTGTTCAAGCCGTTCACCCGCCTGGAAAGTTCGCGCAATCTGGCCACCGGCGGCGTCGGGCTGGGGCTGACCATCGCGCGCGACATCGTGCGCACCCACGGCGGCGAGGTGTTGCTGGAAGACTCGCCGCTGGGCGGATTGCGGGCTCGCGTGCGCCTGCCGTTGTGATAGGTTTTCCCGGCACGACAGAGGGGAAGCGGACCATGCGGACGGTGCTGGTGGGAAATATCAAGGGCGGCTGCGGCAAGACCACGCTGGCGACCCATATCGCCGCCGCCTTCGCCGCCAAGGGGCTGGTCACCGCCATCGGCGATTGCGACCGCCAGCGGTCCAGCCTCAACTGGCTGCGCCGCCGCCCCGCCACCCTGCCGGCCATCGCCGGACTGGACTGGTCCAAGGATGTGGGCTCGCCGCCCAAGGGGCTGGACCGGCTGGTGATCGACGCCCCCGCCGCCATGCACCACAAGGACGTCGAGGACCTGATCGACATCTCGGAAATCGTCGTCGTCCCGGTGCTGCCCGGCGCCTTCGACGAGGACGCCACCGCCCATTTCCTCGAGCGCCTCGCCAAGGTCAAGGCGGTACGCAAGAACAAGCGGGTGGTGGCGGTGGTGGGCAACCGCCTGCGGCCGGGCACCAAGGCCAGCGACCACCTGGACGGCTTCTTCGGCGGATTGGGCTTTCCCGTGGTGGCGCGCCTACGCGACAGCCAGATCTACACCGCCGTGGCCGCCGCCGGTTCGACGGTGCTGGAGGCGAACGATCGCCGTGCCCGCTCCTATGCCGCCGAGTGGGTTCCGCTGCTCGCGCTGATAGACGGCAAATAACCGTGGGCCGGAAAGCGGCGCGCATGATTTGCATTTTCGCCATTTCCCACCCCACCCCGTGATGGGCTAAGCTCGCCGCGATGCTTAGAGCGGCGGAGAGCGGCACAGTGCATCCCGCGGCGGTTCAGCCGACCCTTTCCCCGGATTCCGGATTCCGGCCGCCCGGCCTCCCGCCATATCCGTCTTCTGATCGCGGCGCTGGTGGCCGCCATCATGGCCCTGCTGGTGGGCGGCACCATCTTCTGGATCGTGGTGACACGCCACGAGACGCTGCGCGACGCGGATACCGGCCTGCGCCATACCGCGCATCTGCTGGCCGAGGCGGCGGCCTCCAACTTCATCACCGTCAACAAGGTGCTGCTCGCCACCGCCGAGGTGGCGGCGCTGCAGGAACGGAACACCGGCCTGCTGGCCTTCTTGCGGCGGCAATTGGCCGAGGCGCCCGCCGCCCGCGCCCTGCTGGTCATCGGCCCCGATGGCGTATCACGGGTGGCCACCAATCTGCCCGATCCCCACAAGCCGGTGGACCTTTCGGACCGCCCCTATTTCCGCCATCACATGGACGGCTCGTCCCCCGCCCTCTATGTCAGCGGAGTATCAAAGCCGCAACGACGGACGCTGGATCATGGTGCTGAGCCGGCGGATCGAGACACCGGACGGCGTCTTCGCCGGAGTGGTGGCCGCCACCATCAACCTGGAGCAGATGGCCTCGATCCTTCGGGCCGCCGCCAGCAATATCCGCGATTCCGCCCTGCTGGTCACCCCGGACGGCACCATCCTGGCGCGGACTCCCGATCACGAGCGGTATGTGGGCAAGTCCCTGGCGGGTTTCCCCGCCTTCGAGCGGACCAGGATCGAGGCCAATGGCAGCGGCGACATCGTCTCCCCCCTGGACGGGCACCGGCGGCTCTACGCCTTTCACAAGGCCAGCGGCCATCCGGTGATCGCCGTGACCTCCCGCGAGCAGGAAGCATTGCTGGCCGATTGGCGACGCCACAGCCTGCTGCTCGCGGCGGCGGCCACCCTGGTCGGCCTGGTCATCGGCACCCTGGCCCTGCTTCTCATCCAGCAACTGGTGCGGATACGCCATACCCTTGAGGAACTGGCGCAATCCCGCCTGGCCGCCGATGCCGCCAACCGGGCCAAATCCGCCTTCCTGGCCAATATGAGCCACCAGCTGCGTACGCCGCTCAATGCCATCATCGGCTTTTCGGATGCTCTGATGCTCGGTATTCCGGGCCATTCCCGCCAGACGCTCTGCCATGACTATCTCGGTCACGTCCAGACATCGGGGCGCCATCTCCTGGCGCTGATCAACGACATTCTCGATCTGTCCAAGATCGAGGCCGGCCGGGCGGAAGTGGAAGCCCGCCCCACCGCCATCGCCACCTTGGTGGAGGAATGCGCCGGGATCATTCGGCCCCGGGCCGAGGCCAAGGACATCTCGTTGACCATCGCCGGCCTGGACCCGGATCCGGTGGCGACCGTCGACCCGCGCCGCCTGCGCCAGATTCTGCTCAATCTGCTGTCCAACGCCGTGAAGTTCACCCCCGAGGGCGGGCGGATCATCCTGGAGGTGGAAAGCGATGCCGAGCAGCTTTCCCTGACGGTCAACGATACCGGCATCGGCATGACGCCGGAGGAAGTCGCCGTCGCCCTGACGCCATTCGGGCAGAACCCGTCGGAACTGGCCAAGCCGGAGGCCGGAACCGGCCTGGGATTACCGCTATCCAAGCATCTGACGGAGCTGCACGGCGGCTCCATGTCCATCGCCAGCATTCCGGGACGCGGCACCACGGTCACCGTCAACATCCCGCTGCCACCGACCGCCGGCCAGAGCGGCGTGCCTTAACGCCCGTTGAGGGCGCGGCCAAGGGCACGGATGCGCCCGCCCGGCGGGGGAAAATGGTAAAGCCTTAGCGTGATGCACATTTTCGGCGTCACGCTATGGACCATCGCGCCGGAAACGAAACGGCCGCCCCCCTTTCAGGGAGCGGCCGTCGGCGTATCATCCCTCGACGGACGAGAGGATTACTTCTTGCCGGCCTTGGTGAAGACCTCGCGGGCCTCGTCCAGGCTCTGGGTGAAGCGCTTGTTCAGCAGGTCGAAAGCCTCGGAATTGGCCTTGGCGATCATCTCGGCCAGCTCGCGGGCGTTGGACAGGGCGCGCTCGAAGGCGTCCTTGGCGAATTCGGCCTGCTTGGCGGCCTTGTCCTGGGGAGAGCCGGGCTCGGCGAAATCCTTGGAGACCTGGGCGACCTCGTCCATGGTCTGACGCAGGATCTCGACCTGACGCTTGACCACGTTCTGCAGGCCCTCGAAGGCCAGCTTGTTCGCCTGGGTCAGCGCTTCGATATTCTTGCGCTGATTGGCGACGATGGTCTCGACGTCAACGCCGGGAACCTTGAAATCGCCCAGATACTTGGCGACGTCGAAATCAAAGAACTGCTCTGCCTGCTTGCCGGCCATGATAGAATCTCCAACCCGTATATTTTTGTTGCGGTGCAGCAAACATAGTCGCAACGACGGTTTCGAGTCAAACGGAGTCGTAGTGAACGCACCGCATAATATCAAAATGCCTATTTCGCACTGACGGAATGGTTATCCCGCCAGCTCGCGGCCCCGGTGGGTGGCGGCGGCCACCGCCTCGGTCATCAGGCTAGGAATTCCATGGCTTTCAGCCATCAGGACCGACAGCGCCGCCGCCGTAGTTCCGCCCGGCGACGTGACGTTCTTGCGCAACTGTTCGGCGGTGTCCGCCGACTGGCGCAGCAGCTCGCCGGCCCCCGCCACGGTGGCCCGCGCCAGCCGTTCGGCCAAGGCGGGTGGCAGCCCCTGGGCCAGACCGGCGGCCTCCATGGCCTCGGCCAGCAGGAAGATGTAGGCGGGGCCGGAACCGGATACGGCGGTGACCACGTCCATCAGTCCCTCGTCCTCGACCCAGCCGACCTCACCGACCGCTTCCAGCAGCGACTGGCAAAGGTCGCGCGCTCCAGTCGGCACCCCCGCCTCGGCACAGCACACGGTGATGCCGCGCCGCACCGCCGCCGGGGTGTTGGGCATGGCCCGCACGATGATGGCCTTAGCCCCCAGCCGCTGCCGGAAGAAGGCGATGGTCTTGCCGGCGGCGATGGACAGGAACACGGAGCGCTCGAAGCGGGCATAGGGCGGCACCACCTCGGCCATCACCTGCGGCTTGACGGCGAAGATCACCACGTCGGGAGCGAAGTCCGAAGGAACGGCCGCGTCCGAGGCCACCACCCGCACCGCTCCCAGATCGGGAGACGAGGGTTCGACCACCACCACGTCGCCGGATGAAACGCCGCGTTCGAGCCAGCCGGCCAGCATGGCCGAGCCCATCTTGCCGCAACCGACCAGCAGAATCTTGGTCATGGAAAATACTCCGTACCCCGGTCTATCAGGACGACCGGCATGGCACGGAGAGCGGAGCGAAGTCAAGCTTCGCCCACAGTCTCCAGCAGCGAGGCGGCAATGGCCTCGGCGGCGGTCTTGCCGCCCCAGATGACGAACTGGAAGGCGGGATAAAAGCGCTCGCACTCGGTGACGGCGATGTCCACCAGATCCTCGACCTGCTCGGGAGCGAACCCCGCCCCGCCGCGCAGCAGCGAGGTGTGGCGGAACATGGGCACGCCCTCGTCCTCCCACAGGCCGAAATGGCCGATCCACAGCTTCTCGTTCAGGGTAGCGAGCAGTTCGTGGACCACCGCCCGGCGGGCCGGCGGAATCTTCATGTCGAAGGCGCAGGTGAAGTGCATGGCCCCCATGTCTTCGCGCCAGGCGAAATAAAGGCTGTAATTGCACCACTGGCCGGGAGCCTCGGCGGCCAGTTCCTCGTCATTGCGCCGGTCGAATGCCCAATCGTTGGCGGCGACGACTTGCTCGACGAGATCGACGGGATTGATCTGGGGCTCTTCCTGATACGTGGCGGTCAAGGTCATGCCTGTGCCCTCCCTTGGCATGGCTACCGTCGATTCCAATGGCTCGAATCAAAAGATTGTGTTCGCGCCTGCGGAATTTACACAAGGGGTAGCCTACCCAAACGCCAACGACGGGCGCAAGGCTTTATTTACGGAGTATTTATGAATTTATGTGGATAACCCTGGATTTGCCCAGTCAGGCCCTCAATCACCGGGCGCGGGCCTCCGCCCGCTTGGCTCCCGCGCCATAAGGCGCGCGGCCCCTTGGGCCTAGGTGTTTCAAAGTCCCTCAATCGCCGGGCGCGGGCCTCCGCCCGCTTGGCTCCCGCGCCATAAGGCGCGCGGCCCCTTGGGCCTAGGTGTTTCAAAGTCCCTCAATCGCCGGGCGCGGGCCTCCGCCCGCTTGGCTCCCGCGCCATAAGGCGCGCGGCCCCTTGGGCCTAGCCATGCCCCAAGGGGCATGGCGTCACGGGATCAGACGCCCTTGGGTGTGGCCTTGGGCTTGGGGGCCGCCTTGGGCTTGGCCGGAGCCGGAGCGGTAGCGGACAGGGCGGCCAGCCTGGCCTCCAGCTCGTTGATGCGGGCGGCCTGGGTCTCCTGCTCCTCGCGGGCCTTGATGGCCATGGCCCGCACCACCTCGAACTCCTCGCGCGGGACCAGATCCAGGCTGGAGGTGAAGCGTTCGAACTGCTGGCGCACCATCGCCTCCATCTCGGCGCGCAGACCGGACAGCGCGCCCAGCGCACCGGATGCGACACGGGCGAGATCGTCGAAGAAGGGCTTCTGGCTTTGCATGATGGCCTCTTGGAAAAACGGTGAACTATTATGGCCCTATGCGTCGTCCTTGTCACTGACTCCCGCCTCGGCGAAGGTCGCCATGCCGGTGTGGCAGGCGACGGCGGCCTTGAGCACCCCCACCGCCAAGGCCGCGCCCGAGCCTTCGCCCAGCCGCATGCCCAGGTCGAACAGCGCGGTCTTGCCCAAGGCGGCCAGCAGGCGCCGGTGGCCCGGCTCCACCGAGACATGGCCGACCATGCAATGGTCCAGCGCGCCCTTGACCTCGGACTCCAGGGCGGCCACCGCCGCCGTGGTGACATAGCCGTCCAGCAGCACCGGCACCCGCTTCAGCCGGGCCGCCAGCACCGCGCCGGCCATGGCCGCCAGTTCGCGGCCGCCCAGACAGCGCAGGATATCCAGCGGGGCGAGCCCCTTGTGCCGGGCCACGCCCTGGCCCACCACCTCGATCTTGCGGGCCAGGGCACCGCCCTCGACACCGGTGCCGCGCCCGGTCCAGTCGGCCGCCTCGCCGCCGAACAGCGCCGCCGATACCGCCGCCGCCGGGGTGGTGTTGCCGATGCCCATCTCGCCGATCACCAGCACGTCGGCGCCGTCGGGCACCGCATCCATGCCCGTCCGGAAGGCCGCGACGAACTCCGCCTCGTCCAGGGCCGGGCCTTGGGTGAAGTCGGCGGTGGGGCGATCGAGGTCGAGGGCCAGCACATCCAACTCGATGCCGAAGGTGCGGCACAGCTGGTTGATGGCGGCGCCGCCGCGCTGGAAATTGGCGACCATCTGCACGGTCACCTCGGCGGGAAAGGCCGAGACGCCCAGCGCCGCCACGCCGTGATTGCCGGCGAACACCCGGGCCACCGGACGAATCATGGCCGGCGGGTGGCGGCCCTGCCAGGCGGACAACCAGGCGGACACCTCTTCCAGGCGGCCCAGCGAGCCGGCCGGCTTGGTCAGTTGGGGCTCGCGCGCCGCCCAGGCGGCCGAGGCCGCCGCATCGGGGCCAGGCATGCCGGCCAGCAGGGAGCGGATCTGGGCAACGCTAGAAATAGACGAATTCAAGGAATTTCTCCCCAACATATTGCGGCTCGGCCTTGGTCGTCCTATAAACCATCGCCATGAGCGAGTCACCTGTCATCGACGACAATCCGCCACCGCGATCCTGGCTGGGCGATGCCCATCTGGCGGCGGTGTTCCTTACCCGTCTGCCACTGCCCGATGCCGGCATGGGCGATCTGGCGCGATCCATGCGCGCTTTCCCCCTGGTCGGACTCGGCCTGGGTCTGGGAGCCGCGGCCGTCGCCTGGGCGGCGGCAAGCGTTCTGCCCGCCCTGCCCGCCGCCCTGCTGGCCGTCCTGTCCCTGATCCTGGCCACCGGCGCCCTGCACGAGGACGGCCTTGCCGATCTGGCCGACGGGCTGGGAGCGCGCGGCGATCGCGAGCGCCGGCTGGAGGTGATGCGCGATTCCCGCAGCGGCGCCTTCGGGGTGCTGGCCCTGATCTTCACGGTGGGCCTGCGGGCCTCGGCCCTGGCAGCCGTTCCCGTGGGCTGGAGCCAATGCGCCGCCCTGGTCGCCGCCTCGGCCCTGTCGCGCGCCCTGATCCCCGCCGCCATGCAGGTGATGGGGCCGGCGCGCCCGGACGGACTGGGAGCCGGAGCCGGCTGTCCCGACGCCACCGTCGCCGCCACCGCCGCCGGGTTGGGCCTGCTGGCCTGCCTGATCGGCCTGGGCCTCGGCGGCACCCTGGCCGCCCTGCTGGCCGCCCTGGCGGCGGGCGGCGCCGTGGTGTGGATCGCCCGCCGGGCGCTGGGCGGCTATACCGGCGACGTGCTGGGCGCCGTGCAGCAGGCGGTCGAAATCGGCGTGCTGCTGGCCGCCGCGGGAGTCCTGTCATGAGCGAGGCGGAGCCGAAGCGCGGCGCCATTGAGGCGCCCGAAGCGAAGCGAAGGAAAGCCAAGGGTTTCGAAGAAACCCGCCCGGCGATTGAGGGGCAGAAAGGATGAGTCAGAGCGTGACCCGTTGGTGGCTGCTGCGCCATGCCCCGGTGCCCTGTCCGCACGGTCGCATCCACGGCCGCCTGGACGTGGCCTGCGACACCTCGGAGGACGAGGTCTTCCAATCCCTGGCCCGCGCCCTGCCGGTCAATCCGGTCCTGGTGGAAAGCGGCCTGATCCGCTGCCGCCAGACCGCCGGAGCGCTGGAAGCCGCCGGCCTGCTGCTGCCGCCGCCCATGATCGAGCCCGATCTGGCCGAGCAGGATTTTGGCCGTTGGCAGGGCCGGTCGTGGATGGATCTGGAAGCGGCCAAGGACCCGGATCTCGCCGCCTTCTGGGCCAATCCCGCCGAGGCCACTCCGCCGGGAGGCGAGAGCTTCGCCGCCATGGTGGAACGGGTGCGCGCCGCCCTGGAGCAGATCACCGCCGCCCAGGCGGGCCGCGACATCCTGGCGGTGGTTCATGCCGGAACGGTGCGCGCCGCCCTGGCGGTGGCGCTGGGCATCACGCCGGAACAGGCGCTGCGCTTCGCGGTCAAGCCGCTGTCGCTGACCCGTCTGGATTCCACGGCTTCGGGCTGGCGCATCGAGACGGTCAACGCCCAGCCCTACGCCTGAACCCGAGGGGGCGAGGCCCCCTCGGTCCGCGGGATCAGAACTTCATCGTGATACCGGCGTTGAACGACCGGCCGGGGGCCGGTAAGGCCCCCACCTGGCCGGTGGACTTGTGGCGCGACCATTCGGAATAGTCGACGCCGCCCAGCGGATGGTAATAGCGCTTGTCGAATAGGTTATCGATGCCGAGATTGATCAGGAAATTCTCCCACTCATAGCCGCTACGCAGGTTGAGCAGGGCGTAGCCGGGCGTCTTGGGCTCGCGGCGGAGCGGGTCGACTCCGGCCTTGGTGCCGACCAACTGCGCCTCGACGGCATTGGTCCAGCCGCCCATTCCGTGCTCGATGGCGGCTTTGCCGTTGATGGGCATGACGTGGTACATGGCCTTGCCGGTATTGACCATCTCGCCGTGCAGCCAACCGATGGTGCCCGACAGCTTGAAGTCGCCATAGCCGGTGTCGCGGGCCACGAAGGTGCTGCCCGAGAAATCGACGCCGGACATCATGGCGTCGTGGTTGGCGAACTTCAGCAGCGGGAAGACCGAGCTGCGCGTGGTGGTGCTGCCGACCATGTCGACGCCGATATAGTCGGCGATATAGGTGAAGTAGGGCGTCATCTTCGCCGCCCACTCCTTGCGACCCGCGTCATGTAGGGCGAAGGAGGTGCTGACCGTGTGGGCCACCTCCGGCCGCAATCCGGGATCGCCCACATAGCCGTTGGCGTCGCCGAACCAGTTGATCATGGCGCTGTCCATGGAGGTGGTGGACCAGGAATAGCGCTCGTAAAGGCTGGGCGAGCGGGACTTCCTGGCATAGCCAAACTCGTTGGTGCTGGCCTCATTGGGCTCGTAGCGGACCTGGGCGGTGAGGTCGAAGTTGAAATCGGTCTTGGCGTGGTTCTTGGCGTTGAAGGCCGCCGCGTCGTTGGCCTCGGTCCCCGAGGTAGCATAGCCCGCCACGTTGCCGGTATCCATCAGGACCGTATCGCTGCGCACGCCCAGCAAGGTGGTCCATTGCGGCGACCACTTCTCCTCCCATTCGGCGAAGGCGCTGATCACGTCGCGGGTGCCGCCATTGATGGATTTGAAGGTGTTGGGCGACATCATCATGCTGCCCGCCACCGGCGGCCACCAGTCATCAAGCAGAAAGCGGTGGAACTCCTGGCCGACCCGAACAGTCTTGCCATCCGAGACCCGGATATCGCCCTTGACGGCATAGCCCAGATCGGTAGCGTCGGTGCGCATGGGCATCTGCCCGCCCTTTTCACTGGCGATCTGGTCCATGGCGTGCCTGACCTGCTGCCAGTAGGCGCGGGCCTCCAGCCTGCCCCAGTCGAACTCGCCCTCGTAGCGCCCATTGCCGTGCACGCCCTTGTTGCCGGTCATGTCCATGTGCTGGTTCGAGAACCCCTGATAGGGGATGTCGTGCTGGCCGGCTTCGAGAATCACCAGGTGCCCTTCGTGCCGGGCGCCGAAGGTCAGGGCGTGGTTGCGGGCCTCGTAAAGGGTGGAAAGGACCGCCCGGTGGTCGCCGCCGGCATAATAGTCGCGGCCCTTGGACCACGATCCGTCGTAACCCAGGCTGAAGGTCTCGTCGGCGCCGTGCAGGGCAAGCGAACCGCCCACCCCGTCGTTGACGCTCTTATAGAAGGCCGACATGCGGCCGCCCAGCTTGTAGCCCTCGCCCTGCCGGGCGAAGGCGGGAGACGCCGACTTCACGGAAATCACGCCGCCGATATTGTCGCCGCCGGCGCTGACCGGGGTGATGCCGCTCCACACCTCGACCTTGTCGACCTTGGAAGCATCCATATAGGACAGCGGCGGATTCATGTGGTTGGAGCAGGCCGAGGTGACCTCCATGCCGTCCACCACGATCTTCAGCCGGTCGTCGGCCAGGCCGTGGATGTCGGGCAGGCTGGAGACGCCGCCGTTGGTGATGAGGTTGAGGCCCGACGTGCCCGACAGCAGCTTGGCGGTGTCGCCGCCGGCATTGGTCCTGGCGTCGGCGGGCACGCTGAAGCGGGGCGCGGTGATCACCACCTCGGGAATGTCCTCGGCCAGGGCGGGAGCAATACCGGTAAGGACGAAGCTGGTCAGAAAAGTCGTGGCAAGCAAGCGGACGCGGCCATGCCGGCGTCCGCCACGATGAATCGCGTGGCGGGTCATGATGTTCCTCGATGAATGAATCGCTGAAGGCGGCCCGAACAGGCGGGCCGTTATCTAGGCGGCGAGGAACGGAGGGGCGCGGGCGGGATGGACGGTGAAGGGCGGCTCGTCCGGCGCGGGCGAGGGCGTCGGCACCGCCCGTACGGCGACCACCATGCCGAGCGGCCGCACGGACAGCGGCGCGGGCGGCAGGATCTTGCCGGACAGGACGCAGCAATGGCCGCCGCAATCATGGCCGGTTCCGCCGGCCTTGGCCGGGTCGGCCACATGGCCGGCAGCGGCGCAGACGTCGTCGGCGACAAAGGAATCCGGCCCGCCGGCCCCCAGCACCGCCGGAACCGGCGGCATGGTGCCCAGCAGCAAGGCAACCGCCAGCAGCCACGCTGCCGCGCGCCTGATCCAGCTGCCTTCCCTTATCCCGGTCATGTAATGGCACCCCTTGCGAGCCGCGACCCTATGGCCGGAACTACCCCCTCGCAAGGCTACCAAAAGTCTAGGAGATTAATGCTTCCCCTTTTTGTCGTCTTTCTTTTCCTCTCGTTTCTCTTCTTTGTTGAGGACGATGGGAACCGTCGACGTCAGCTTGACGGTCAGCGGGCACATTTCGGTTTCCTCGCCCGCCTTCACGCACTTGGCCGGCGGCCAGTCGTAGCTGCTGGTGGGAACCAGGGTGAGTTGGGTCGCCCCCAGGGTGCACGAGAACAGGCGTCCGGTGCGGCCGTTGGGCGGCAGGGACAGGACGGTGATCACCCAATTGTCCACCAGTTCGTCCTTGGCCCCGAAGGTGCGGCCGATGAAGCCCAGCGCCACCGTGGCCGAGGAATAGTTCTCGATGGTGAAGTTGACCCGGCACTTGGCCGAGCCGGTGCCCGCCCACATGGTGGCGCTGATCGAGACCACTCCCAGGCTTTCGCTGGCCTGGGGCGGCGGCACCACGATTTCCCGCGGGCCGGGCAGGGTCGCCCACATGGCGCCCTGGGATTCACCGCCGCCTTCCTTGCCGCCCTTGCCGCCGGCCATGGCCGGAAAGGCCGCCAGGGCCACGAGCAGAGCCGCCATCATGATCGATCGGGTCACCTTCGCTCCGCTCCTCGTCCACCGCTTCTTCGAGGGTAGCACCCCCACCGGCCATTGCAATGCCCGGCCGATCGCCTAAGTTCCGGAAAGGGGCGCTTCCGGAGACAACTGGCATGACGCATGCTTGTTTACCGGGACCATTGCAGCAAGGACGGGTCATGGGATTGCGGGTCATCGTGGTGGACGACGAGCGCGACCGGGCGGAAATGGTCCGCGACGCCCTGCAGGCGGACGGCTTCACCGTGGTGGCGGTGTTCGCCAGCGGTGCCGGCCTGCCCGCCCGGATCGCGGAACTGGCCGCCGACGTGATCATCGTCGACATCGACTCCCCCGACCGCGACACGCTGGAGGACATGCGCCGGGTCGGCATCGAGCAGGGCCGACCGGTGGTGATGTTCGCCCAGGACGGCAAGCCCGAAACCATCAAGGCGGCGGTGGAGGCCGGGGTTTCCGCCTATGTGGTCGACGGGCTGAAGCCCGACCGGGTCCGCCCGGTGATCGACGTGGCCATCGCCCGCTTCGCCCAGTTCCAGTCCCTGCGCGGCGAACTGGACAAGGCGCGGACCACGCTCGCCGAGCGCAAGCAGATCGAAAAGGCCAAGGGCATCTTGATGAAACGGCGCAAGGTCGAGGAGGACGAGGCCTATCGCCTGATGCGGCGCATGGCCATGGACCAGAAGCAGCGCCTGATCGACGTGGCCAACAAGATCATCGACGCCGCCGAGTTGCTCGGCTGATCTGCCGCTTTTTTAATCCGCACATTATCTACAGATTAAAATTTAGGCATGCGCACTGCGGAGCCGGCACTGTTCCGCCGGTTTCCGGACTGGCACGGCCATTGCTTTTGCTTTCCCTAAATCGGTCTGGCCTCAACGACGAGGCCCGGCCCGGGACAAAGGCGTTCCACGAATCGACGGCCCCGCCGGGGGTGTCCGTCCGTTCGCGGAGCGCCTTTTTTGCTGGAGGGATCAAAGCGATGAATTTAAAGGATTTCAAGAAGGCGGGACACTGGCCGACACTGCTGGCCTCGTTCCTTTATTTCGATTTCAGCTTCATGGCCTGGGTCACCCTCGGCCCGCTGATCGTCTATATCGCCAAGGAGCTTAATATCCCGGTGGGCGAGAAGTTCACCATGGTCGCCATCCCCATCCTGGCCGGCGCCATCCTGCGGGTGCCCATGGGCATCTTCTGCGACCAGTTCGGCGCCAAAATCACCGGCACCGTCGCCCAGATCATCGTCATTCTGGGCGTCGCCTATGCCTGGCAGTTCGGCCTGCACAGCGTTCTCGAGGTCGAGATGCTGGGCGTGATCCTCGGCCTGGCCGGCGCCTCGTTCGCCGTCGCCCTGCCCCAGGCCAGCAAGTGGTATCCGCCCCAGTACCAGGGCATCGTCATGGGGATCGCCGGCGCCGGCAACATGGGCACCGTGCTCGACGCCCTGATCATCCCGTCCCTGGCCGAGAAGTACGGCTGGCAGACCGCCCTCGCCACCCTGCTGATCCCGCTGGTCCCCACCCTGCTGTTCTACGTGGTGTTCTCCAAGGAGGCGCCGGTGGCCCGCAATCCGGTGACCCTGGCCAAGTACAAGGCCATCTTCGCCGACCGGGACAGCTGGTGGTTCATGTTCTTCTACTTCATCACCTTCGGCGGCTTCGTCGGCCTCGCCAATTCGCTGCCGCTCTACTTCACCATCCAGTACCACGTGTCCGGCGTGACCGCCGGCCTGATGGTCGCCATCGTGGTGATGTTCGGTTCGTGCTTCCGTCCGGTGGGCGGCTACGTGGCCGACCGCATCGGCGGCATCCGCACCCTGCTGGTGCTGTTCTCCATCGTCTCGGCCACCTATCTGGGTATCGCCTTCCTGGGCGCCGGCCCCGCCCCCGCCAATGCCGGCACCGGCGCGGTGGCCGGCTGGTCCATGGCCAGCATGCCGGTGGAAGCCTGGCGGGCCGTGCTGGTGTTCTCGGTGGGCGTGCTGTGCCTCGGCATGGGCAACGGCGCCGTGTTCCAGTTGATCCCGCAGCGTTTCCGTGGCGAGATCGGAACCATGACGGGGCTGGTGGGCTGCTTCGGCGGCATCGGCGGCTTCTTCCTGGCCAAGACTCTGGGCATGTCCAAGGAAATGACCGGCAATTTCGGCATCGGCTTCCTGTTCTTCAGCGCCCTGGTGGCGGTGGGCTGGATCGCCCTGTTCGGGGTGAAGCGGCGCTGGCGCACCACCTGGGGCGCGGCATCGGGCGCCCGCGTCTGATGACAGGGTCCTTGCGCGTTCGCGTCGGCTTCGCCAGCCAAACGGGGCGGCGCGAACGCAACGAGGACTTCGTCGGCGCCTGTCTGGGCAGCGACGGCCAGATCGCCCGAAGGGGTGTTCTGGCCGCCCTGGCCGATGGCATGGGCGGCGCCAAGGGCGGGCGCGAGGCCGCCGAGGTGACGGTGCGCGGCTTCCTCGACGGCTATTTCGAGCAGCCCGAGACCCTGGGCCCCCAGCGCAACGCCACCAGGGTGATCGACACCCTCAACCGCTGGGTCCACACGGTGGGCCGCACCGATACCACCCTGGCCGGCATGGCCTGTACCTTCACCGGTCTGGTGGTGGCGGGGCGCACCCTGCACGTGCTCCATGTGGGCGATTCGCGGCTCTACCGCCTGGCCGGCGAGCATCTGTCGCGCCTCACCCAGGACCACGTCATGAACCGGGCAGGCATGAGCCACGTCCTGCTGCGGGCCATCGGCCTGGAGGATTCGGTACGGCTGGACTATGCCCACCACCCGGTCTCGCCCCATGACCGGCTGATGCTGTGCAGCGACGGCGTGCACGGGGTACTTTCCGACCCCGCGATCGCCGCCATCCTGGGCAGACGCTCGGCCCCCGAGGACACCGCCCACGAACTGGTGGCCGCCGCCCTGGCGGCGGGGGGCGACGACAACGCCAGCGCCCTGGTGCTGGACATCATCGACGTGCCGGACATGGACCAGGACAGCCTGGGCCTCGCCTTGGCGCCGCTGCCCATCGGCGACCTGCCCCGAGTGGGCGAGACGGTCGACGGCTACCGCCTGGAGCGGCAATTGTCCGACGGCCGCTACTCCCGCCTGTTCCTGGGGCGCGACGGAGCCGGGGGCCGTCAGGTGGTGCTGAAATTCCCCCACCCCCGCGTCGCCAGCGAGGCCACCTACAAATCCGCCTTCCTGCGCGAGGCGTGGATCGCCGCCAGGGTGCGCAGCCCGTGGATCGCCGAGGTGCTGGAGCCCGCCCCCGACCGGCAGTCGCGGCTTTACTCGGTAATGCCGTTCTACGAGGGCGAGACCCTGGAGGCCCGCCTGAAGCGCAAGCCACCGCTCGGCCTGGAGGAGGGCCTGGACATCGCCATCAAGCTGGGCAAGGCGGTGGCGACGCTGCACCGGGCCGGGATCATCCATCGCGACATCAAGCCCGACAACATCATCCTGGAGAAGGGCGACTCGCTGCGCCTGCTCGACCTCGGAGTGGCCCGGATACCGCGGCTGGAGGAATTCCGCGCCGAGGACATTCCCGGCACCGCCAGCTTCATGGCCCCCGAGCTGTTCGCCGGCGAGGCGGGAGCCGAGGCCTCGGACCTGTTCGCCATGGCCGCCACCCTGTTCCGCGCCTTCACCGGCGCCTATCCCTTTGGCGAGATCGAGCCGTTCTCGCGGCCACGCTTCGGCCGCCCGGCCTCGCTGACCCAGTTGCGCCCCGACCTGCCCTCCTGGCTGGAGGCGGCCATCACCCGCGCCCTGTCGCCCGGCCCCGGCGACCGCCAGGGCGACGTCATCGAGTTCGTGCTGGAACTGGAGCACGGCTCCGCCCTTGTCGAACCGCCCCCCATCAAGAAGCCACCGCTTTACGACCGCGACCCGGTGCGCTTCTGGCAGGCCGTCTCGGCTCTGCTGGCCGCCGCGCTGCTGGTCGCCCTTGCTGTGAGATTAAATTTTAATCAGTGATTTTTTCACAGATTAAAAAATAGGCAGCCCTGCCAACCAACCCTCGCCAAACCGCCATTCCCGCCTTGGCACGGGGCATGCAAAGCAGGATAGGAGTTTTATGAATGCGGCAGCGAGCCTCAATGGCGAGGCCCCGCCGCCCCAAGATCAAGCCCCCCGGCCGCAACGAAGCGGCCATGGGGCGAAGGAACAAAGGCGTTCCACGGAAAATCGGCGCAGCCCCCCTGCGGGGACCGGCGCCGGGCATTCCGGGGAACGCCTTTTCTATTTGGCCGAGGGACCCAAGAGATGAGAGTGGAAAAGACCCGTCTGAAGCTCGGTATCGTGCCGCTGATCGATGCGGCCCCCCTGGTGGTGGCCAAGGAGCGCGGCTTCTTCGCCGAGATGGGCCTGGATGTGGAGCTGTCCCGCGAGTCCTCGTGGGCCTCGATCCGCGACAAGGTGGCGGTGGGCGCGCTGGACGGCGCCCAGATGCTGGCCCCCATGCCGCTGGCCATGAGCCTGGGACTGTCGCCGCTGCGGGTCCCCATGGCCGCCGGCATGGCGCTCAATCTGGGCGGCAACACCATCACCATCGGCAATGCCCTGTGGGAGCGCATGGAACGGGCCGACCCGGAATCCATGGCCGCCCGCCCCATCTCGGCCCGTGCCCTGAAGCGGGTCATCGAGGCCGACAAGGCCTGCGGCCGCCCGCCCATGACCTTCGCCACCGTCTACCCCCATTCCCCCCACGCCGCCGAACTGCGCCTGTGGATGGAAGCGGCGGGCATCGACACCCAGAAGGACGTGGCTTTCACCGTGGTGCCGCCGTCCCAGATGATCTCCTTCCTGTCGGCGGGCAACATCGTCGGCTATTGCGTCGGCGAGCCCTGGGGCAGCCTGGCGGCGCGCATGAATCTCGGCCGCATCGCCGCCACCAGCCGCGACATCTTCGCCGGCCGGCTGGAAAAGGTCTTCGCCGTCACCCAGAGCTGGGCCGAGACCTATCCCGAGACCCATCTGGCGGTGCTGCAGGCGCTGATCTCCGCCGCCCGCTGGTGCGACGACAACCGCTGCGAACTGGCCGAGCTGCTGGCCCAGCCGCAATACGTCAACGCCCCGGCCGAAGCCCTGATGGCGCCGCTGCTGGGCGAACACGGCCTTCCCAAGGACCTGCTGGTCTTCCACGCCCGTGCCGCCAACTTCCCCTGGCGCTCCCAGGCCATGTGGTACCTGGAGATGATGAAGCGCTGGGACATGGCGCCGGCCACGCTGGATTCCCGCGCCGCCGCCGAAGCCGTGTTCCGCCCCGACCTCTACCGGGTGGCCGCCCTGGCACTGGGCCTCAGGGTCCCGCTGACCGACTACAAGACCGAGGGCGGGCACGCCGCCCCGTGGAGCCTGCTGAAGGCCACCCGGCCCATGGAGATGGGGCCGGACCTGATGCTGGGCGGCCTGACCTTCGATCCCTTCACCTCCCGCGTCACCACCCTGCCGCCCCCGGCCAGGACCGAATCAGGAGACCTCACATGAACGCTGTTCCCCGCCAGAAGCTGGTCGTCATCGGCAACGGCATGGCCGGCATGCGCACCGTCGAGGAATTGCTGGCCATCGCGCCGGCCCGCTACGACATCACGGTGTTCGGCGCCGAACCCCATCCCAATTACAACCGCATCATGCTGTCCTCGGTGCTGGCCGGCGAGAAGCAGGTGGACGACATCGTCATCAACCCGCGCGCCTGGTACGCCGACAACGGCATCCGGCTCCACACCGGCGATCCGGTGGTGGCCATCGACCGCACGGCCAAGACGGTAACCTCGGCCGCCGGGCTGGTGGTGCCCTATGACCGGCTGCTGCTGTCCACCGGCTCCAAGCCGCTGATGCCGCCGCTGCCCGGCCTGGAACTGCCCGGCGTGGTCGCCTTCCGCGACATCGCCGACGTGGAGAAGATGCTGGACGCCGCCGAGGCCAAGCAGCGCGCCGTGGTGATCGGTGGCGGCCTGCTGGGCCTGGAGGCCGCCTGGGGCCTCCGGCGGCGCGGCATGCCCGTCGCCCTGGTCCACCTGATGCCCACCCTGATGGAGCGCCAGCTGGACGTGGAGGCCGGTCACCTGCTGCAGAAGGACCTGACCGAGCGCGGCCTGCACTTCTTCACCTCGGGCCAGACCGAGGAGATCATGGGCGAGGAGGAAGGCCGCGCCACCGGCGTCAAGCTGGCCGACGGCCGCGAGATTCCCGCCGATCTGGTGGTGGTGGCCATCGGCATCCGCCCCAACGTCGATCTGGCCAAGGCCTGCGGCCTGGACATCAACCGCGGCATCGAGGTGGGCGACGACATGGCCACCTCGGACCCGGCCATCTATTCGGTGGGCGAGTGCGTCGAGCATCGCGGCCAGATCTTCGGCCTGGTGGCCCCCATCTGGGAGCAGGCCAAGGTCTGCGCCGCCCGCCTCGCCGGGCGCGACGATACCAGCTATGTGACGCCGCCGCTGTCCACCAGGCTCAAGATCACCGGCATCGACGTGTTCTCGGCCGGACAACTGGCCGCCCAGGACGAGGCCGACGAGGAACTGGTCTACCGGGACTCGGCCAAGGGCATCTACAAGAAGCTGGTGCTCCGCGCCGACCGGATCGTGGGCGCCGTCATGTACGGCGACGTGGCCGACGGCTCCTGGTACTTCCAGCTGATGCGCGAAAAGGCCGACGTGGCCGCCATCCGCGACCGCATGATCTTCGGCCAGGCCTATGCCGACGCCACCTGCAAGGGCCACGCGGGCGGCGTCAACGTCGCCGCCATGAGCGACGACGCCCAGGTCTGCGGCTGCAACGGCGTGTCCAAGGGCGCCATCGTCAAGGCCATCACCGAGAAGGGGCTGACCAGCCTGGACGAGGTCAAGGCCCACACCAAGGCCAGCGCGTCGTGCGGCCAGTGCGCCGGCGTGGTGCAGGCCATCCTGACCCATGTCACCGGCGAGGTGGTGGAAGCCAAGGCCGGCGGCATGTGCGGCTGCACCGACCTCTCCCACGACGAGGTGCGCAAGGCCATCGTCTCCCAGGAGCTCAAGACCCAGGACACGGTGCGCTCGGCGCTGGGCTGGCGCCATGCCGACGGCTGCGCCAAGTGCCGTCCGGCGCTCAACTACTACCTGCTGTGCGCCTGGCCGGCGGAATACGTGGACGACTACCAGAGCCGCTTCATCAACGAGCGCGTCCACGCCAACATCCAGAAGGACGGCACCTATTCGGTGATCCCGCGCATGTGGGGCGGGCTGACCAATCCGGCCGAACTGCGCGCCATCGCCGACGTGGTGGACAAGTTCCGCATTCCCACCGTCAAGGTCACCGGCGGCCAGCGTCTCGACCTGCTGGGCGTCAGGAAGGAGGACCTGCCGGGCGTGTGGGCCGATCTGGGCAAGGCCGGGCTGGTCTCGGGCCACGGCTACGCCAAGGGCCTGCGCACGGTGAAGACCTGCGTCGGCTCGGAATGGTGCCGCTTCGGCACCCAGGATTCCACCGGCCTCGGCGTCAAGCTGGAGAAGCTGATGTGGGGCTCGTGGACGCCGCACAAGGTCAAGCTGGCGGTATCGGGCTGCCCGCGCAACTGCGCCGAGGCCACCATCAAGGACATCGGCGTCGTCTGCGTCGAGGCCGGCTACGACATCTCGGTGGGCGGCAACGGCGGCATCGAACTGCGCGGCACCGACCAGTTGGTCCGCGTCGCCACCGAGGAGGAGGTGCTCGAGTATTCCGGCGCCTTCATGCAGATCTACCGCGAGGAGGCCCGCTACCTGGAACGCACCGCGCCGTGGGTCGAGCGGGTCGGCATGGACTACGTCAAGAAGCGGGTGGTGGACGACGCCGAAGGCCGCCGCGCCGCCTTCTCCCGTTTCGTCTTCTCGCAGAAATACGCGCAGATCGATCCGTGGGCCGAACGGGCCGACGGCGAGGTGGACGCGCACGAATTCAAAACCCTGGCCGAGGTGGGCTGAAGCCATGCAGGACTGGATCAAGATCGGACGTGTGGACGACATCCCCAAGCTGGGGGCCCGCACCGTGCAGACGACCAAGGGCGACATCGCGGTGTTCCGCACCTCGAGCGACGAAATCTTCGCCCTGTTCAACCGCTGCCCCCACAAGGGCGGACCGCTGTCGGAGGGCATCGTCACCGGTCGTGTGGTGGTGTGCCCCCTGCATTCCTGGACCATCGACCTGGAAACCGGCGAAGCCACCGCTCCCGACGAGGGCTGTACCCGCCCGGTGGAATCCAAGGTGGCCGACGGGCAGGTATGGCTGAAGCTGGAATTCGCGAAAAAGGTGGCCCATGGCTGACACGATGTCCGAGACCGTCCGCACCACCTGCCCCTATTGCGGCGTCGGCTGCGGCGTCATCGCCGAGCGCCGGGACGCGTCCGGGGAATGGGTGGTGCGGGGCGATCCCGAACATCCGGCCAATTTCGGCCGCCTGTGCGTCAAGGGCTCCACCCTGGCCGAGACCATCGGCCTTGACGGCCGGCTGCTCCATCCCGAGATCGGCGGCGAGCGGGTGGACTGGGAACCGGCGCTCGATCTGGTGGCCCAGCGCTTCTCCGCCGCCATCGCCGAGCACGGCCCGGATTCCGTGGCCTTCTACGTCTCGGGCCAGTTGCTGACCGAGGATTACTACGCCGCCAACAAGCTGATGAAGGGCTTCATCGGCTCGGCCAATATCGACACCAATTCCCGGCTGTGCATGTCCTCCACCGTGGCCGGGCACATGCGGGCCTTCGGCTCCGACACCGTGCCCGGTTGCTACGAGGATCTGGACCTGGCCGATCTGGTGGTGCTGGTCGGCTCCAACACCGCATGGTGCCACCCGGTGGCCTTCCAGCGCCTGCTGGCCGCCAAGACCAAGCGGCCCGACATGCGCATCGTGGTCATCGATCCGCGCCGCACCGCCACCGCCGAATGCGCCGATCTGCATCTGGCCATCCGGCCGGGCAGCGACGCCATCCTGTTCAACGGCCTGCTCGCCCACCTCAGAGGCGAGAAGACCGAGGTGGACGTGGGCGTGCCGCCGGAAAAGATCGTCAGCTTCTTCTCGTGGTTCGCCGACACGGAAAAGACCGTCACCGTCTGGTCCCAGGGCATCAACCAGTCCTCGTCGGGCACCGACAAGGTCGACGCCATCATCAACTGCCACCTCCACACCGGGCGTATCGGCCGCCCCGGCATGGGGCCGTTCTCGCTGACCGGCCAGCCCAACGCCATGGGCGGGCGCGAGGTCGGCGGCCTCGCCAACATGCTGGCCGCCCACATGGGCTTCGACGAGGCCAGCGTGGACCGGGTGGGGCGCTTCTGGAACTCCGCCCGGGTGGCGGCCAGGCCGGGCCTCAAGGCGGTGGACCTGTTCCGCGCCGTGGCCGACGGCAAGATCAAGGCGCTGTGGGTGATGGCCACCAATCCGGCGGTCAGCCTGCCCGAGGCCGATTGCGTGCGCGCCGCCATGGCGGCCTGCCCCTTCGTGGTCATCTCGGAATGCGAGGCCGACACCGATTCGGCCCAGTTCGCCCATGTACGCCTGCCGGCCCTGGCCTGGGGCGAGAAGACGGGGACCGTCACCAATTCCGAACGCCGCATCTCGCGCCAGCGACCCTTCCTGCCCGCCCCGGGCGACGCCAGGGGCGATTGGTGGATCATCGCCCAGGTGGCACGCCGCATGGGCTTCGGCGAGGCTTTCGCCTGGACCGGCACGGGGGCCATCCTCGACGAGTTCTGCCGCCTCACCGCCTTCGAAAACGGGGGCAGCCGCGACCTGGACCTGTCGGGTCTGGTGGGGGCCGATTACGAGGCCATGGAGCCCATCCAGTGGCCGGTGCGCGCCCCCGGCCGGGGCACGGCGCGGCTGTTCGCCGACGGCCGCTTCTATCACCCCGACGGCAAGGCCCGCCTGCTCGACATCACACCCCGCCCGCCGGTACGGGCCACCGACAAGGCCTTCCCCCTGCTTCTCAACACCGGGCGCATGCGCGACCAGTGGCACACCATGACGCGCACCGGCCGCTCGGTCCGGCTGGCCGCCCATGCCCCCGAGCCGCTGCTGTTCGTCAATCCCCGCGACGCGCTGCGCTTCGGTCTGGCCGATGGCGAACTGGCCCGGGTCTCGGGCCGCCGGGCCAGCGTGGTTCTGCGGGTCTGCCTCGACGGCGGCCAGCGGCCGGGCGAGGTCTTCGCCCCCATCCACTGGAACGACCGCACCGCCTCGGGCGCGGTCGTCGGCAGCCTGATCGACGCCGTCACCGACCCCGTCTCGGGCCAGCCGGAACTGAAGCAAGCCCCGGTGATGGTCGAAAAGCTGATCGCCGCCTGGCACGGCGTGCTGCTGAGCCGCAATCCGGTGGAACTGCCCCGCTCGTTCTATTGGGCCAAGGCGGCGGGCCGGGCCCATTCCATCTGGCGGTTGGCGGGCCAAGCCGGCGAGGACTGGCCGGCGGCCGCCAAGCAATGGCTGGGCACCGACGGCGAGTGGATCGAGTTCCTCGACCCCAACCGCGGCCATTACCGGGGCGCCCGGCTGGTGGACGGCCGCCTGGACGCGGTGCTGTTCGTCTTTCCCTGGGCCACAGACTTCTCACCCGACTGGGTGGCCACCGCCTTCGGCCACTCCGCCATCGACGGCGGCGAGCGCGCCACCCTGGTGGCCGGCGCCCCGCCCGGCGGCGACCGGGGCCGCGACAAGACGGTGTGCGCCTGCTTCAACGTCGGTCTGGCGGCCATCCGCGCCGCCATCCACGAGCACCGCCTGTCCAATGCCGCCGAGGTGGGGGCCATGCTGAAGGCCGGAACCAATTGCGGCTCGTGCGTGCCGGAAATCCGGGCGATCCTGGCCGAAACGGTGCCGAAGGTGGCGTGACCTTCCGTCCTACGCACTATCCGCCCTTCGGCGGGAAACGACAGGGGTCGCTGAACCACGAAGGCACGAAGGCGGGAAGAAACACGAAGGCCTCTTCTCTTCCCTTCGTGCCTTCGGGCCTTCGTGGTGGACTCGGCGATCGGAATTAGGTCGGTGTCACTTCTCCATAACGCTCCAGCCCTTGTCGCCCTTGACGAAGCGGGCCGAGGCCTTCTCGGTCTTCTGGCCGAGGGGGCCGTCCAGGCTCATCTCGAAATCGCAGACGAAGCCGGGATTGCCCTTGGCTTCGGCGCAGGCCAGCTTCTTGAAGCTCTTGACCTTGGTCGACAGGTCCTTGCCGATCAGCTTGCCGACATCGCCCAGTTGTTCGTTCATGCCGCCGAAGGTCTGCTCGACGGCGGCCTTCATATCGGCCTCCGAGGGTTCGCCGCTGCAGGCGGCCAGGGCCAGACACGCGGCGGAAACGGCGACAAACGACTTCACGAAGCTGAAACGGGACATGCGGGCTCCTCCATCCATCATCCCTCGGGTATAGCGGCCGCCCGGCCGCCCGGCAAGGTGGCGACTGGTAGAGGGTGGGCATTTCGTGGTATTGGCCCGTCGCCCCTTTTCGACGCAGCCGGAGTCCCGCGTGGCACCCGACGCCAAGACCATTCGCCCCCCCGCCATGGGAACCAGGAACGCGGCCCTGCTGGCCGGGCTGGTGACCCTGGCCGCGCTGCTGCATCTGTGGCTGGCCGGCAGCACCCTGCTGTCGGGCGACGAGGCCTATTATTGGCTATGGTCGCGCCGTCTGCAGTTGTCCTATTACGACCACCCCGCCATGATGGCCTGGTGGATGGCCGCCACCACCGCCCTGTTCGGCGAGTCCGAGACCGCCATCCGCCTGCCGGCCGTACTGGCGGCGGCGGCCGTCACCCTTTTGGCCTTCGACACCGCCCGGCTGGCCTTTCGCGACATCCGGGCCGGCTGGTGGGCGTTGGCGCTGCTCAACGCCACCATCCTGTTCGCCGCCGCCGGCGTGCTGGTCACCCCGGATTCGCCGCTGCTGGTCTTCTGGTCGGCCTGCCTGTGGGCCGTGATCCGCCTGCTGGACGACGGGCGGACGCGCTGGCTCTACGTCCTGGGCCTGTCGCTGGGCCTGGGCTTTACGTCCAAATACACCATGGTGCTGATCGCGCCGGGCATCCTGGCGGTGTTCGCCCTGTTTCCCCAGGCGCGGCGCTGGTGGAAAAGTCCGCATTTCTGGGCGGCCATCGTCCTGGCCCTGGCCTGCACCGCGCCGGTGCTGGTCTGGAACGCCCAGCACGAATGGGTGTCCATCCGCAAGCAATTGTCCCATTCCTTCGACGCGCCGGTCGGCGATCCGCTGAAGAGCCTCGCCACCTTCCTCGGCACCCAGTTGGGAACGGTCACCCCGCTGGTCTTCGCCTTCATGCTGTGGGGCATGGGCTGGGCGCTGTGGGCCGGCTGGCGCGGCCGGCGGCCGGAATGGTTCCTGCTGGGCGCCACCTCGGCGCCGCTGCTGGCCTTCTTCGTGCGCCACAGCCTGGGCGGACTGGTGCAGCCCCACTGGCCGGGACCGGCCTATCTGGGCGCCGCCATCGCCACGGCGGGAGCCGTCGTGGTGGCGGGACGCTCCTGGGGACCGGGCCTGCGCCGGGCCTGGGTGGCGGCCATCGGTCTGGGCGGCCTGCTGGTCGCCGCCACCTACGTGCAGATGGCCACCGCCCTTCTGCCCATCCCCATCAAGTCCGACCCCATGAGCCGCCTGGGCGAGTGGGACAAGCTGGCCCGCGCCGTGGAAGCCGAAAGGGCCAGACGTCCCGACGCCTTCATCTTTACCACCAAGCACGAGGTGGCCGGTCTGCTGACCTATTACCTGCCCGGCCACCCCATCGTCTTCCTGACCGGTTCGGCTGGCTTTCCCCGAATTCCTTCGTATGATGCGCGGGACGCGGCGACCCTGCCGGGACGGGACGGCATCTACGTGATCAAGGACGGGTTCCACGCGGTCCAGGACATGCGCAAGTCCTTCCGCAGCCTGACGCTGCTCGGCACCGTGGACCGGGGCTGGGGCGGCAAGGTCGTGGATCATTACGAAATCTGGCTGGCCGAGTCCTATGGCTCGGGCGCCTTCGAGAACAAGTGAGGCGGTCGTGAACGTCGACAGGATGCGGCAGATCGATTTCTGGGCGGGGGTGCCCCTCGCTTTCCTGATGACCCTTTACTGGCGAATCCGCTGTTTCTTCAGCCCGCCCGTGCCTTCGGCGGCCAAGAACATCCTGTTCATCGAATTGTCCGAGATGGGCAGCGCGGTGATCGCCGACGCCGCGCTGAAGCGCGCCGGGGCGCTGTTTCCCGACGCCAGGGTCTACTTCCTGATCTTCGCCAAGAACCGCCCCAGCCTGGACATCATGGGCACCATCCCCCGCGAGAACATGCTGACCATCCGCGTCGACAACCTGGTCACCCTGGTGGTCGACACGTTGCGCATGATCCGCACCATGCGCTCGCTGGACCTGATGGCCGCCATCGACATGGAGATGTTCTCGCGCTTCTCGGCGCTGCTGACCTTCCTGTCCGGGGCGCCCAAGCGGGTGGGCTTTCACCGCTTCCATACCGAGGGGCTGTATCGCGGCGAACTGCTGACCCACCGGGTCGGCTACAACCCGCACCAGCACATCGCCAAAAGCTTCATGGCCCTGGTCCACGCTCTGACCGAGCCCGAAGGCACCACGCCCCACGGCAAGGCGGCCTTCAGCGACGAGGATGTCCGCCTCGCCCCGGTGGCGCCGTCCCCGGAAGCGCTGGACGCCTTCAAGGCCCGGCTGTTCCAGGCCTATCCGGTGCTGAAGGACGTCAAGCGCTGGGTGATCCTCAATCCCAACAGCAGCGAACTGATGCCGCTGCGCCGCTGGCCCTACGACCGCTATACCGAGGTGGCCCGGCGCCTGCTCGAGGATGAGAGCCTCGCCATCATCGTCACCGGCGTGGCCTCGGAGAAGGCGGAGGCCCAGATTCTGGTCGACGCCACCGGCTCTGATCGCGCCTGCAATCTGGCCGGCTTCACCCGCATGGAGGATCTGATCCCCCTCTATGCCCTGTCCCAGGCCATGGTCACCAACGATTCCGGCCCGGCCCACTTCGCCGCGCCGGTGGGTCTGCCCACCCTGGTGCTGTTCGGCCCCGAGACGCCCGCCCTTTACGGCGCCCTCAATGAAAAGGCCGAGTTCCTCACCGCCCGGCTGGCCTGTTCGCCCTGCGTCTCGGCCATGAACCACCGCAGCACCGCCTGCACCGACCCCGCCTGCATGCGCGCCATTACGGTGGAGCAGGTCCTGGACGCGGTGCGACGCCTGCTGGGATGATCCTGATCGGCCATCGCGGCCTGGCCGGGCTGGCACCGGAGAATACTCCGGCATCATTCCGCACCGCCGCCGCCCATGGCCTTTCCATGGTCGAGTTCGACGTCCGCCTGTCCCGTGACGGCGTGCCGCTGGTTTTTCACGACGACACCCTGGAGCGCACCACCACCGGCGCCGGCCCGGTGGCGGATCACCACTGGGCGGCGATCGCCGGGCTGGATGCCGGGTCATGGTTCGCCCCCGCCTTCGCCGCCGAAAAAGTCCCCAGCCTGGAGCAGGTGCTGCGCCTGTGTCTGGAACTGGGGCTGGCGGTGAACATGGAGATCAAGCCCGATCCCGGCCGCGAGACGGCCACCGCCGAGGCCGCCCTGGCGCTGGCGCTCGGCCTTTGGCCGGATGGGGCGCCGCCGCCGGTGGTTTCAAGCTTCCATTCCGCCTGCCTGGAGGCCGCGCGACGGGCGGCGCCCCATTGGCCGCGCGGCCTGCTGGCCGAGCGCCTGCCCGCCGACTGGCTGGGTCAGGCCCGGCGGCTGGACGCCTCCGCCCTGCACCTGGACCACCGTTTTCTCGAAGCCGGACAGGTGGCAAACGCCCGTGCCGCCGGGCTTGCCGTGCGGACCTACACCGTCAACGATCCGGTACGGGCCGCCTTGCTGCGGGAATGGGGCGTGGCCGCCATATTCAGCGATTATCCTCATTCGTCATGAGTTCGTAACGTCACTGTGGCGCATAACGGCAAAGGGCTATATATGTGCCGTCATCGGCAGGCGTGGGAGAGCCTGCCGTTGCTATCCGAGGAGTTACCCCTGACGTGAAACCGCTCGATCCTATTCTGATTTCCGGTCGCGAGGTCCTGCCCCTGGTCGAGGGTGGCAAGGGGATCAACGTCTCCAACGGCGAAAGCTCCGGCGCCTGGGCGGCTGCCGGCGGCGTCGCCACCTTCTCCGGGGTCAATGCCGATCTCTACGACGAGAACGGCGAGCGCATCGACATGGTCTATCACGGCAAGACCAGGACCGAAAAACACCACGAGCTGATCGCCTACGGCATCCGGGGCGGCATCGCCCAGGCCCGCATCGCTCACGACATCGCCGGCGGCAATGGCCGCATCCACATGAACGTGCTGTGGGAGATGGGCGGTGCCGAGCAGATTCTCGAAGGCGTGCTGGATGGGGCCAAGGGCCTGATCCACGGCGTGACCTGCGGCGCCGGCATGCCGTACCGCGTCGCCGAGATCGCGGCGCGCTACAACGTCTATTACTACCCCATCGTGTCGTCGGCCCGCGCCTTCCGCGCGCTGTGGAAGCGCGCCTACCACAAGTACGGCCAGTTGCTGGGCGGCGTGGTCTACGAGGACCCGTGGCTGGCCGGCGGCCATAACGGCCTGTCCAATTCCGAGGACCCGAGGAAGCCCGAGCCCCCCTATGGCCGCGTCGCCGAACTGCGCAAGACCATGGCCGAGTGCGGCCTGGGCAACGTGCCGATCTTCATGGCCGGCGGCGTCTGGTGGCTGAAGGAGTGGGAGGACTGGATCGGCAATCCCGAGCTGGGCCCCATCGCCTTCCAGTACGGCACCCGTCCGCTGCTGACCCAGGAAAGCCCCATCTCCGACGCCTGGAAGCAGCGTCTGCTGACGCTCAAGCCCGGCGACGTGCTGCTGCACCATTTCAGCCCGACCGGCTTCTACTCCTCGGCGGTGAAGAACGACTTCATCAATGAGCTGTGCCAGCGCCTGGACCACCAGATTCCCTATTCCAGCGAGTGCGTCGGCGACCACGAGGCCGAGCTGCCCATCGGCGCGCGCAAGCGTATCGTCTGGGTCACCCCCCATGACCGTGACCGCGCGCTGGGCTGGATGAACGAGGGCTTCACCGAGGCGCTCCGCACCCCCGATTCGACCCTGATCTTCGTCACCCCGGACAAGGCCGAGGAAATCCGCGTCGATCAGGTCAAGTGCATGGGCTGCCTGTCCCAGTGCATGTTCTCCAACTGGGCCCAGAACGAGGCAGGCACCACCGGCAAGAAGGCCGATCCGCGCAGCTTCTGTATCCAGAAGACCTTGCAGAACATCGGTCACGGCGGCGACGTCGAGAACGAGCTGATGTTCGCCGGCCACAACGCCTACCGTTTCGGGGCCGACCCTTACTACAAGAACGGCTTCATCCCGACCGTGAAGCAGCTTGTGGAGCGCATCGCCACCGGTGAATAGGGCCTTGCCGCTCCCCGCTGCGGCGGGGACGGCGGGCGAGTGATCCCTAATTTGGCCGCAATTGCGGCCCACAAACGAAAACGCCGCCCGGTCCGGGCGGCGTTTTGCGTTGGGGGACGATGCCGATGGCGTTATTCGTTGACCGCGGCCTTCAGCACGGCACGGGCTTCGTGCTCGTCGATCTGGTGCACGTCGGAGAGATGGGTTTCCCAGTTCTCGACGTATTCCTTGACCGCGACGGCCAGGCATTCCCCCACCGTCTGCCCGGTCTCGGCGGCCAGCGCCTCGAGGCGCAGCTTCAGTTCGGGCGGGACGGCAATCGACAGGGTTTCCATGGTTCGGTCCTCGTTGAACATTCCGCTGGGACTCTACATCCAATGAACGGATGTTGCCAGTTCCGAGCGGCCCCCGCCTCGTGGTAGAAGGCGCCATGGCAGTTCCTCCCTCGCGCCCCAAGGGCGCCGGCAACCCCTTCAAGCTCTCCATCGACCCCGCCGACCGGCTGTTGCCCAGCGGCAGCGGCGGATCGGGCGGCCACGAGCCGCCGCCGTCTTTCCCCAAGAAGGCGCGCCAGCCCAAGGAACCGCGCAAGCCCCGGGCGCCGAAAAAGAGTGGCGGCGGCGGCGGCCGGAAATGGGTGAAGCGCCTGCTGCTGTGGGGCCTGACGCTGGCCATCTGGGCCGGTATCGGCCTGGGCGGCGTGGTGGCCTATTACGCCCTGGACCTGCCCGACATCGACCGCATGACCGCCCAGACCCGGCGGCCCAGCGCGGTGTTCCAGTCGGTGGAGGGCGAGGTCTTCGCCGCCTATGGCGACCTCTACGGCGAACCGCTGGACCTCGGCGAGATGTCGCCCTTCATCGCCCAGGCGGTGCTGGCCACCGAGGACCGCCGCTTCTACAGCCATTGGGGCGTCGACCCCATCGGCCTGGCGCGCGCCCTGTTCGTCAACCTGCGGGCCGGGCACACGGTGCAGGGCGGCTCGACCATCACCCAGCAATTGGCCAAGAACCTGTTCCTCACCCCCGACCGCACCATGAAGCGCAAGGTGCAGGAGGTACTGATGGCGCTGTGGCTGGAAAAGCGCTTTTCCAAGGAGCAGATCCTCGGGCTCTACCTCAACCGGGTCTATCTGGGCTCGGGCACCTTCGGGGTGGACGCCGCCGCCAAGCGCTATTTCGACGTCTCGGCCCGCAAGGTCGACGTCTATCAGGCCGCCGTCCTGGCCGGCCTGCTGAAGGCACCGTCGCGCTATTCGCCCTTGAACGACCCCGAGGCGTCGCGCAAGCGCACCGCCGACGTGTTGGACAACATGGTCAAGGCCGGCTACATCGACCAGAAGACCGCCGACACCGTCCAGGTGACCGGCGCCGCCCAACTGGTGCGCCGCCCCATCCCCGCCGGGCGCTATTTCGCCGACTGGGTGATGGGCAATCTGGACCAGTTCGGCGAGGTGGCCGGCAAGGACATCATCGTCCACACCACGCTCGACATCAGCCTGCAGCGCAAGGTGGAGGCCGATCTCAAGGCCATGATCACCGGCCCCGGCGCCAAGGCCCACGCCACCCAGGGTGCCGTGGTGGTGATGAGCCCGGACGGCGCCGTCCGGGCGCTGACCGGCGGCAAGGATTACGACGACAGCCAGTTCAACCGCGCCACCCAGGGACTGCGCCAACCCGGTTCATCGTTCAAGCCCTTCGTCTACCTGACCGCCATGGAGATGGGCCACACCCCCGACGACATCTTCGAAGACAAGCCCGTCCGCCTGGGCAACTGGAGCCCCGGCAATTACACCGGCAAGTATCTCGGCCCCATCCCGCTGCGCCAGGCCCTGGCCGAATCGGTCAATACCGTCGCCGTGCGGCTGGTGGAGGAAGTGGGTCCCGCCCGGGTGATCGCCACGGCGCGGCGCCTAGGCATCACCTCGGACCTCAGGAACGACGCCACCCTGGCTCTGGGCACCAGCGAGGTGTCGCTGCTGGAGATGACCACCGCCTATGCCGCCCTGGCCAATGGCGGCTTCGGGGTCGGCGCCTTCGGCGTCTCCCACATCACCGACCCCGCCGGCAAGGTGCTCTATCAGCGCCAGGGCGGCGGCTTTGGTCAGGTGGTGTCGCCGGTGGCACTGTCGCGCATGCACGACATGATGGGCGCCGTCATCACCCAAGGCTCGGGCAAGGCCGCCCGGCTGGATCGCCCGGCGGCGGGCAAGACCGGCACCACCCAGGACTACCGCGACGCCTGGTTCATGGGCTTCACCGCCGATTACGTGGCCGGCGTGTGGATGGGCAACGACGATTACCGCATCGAGATGAAGAAGGTCACCGGCGGCGGTCTGCCCGCCCAGTTGTGGAAGCAGGTGATGGTGGCCGCCCATCGCGGCCTGCCCGCCCGGCCCTTGCGCACCCCGGAGGTTCCCGCCGAGCCCGGCGCGGCCGAAAGCGTCGGAGACTTCGTGGCCGGCGCCGCCCAGGCGGCCGGCGACGCGGCGCGCGGCATCGGCGGCGCCATCGACGACCTGCTCAAGGGGATTTTCGGACGGTAGGCTTGTTCATAGACACGGATCAGCCGAAGAACACCAGCCCCAGAACCGCCAGCCCGAAGCCGATACGGACCACGGCGAAGGGGGTGAAGGTGTTGCGCTCCACCCAGGCCATCATGCCCGCCAGCCCCAGCAGCGAGGCCAGTCCGGCGACGGCGGCCGCCATCAGCAGGTCGGCGGACAGCACCAGATGAGACTGGTGGGCCAGCCCCCAGAAGGTCTTGATGCCGTGTCCCAGCACCAGCGGCATGGCCAGCAGCATGGAAAAGCGCACGGCCGCCTGACGTTCCCAGCCCAGCAGACGGGCGGCGGTGATGATGATTCCGGTACGCGACACGCCGGGCACCAGGGATAGAATCTGCAGGACGCCCAGGCCGACGGCGCTGAAAAAACCCATGTGCTCCACCCGGCGCACCGTGACGCCCAGCTTGTCGCAGCCCCACAGCAGCACCCCGCCGACGATGAGAATGACGGCCGCGCCTGTCTGCCCCACCAGGGAGTGGGAGCGCTCCAATAGCAGCCAGCCGGCGATGGCGGCGGGAATGGTCCCGGCCAGCACGTGCAGCAGAAGATGCGAGCCGTAATCGGGCTTGCCCTTGGCCAGCCGCCACAGGCCGACGCTCATGGCCAGCACGTCGCGCCAGAAATAGATCATCAGGGCCAGCAGGGTGCCGGCATGGGCCGCCACCGACAGCGCCGCCCGTCCCTCGGACGTGGCGGCCAGATTGGGCAGCGCCGCCAGATAACCAGCAGCACCGAGAGGCAACACCTCTCCCAGCCCCTGAATCAGGGCCACGACCAGGACTTCCAGGAACGTCACTTGGGTGCCCCCCGTAAACGGCTGCCCTCTTATAGCACCGAGCCCGACGAGTCGGAAGGGAATCGGAAAGGACCGGAATGGGACTATATATCCAGCCAACACCCCAGCCTTATGTGGACAAATTCAACCAAAGCCAGTCCAGCCCATATTTACGTCAGCATAGCTTACCCATTCGTGCGATTTCCGTTGATTGGTCACGCTTTCTGACGTATTTTTTCGCCGCCCCCAGGGTTCGAGGATTCGCCATGCCCCGCAAGATGCTGCAGTTCACCCACCTCCATCAGCGCCAGCCCGACAAGCGCGGCGCCGCCGAACGCCGCAAGGATTTCGGCGAGATCAGCACCGCCTTCACGGCTCCGGCGGCCGGCGAGCAGGCCTCGCGCTGCGAGCAGTGCGGCATCCCCTTCTGCTCCATCCACTGCCCGCTGGGCAACAACGTCCCCGACTGGCTGATGCTGGTGGCGGGGGACCGGATGGAGGAGGCCTATGCCGTTTCCTCGGCCACCAACACCTTCCCCGAGATTTGCGGCCGCATCTGCCCCCAGGACCGCCTGTGCGAGGGCAATTGCGTCCTGGAGCAATCCCTTCACGGCAACGTCACCATCGGCGCGGTGGAGAAGCACATCACCGAAACCGCCTTCGCCGAGGGCTGGGTCAAGCCGGTGCTGCCCGGCGCCGAATCGGGGCGCTCGGTGGGCGTCGTCGGCGGCGGTCCCGCCGGTCTGGCGGCGGCCGAGGCACTGCGCCGCAAGGGCCATGCCGTCACCGTCTATGACCGCCACGACCGCATGGGCGGCCTGCTGATCTACGGCATTCCCGGCTTCAAGCTGGAAAAGTACGTGGTGGAGCGCCGCATCCGCCTGCTGGCCGAATCGGGCATCGTGTTCGAGACCGGCGTGGAGATCGGCAAGACCGTCTCCTTCGCCGAGTTGCGTTCCCGCCACGACGCGGTGCTGATCGCCACCGGTGTTTATAAGGCCAAGCCGCTGGGCATCACCGGCTCGGACCTGCCCGGCGTGCACGCCGCGCTGGACTACCTGATCGCCCAGAACCGCCGCGATCTGGGCGAGACGGTGGGTGACCTGAACGCCAAGGGCAAGAACGTGGTGGTCATCGGCGGCGGCGACACCGCCATGGACTGCGTGCGCACCGCCATCCGTCAGGGCGCCAAGTCGGTGAAGTGCCTCTATCGCCGGGACCGGGCCAACATGCCCGGCTCCAAGCGCGAGGTGGCCCATGCCGAGGAGGAAGGCGTCGAGTTCGTGTGGATGGCCGCCCCCGAAGCCATCGCCGGCGCCAAGCAGGCCGAGGGCGTCAAGGCCGTGCGCATGCATCTGGGCATGCCCGACGCCTCGGGCCGTCAGAGCCCGGTGGTGATCGAGGGCTCGGGCTTCACGCTGCCCGCCGACATGGTCATCGCGGCGCTCGGCTTCGATCCCGAGGACGTGCCCGTCCTGTTCGGCGCCCCCGATCTCAAGGTCTCCAAATGGGGCACCGTCGAGACCGATGCCGGCCTGATGACCAGCCTGGACGGCGTGTTCGGCGCCGGCGACATCGTGCGCGGCGCCTCGCTGGTGGTCTGGGCCATCAAGGACGGCCGCGACGCCGCCGAGTCCATCCACCGCTATGTCAGTGCCAAGTCCGCCCAGGCGGCCGAGTAGATCAGGATTAACCACGAAGGCACGAAGGCGCGAAGGATTAAGAAGAAAGAATTTCCTCCTCTTTTCTTCGTGTCTTCGTGCCTTCGTGGTGAAAACACCGCTTGGGACAGGCCCACCGGGGCCAAGGAGAACACCATGTCCGATTTCGTCTCCCAATACCTCGCCAACCAGGAGATCCTGGAATCCGCCGGCATCGACACCCGCCCGCATGACGCCTGCGGCGTCGGCATGGTGGCGGCGCTGGACGGCAAGCCCCGGCGCGACGTGGTGGAAGCCGGCATCCAGGCGCTGTCGGTGCTGTTCCATCGCGGCGCGGTGGACGCCGACGGCAAGACCGGCGACGGTGCCGGCATCCACGTTGAAATCCCCCAGGATTTCTTCAAGGAGCACGTGGCCAATTCCGGGCACGCGGTGGCCGCCGGACGGCTGGCCGTCGGCATGGTGTTCCTGCCCAAGACCGATCTGGGCGCCCAGGAAAGCTGCCGCTGCATCGTCGAGACCGAAATCCTGAACTTCGGCTATTCCATTTACGGCTGGCGTCAGGTGCCGGTGGACGTGTCGATCATCGGCGAGAAGGCCAACGCCACCCGGCCCGAGATCGAGCAGATCATGATCGCCAACACGCTGGGCACCAGCGAGGAGCGGTTCGAGGCCGACCTGTTCGTCATCCGCCGCCGCATCGAGAAGCGGGTGCTGGGCAGCCACATCAACGACTTCTACATCTGCTCGCTGTCGTGCCGCTCCATCATCTACAAGGGCATGTTCCTGGCCGAGCAGTTGACCAGCTTCTATCCCGATCTGCTGGACAAGCGCTTCGTGTCGCGCTTCGCCATCTATCACCAGCGCTATTCCACCAACACCTTCCCCACCTGGCGTCTGGCCCAGCCGTTCCGCATGCTCGCCCATAACGGCGAGATCAACACGCTGACCGGCAACATCAACTGGATGAAGGCCCACGAGCCGCGCATGGAACACGAGGTGTTCGGGCAAGCCATGGACGACTTGAAGCCCATCGTCCAGCCGGGCGGCTCGGATTCGGCCGCGCTCGACAACGTCTTCGAGGTGATGTGCCGCGCCGGGCGCCCGGCGCCGCTGGTCAAGCAGATGCTGATCCCCGAGAGCCTGGGGTCCAACGCCCTGATGCCCGAGGCGCATCGCACCTTCTTCGGCTATTGCAACTCGGTGATCGAGCCGTGGGACGGCCCCGCCGCCATCTGCGCCACCGACGGCCAGTGGGCGGTGGCGGGCGTCGACCGCAATGGGCTCCGCCCCATGCGCTTCACCATCACCCGAACCGGCCTGCTGATCCTCGGCTCCGAGACCGGCATGGTAAAGGTCAAGGATTGCGACGTGGTGGAAAAGGGCCGCGTCGGACCGGGCCAAAGCATCGCCATCGACCTGGACGCCGGCAAGTTCTACCGCGACGCGGAGATCAAGGACCTGCTGTCCTCGCGCCGCAACTACTCGGCCTGGGTCAAGCGCATCACCGAACTGGACTCCCTGGTCAAGACCGGGGCGCCCGAACCGGCGGAACTCTCCTCGGATGAATTGCGCCGCCGTCAGGCGGCCTATGGTATGACCATGGAAGACATGGAGCTGATCCTCCACCCCATGGTCGAGGACGCCAAGGAAGCCATCGGCTCCATGGGCGACGATACGCCGCTGGCGGTGCTGTCGGCCGGCTATCGCGGCCTGCACCACTTCTTCAAGCAGAACTTCAGTCAGGTGACCAATCCGCCCATCGACAGCTTGCGCGAATCAAGGGTGATGAGCCTGCGCACCCGTCTCGGCAACCTGGGCAACATCCTCGACGAGGATGAGAGCCAGTGCGACCTGCTGCAACTGGAAAGCCCGGTGCTGTCCAACGCCGAGTTCGCCGCCATGCGCAAGTACATGGGCGAGGCGGCGGCCTCCATCGACTGCACCTTCGACCCCAAGGGTGGGGTCGAGGCGCTCCGCGATGCCCTGGCCCGCGTGCGGCGCGAATCGGAAGAGGCGGTCAGGGGCGGCTGTACCCATCTGATCCTCACCGACGAGGGCATCGGCGAAACCCGCGCCGCCATCCCCATGATCCTGGCGGCCGGTGGTGTGCACTCCCATCTGGTGCGCCTGTCCTTGCGCACCTGGACCTCGCTCAACGTGCGCTCGGGCGAGTGCCTGGACGTGCACTACTTCGCCGTGCTGATCGGCGTGGGCGCCACCACGGTCAACGCCTATCTGGCCCAGGAGGCCATCGCCGACCGCCAGCGCCGGGGCCTGTTCGGCTCCATGGCGCTCGAGGAATGCGTGCGGCGCTACAAGTACGCCCTGGACCAGGGTCTTTTGAAGATCATGGCCAAGATGGGCATCTCCATCGTCAGTTCCTATCGCGGCGGCTACAATTTCGAGGCGGTGGGCCTGTCGCGCACCCTGGTGGCCGAGTTCTTCCCCGGCATGACCAGCCGCATCTCCGGCATCGGTCTGGCCGGCATCCAGAAGAAGAGCGTCGAGCAGCACGCCACCGGCTTTGCCGGCCCGGCCCCTGCCCTGCCCATCGGCGGCTTCTACCGCATGCGGCGCGGCTCCGAGGCCCATTCCTTCGACGGCAGCCTGATCCACCTGCTGCAGATGGCGGTAGCCAGCGATTCCTACGCCACCTACAAGAAGTACTCGGACGGCATGCGGAGGCTTCCGCCCATCACCATCCGCGACCTCCTCGACCTGAAGCCGGCCGGTGCCCCGGTCAGCCTGGACGAGGTGGAAAGCATCACCGAGATCAGGAAGCGCTTCCTGACCCCCGGCATGAGCCTGGGGGCGCTGTCGCCCGAGGCCCACGGCACGCTGAACATCGCCATGAACCGCATCGGCGCCAAGTCGGTGTCGGGCGAGGGCGGCGAGGACCGCGAGCGCTATCGCCCGCGCCCCAACGGCGACAACGCCAATTCGGCGGTCAAGCAGATCGCCTCGGGCCGCTTCGGCGTCACCGCCGAATACCTGAACATGTGCCGCGAGATCGAGATCAAGGTGGCCCAGGGCGCCAAGCCCGGCGAGGGCGGCCAGTTGCCCGGCTTCAAGGTGACGGTGGAGATCGCCAAGCTGCGCCACGCCACGCCGGGCGTCATGCTGATCAGCCCGCCGCCCCACCACGACATCTATTCCATCGAAGACCTGGCCCAGTTGATCTACGACCTGAAGCAGATCAACCCGCACGCCCGCGTCACGGTGAAGCTGGTGTCGCGCTCCGGCATCGGCACGGTGGCGGCCGGCGTCGCCAAGGCCAAGGCCGATACCATCCTGGTCTCCGGCCATGTGGGCGGCACCGGCGCGTCGCCTCAGACCTCCATCAAGTTCGCCGGGCTGCCCTGGGAACTGGGCCTGTCCGAGGCCCATCAGGTGCTGACGCTCAACCGCCTGCGCCACCGCGTCAAGCTGCGCACCGACGGCGGCCTGAAGACCGGCCGCGACATCGTCATCGCCGCCATGCTGGGCGCCGAGGAATTCGGCATCGGCACCTCGTCCCTGGTGGCCATGGGCTGCATCATGGTCCGTCAGTGCCACTCCAACACCTGCCCGGTGGGGGTGTGCACCCAGGACCTGTCCTTGCGCGAGAAGTTCACCGGTTCGCCGGAGAAGGTGGTCAACCTGTTCAGCTTCATCGCCGAGGAGGTGCGCGAAATCCTCGCCTCCTTGGGTGTGCGCTCGCTGTCCGAGATCATCGGCCGCGCCGACATGCTGCATCAGGTCAGCCGGGGCGCCAGCCATCTGGACGACCTGGACCTGAACCCGCTGCTGGCCCAGGCCGACACCGGCGGCTTCCCCCGCTATTGCGTCGAGGACAAGACCCAGGAGGTCCCCGAGACCCTGGACGCCCAGATGATCATCGACGCCAAGCCCGCCCTGGAAGATGGCGAGAAGATGCAGTTGGACTACAACGTGCGCAACGTCCAGCGCGCCATCGGCACCAAGCTCAGCCACAAGATTTTCAAGCGCCACGGCATGACGGGCCTCGAGCCCGGTCACGTCACCGTGCGGTTGCGCGGCTCGGCGGGCCAAAGCCTCGGCGCCTTCGCGGTGCAGGGCCTGACGCTGGAAGTGTTCGGCGATTCCAACGACTACGTGGGCAAGGGCCTGTCGGGCGGCACCATCATCGTGCGGCCGCCGGTGGCCTCGGCGCTGAAGAGCAACCAGAACACCATCATCGGCAACACCGTGCTGTACGGCGCCACGGCGGGCAAGCTGTTCGCCGCCGGCCAGGCGGGCGAGCGCTTCGCCGTCCGCAATTCGGGCGCCGAGACGGTGATCGAGGGCTGCGGCTCCAACGGCTGCGAGTACATGACCGGCGGCACCGCCGTGATCCTGGGACCGGTGGGCGCCAACTTCGCCGCCGGCATGACCGGCGGCATGGCCTTCGTCTACGATTCCGACGAAAGCTTCGCGCGGCGGGTCAACCCGGAAAGCGTCATCTGGCAACGGCCCGAGACGCCCCATTGGGAAGGTGTGCTGAAGGCCCTGGTGCAGGAGCACGCCGCCGTCACCGGCTCGGCCTGGGCGGAATCCCTGCTGGCCGACTGGGACCGCGAGCTGCCCCGCTTCTGGCAGGTGGTGCCGAAGGAAATGCTGTCCCGCCTTACCCATCCGGTAGGCCGCGACCGCATGGCCGCCGCGGAATAGCCTGAAGTATAAAGCCGCTACGCCGGAGGGGAGTCCCCCCTCCTCCGGGGTAGCGGCACGGCTACCCGTTTACCCCCATCAACATTGCGGCCTTCCCGAGGCACTCTTAACAAAGGGTAAATTCGGGGGCGAAGATGATCGCCATTTGGGACGCGCGTTTCTCGGTGGGTAATGTCCAGGCCGATGCCGAGCATCGGCAGGTGATCAGCATCCTCAACGAGATCGACGTCGCCCGCTCGGTGGGAGCGCCGCCCGAAGTGGTGGAACAGGCCCTGGAAACCCTGGTCCGGACCATCGTCATCCATTTCGCCCATGACGAAGCCCCGCGCAGCGACCACATGGCCATTATCGCCTCGGCCCGCCGCCTGCTGGATTCGTGGAGAAACGGCACTCCCGGCGCGCTGGAACGCCGCGTGCTGGTCAACCTGGCCCGGCGCTGGATCAACCACATGGGGCGGCGCGAAAGCGCCCCCCCCTCCCAGCGTATGGCCGGTTAAACGTCCAGGTTCGAGACCTTCAGCGCGTTGGTCTGGATGAAGTCGCGGCGGGGTTCGACCACGTCGCCCATCAGGGTGGAGAACACCTGTTCGGCGTCGTCGGCCTGGGCAACCTTGACCTGCAGCAGCGAACGCACCTGCGGGTCCAGGGTGGTTTCCCATAGCTGTTCGGGATTCATCTCGCCCAGGCCCTTATAGCGCTGGATGGCGATGCCGCGGCGGCCCTGCTCCATCACGGCGGTGACCAGGGCGACCGGCCCGGCCAGGACCGTCTCGCGCTCCTTGACCACCAGGGTGGCGGCCTGATCGAAGGTTTCACGCAGGCGCGGCGCGAGGTCGTGCAGGCGCCGGGCCTCGGCCGAGCGGATCACCGCCGAATCCAGGTGATGGGTCTCGGTGACGCCGCGCAGGGTGCGGGAGAACGAGTAGCCGTCGCCTTCCACCCAGGTCCCGGTCCAGCCGCGTTCCAGTTGCGGCTCGAGGGCGTTGAGGCGCCGGGCCAGATCTTCCGCCATGGCCGGACCGCGGGCCTGATCGGTGAGCAGGGTCGAATCCAGGGCGTCGGCGATGGCCGCCTGCTCCAGGAACTTGAGCGGCAGACGCCGGGTCAGCGGGTTCAGCAGATTGCGCACCGCACGAGACTGCTCGACCAGGGCGCGCAGATCGGCGGCCGCCACCTGGGTACCGTCGGCCAGACGCAGCACGGCGTCGGACAGGCCGCCGTCGATCAGGTATTCCTCCAGCGCCCGGTCGTCCTTGAGGTAGACCTCGCTCTGCCCGCGCTTGGCGCGGTAGAGCGGCGGCTGGGCGATGTAGAGGTAGCCGCGCTCGATCAGCTGCGGCATCTGGCGATAGAAGAAGGTCAGCAGCAGGGTACGGATGTGGGAGCCGTCCACGTCCGCGTCGGTCATGATGATGATCTTGTGGTAACGCGCCTTGTCGACGTTGAAATCCTCACGCCCGATACCGGTGCCCATGGCGGCGATCAGGGTGCCGATCTCGGCCGAGGACAGCATCTTGTCGAAGCGGGCCCGCTCCACGTTGAGGATCTTGCCCTTGAGCGGCAGGATGGCCTGATTGGCGCGGTTGCGCCCCTGCTTGGCGGAGCCGCCGGCCGAATCGCCCTCGACGATGAACAGTTCGGACAGCGCCGGGTCGCGTTCCTGACAATCGGCCAGCTTGCCCGGCAGGGTGGCGATGTCGAGCACGCCCTTGCGCCGGGTCAGTTCGCGGGCCTTGCGCGCCGCCTCGCGGGCGGCGGCGGCCTCGACCACCTTGGTGACGATCTTGCGGGCCTCGGAGGGGTGCTCCTCGAACCACTCGGCCAGCTTCTCGCCCACCAGGTTCTCCACCAGGGGACGCACCTCGGAGGAAACCAGCTTTTCCTTGGCCTGGGAGGAGAACTTGGGGTCGGGCATCTTGATGGACAGCACGCAGGTCAGGCCCTCGCGCATGTCGTCGCCGGCCAGGTTGACCTTTTCCTTCTTGGCGATACCCGATTCATTGGCATAGGCGTTGACGGTTCGCGTCAGCGCGGCGCGAAAACCGGCCAGATGGGTGCCGCCGTCCTTCTGCGGCACGTTGTTGGTGAAGCACAGACAGGTCTCGTGATAGCTGTCGGTCCATTCCATGGACAGTTCCAGACGCACCACGTCGCGCTCGGCGGAGACCAGGATGGGGGCGTGCAGCGCCTCCTTGGAGCGGTCCAGCCACTGGACGAAGGCCTGGACGCCGCCCTCGTAATGCAGGGTGACGTCGCGGGGGTCGGCGTGGCGCTCGTCCTTGAGCGTCAGGGTGGCCCGCCAGTTGAGGAAGGCCAGTTCGCGCAGGCGGTGCTCCACCGTGTCGAAGTCGAACTCAGTGTGCGAGAAGGTCCCCTTGGACGGCAGGAACATCACCTGGGTGCCGGTGCGGTCGCCGGACTCGCCCACCACGGACAGCGGCGCCTCGGGCTCGCCGTGGCGGAAGCGCATGAAGTGCTCCTTGCCATGGCGCCAGATGCGCAGTTCCAGCCATTCCGAGAGCGCATTGACCACCGAGATGCCGACGCCGTGCAGGCCCGACGAAATGCGGTTGGAATTCTGCTCGAACTTGCCGCCGGCATGCAGCTTGGTCAGCGCCACCTCGGCGGCCGAGATGCCTTCCTCGGGATGGATGTCCACCGGGATGCCACGGCCGTTGTCGGTGACCAGCACCGAGCCGTCGGCGTTCAGCACCACGTCGCAGCGGTCGCCGAAGCCGTTCATGATCTCGTCGACGGCGTTGTCCACCGCCTCGTAGATCATGCGATGCAGGCCCGAGCCGTCGTCGGTGTCGCCGATATACATGCCGGGACGCTTGCGCACCGCCTCCAGACCACGCAGCACCTGGATCGAGCCGGCGCCGTATTCCTCGGCGCCGTTCGCGCTGGCGTGAGGATCGTTGGGGATCATGGGTTCGGTGCTCATCACGTCTCAACCTTATCTGGGGCGACCGTTGCGTCCGTCACCCGGAAAAACTGGGCCCTTTCCCCGAAGCCGGCGAACAGCAGCGCGTCGGTTCCGGTCATCCAGCTCTGCGCCCGAAGGCCGCACAGCTCGTCGAACAGGGCGGTGCGCCGGACGTCGTCCAGATGCGCCGCCACCTCGTCCAGCAACAGCAGCGGCGCCCGGCCGCCCGCCTGATCCTGGACCCGGCCCTGGGCCAGCACGATGGACACCAGGACCGCCTTCTGCTCGCCGGTGGAGCATTGCCCCGCCGGCAAATCCTTGGGCACGTGGCGCACCAGCAGGTCCGAACGGTGCGGACCGCAGGTGGCGGCCCCGGCCGCCTCGTCGCGCGCGCGCGCGAATCGCAGCGCGCTCTTGAACCTCTCCCCGGCCTCGTCGGGAGACGATCCCCCGGCCAGCCAGCCCTCGATCTCGCCCTCGACCGCCAGACCGGCGGCGGGAAACGGCCCCAGCCCGGCGCGGCAGGCCGCGTCCAGTCGGCGGATGCTCTCCACCCGGGCCAGCGCCACGCTGGTGCCGTGGCGGGCCATGCCCTCTTCCAGCGCCGCGATCCAGGCCGGATCGACCCTGGGACCGCCGTCGCGGGCGGCGCGCAGCAGGCGGGTGCGCTCGCGCATGGCGTGCTCGTAGGCACCCGATTCAGCGCCGTGACCGGGCACCAGCCCGAAGACCAGACGGTCGAGGAAGCGCCGCCGTCCGCTCGCCCCCTCGATGAACAGCCGGTCCATGGCCGGGGTCAGCCACAGCGCCGAAACCAATCCGGCCAGATCGCCGGGCTTGGCCGGCTTGCCGTCGATGCGCACCGAGCGGCGCTCGTGACCGGCTTCGCGCCCGGTGCCGATCTCCACCCGTCCCGCCGGTCCGTCGAGGCTGGCCGCCACGGCCCAGGGAGAGCCGGCGGGCAGGCCGTGACGGCTGATATCCGCCGCCCCGGCGCGGCGCAGGCCGCGTCCGGGAACCAGGAAGGACAGCGCCTCGAGGATGTTGGTCTTGCCGGCCCCGTTGGCGCCGGTGAGCACCACCGGCCGGGTATCCGTCTCGAGACGCAACGTCCGATAACAGCGGAAGTCGGTCAGCGACAGGCGGCGCACCGCAGGCCGCGACGCCGGGTCCGCGCCGGTCACCAGGCCGCCGATCACACCCTCATGGGCATCAGCACGTAGATGGCGCCGCCATCGGTCACTTCGCGCACCACGGTGGGCGAGGCGGCGTCGGCCATGGCGAAGCGGGCGGTGTCGCCCTCCACCTGGGCCAGGATGTCCATCAGGTAGCGCGAGTTGAAGCCGATCTCCAGGGGCGTGGAGGTGTAATCGGCCTCGATCTCCTCCACCGCGCTGCCATTCTCGGCGCTCGACGCCGACAGGGTGGCGGTGCCCTTCTCGATGGCCAGCTTGATGGCCCGGCTCTTTTCGGTGGAGATGGCCGACACGCGGTCCACGGCCTGGGCGAAGCTCTTGCAGTCGACCACCAGCACCTTGTCGTTGTCGGCGGGGATCACCCGTTCGTAATCGGGGAAGGTGCCGTCGATCAGCTTGGAGGTCAGCACGGCATCGCCGAAAGCGAACTTCAGCTTGGTCTCGGACAGCGACACGGTGATCTCGCCGTCGGTCTCGTCGATCAGCTTGCGGATCTCGGCCACGGTCTTGCGCGGCACGATCACCCCCGGCATGCCCGAAGCACCGTCCGGCAGGGTGATCTCCACCCGGGCCAGACGGTGGCCGTCGGTGGCCACGGCGCGCAGCACCTCGACGCCCTCGCTGGTGGCGGCATGCAGGTAGATGCCGTTGAGGTAGTAGCGGGTCTCTTCCGTCGAGATGGCGAAACGGGTGCGGTCGATCAGGGTCTTCAGCTCGCCGGCGGACAGCGAGAAGCTGAACGGCAGATCGCCCCCCGACAGGACCGGAAAGTCCTCGACCGGCAGGCAGGCCAGCGAGAACTTGGACCGCCCGGAGCGCAGCGTCAACTGGCCGCTCTCGGCGTCGTGCTCGATCTCCACCTGGCTGCCGTCGGGCAGCTTGCGCACGATCTCGTAGAAGGTGTGGGCCGGCGCGGTGGTGGCGCCGGGGCGCACCACGTCGGCGGGCACCGCCTCGATGATGTCGAGATCCATGTCGGTGGCGTTCAGCGACAGCTGGCCGGCGCGGCCCTCGAGCTTGACGTTGGACAGGATCGGAATGGTGGTCCGGCGTTCGACGACGCTCTGGACGTGGGCCAGCGACTTCAACAGCGCGGCGCGCTCGATGGTCAGTTTCATGGCGTTTTGCTGACTACCCATATGATTCATTACCGCCCCCCCCTGAGGCAGGGCTGGGCAGTATATCACAGGCGCCGGAGTCCAAAAGCGATTTCGGGGGTAGGGATCAGCCTTGCAGCATGCGGCGCAGCAGTTCCACGTCCTCGGCGAAATTCTGGTCGCATTCCTTCAGCTCCTCGACCTTCTTCACCGCGTGCATGACGGTGGTGTGGTCGCGGCCGCCGAATTTGCGGCCGATCTCGGGCAGCGAACGGCTGGTCAACTGCTTGGCCAGATACATGGCGATCTGGCGGGGCCGGGCCACCTGACGCGAGCGCCGGGCCGAGGACATTTCCGCCAGCTTGATGGTGAAGTGCTCGGCCACCTTCTTCTGAATCTCCTCGATGGTGATCCGGCGGTCCGAGGCACGCAGCAGGTCGTGCAGCACTTCCTGGGTGGTTTCGAGCGTGATGGTGCGGCCCACCAACTGGGAATGGGCGACCACGCGATTCAGCGCGCCTTCCAGCTCGCGGACGTTGGAGATGATCTTGTGGGCCAGGAATTCCATGACCTTCTGGGGCACGATCACCCCCATCTGCTCGGCCTTGGACTGCAGGATGCCCAGGCGCAGTTCGTAGGTGGTGGCGTGGATGTCGGCCACCAGACCGCAGGCCATGCGCGACCGCAGGCGTTCCTCGATCCCTTCCAGGTCGCTGGGCGACTTGTCGGCCGAGATGACGATCTGGCTGCCCTGGTCCACCAGGGCGTTGAAGGTGTGGAAGAACTCTTCCTGGGTGGCATCCTTGCCGGCGATGAACTGCACGTCGTCGATCATCAGCACGTCGACGGAGCGGAACTGCTCCTTGAACGACATGGTGTCCTGGCCGCGCAGCGCCCGGATGAAGCGGTACATGAACTTCTCGGCCGAGAGGTACAGCACGCTGCGCTCGGGGCTGCGCTCGCGGATGTGGTGGGCGATGGCGTGCATCAGGTGGGTCTTGCCCAGGCCGACGCCGCCATAAAGAAACAGCGGGTTGAACGATACCTGATCGGCCTCGGCCACGCGGCGTGCCGCCGCCCAGGCGAATTCGTTGGGCTTGCCCACCACGAAGTTCTTGAAGGTGAAGCGATTGTCCAGCGGGGCGCCCAGTTCGTCGATGTCGTTGCCCGGCGCGGCGGCCGGGGCGCACGGCGCGGGACGGGCAACCTCGACGGGACGGGCTTTTTCGGCGGAATGGGCTTTTTCGGCGGAATGGGCCTTCTCGGCGGCGGGGAGAGCCTTCACGGCGGCGGTGGCCGTCTTGGCGGCACTCTGGGCGACGGAGACGGCGCGGGCGGCCTCGACCACGATCTCGACATTGCGGATGGCTGGGTTCTCGGCCCCCCACAGGGTGCGGATGCGTTCGGCATAGTGGGTGTTGACCCAGTCGCGCATGAAGCGCGTCGGCAGGGCCAGCTTGACGGCGTCGTCGGTCATGCCGTGCAGGGTGATGGGCCGCAGCCAGGAGCGATAAGCGGCGTCGCCGACCTCGTCCTTCAGCCTGACCTTCACCCGATCCCACTCAGACTTTACCATTGCCGTCCCCGAATCCTTGACCCATCGTCCTGCGATGCCGTGAAACCTTGCCTCGACACCGACCTCTTTTCGCCGGCGGCGACATTATATGGTGGGGTCCCCTCCCCGCGGGCCGCGAACGCCCCGTACACATACGGCTTTGCCACCCCTGACGTTGGTCGCGCCGAGTCATACTCCGGTGTGACCAGACTGTAAATACGTCCAACCATCCATATTACAAAAAGTCATCAACGGGCTGTGATCCGCTTCACACAGTAGTGCGAAACAGAGAACAAATAAAAAAGACAAAATTCTATTGATTTCGCGGCGCCGCTTTATTGCGACCAGCGAGGTTCGCGACTCTACCGACCCGCTTGTTGACTCGCAACGTGATCGGAACGCGAACATGGAAAATTTTTTGCTTGCAATTCCAGACTCACGGATTTGCCTTGAATCACAAAAACGACAAGGGCCGCGCACAAGGCGCGGCCCTTGGAAATCGCAGGAAAATCAAACCATTGGCACTAGGCCAGCGGCTTCATATCCTTGACGCGGGCGACGAGGCGGGAAACCTTGCGCGACGCGGTATTCTTGTGCAGCACGCCGGCCTGGGCGCCCTTCATCAGCTCGGGCTGAGCCTCCTTGAGGGCGGCCTGGGCAGCGGCGGAATCGCCGCCGGAAATGGCAAGCTCGACCTTCTTGACGAAGGTGCGGATGCGGCTCACGCGGGCGCGATTGACCTCGGTGCGACGCTCGGTCTGGCGGATGCGCTTCTTAGCCGACTTATGATGGGCCATGGATCAGAACCTTGGAACACGGTTGCAAATTCGAAGGCGCGTTTATATGTCCGCGCCGGAAGGTCGTCAAGCGTTGAATCGGAGCCCGGCGGATTCACCGGGCTCCGTCGCCGTTCTACCTGTTCTTGAAAGCCGGGGCGCGCTTCTCGACGAAGGCGGCCATGCCTTCCTTCTGGTCCTCGGTGGAGAAGGTGGAATGGAACAGCCGGCGCTCGAAGGTGACGCCCTGGGCCAGCATGGTCTCGAAGGCGGCGTTGACCGATTCCTTGCACAGCATGACGATGGGGCGCGACAGGGCCGCGATCTTGGAGGCGGCCTTGACGGCCTCATCCACCAGTTCGGCCACCGGCACGATGCGGCTGACCAGCCCGGCACGCTCGGCCTCGGCGGCATCCATCATGCGGCCGGTGAGACACATCTCCATGGCCTTGGACTTGCCCACGGCCCGCGTCAGGCGCTGGGTGCCGCCGGCGCCGGGAATGGTGCCGATGGTGATCTCGGGCTGGCCGAACCTGGCGTTGTCGCCGGCGATGATGAAGTCGCACATCATGGCCATCTCGCAGCCGCCGCCCAGCGCGAAGCCGGCCACCGCCGCAACGATGGGCTTGCGGCACTTGGTGACGCGCTCCCAGCCGTCGGTGATGAAGTTGGCGAGGTAGACATCCATGTAGCCCTTCGACGCCATCTCCTTGATGTCGGCGCCGGCGGCGAAGGCCTTGTCCGAGCCGGTCAGCACCACGGCGCCGATGGAATCGTCGGCTTCGAAGGCGTCGAGCGCCTGGCCCAGCTCGCTGATCAGGGCGGCGCACAGCGCGTTCATGGCCTTGGGGCGGTTTAGCGCGATCAGGCCGACATTGCCGCGGGTCTCGACGGTGATGTTCTCGAAAGCCATGGGAATTCCTCTTCGCTAAGAGTGTCGATTGGGGTGTGTCACTCGGGGGAAATGGTGAAGCGCAGGGTCGTCCCGGCGCGGTCGTGGGACGTCTCGAGTCGCAGCACCTCGGCCTCGCGGCGGTAGAGCCGGTCGCTCTCGCGGGTCCAGCCCAACTGCGGCAGGGTGGCGGCATAGAATTTCAGGATGTCGGCGGCCTTGGCGGCGCCGTGGGCATAGGCCTCGACGATCCGCCCAGAGGGAGAATCGAAGGATACGCCCGACCCCATCGCCTCGGTCAGGCCGGGGGGCAGCGGCAGATCCTCGTAGGCGGACAGGAACGCCTCGGCCCGCGCCGAACCGGCGCCGAGCAGGAGGGTAAGCACGAAAGCGGTAGCCAGACGCCGAAAACGAGCCATGGAAAGCCTATACCATCACCCTTGACGCTTCGCACAATAGAAAGTGGAGCGGCCCGCCTGCGTAATCCGGCTGATACCGCCGCATTCCGGCGCCCCGGGACAGCCGGGACAGCTCTCGCCCTCGCGGCCGTAGACCTGGAAGGAGTGCTGGAAATACCCCAGTTCGCCGTCGGGGCGGGCGTGGTCGCGCAGGGTGGAGCCCCCCGCCGCGATGGCCTCGCGGAGCACCGCCTTGATCTCGGGAAGCAGGCGGCCCACCTCGGCCCGGCTCAGGCCTCCGGCGGGGCGCAGCGGCGAGATGCCCGAACGGAACAGGCTTTCGCACACGTAGATATTGCCCAGCCCCGCCACCACCTTCTGATCCAGCAGCACCGTCTTGATGGGCCCGCTCTTGCCCGCCAAAGCTTCGGCCAGCACGCCGGCATCGAAGGCGTCATCCAGCGGCTCGGGCCCGATGCCGGCCAGCAGCGGGTGGCTTGCCAGTTCGGAAGCATCGCACAGGGTCATCAGGCCGAAGCGGCGGGGATCGGTCAGCGTCACGCTGACGCCCTGATCGGTCACCCATTCCACGTGGTCGTGGGGACCGGGCGGAGCATTGCGCAACCCTCCGATGGTCATGCGTCCCGACATGCCGAGATGGCCCAGCATCACCAGCCCGCCGTCGAGCCGCACCACCAGATACTTGGCGCGGCGCCCGACCTTCTCCACGGTGCGGCCGGTCAGGCGCTTGGCGAAGTCCCGGGGGAACGGCAGGCGCAATCCGGCGCGCCGCGTCTCCACCGACACGAAACGGCGCCCGTCCCACACTTGGGCCAGGCCTTTTGCGACGGTTTCGACTTCGGGCAGCTCGGGCATGGCCGTCAGTATAATGGAGGCGCCGCGCCAAGTCCCCTCCCTCCTCGTGACAGCGCCGAAATTCCGCGATAAGGTGCCGCACCATGACGAACAGCCATTCCCACAACGGCGGCACCACCCATTTCGGCTTCAAGACCGTGGCCGAGGCCGAGAAGGTCTCTCTGGTCCGCGGCGTCTTCGATTCGGTGGCGTCCAAATACGACCTGATGAACGACCTGATGAGCGCCGGCGTGCATCGCCTGTGGAAGTCGGCGTTCCTCGACATGCTGCGTCCCCGCCCGGACCAGACCCTGCTGGACGTGGGCGGCGGGACCGGCGACATCGCCTTCGGCTGGAAAAAGCGGGGCGGCGGACCGGTCACCGTCTGCGACATCAACCGCGAGATGCTGGCCGTCGGGCGCGACCGCGCCGTGGACCGCAATCTGCTGGGGGGACTGACCTGGGTGTGCGGCAATGCCGAGGAATTGCCCATACCCGACCGGTCGGTCGACCGCTATACCATCGCCTTCTGCCTGCGCAACGTCACCCATTGGGACCGCGCCATCGCCGAGGCCTACCGGGTCCTGAAACCGGGCGGGCGCTTCATGTGCCTGGAATTCTCCCGCGTCATCGTACCGGGATTGCGCGAGGCCTATGACGCCTACTCCTTCAACGTGCTGCCCAAGGTGGGCGGCATGGTCACCGGCAATGCCGAGGCCTATCAGTATCTGGTGGAAAGCATCCGCAAGTTCCCGCCCCAGGAGGAGATGGCCGCCATGGTCGAGGCCGCCGGCTTCGCCCGTGTCGAGGTGCGCAACCTGTCGGCGGGCATCGCCGCCATCCATTCGGGCTGGCGGCTCTGATGCCGGCGAACTTCATTTTCGCCGGCATCCTTGCCGCCATTGAGGCGGCGGCCAAGCGCCCACACGGGCGCGCCCGGCGAGGGGCGCATAAATGATCCGTTCCGTCCGCAATCTCAACCGCCTGCTGACCATCGGCCGCGTCCTGGCCCGCCACGACGCCCTGTTCCTGCTGGAAGACTACCTGCCCATCGCGCGCTTCGGCTCGAAGCTGCTGCGCGGCGGCCGCTCGCCGGTCAGTACCGGCCGTCCGGGCCTGCGGCTGGCCGCCGCCCTGGCCGAACTGGGACCGTCCTTCATCAAGCTGGGCCAGGCGCTGTCTACCCGCGCCGACCTGCTGGGCGAGGAAATGGCCGCCGACCTGTCGGGGCTGCAGGACGAATTGCCGCCGTTCCCGCCCGCGGAGGCGCGGCGCATCGTCGAGGAGGAACTGGGCGGGCCGCTGTCCGATTTCTATTCCACCTTCGACGACGCACCGGTGGCGGCGGCCTCCATCGCCCAGGTGCATTTCGCCACCACGCGCGAAGGCCGCGAAGTGGCGGTCAAGGTGCTGCGTCCCGGCGTCGAGGCCAAGTTCCACCGCGACATCGACCTCTTGTATTGGCTGGCCGAGTGGGCGGAGCTGACCATTCCCCGCATCCGCCGCCTCAAGCCGGTGGAGACGGTCAAGACCTTCGAGGAATCCGTCACCCTCGAGATGGATCTGCGCTTCGAGGCGGCCGCCGCCTCCGAACTGGCCGAGAACTTCCGCGGCGACGACAATTTCAAGGTCCCCGAGGTGGACTGGCTGCGCACCGGCAAGCGCCTGCTGACCCTGGAGCGCGTCTCGGGCATTCCGGTGGACGAGACCGACCGCCTGCGGGCCGCCGGCATCGATCCCGTCGACGTGCTGGCCAAGGCCGCCGAGGCCATGTTCAACCAGGTGTTCCGTGACGGCTTCTTCCACGCCGACATGCATCCGGGCAATCTGTTCATCGGTGAGAACGGCACCCTGATCGCCATGGATTTCGGCATCATGGGGCGCGTCGACAAGCGCACCCGGCGTTTCCTGGGCGAGATGCTGCTGGGCTTCCTGTCGGGCGACTACCGCAAGGTGGCCGAGGTGCATTTCGCTGCCGGCTACGTGCCCGCCGACCAGTCCCTGGATACCTTCACCCAGGCCTGCCGCTCCATCGCCGAACCCATCCTGGGCCGCCCGCTGCACGAGATTTCCATCGCCAAGCTGCTGGGCCAGCTGTTCCAGGTCACCGAGACCTTCGCCATGGAAACCCAGCCGCAATTGCTGCTGCTGCAAAAGAGCATGCTGGTGGCCGAGGGCGTCGGGCGCATCCTCGACCCCAACATCAACATGTGGCATCTGGCCCAACCGCTGATCGAGGGTTGGATGCGCGAGAATCTCGGCCCCGAGGCCCGGGTGCGGGAAACGGTGACCAGCGTGGTCGGCTCGCTCGAACGCCTGCCCCGCCTGCTGGCCGAGACCGAGAAGACCTATTCCATGCTGGTCAACCACGGCCTCAAGCTGCATCCCGACACGGTAAAGACCATCTTCGCCGACCAGGGCCGCATCCGCCGCCCCTCGTCCCTGATAGCCTGGGTCATCGCCGCCGCCCTGGCCGTGGCGCTGTATCTGAAATAGCTCGGGCCAAATCCCACGGCAAATGAAACATCCGGCCTTCCGGCGGATGCTTGTTCGTTGATTTCCTTGGGAAAGCGTTGGAGCGGGTGAAGGGAATCGAACCCTCGTCGTAAGCTTGGGAAGCCGTCCAGAGCCCCCAGCGGTTCCAGGCAGTTCGCGCCAGTCAACTGTTTTTGTTGATATTATTGGTTCGCCTGAGTTCGTAAAAGTTCCCTAAAGTTCGCTCTTCGTGGTCCAAATTGGTCCAAGGATCGGCTTGCTGGTTCCTCGCGGTTCTGCTAATTTTAGCTCATCCCAATATCGGGTGGCCGTCAGGTGTCGCTCGATGTGTGTCGGACCAGGACCGCAAGATTACCTGAGAACGGCAGCGGGGCGATGAGTAATCGCCAGAGCCGATAAGAAGGCCCCCTCGCAGGGGCGCACCTCAGGGCACTACGGCCGTCTGGCAGCCGCTATCGCTGCTGCAAAGCCTGGGCGTCGCACACCAAGCTGTGGACTCTGTCTGTGGGATGGGCAGGTCGCAGCAGAGGTGTGCGACCATAATGGCTCCCTCAGATTTCAAAACACGGCGCGAGATCGCCACACTTTACGGCCACATTATTCCCTATTCGCGGCTGAAGAAGCTGGGGATGAAAGACTGCGTCAACGGTCCTCCGGTGATTCGGAAAAGCGGCCGGATTCTTTACCACGTACCGACATTCGAACGCTGGCTTCTGGAAGGCCTGTCACCGACTACTGGTATCTGACCGTATTCTCCGAGGCACTCAAGGATGCTGGACGCACACATTTGCCTGACGTGGTTACGGTCACTCCAGCGGGAGGCGCCCAAAAGGTCCACTATCTTGTTGTACTGCTGGCTTCAAACCAGCTGAAAGTGGTCATCCTGCTCGATGACGAGCGTGCCTCACGCCAAACGGCCGAGGATCTGGTTAAGCAGAAGCTGCTGGCTGACGATCATGTTGTTTTCGCCAGTGAGGGGCTCGCGGCTGAGGCAGAGGCCGACATTGAGGACCTCATCGATCCTGCCGTTTATGAGGCGCTTGTCCTCGAGGCCTACGCTAAGGACCTCAAGGGCAAAACTCTGAAATTAAATGATAAGTTTCCTCGGCGAGTTCAGCGCTATGAAAAAGCCTTCAAGGAACTTGGCATGGAGTTCAACAAGACACGACCGGCCAAACTTCTACTTCGCAAAGCAGCTGAGAAGCCTGCAGATGTGTTTACCGAAGCCTCGCTTCAGGGGTTTGAGAGGTTATTCGCTAGAATCAAAGTATTGTTCAAGGTTATTAGGGAGAAGAATATGGATCCGTTCGCATGACATGAGCGGTCTCTTTTTATGATGCCGCGCACTGATCATCTATATGAATTCTGATCTGACAAGGTGTATTGACGTGAATGACCAAGACTTAAATAGATTGGCGGGGCTTCAGTCGATCGTGAATAGAATTCTTCTGAATGCGATTGATAGAATTCCTTCAACCGATTCCAAGCCGCGTAAGCGAGCTGAGGCGGCCTACTCGGAGCTAAGCAAGGCCATGACTAGCGGCGACATCAAGCAGATTGACAATGCTTGGCGAATGCTCGACGAACTGATCGGGCGGAAACTTTAAATTTCACGATCGCGGCTAGACGTCACAAGAGCATGACTTCCGCGAGAACATGAGCCGCCAGCCTGGGGCGCAGTGCCTCGCGCTCGACCAATTCGACGGAAAGCCCCAAGGCATCGCTGAGTTCGATCTGAAGGCCGGCAAAGGCGATCAAATCCATGCCGTCGCCTAATTCCACCAGCACATCCAAATCGCTGCCTTCACGCTGTTCGCCACGCACATACGAGCCAAACACCCCTATGGAGCGGATGGGATAGCGACAACGTAGGTCGGGCAGAAGCGCTCGAAGCTGGGTCATGATGTCGTCAAGGGTGCGCATGGCGATCTCCGAGCCGAGCTATTTACTCCAGCGTTTCTTCGACGATCCGGGGATTGCGGTCCAGCATCGCCAACAGCACGCGTGCAGGGCCTTTTGGGCTGCAGCGGCCTTGCTCCCAATTGCGCAGGGTTGTCGGCGAAACGCCGATGCGACGCGAGAAGGCGGCCTGGGACAGGCCAGTGCGTCGGCGGATGGCCGACACGTCCACCTGGGCGGGAATGTGAGGCGCCAGGTCTGGAATCATCTCGCCCTTGGCGTGGGCGAGAGCTTCGCTCAAGCCCTGCATGATCCGGTCGGCTGCGTGGTCAGTCATCCCGAGCTACTCCGGTGGATAGGCTTGCGCTCCGTGGAGCAGACGCAAGACCACGATGGTGCTGTCGGTGACGGCGTAAACAGCAATCCAGGGCAATCCCGCCAGGACCAATTCGCGGGTGCCATCGACACGGCCAGGCCGTCCGCGCAGGGGAAAATCGCTCAATCCCTGGATGGTGCGGAAGATATCGCCGCCGATCCGGGCCGCCAGGACGGGATCATCCTTGGCGATATGGTCGCATTGATCCGCCAGATCGGCTTCTGCTTTTCGGGTCCACCGGATGATCACTCAGCCGCTCCAAAGCGGGACTGGAAGCGGGCAACTACCTCCTCGTGGGGGATGGTGCGACCTTCGTGCATATCAGCAAGGCCGTCCTCGACCGCCTCGACGAAGGCCAGTTCGGCATCGAGATAGGCTTTCAGCGCCTTGCCCACGACCCAGGACTTGCTCCGTCCCTGGACGCTTGCCAGACGATTCAGCCGGTCGGACAAATCGGATTCGATGCGGGCGGTGATGGTCACATCTTTCTGCATGGCAGCGGGCCCTATGAGAATACAACCGAATACAATGTAGTTTCTGCGCCGCGCTGAGGCAAGGGTGAAGTGGCCTCCTAACCCAGTCGCCCACCCAACCTATCCGCCCTCAGATGGGTGTATCGCGTCAGCATCTCCGGCCGGAGATGGCCACTGATGGCCATGATCTCATTGTCGCGGAGATCGGTGCGCTCGAACAGGCGGCTGACGGCCTCGTGGCGGAGATCATGCCATCGGAAGTCCGGGAAGGTCTCATCCTTCACCACGTCGCGCCAAGCGTGGCCGAAGGCTCGGGGCGTCTCGACGGGGAACACCGGGCGCTTGCCCAGGACTGTGACATTCTCTGGCAGCAGAGACTTGAACGCGGCGATGGCCTTGGTGGAAAGCGGCACCCGGCGCGGGCGCTCATTCTTGGTGCGCGGCAGATCGCAGTGGGGATATTCGGCATTCAGCTTGACCCGATCCCAGGTCAGGCCAGCGAGCTCGGACTGACGCAAGGCCGATTCCAGGCTGATGATGACGGCCGCCTTCAGCCACGGGCGCGAACTGCTGGCGCAGGCTTCCAGCAGCCTGACCTCCTCGTCCTTGCCGTCCTTGTCGGGGTGAACATCCAGGCGTCGATCACGACCCGGCCCAAGGGAGGGGCGGACCTTCTCGCCAACTGGATTGGCGAGTTCGATTTTCAGGGCCAAGGCGATGTTCACGTAGACCTGCGACAGCGTGTTAAGGCGGTGAACGATGGTTTGGGCGGAGCAGCCCTCTTCATCCATCGTCTGATCTCGCCAGTCGATCAGATCCCAGGGCTTGAGCGAGACCAGGGACCAGGAGGCGAACTCCGAGGTGATCCAGTATTTCAGTTTGGAGAGCTGGTTCTTGGCATGCTGGCTCTTGGCCACGCGCTTGCTCGTCGTCGTATCGATCGGCGCGATGCGATCCATGAACCATTCGCAGGCTTGCGCCACCGTCTTGGAACGAGCCTCCTTGCGGTCCACGTACTCATCGCCGACGACCTTTCCGTCTCTGGTCACCCCCCATTTTTCAGCCGCTTCGCGGGTCTCAAAGGTCTCGGTCAGAGTAACCAACTTGCCGCCCACCTTCCGGCGCACACGGGCTCGAAACTGATGGGGGCCGCGCTGGTCAATGGTCGCCATTTCCGCCTCCGGAATCGCAAGCCGGGCGGACACGTTGGACCACCCTTGGTCCACTAGCGTGGTCCAAATTGGTCCGAAAATTCAAGCTATTTTCGGGATTGCGGGGCTGTAAGCCGCAGAAGCGTTGGAGCGGGTGAAGGGAATCGAACCCTCGTCGTAAGCTTGGGAAGCTTCTGCTCTACCATTGAGCTACACCCGCGCCGAGGCGCAGAAGATAGGGGGTGGGAGGGCAGGACGCAAGCCCGCCGAAGCCCCCTGTCGGCAGAAAGTGCCAGATGCTCTGGCCTCAGGCAAGTCCTCTTGGCGGCCGCGCCTTTCGGCCGGTCAGACCGCCAGGTGGAAGCTGGTGTTGTCCAGCGCGCTGGTGTTGACGTTCTCCAAGGTGCCCACCAAGTGGGAATTGGTGCTGGTCGCGGCGCTCATGTTGCTGGTGTGCCACAGGTCCACGTTGCTGCCGTTCTGAATGGCCACCACGCCGTCGGTGCCACTGCCGAAATTCCGGGCGGTGCCGTCCATGGCCGTCCCTTCGCCGTAATTGACCCCATCGGTCAAGGTCCCGGAACTGCCCAGGCTGAACTCGCGATTGGACAGGGCCAGTTGGTCGGTGCCCACCGTGAAATCGGTGACGGTCTGGGTGGCGGTGGCGTTGGCCGAGGCATGGAGGACGAAGGTATCCGCCCCGGCACCGCCGGTCAGGGTGTTGGCGCCATGGCCACCGTCCAGGTAATCGTTTCCGGCACTGCCGGTAATGGTGTCGGAGAAGTCCGAACCGATCACCCCCGAGATGCCGGTCAGGGTGTCGGTATGGGCTCCGTGGGTCGCGGTGCCGGCCGTCAGGTCGACGGTAACGCCGCTCAACTGGTCGCGGTACGACACGGTGGCCGACGAGCTGTGGCTGCCATCCAGAACGTTGTCGCCATCGCCGCCCATCAGGACGGATGCCCCGGTGCCGGCGGTCAGGGTGTCGTTGTAATCGCCGCCGTGAATCTCGGTGAAGGTGGATTGCAGGTGAACGGTCTCGGCCCCGCCGATCACCGCCGTGGTGCCGGCGAACAGGTCGGCGACCACCGCCCCCGAGGCATGGCCGAAATCGGCGGTATCGTTGCCGGTTCCGCCGTCAAGGGTGGCGTTGCCGCTGTGCCAGACCAGGATATCGTCGCCGGTATTGCCGGTCAGCGACGTATCGGCACCGCTGCCGACCACGATGTAGTCCTGCAGCGCCGTGGTCGCCAGACCCTGCCCGACGATGTGGTGGGTGGAGCCGTCCAGGGGATCGACGACGATGTTGACGGTATCGCCGGTGATCGTCACGGTGCCGCCGCCATCCATGGTCAGCACCAGGTCGGAACCGCTCCACGACATATCGCGCACCAGGGAATCGGCGGAACGCCCGGCGATGTCCAGCGTCAGACTGCTGCCGGTGCCGCCGGTGCCGTCGATGGTCTGATTGGCGACGGGGCTGGCGGTCAGGACGAAGCTGTCGGTACCGCCACCGCCGATCACCGTGCCGGCCACGGCGCCGTCGGTCTTGATGGTGTCGTTATAGGCGGTGCCGACCAGCACCTCGACGTTGGAGACGGTATCGGTGGCGCCCGAATGCACCACGCTGGCCGAGGCTCCGGTAACCGTGGCGGTAATCCCCGCCCCTAGGGTGGCGTAGCTGAGCTGATCGGTACCGGTACCGCCATCGATGACGTTGCCGCCCCCACCGCCGACGATGGTATCGTCGCCCCCTCCGCCGCTGATGGTATCGGCACCGGCCCCGCCCACCAGGGTATCGTTGCCCGAGGTGCCGGTAATATCGAATTGCAGGTCCGAGGCGTTGATGGCATTGGTGCTGCCGATGACGTAGCCGCCATCGGAAATGGCCGTGGTGGTGCCCTGGGTATAGATATAGAAAGCCGCGTCGCCGCTGGAATAGAAGCCGTCACCGATGACGCCGCCGAGGGCCAGCGTCGCCTGCCCGCCGTTATAGCTGCCCACCGAGGCGAAGCTCGACACGTCCACATGCGTCCCGCTCAGCGAGATTTTGATGTGGTCGGTGCCGGTGACGAAGTCGGTGATGATGTCGCGGTTGGCGATCCCGTCCTGGGTCTGAGACGGCGCCGTGTAGACGAACGTGTCGCTGCCCGCCCCGCCGGTCAGCGAATCGCCGCCGGCGCCACCGACGAAGGTATCGTTGCCGGAACCGCCGATCAGGGTATCGTTGCCGCCGCCGCCGGTGATGATGTCGTTGCCGGAACCACCGGTCAGCGTCAGGGCGGCGGTCTTGCCGCTGCCGTTAAGAGTAAGGGCTCCGGTGGCCGCCGCGCCATTCACCACCACCAGGCCGGGGGTATTGCTGTCGCTTCCCAGGTCAACACTCTGGGCGGTGGAGATGGTCGAGGCCAGGGTCAGGGTCTCGACCCCCGTCAACTGTCCCAATTGCGTCGTGCCCAGCGAGGCGGTGTCGCTGATCACCACCTGATCGGAACCGGCGCCGCCATGGACCGACATCCCGGCGTTGAGCGCGCTCATGCTGGTGTTCAGGGTGTCGTCACCATTGCCGAGATCGACCAGATGGACGCCGCTGCCCACCGTCAGCGTGTCGTTGCCGGTGGACGCGGTCAGGGTGAGCGGCGCCAAGCTCGTGCCGTCGGCGTTGAAGTGCCGGCTGTAGACACCGGTGGCGGCGCCGTCCTGCCCGTTGGAATCCCAGGCGACCACGAAGCTGCCGTCCGCCAGGGCGGTCACCACCGGATTTCCCTGGTCGAGGGCGGCGGTGGTGTTGACCAGGAATTCGCTGGTGATGGGGTTGCCCGAAGCGTCGTAGACCCGCCCGAAGATACCCTTGCCCGAGCCGTCGGCGGCGGAATCCTGCCATACGACCACGAAGCCGCCGCTGGCCAGGGTGACCACCTGCGGCAACGACTGGTCGCCGGGCATGGTGGTGTTGATGTGGAACTCGGACCCGACCTTGGCACCGACGCTGTCGAAGCGCTGTCCGGCGATACCGAAGCCGGAATCACCCGCAAGGTTCTCGGAACTCCAGATGGCGACGAAGCCGCTGCCCAGCGCCGCCACCGCCGGAGTGTTCTGCACCCCGTTGGTGGTGGTGGCCAGCACGAACTCGTTGCCCAGGAAATTCCCCGAGGTGTCCATGATGCGGCCATAGACACCCCGGCTGTTGTCCCCATCCTGGTTGTCGGACTGCCAGACCACGATGACGTTGGTGTTGGACATCTGGGCCGAGGCCGAGGAAATCTGGTGCTGGGTAGCAAACTGGTTGATCCGGAACTCGCCCGAGGTGGCAACACCCGAACTGTCGAAGAAACGCCCCGAGACTCCGGAATAATCGGTGTCGTCCACTTTGTAGGTGACCAGGAACCCACCGTTGGACAGCATGGTGATATAGGAATCGTTCTGGTCCATCGCGGTGGTGACGTTGATCTGCAACTCGCCGGAGCCGTTGGCGCCGGTCAGCAGGACATTGTTGCCGGAGGAATCAAAGCGCCGGGCGAAGATGCCGCCATAGTTGCCGTCCTCCCCGGCCCACTGGGTCCACGAGGCCATAAAGCCGCCGTCCGAGGTGGCGGTCAGCGTCACCTCGTTCTCCTCGCCGGCGGTATAGCCGCTCAGGTGAAGCTCGGAACCGCGAACCGAACCGTCGGCATTGTACATCTGGGCATAGACACCCCAGGTGTCGCCGTCCTGGCCGCTGGACTGCCAGGCGATGACATAGCCGCCGTCGGACAGGGTGGTGATCGCCGGATTCTTCTGGTCGCTGGTGGTGTAGGTGTTGGCCTGGACCTCGGAATAGGCGGTGCCGCCCGACACCGTGACGTCGTGGTCGGTAAAGCGCAGGGTCTCGACCCCGCTGATGGTGTCGGTGCCATCGGTGCTGAGTACGGTCAGGGTGCTGCCGCTGGCGCTGATGGTGCTGGCCGCCGTGGTCGCGTTGACGACCGCCACATCGGTGCCCGCCCCGCCGGTCAGGACGTCGTTGCCCGACCCGCCCACCAGGGTGTCGTTGCCCCCGTTGCCGTAGATTGTGTCGTTGCCCTGGTCGCCCCACAGGTATTCGCCGGCCGTTCCGCCATTGATGACGTCATTGCCCTGGCTGCCCTGGACGGTGACGTTCTGAGTGCTGGTGACGTTGATGGTGAAGCCGTCGTTCTGGTCGTCGAACTTGAACCACTGACCGGCCACCGTGGCGTTGGTGATGTTGATGGTCTGGATGTTGACGATCTGGCCGTTGTTGCCATAGGTGTCGTCGAAGTTGATGCCGTCGACGGACAGCACGTTGGTTCCCGTACCGCCGTCGATCAGGGCGTCGTTGCTGGCCCCGTGGATGACGTCGTTGCCCGAACCGCCAAGCAGCGACAGGTTGCCGCTGGCCGCCAGGCCGTCGATGGTGATGCCGCCGGTGGTGAGGGAGGCGTCGACCCTGGTGATGCCGGTGGTGTTGCTGTTGGTGCCGAGCGTCACGCCCTGGGTGCCGGCGGCCACGTCGAACACCAGGGTATTGGCGCCGGTGAACCCTGCGAAATCGGTATCGGCCAGGGTGGTGGCCACCGTGGAGTGCAGCACTGTGCCGCTTTGGGTGAGTCCGGCACCCACGGTCAGGGTGGCGGTATCGCCGACGGTGGCGCCGTTCACGTCGGTGACGGTGTAGCTGAGGGTATCGGCGCCGGTATAAGCGCCGATGGGCGTGTATGTGACCGTGCCATTGCCGTTGTCCACCACCGTGCCGTGCAGGGCGGTGATCGTCCCGGTCAGGGTCAGCGAGGCGGTCTCGCCGCTATCGGGATCGGTGGCGTTACCCACCAGGGTGGAGATGGAAATGGTCAGCGCGGTGTTGGCCGCCGTCAAGCCGGCCGACGCCGAGCCGCTGGCCGTCGGGGTGTCGTTGGTACCGGTGATGTCGACCGCCACCGTGGTGCTGGCCGTGCCGCCATGGCCGTCGGATACCACCACGGTGGCGGTGTCGGCAATGGTCTGCCCGAGCCCCAGAGCGGCGGCCGAGGCATCCGGCGTGAAGGTATAGTGCCCGTTGGTGGTATCGAGGGTGATGGTACCGTGGGTGGTCGCCTTGATATCGTGGGTGGCGTCCAGCACCGACCCACCCTGGAGGTGATAGGCCAGGGTGTCGCCGTCCACATCGCTGGCGGTAATGGTGCCGGCGGTCAGGCCGGCATGGTCGCTGGCCGTGGCATTGACGCCCGCCGAAATGGTCGGCGCGCTGTTGGCTCCGGCGCCCACGGTCAGGGTGGCGGTATCGCCGACGGTGGCGCCGTTCACGTCGGTGACGGTGTAGCTGAGGGTATCGGCGCCGGTATAACCGCCGATGGGCGTGTATGTAACTGTGCCGTCGCCGTTGTTCACCACCGTACCGTGCAGGGCGGTAATCGCCCCGGTCAGGGTCAGCGAGGCGGTCTCGCCGCTGTCGGGATCGGTGACGTTGCCCACCAGGGTCGAGATGGAAATGGTCAGCGCGGTGTTGGCCGTCGTCGAGCCGGCCGCCGCCGAGCCGCTCGCCGCCGGGGTGTCGTTGGTGCCGGTGATGCCGACCGCCACCGTGGTGTTGGCCGTGCCGCCATGGCCGTCGGATACCACCACGGTGGCGGTGTCGGCAATGGTCTGCCCCAGCCCCAGAGCGGCGGCCGAGGCATCCGGCGTGAAGGTATAGTGCCCGTTGGTGGTGTCGAGGGTGATGGTGCCGTGGGTGGTCGCCTTGATATCGTGGGTGGCGTCCAGAACCGACCCGCCCTGCAGGTGATAGGCCAGGGTGTCGCCGTCCACGTCGCCGGCGGTGATGGTTCCGGCGGTCAGGCCGGCATGGTCGCTGGCCGTGGCATTGACGCCCGCCGAAATGGTCGGCGCGCTGTTGGCTCCGGCGCCCACGGTCAGGGTGGCGGTATCGCCGACGGTGGCGCCGTTCACGTCGATGACGGTGTAGCTGAGGGTGTCGGCACCGGTATAACCGCCGGTGGGCGTATAGGTGACGGTGCCATTGCCGTTGTCCACCACCGTGCCATGCAGGGCGGTGATCGTCCCGGTCAGGGTCAGCGAGGCGGTCTCGCCGCTGTCGGGATCGGTGACGTTGCCCACCAGGGTCGAGATGGAAATGGTCAGCGCGGTATTGGTCGTCGTCGAGCCGGCCGATGCCGAGCCGCTGGCCGTCGGGGTGTCGTTGGTACCGGTGATGTCGACGGTGGCGGTAGCGGTGATCGAGCCGTGGCCGTCACTCACCACCACGGCGGCGGTGTCGGTGGCGGTCTGCCCGGTGGCCATGCCCGCCGCCGCCGTATTGGGGGTAAAGGTGTAGGTACCGTCGGCGGTATTGAGGGTGATGGTACCGTGGGTGGTCACCTTGGCGTCGTGGGCGGCGTCCAGCGCCGACCCGCCCTGCAGGTGATAGCTCAGCTTATCGCCGTCACTGTCGCGGGCGGTGATGGTGCCGCTGGTCAGACCGTTGTGATCGTCGGCGGTGGCATGGGTCGTGGATGTGACAGTTGGGTCGTGGTTCTGTGGCGGCACCGGGTCCGGCTTGGGATCGGGCTTGGGATCGGGTTTGGGATCCGGCTTCGGCTCAGGTTTCGGTTCCGGCTTGGGATCCGGAATGGGCTGCGGCAGCGAGACCGGCGGTGGATGGTCTCCTCCTCCACCGGTGCCGGGATCGGTCGGAGCCCCGGTGTTGCCGGCCGGGCCGTTGCCGCTTCCGGTCGATCCGCTGCCGAGATTGGGCGACGTGGCGGGCGGCGCCACCGGGGCAGGAGCGAAATTCGCCACGGCTGCCGCCGCATTGGCCGATACCGACCACGAACTTCCCGAACTGGCGTTGAGGATACCCGAGCCGGCGGAATTGAGGGTGAAGGTCTGGCCGCCGCCGCCGAGCGCGCTGACCGCCACCTCGCCGACGAAGTTGGAACCGGGATCGGGCAGCAGCGCCACCGAGGTATTGCCGTCGGCGCCCACGGCTCCGGCCACCGTGGTACCGCGAATACCCATGCTCATCACCGGGGTGGCGATGTGGGCGGCGTCGGGCTGGGTCTTGGCGATATCGCCCGACACGAAGCTGAAGCCGCCCTGGGCCACCAGGAGGGTTTGCTTGCCGCTCTTGGTGGCCGGGTTGTAGGAGAACTCGTCCAGGCCCACCAGGCCCTTGTCCTTCAGCACGAAGGTGGTGCGGTCGGCGAACACCAGGGAAATCTGGCTGCCTTGCGAGGTTTCCACCGAATCGCCCTGGGCCAGAATCGCGCCGACCCTGGCGGGGACCTTCTGGCTGTCGTGGATGATCCAGGCATCACCCTGGAGCTTATCCACCTTGCCGATCGGCACCGCGCCGGCCGAGGGGGGCTCGGCGGCTTCCTTGGTGTCGGCGACCGGCGTGGCGAGGTTCTTCGCCGCCGGAACCTGCGATGGATCAATGTGCATGGCACCAATCCCTCTGGCCGGTCATCACGGCGCCTCGCCCTTCGTTCTGGGGGCATCGGCCCGCACCGGCCAATTCAGCTTGAACGAATTCAATGAAAAAATCATGTCGTTGCGCAGCAGCGGGTCCAAAACCATACGTAAGATGGATTTTCCGCCGATGACGATGGAGGCGGTTCCCGCCATGCCCGAGCGCACCGGCCAGGCCACGCCCTTGCCGTCCAGCAGTTCGGCCCGATCGGCGTGAATCTGCACCTTGTAATAGGTGATGGTGGTCGGACCCTTGGTTTCCTCGAAGGAATCGGCACCGACCATTACCACCCGGCCCGGCAGGGAGCCGAAGCGGAACTGGTCGTAGGCCGACAGGCGCACCGAGGCGTTGAGGCCGGGGCGCAGATGGCCGATGTCCTGGGGCGGCACCTTGGCCTCGACCACCAGGGCGTCGTCGACGGGAACGATATCCATCAAGGTATCGCCGGGCCGGGCCACCTGCCCGACGCTGGCAATGGCGCTCATCTTGACGATGCCACGCACCGGCGAACGGATCTCGCTGCGCGATTCCCGGTCGTTGGCCACCTCCATGGTGGCCTTCAGCGCCGCCAGTTCGGCTTCCACCTTGCCGATCTCGTCCAGCACCCCGGCCCGCCAGCCCTTCTCGAACTCGGAGAGGCGGGCCTCGGCCTCGCTCATCTGGGCCTTGAGCCGCGAGATGGAGTCCCGCGTCGTCGACACATCGGTGTCGAGCATCAGCTGCTCGCGCTCCAGCTTGACGATCTCCTGGTTGCCCACCACCCCGGAATCATAGGCCTTCTTCTTGATGCGCATCTCCTCGACGCCCTTGGCCTGGGCGCGGGTAAGGCCGGTGAATTTGGTCTCGCTTTCCACCACCTCGCGGCGGCGGCGCTCGATCTCGCGCGTGATCACCGTGGCCTGCTGGGCGCGGTGGCCCAGGCGCTCGGCATGAATGGCGGTTTCGCGTTTCCGCGTCTCGGCATCGATCTCCACGTCGCGCGGCCATTTGATGTCGACGATCCCGTCCAGGTCGGCGCGCAGCCGCGCGGCGCGGGCCTGATAGGCGGACCAATGGGCCCGCTTGTCGGCCAGATCGCCGGCGCCCTGGCTGTTGATCAGACGGACCAGCACATCGCCCTCGGCCACCAGGGTGCCTTCGTGGACCATCACTTCCGAGATGGTGCCGCCCTCGAAATGTTGCACATGGCGCACCTGGCTCGAGGGCTCGACGCGGGCCGGGGCGGTCACCACCTCCTCGATCTCCAGCACCGCCGAGGCGCCGACCAGCGTGGCGAAGGCCAGGGCCGACCACACCAGCAGCCACGAGGCCGACGGCGGCGTCAGCCTGGGCGCGATGCCGTGGATGGGCGAGCGGAACGAATCCATGGGATCGGAGGCCATCTCAGGCTCCTCCCTGGGCCGGAGCGGGGGCGCGGCGCGTCACCTCCAGCAGCTTCCCGCGGTCCAGCCTCGCCACCTTGGAGGCCAGGGCCACCACCGCCGGGCGATGGGAGATGACCACCAGGGAGCGGTTGCCCACCGCCTGATGGATGCCGGCGATGGCCCGCTTCTCGGACACCTCGTCCAGGAAGGCGGTGGGCTCGTCCAGGATGGTCACCGCAGCGTTGCGCAGCAGGGTACGGGCCAGGGCGACGATCTGGCGCTGGCCGCCCGACAGGTTGCGGCCGCCCTCCACCACCTGGAAGTCCAGCCCCATGCCCATGGGCATGATGCCGCCCGCCCCCAGGGTGTTCATCATGGCGACCATCTGCTCGTCCGAGACCAGACCGTCGAAGCACAGGTTGTTGCGCAGCGTGCCGGAATAGAGCGGCGGCGTCTGCGGACACACCGCCGTGTGACGGCGCAGGTCGGCGGGGTCGATCAGGGCGATGTCGACACCGTCCAGCAGCACGCGGCCCGAGACGGGACGGATGATGCCCGACAGCACCTTTTCCAAGGTGGTCTTGCCCGAGCCCGACGGCCCGATCACCGCCATCCGGCCACCGGCCTCCAATTCCAGCGAGATGCCGTCCAGCGCCGGATTGAAGGCGCCGGGATAGCCGGCGGTGACCGCCTCGATGATCAGGCCGCCGCGCGACACCGGCCGGTGGATGAGCGACGAGCCGGCCGGCCGCTCGGTAGGCCGCCCGGTGACGGTGCGCAGCGCCTCCAGCGAGGCGATGGCCGACAGGGTCTGGGGCACCACCGACACCATCTGCATGGCGGCACCGGTGAAGCGGGTGGCGAGCATGGTGGCGGCCAGGATCACGCCGGCGCTCATGCCGCCCTCGACGGCCCGCCAGGCTCCCAGCCCGACGGCCAGCAGCAGCGCCATGTTCTGGGCCAGCATGGAGATGTTGCCGCGCGCCGCCGACAGGGTGCGGATGGCCCGCGCCGTGGCGGCGTAAAGGGCGGTCCCGTGGCGGAAACGGGCCTGGAGATAGGCGCTGGCGCCGACGCGCCGCACCGTCTCGGGGTCCGAGAAGGATTCCTGCGCCGCCTGGGCCCGGTGGGTGGCGGCGCCCGACAGTTCCTTGTAGAGCAGCTTCTGGCGGTGGATGGCCAGCAGGGTGCCCAGCGACACCAGCAGGTTCAGTCCCAGCACGGCCAGGGCGATCACCGGGTCGCACAGGAACAGCCCGAACAGGAACAGCAGCATGAACGGCAGATCGGCCAGCAGCGACACCGCCGCCGCCCCCAATCCGTCGCGGATGGCGTCGAAATCCTGCAGCAGCCGCATCAGATGGCCGCTGGGCGCCGAAGCCCCGTCGAAGCGGGTCTCCAGGATGCGGCGATGCATGTCCATGGCGAGGCGGATATTGCCCTCGTGCAGCGCATCCTCGACGAACAGGGCGCGCAACCGCCGGAACACCTGCTCGAACAGCGAGGCGCCCAGGAACATCAGCACCATCACCGCCAGTGAATCGAGCAGGCCGTGGGGCAGCACCCGGTCGTAGACCTGGGCCGAGAAGATGGGAGCGGCCAGCGCCAGCATGTTGGCCAGCATGCCGGCCAGCCCGGCCCGCACCACCATGGGTTTCCAGGACGCCAGCAGGGCGGGCCACGAGGTGGGCACAGCCGACGCCTCGCGGTCCAGGCGCGGCCGGATGAACAGCATGCGGGACGGCTGGCCCTCGGCGGGGGCCATCACCAGGGCGCGGGGCTCGCCCGGTCCGAGAACCACGCAGGGAAACAGATCGGCGGCCAGCTTGGCGGGATTGACGCTGTCCTCCACATGGGCGGCGAAGCCGTAGCGGGCCAGGGCGGTGATCCACGGCGCCTCGGCGGCGTCGGCGGTCGCCATGCCGTAGGAATCCTTGAGCGCCGTCGCCGCCACCGCGTGGCCCATGGCGCGCAGACAGGCGGAAACGGCCCGGGCCTTGTCGTCCAGCCCTTCCAGCTCAACCGGTCGGAGGGGCAGCATCGGCCGTGGCCTCCGGCGGCGGAGTATCGGTGAAGGTCTCGGACGGCGGCACGTGATCGATGCCCTGGGCCGCCTTGAGGCGGGCCTTGGCGCCCTGCAGATCGGAATAAAGGATGAAGCGGCGCAGCGTGGACAGCATGCCCGAGGCCTCGGCCTTGATGGCCTCCATGGCGCTGCCGCTGCCGGCCTGCTTGGACTTGGCGGCCAGACCGGAGATACGCCGGTCGATGGCGGCCATCTGCTCGGTCAGGCGGTATTCCTTGAGCGCGTGACGATACTGGATGTCGGCCACATGCACCTGGGTCAGCACCGCCATGCCCATGGCAAGGCGGCGGGCCCGCGTCGTCTCGGCGACGGTCTGGGCGTTGCCGATGCGCCTGGGGGCATTCAGGATGTCGATCAGGTTCCAGGCCATGTGGGTACCGGCGTCGGCCCAGGCGTTGTACTTGACGAAGGAATTGGAATCGTAATGGCCGCCCATGAACGGGCCGATGCCCGGCAGGGTCTTCAGCAGTTCGGTGCGGATGTCGTTGCGGTCGATGCGAAACTGCACCTCCTCGCTTTTCAGCTCCGGGCGGTTGGCGAGAGCGGTGGCCTCCATGGCCTCGACGCCCTGTTCCGGGTCCTCCACCGACAGGAAGGAATCGTCCTTCAGCTCGGCCAGTTCGAAGGAGTTGGCCGACGGCACTCCCATATAGCCGGCCAGATCGGCCTTGGCGGTCGAGGTCTGGCGCTGCAATTCGGCGATCTGGCGCATGGTGTCGACGATGGCGCGCTGGTGCCCCAGCATCTGCATGGGATCGCCCACCTTGGTGCGCTCGGCGATCTCGGCATCCTCCACCGACTTGACCAGCCGTTCCTCCAACGAGGCGTATTTGCGGTTGGCGAATTCGTTGATCACCGCCTTCCAATAGGCGGCCTGAACGTCCTGAAGCAGCAGGTGCTGGGCACGGCGGCGCTTTTCCGCCGCCAGGACCATCTTGTCCTCTTCCTGGTCGGCGCGCACCATGGCGATGCCGAAATCCACCAGGTTCCACGAGGCGGTAAGATCGCCGGTGCGGCTGACCCTGTCCTCGGCGGTGCTGTAATCATTGCTGATGGTGCCGGTGCCGATATCCTTGGAGGTGGTCAGCTTCTTCGGATTGCGCTTGGACCAGTTTCCCTTGGCCGCCAGTTCGGGCAGCATGGCGAACAGCGACAGGTCGGCCTTGCCGGCGGCCAGCACCTCTTCGAGCACCTTGACGCGGGCATCGAGGTTGTGGGCGACGGCCAGGGCCATGGCGTCCTCCACCGTCAGCGGCCGCTTCAGCACCTCCTGCGGCAGGGCTTCGGCGTGACGGGTGATATCCTGGCGGATCTCGGCCAAATCCTCGGGCATGACCGAACACGCCGACAGCAACGCCGCCGCGCTGACTCCCAGGACCGCGCTTCGAAATCCCGTCCGAGCGGACAACCCTCCCCCCTCATGCAAATCACACTGGGCTAACGGTGTACTATCACGGACAGAGTCTGAAGTTTTGGTGAAGGTCGGCCTGCTACGCCATTGTTATATCAAAGCAACTACTAATAGCGAATACTCTCCGCTTCCGGCCATACCGGTCGGGTTCCTGAGCCCCTTCCCTCGCTGGCGCACGGCTGGGCTGTCCGGCGAACAGATCGATATTCTTGGCGACGGAGATGGGAAACGTGATATCTCACCGCGTCGCTTCCCGCGCGTTGGCGGAAAGCCTGGGACAGCCCCCATCCAGGCCGGGCATCCCCCTACTTATGAAGAAAGCACCCACCTCTCCATGGAATTCTTTCCCGCGGGCCATCCGCTGCTCCGAGCCCTGACCGAGCGCGACTACACCGATCCCACCGCCGTTCAGGAGGCCGTCCTCGAGCCGGGCGCCATGGATCGCGATCTGCTGGTCTCGGCGCAGACCGGTTCCGGCAAGACCGTCGCCTATGGCCTGGCCATCGCCAACACGCTCTTGGGCGACGCCTTCATGCTGGAGCCGGCGGCCGAGCCGCTGGCCCTGATCGTCGCCCCCACCCGTGAGCTGGCGCTGCAGGTCCACCGCGAGCTGACCTGGCTGTACGAGCATGCCGGCGCCCGCGTGGTGTCCTGTGTCGGCGGCATGGACCCCCGGACCGAACAGCGCATGCTGGGCCAGGGCGCCCATATCGTGGTGGGAACGCCCGGACGCCTGCGCGACCACCTCGAGCGCGGCGGCCTGCGCATCAACCGCCTCAAGGCGGTGGTGCTGGACGAGGCCGACGAGATGCTCGATCTCGGCTTCCGCGAGGACCTGGAATTCATCCTGGAGGCCACGCCCCAGGAGCGCCGCACCCTGCTGTTCTCCGCCACCCTGCCCCACGGCATCGTCACCATGGCCAAGCGCTATCAGCGCAACGCCTGGCGCATCGCCGTCTCGGCCGGGCAGCAGGGCCATGCCGACATCGAGTACCGCGCCGTGCGGGTGGCCCCCAACGAGATCGAGCACGCGGTGGTCAACCTGCTGCGCTATTTCGAATCGCCCACCGCCATGGTGTTCTGCAACACGCGCGATTCGGTGCGCCATCTCCAGGCCATCCTGCTGGAGCGCGGTTTCGCCGCCGTGGCCCTGTCGGGCGAACTGGGCCAGAACGAGCGCAACAACGCGCTGCAAGCCCTCAGGGATGGCCGCGCCCGTGTCTGCGTCGCCACCGACGTGGCGGCGCGCGGCATCGACCTGCCCAATCTCGGGCTGGTGATCCATGCCGAACTGCCCCAGAACGCCCAGACCCTGCAACACCGATCGGGCCGCACCGGCCGCGCCGGCAAGAAGGGGGTCAGCGTCCTCCTCGTCCTGCTGTCGCGGCGCCGCAAGGCGGACATGCTGCTGCAGACCGCCGGCGTCCAGGCCATCTGGAGCGGCGCCCCCTCGGTCGAGGATATCCGCAAGCTGGATCAGGAGCGCCTGCTGACCAGCCCGCTGCTGGCCGAGGAAAACACCGAGGACGATCTGGCCATGGCCAAGGCGCTGCTGGCCGAGCGCTCGCCCGAGGACATCGCCGCCGCCCTGGTGCGCATGTACCGCTCGCACCTGCCGGCCGCCGAGGAAGTGTTCGATCCCGGCCCCGGCTCGCCATCGCGCGAGCCCCGGGAGCATCGCGAACGCGAACCCCGCCCGCCGCGCGAAGGCAAGGGCCCCGGCCTGCCCGGCGGCTCCGTGTGGTTCCGCATGAATATCGGCCGGCAAAAGAATGCCGACCCGCGCTGGCTGATCCCCATGATCTGCCGCCAGGGCAAGGTCACCAAGGCCGAGATCGGCGCCATCCGCATCTTCGAGCGCGAGACCCGCTTCGAGATCGACGCCGCCCACGCCGACCGCTTCGCCATCGCGCTGCGCCAGATCGAAAAGGCCGAGGTGCGCATCGAGCGTCTGGCCGAGCATGCCGCCGAACCCGCCACCGGTGCCGGTGCCCGCGCCGACGACCGCCCCAGGCCCCCCGCCGGAGTCAAGCCGATCGGACCGAAGACGCCCTGGAAGGGCAAGAAGGACGGCCACCGCAAGGGTAAGCCCGAGCGGGCCTAAGGAACGGAGAGCACTCCTATGGGCAAGGAGTGCTCTCCTGTTGACTCTTTCGCCGCAACGGACTAGAACCCCATCCTCTTCAGATTTCTGGAGATCACCGCCTCCGAGGAGGCCCGCTGGTCCGCGAGTTTCGCGCACCGGCGTGTAATCGTTTATGGACGGGTCATGTTCGAGAGCTTGAGCTCAAGACTGGGTAAGGTGTTCGAGAAGCTGACGGGCCGTGGCGCCCTGTCGGAAGCCGACGTCACCGAGGCCCTGCGCGAGGTTCGCGTCGCCCTGCTCGAGGCCGACGTCGCGCTCTCCGTGGTCAAGGAATTCATCGGCCGGGTCAAGGCCCGTGCCGTCGGCGCCGAGGTGATCAAGTCGGTCACCCCCGGCCAGATGGTGGTGAAGATCGTCCATGACGAGCTGATCGCCACCCTGGGCACCAAGGGCACCGAGCTCAACCTCAACGCGGTTCCCCCCGTCGTCGTCCTGATGGTCGGCCTTCAGGGGTCGGGCAAGACCACCACTTCGGCCAAGATCGCGCTGAAGCTCAAGAAAGAGAAGAAGAAGGTCCTGCTGGCCTCGCTGGACGTCTACCGTCCCGCCGCGCAGCAGCAATTGCAGATTCTGGCCGGACAGGCCGAAGTGGGCAGCCTGCCCATCGTCATGGGCGAGATGCCGGTGGCCATCTCCAAGCGGGCCGTCGATGTCGGCCGCAAGGAAGGCTATGACGTCGTCATCCTGGATACCGCCGGCCGGCTGCACATCGACCAGAAGCTGATGGCCGAGGTCGCCGCCGTGCGCGACGCCACCCAGCCCACCGAAACCCTGCTGGTCACCGACGCCATGACCGGCCAGGACGCCGTCACCCTGGCGCGCGAATTCAACGAGAAGGTCGGTGTCACCGGCATCGTTCTCACCCGTATCGACGGCGACGCCCGTGGCGGCGCGGCGCTGTCCATGCGCGCCATCACCGGGCGGCCCATCAAGTTCCTGGGCGCCGGCGAAAAGCTCGACGCGCTGGAGGTCTTCCACCCGGATCGTATCGCCGGGCGCATTCTCGGCATGGGCGACGTGGTCGGCCTGGTCGAGAAGGCCATGGAGACCCTGGACCAGGAAGAAGCCGAACGCCTTGCCAAGCGCATGGAGAAGGGCAAGTTCGACCTGGACGACATGCGCAAGCAGTTCGCCCAGGTGCGCAAGATGGGTGACCTGAAGGGCATCCTCGGCATGCTGCCCGGCATCGGCAAGATGGCCGGCGCGCTGAAGGACGCCAATATCGACAACAAGATGGTCGCCCGTCAGGAAGCGATCATCACGTCCATGACCAAGGCCGAGCGCCGCAACCCCGACCTGATCAAGGCGTCGCGCAAGAAGCGCATCGCCGCGGGCGCCGGGGTCGAGGTCCAGGACGTCAACAAGCTGCTCAAGCAGTATCAGCAGATGGCCGACATGATGAAGAAGGTCGGCAAGCTGGGTCAGAAGGGGCTGATGCGACATGGCATCGGCGGCCTGCTGCCGCCCGGTATGAAGTTCGGGCGCTGACCGGCGTCCAAAGGTTATTCGGTTTCGAACAGAGGAAGACCTAAGAATGGCTCTGAAGATTCGTCTCTCCCGCGGCGGCGCCAAGAAGCGTCCGTTCTACAAGATCGTTGTCGCCGACGCCCGCGCGCCGCGTGACGGCCGCTTCATCGAGAAGGTGGGCACCTACAACCCCATGCTGCCGAACGACAACGGCCAGCGTTGGATCCTCGACGAGGACCGCGTGAAGCATTGGCTGTCCGTCGGCGCCCAGCCGACCGACCGTCTGGTCCGCTTCTTCGCCGACAAGGGTCTGGTCGCCAAGCCCGTGCGGGCCGAGCAGACCAAGCAGCCCCAGCCCAAGGCCAAGGCGCAGCAGCGCGCCAAGGACCAGGCCGAGCGCGACGCGGCCGCCGCCGCCGAAACCGCGGGCGAGTAACCACCCATGGGACCTCGTGTCCGCGTCGGCGTGATTGCCGGCGTCCATGGGGTCCGGGGCGCGGTCCGCATCAAGAGCTTCACCGAGGAGCCGGCCGATATCGGCTATTATTCCCCGGTGGAGAACGAGGCGGGCAGCGTCAAGTTCCGGCTGAAGGTGACGGGCGAGGTCAAGGGCCTTGTCATCGCCACGCTGGACGGGGTGACGGACCGCGACGCCGCCGAGGCGCTGAAGGGCACCGAGTTATGGGTTGCCCGCGAGCGCCTGCCCAGATTGGCCGAGGACGAGTTCCTCTACTCCGATCTGATCGGGCTGGTGGCGGAAGGGGTCGACGGCAAGAGGTTGGGCATCGTGAAAGCGGTGGCCGATTACGGGGCCGGTGACGTGCTGGACATCAGGCTGGAGCCGAAAGGCGACATGATGGTGCCCTTCACCCAGGCCTCGGTGCCGGAAGTGGATATTGCGGGCGGTCGGCTGGTGGTGGTTCCGCCGGTCTACGCGCCCGACGAGAACGAGGAGAAGAGTGGTGGAGCATAAGGAGCCCTGGCGGGCGACGCTGCTCACCATCTTCCCAGAGATGTTTCCGGGGCCTCTGGGCCTGTCTTTGGCAGGCCGGGCGCTGGAGGAGGGCAAGTGGGCTCTCGACACGGTGGATATCCGGGGCTTTGCCACGGACCGGCACCGGTCGGTGGACGACTCGCCCTTCGGCGGCGGAGCCGGAATGGTGATGCGTCCCGACGTACTGGACGCCGCCATCCGAGGCGCACCGGCGCCGGGGCCGTTGGTGTACATGACGCCGCGCGGCCGGCTGTTGAACCAGGAACTGGTTCGCGAGCTGGCGGCGGGGCCGGGTGTGAGGGTTCTGTGCGGGCGTTTCGAAGGGGTTGACCAGCGTTTGCTGGAAGCCCACGGGGCGCTCGAGGTCAGTGCCGGCGACTTCGTCCTTTCGGGCGGCGAGCCGGCGGCACTGGTGATGTTGGACGCCATCGTCCGCCTGCTTCCCGGCGTGATCGGGAAGGAGGAATCGCTGGCGGAAGAGAGCTTCGAATGGGGATTGCTTGAATATCCCCATTATACCCGCCCCCAGGTATGGGACGGGCGAACGGTGCCGGAGGTTCTGCTTTCCGGTCACCACGAAAAGATACGCGCCTGGCGGAAGCGCCAGGCAGAGGACATAACCCGGCAGCGCCGGCCCGATCTGTGGGATCGGTACGTCGCGGCCAAGAACGTGAGTGAGGGTTGAGCCATGGTTAACATCATTGAGCAGCTCGAAAAGGAGCAGATCGAGAAGCTGACCGCCGACCGCGGCGTTCCCAGCTTCGCTCCGGGCGACACGCTGAAGGTCAACGTCAAGGTGATCGAAGGCAATCGCGAGCGCGTCCAGGCCTATGAGGGCGTCTGCATCGCCCGCAAGAACGACGGCCTGAATTCTTCCTTCGTGGTCCGCAAGATCAGCTACGGCGAAGGCGTCGAGCGTATCTTCCCGCTGTACTCGCCCAACATCGCCTCCATCGAGGTGGTGCGCCGCGGCGACGTGCGTCGGGCCAAGCTGTACTACCTGCGCGACCGTCGCGGTAAGTCGGCCCGTATCGCCGAGCAGACCACCGGCCATTCCGGCAAGGTGGCCGCCGCCGAGCGCGCCGACGCCGCCGCCGTCAAGGCCGCCAAGGTCGCCGCCGCCAAGGAAGAGTAGTCTCTTCTTTCGGTTCCTTGGTTCCTGCCCTCGCATCAGCCTCCTTCCCGTCGGGAAGGAGGCTGTTCGGGGACCGGATGTTTGACTGGTTGGTGCGGCCTCTTGAGCTTAAGGGGCGTTCGCGTCCCGAGATATCAGGCCGCCTTGGTGCTGCTTCATTCTAGGGATTCGACATGGCCAAGCCCCGCACGCTGTTCGACAAGATCTGGGACGCCCACCTGGTGGACGTCCAGGACGACGGTACCTGCCTGATCTACATCGACCGCCACATGGTCCACGAGGTCACCAGCCCGCAGGCCTTCGAGGGCCTGGAGATGTCGGGCCGCAAGGTGCGCCATCCCGAACTGACGCTCGCCGTCGCCGACCACAATGTTCCGACCACCGACCGCTCCAAGGGCATCGAGAACGAGGAGAGCCGGATTCAGGTCGAGACCCTGGAAGCCAACGCCCGGAAGTTCGGCGTGGAATACTATGCCATGGACGACATCCGCCAGGGCGTGGTCCACATCGTCGGCCCCGAGCAGGGCTTCACCCTGCCCGGTACCACCATCGTCTGCGGTGATTCCCACACCGCCACCCACGGCGCCTTCGGCTCCCTGGCCTTCGGCATCGGCACCTCCGAGGTGGAGCACGTGCTGGCCACCCAGACCCTGGTGCAGAAGCCGGCCAAGAACATGCGCATCACCGTGACCGGCAAGCCCGGTCCGGGCGTGACCGCCAAGGACATCGTGCTGGCCATCATCGGCAAGATCGGCACGGCCGGCGGCACCGGCTACGTGGTGGAATTCGCCGGCGAGGCCATCCGCGACCTGTCCATGGAAGGCCGCATGACGGTCTGCAACATGACCATCGAGGCGGGCGCCCGCGCCGGCCTGATCGCCCCCGACGACAAGACCTTCGCCTACATCGCCGGCAAGCCGCGCGCCCCCAAGGGCGCCGCCTTCGAGGCCGCCGTGTCCTACTGGAAGACCCTGTTCACCGACGAGGGCGCCAAGTTCGACGCCGAGGTGACCCTGGACGCCTCCACCCTGGTGCCGCAGATCACCTGGGGCACCAGCCCCGAGGACGTCATTCCGATCACCGGCACGGTGCCCAACCCGGCCGACATCAAGGACGAGGCCAAGCGCAAGGCCGTCGAACGCTCGCTCGACTACATGGGTCTGGCCGCCGGCCAGAAGGCCACCGACATCGCCATCGACGTGGTGTTCATCGGCTCGTGCACCAACGGCCGCATCGAGGACTTCCGCGCCGCCGCCGAGGTGTTCAAGGGCCGCAAGGTCGCCAAGGGCGTGCAGGTGCTGGTGGTTCCCGGCTCGGGCCTGGTCAAGGAGCAGGCGGAAGCCGAAGGCCTGGACAAGGTGTTCCTCGAGGCGGGCGCCGAATGGCGCGAGCCCGGCTGCTCCATGTGTCTGGCCATGAATGCCGACCAGTTGAAGCCCGGCCAGCGCTCGGCCTCGACCTCCAACCGCAATTTCGAGGGCCGTCAGGGCCGCGGCGGCCGCACCCATCTGGTCAGCCCCGCCATGGCCGCCGCCGCCGCCATCACCGGCAAGCTCACCGACGTTCGCTCGCTGTAAGGGAAACGGACATGGAAAAGTTCACCACCCTCACCGGCGTCGCCGCGCCGCTGCCCATGATCAACGTCGACACCGACATGATCATCCCCAAGCAGTTCCTGAAGACCATCAAGCGCACCGGTCTGGGCAAGAACCTGTTCGACGAGATGCGCTACACCCAGGACGGCAAGGAAGTCCCCGACTTCGTGCTGAACAAGCCGGCCTACCGCTCGGCCAAGATCCTGGTATCCGGCGCCAATTTCGGCTGCGGCTCGTCGCGCGAGCATGCGCCTTGGGCCATCGGCGATTTCGGCATCCGCTGCGTCATCGCGCCCAGCTTCGCCGACATCTTCTTCAACAACTGCTTCAAGAACGGCATCCTGCCGATCACCTTGCCGCAGGAGCAGGTGGACAAGCTGCTGGATGACGCCTCGCGCGGCTCCAACGCCATCGTCACCGTCGATCTGGCCAAGCAGGTCATCACCGGTCCCGACGGCGGCTCCATCAGCTTCGAGGTCGACCCCTTCCGCAAGCATTGCCTGCTGAACGGCCTGGACGACATCGGTTTGACGCTCCAGCGCGAGGAAAAGATCGCGGCGTTTGAAGAAACCCGCAAGACCTCCACGCCCTGGCTGTAGCCGCAGGATTTCGTATCTTTCCGTTGCTTGACGGGACCTCGCCCCGACGCTAGGCAGGCATCCGTTCGCTATATTTTACTCTCGGAGACTAGTATGGCCGCCAAGAAGCTTTTGATCCTTCCCGGTGACGGTATCGGCGTCGAAGTGATGGCTCAGGTTCGCCGGATCATCGACTGGATGGCCCGCAAGCGGAAGATCGAGTTCGAGATCACCGAAGGCCTGATCGGCGGCTCCTCCTACGACGTGCACGGGACGCCCCTGTCCGACGAGACCCTGGCCGCCGCCATGGCCGCCGACGCCGTGCTGCTGGGCGCCGTGGGCGGCCCCAAGTGGGACGACCTGCCCTTCGACGTCAAGCCCGAGCGCGGCCTGCTGAAGATCCGCAAGGAAATGGGCCTGTTCGCCAACCTGCGTCCCGCCACCGTGCTGGAAGCCCTGGCCGACGCCTCGACCTTGAAGAACGAAGTGGTCTCGGGCCTGGACATCATGATCCTGCGCGAGCTGACCGGCGGCCTGTATTTCGGCCAGCCGCGCGGCATCGAGACCCTGCCCGACGGCACCCGCAAGGGCTACAACACCCTGGTCTACACCACCCCGGAAATCCAGCGTATCGGCCGCGTCGCCTTCGATCTGGCCCGCAAGCGCAACAAGCGGGTCTGCTCGGTGGACAAGGCCAACGTGCTGGAATGCACCGTGCTGTGGCGCGAAGAGATGATCAAGCTGCAGAAGGAGGAGTTCCCCGACGTGGAGCTCACCCACATGTACGTGGACAACGCCGCCATGCAGCTGGTGCGCAACCCCAAGCAGTTCGACGTCATGGTCACCGAGAACATGTTCGGCGACATCCTGTCCGATTGCGCTGCCATGCTGACCGGCTCGCTGGGCATGCTGCCGTCGGCCTCGCTGGGTGAAGCCGACGCCCAGGGCCGCCGCAAGGCCCTCTACGAGCCCGTCCACGGCTCGGCCCCCGACATCGCCGGCAAGGACATGGCCAACCCGCTGGCCACCATCATGTCGTTCGCCATGTGCCTGCGCTACTCGTTCGACATGGCCGCCGAGGCCGACCTGATCGAGACCGCCGTCAAGAACGTCCTGAAGGGCGGCCTGCGCACCGCCGACATCATGCAGCCCGGCAAGGCCAAGGTCTCGACCACCGTCATGGGCGAAGCCGTGGTCCGCGAGTTGGACAAGCTGAACGCCTGATCCCTCGGGCGATCAAACAGAGCGGCGGTCCCGAAAGGGGCCGCCGTTTTGTTTTGGCGCCCACTCTCGTCATGCCCGGACTTGTTCCGGGCATCCACGCATCTCCTCCTGGTATCGTGCCAAACGGCTCCACGTGGATGGCCGGGTCGAGCCCGGCCATGACTGAAAGGGGGGTTCTGATTGAACTCCCGCCGTTCTTAAGAGGCAAAGGGATTCATCCCTTCGCGCATCCCTGATCCTGATAGGAAAACTGATGGTGCGGAAGCTGCGCTTCCGCACGGGTGCGGGCGGCTGCCCGCTCGCGCCAGCGATCCCGATTACTGCCCGTCGTCCTCGTCGGACGGGAAATCGTCCTCGGCCGCCGAAGCGTGGTCGATGTCGCGGCGGACTTCCGGCGAATTGAGGATGGTGTCGATGCGCGACGCGGTATCGAAGGTGGTATCCTCCTGGAACCACAAATCCGGCACGGCGCGCAGTTCGACCATGCGGGAGATTTCGTGGCGCAGGAAGGCCTTGGCGCGCTTCAGACCCGCCAGAATGGGGGCCACGTCGCCGCCACCCAGCGGCACCACGAAGACGGTGGCGTTGCGCAGATCGGGGCTGACCCGGACCTCGGTGACGGTGATGGCGCGGCCCTGAAGGTCGGGGTCGCGGAACTCGCCACGCTCGATCACCATGGCGATGGCGTGGCGCAGTTCCTCGCCGACGCGAAGCTGGCGCTGGGACGGTGGCTTGGCACCCCGGCTCATGGCAAAGACTCCGCCGCGAGAGACACGATCACCCCCTTAAAGGGTGACCGCGATCTCCTCGATCTCGAAGCACTCGATGACGTCGCCGACCCGGATGTCTTCATAATTGGTGAAGGACATGCCGCACTCGTAGCTCTCGCGCACTTCCTTGACGTCTTCCTTGAAGCGCTTGAGCTGGGCGAGGTCGCCGGTGTGGATGACCACGTTGTCGCGCAGCAGGCGCACCTTGGAACCGCGCTTGACGATACCCTCGGTGATCATGCAGCCCGCGACCTTGCCGACCTTGGTGATGTTGAACACTTCGCGGATGGACGCGTAGCCCAGGAAGCGCTCGCGCAGCTCCGGCGCCAGCATGCCCGACAGCATCTTCTTCAGATCGTCGGTGACGTCGTAGATGATCGAGTAGTAGCGGATATCGACACCGTCGCGCCGGGCCATGTCGCGGGCCTGGGGATTGGCGCGGACGTTGAAGCCGATGAGCAGGCCGTTGGAGGCCTTGGCCAGGGTGATGTCCGATTCGTTGATGGCGCCGACGGCGGCATGCAGGATGCGCACCTTGACGTTTTCGTTGCCCATCTTCTCGAGAGTGGAGGAGATGGCCTCGATGGAGCCCTGCACGTCGCCCTTGATGACGACGGGCAGTTCCTGAGCCTCGCCCGACTTGATGGCCGAGAACATCTGCTCCAGCGTACCGCGCTGGGCCAGCTTGGCCTTGGCCTCGCGGTCCATGCGCTGACGGTAGCCGGCGATCTCGCGGGCACGGGCCTCGTCCTCGACGGTGACGAAATCGTCACCAGCGGCAGGAGTGCCCTGCAGGCCCAGAACCTCGACCGGGGCGGAGGGACCGGCTTCCTTGATGGAATTGCCGTGATCGTCCACCAGGGCGCGGACGCGGCCCCATTCGGCACCGGCCACGAACACGTCGCCGACCTTGAGCGTACCCTTCTGCACCAGAACGGTAGCCACCGAGCCACGGCCCTTTTCCATCTTGGCCTCGACCACCACGCCTTGGGCGGCGCGGGTCGGGTTGGCCTTGAGGTCGAGGATTTCGGCCTGAAGCAGGATGGCTTCCTCCAGCTTCTCGAGGTTCATGCGCTTCTTGGCGGAAACCTCGATGGCCAGCACGTCGCCGCCCAGTTCCTCGGTCACCAGTTCATGCTGCAACAGCTCCTGGCGGACCTTTTCCGGGCTGGCGCCCGGCTTGTCGATCTTGTTGATGGCGACGATGATCGGCACGCCGGCGGCCTTGGCGTGGCGGATGGCTTCCACCGTCTGCGGCATGATGCCGTCGTCGGCGGCCACCACCAGCACCACGATGTCGGTCACCTTGGCGCCACGGGCGCGCATGGCGGTGAAGGCTTCGTGGCCGGGAGTGTCGATGAAGGTGATCTTGTCGCCCGAGCTCATGGTCACCTGATAGGCGCCGATGTGCTGGGTGATGCCGCCGGCCTCGCCCGACACCACGTCGGTGGCGCGCAGCGCGTCCAAGAGCGAGGTCTTGCCGTGATCGACGTGGCCCATGACGGTGACCACCGGCGGACGCGACACCAGCACCTCGTCGGTGTCTGCCTCGCCCTCCAGACCGACCAGGACGTCGGCCTCGGACACGCGCTTCATGTTGTGGCCGAACTCGGTGACCACCAGCTCGGCGGTATCGGCGTCGATGTTCTGGTTGATGGTGGCCATCACGCCCAGGCGCATCAGGCACTTGATCACGTCGGCGCCGCGCACCGCCATGCGGTTGGCCAGCTCCTGCACCGTGATGCTCTCGGGCACGATCACCTCGCGGATGACCTTTTCCGAGCCCTTCTGCATGTGCTTGAGGCGCTCACGCTCGCGGGCGCGCTTGACGGCGGCAAGCGACCGGCCGCGCTCGGAGCGGTCGTCGTCGGTCAGCGCATCGGTGATGGTCAGCTTGCCGGTACGGCGGCGCGGTTCGGTGCGCTTGACCGGAGCGGGCTTGTGGGCGGCGGCACGCTTCTTGGCGCGCTCCTCTTCCTCTTCCTCTTCCTCGGTGCGGGCGCGCGGAGCGGCGGGAGCATCGGCGGCGGCAACCGGCTTGGCAACCGGAGCGGCGGCGACGGGAGCGGGAGCGGAGGCGGGCGCAACAGCGGCGGCGGGAGCCGGGGCGGCCGGGGCCGAAGCGGCGGGGGCCWCGGSMTCGGCCTCGGATTCGGGCTGGGGCTCGGCGGCGCGGCGGGCGGCCTCTTCCTCGGCGAGGCGGGCGGCCTCCTCCTCGGCGGCGCGGGCGGCCTCTTCCTCGGCGGCGTGGCGGATGGCCTCTTCCTCGGCGCGGGCGCGGAGCTCTTCCTCGTGGCGGAGAGCATCCTGCAGCGCCTTGGCGCGGGCGGCCTTTTCGTTGTTGGTCAGGTCATGGACGCTGGCGGCGCGGGTCGCGGCCTCCACCTTGGCCACGGCGGCGGCGAGATCGGCCTCGGCGACGGAGTGGACGCCGTCCTTGATCTCGTGCATGGCGCCGCCGGCGCTGGAGAAGGTGCGCTTCTTGCGGACCTCGACGGTCACCACCTTGGATCGCCCATGGGAGAAGCTCTGCCGGACCTGGCCGGTCTCGACGGTCTTCTTCAGCTCCAGCTTACCCGGCTGGGTCAGCTTCAGCGGGGCCTTACGGTCTTGATCCTGGGAATCGCTCATGTACGACTTCGTCTCTTCTGCAAAAAATCATCCGCGAAAACCGGCAAGCAACGCCGCGTCATCCTTGAGACGCTGCGCCAGCCTGCCCGGGGACACGCAGACATGAACGGCCGCATCGCGGCCAAAAACAGTGCCCAACTCGGCGCCGTCGAAAAGCTCGATCACCGGCACACCGGGCGCCATCGCCTGGACCTTGGCGCGCCCGTCGCGGGCGGCGTCCCTGGCCCCAAGAACCAAGGCGGCGCGGCGGGATTTGATCTCGGCGCACACCTTTTCGAACCCACAGACCGCCTGGCCGGCGCGGCGCGCCAGACCCAGAATATCCAGGCAACGGCGCGCCAAAAGCGCTTCGATCCGGTCGGCCAGTTCCTCGGGAACGGCGACCTGACGGCGGGCCGCCCGGGCGAAGGACCGCTTGGCCACGGCCGTATTTACCACATCCCGGCTGGCGCTCAACCAGATTCCCCGTCCGGGGAGGTCATGGCCGAGGTCCGGAAACAGCGTACCATCGGGCGCCACGGCGAACCGCAGCAATTCCGACTTGGGCCGGACCTGGCCGGTGACGATACACCGGCGCTCGGGCCCGACCTCTTCTTCCTCTTCCAAATCGGGGGAATCGGCCATGCCGCCCCCCTTACTTGCCTTCCTCGAACCAGTGGGCGCGCGCGGCCATGATGACCGCGTTGGCCTCGTCCTCGCTCATGGCATCCTTGCCCAGGATGTCGATCAGCTCGTCACCGGCCAGATCGCCCAGATCGTCCAGGGTCTTGACGCCCTTGTCGCCCAGCTTGACCAGCATGGAGGGGGCCAGCCCCTCGATGGCGGCCATCTCGTCGGCGACGCCCATGTCCTTGCGCATCTGGTCGTAGCGCTCGTCCTGCTCGGCCAGGAAGTTGCGGGCGCGGGTCTGCAGTTCCTCGGCGACGTTCTCGTCGAAGCCCTCGATGTCGGCGATGTCCTCGGCCGGCACGTAGGCCACCTCCTCCACCGACGAGAAGCCCTCGGTCACCAGCAGATGGGCGATGACGTCGTCGACGTCCAGGGCCTGGATGAACATATTGGAGCGCGAACGGAATTCCTCGGTGCGGCGCTCGGATTCCTCGGCCTCGGTGAGGATGTCGATGTTCCACTGGGTCAGCTGGCTGGCCAGACGCACGTTCTGGCCGCGACGGCCGATGGCCAGCGACAGCTGGTCGTCGGGCACCACCACCTCGATGCGGCCGGCTTCCTCGTCCAGCACCACCTTGGTGACCTCGGCGGGAGCCAGACCGTTGACCACGAAGGTGGCGACGTCGGGCGACCACTGGATGATGTCGATCTTCTCGCCCTGCAGCTCGGCCACCACCGCCTGGACGCGCGAGCCGCGCATGCCGACGCAGGCGCCGACCGGGTCGATGGAGGAATCGTGGCTCAGCACGGCGATCTTGGCGCGCGAGCCCGGGTCACGGGCCACCGCCTTGATCTCGATGATGCCGTCATAGATTTCCGGCACTTCCTGGGCGAACAGCTTGGCCATGAAGACGGGATGGGTGCGCGACAGGAAGATCTGCGGCCCCCGGGGCTCCTGACGGACGTCGTAGATGTAGGCGCGGACGCGGTCGCCGGTGCGGAAGGTCTCGCGCGGGATCAGCTCGTCGCGGCGCAGCAGCGCCTCGGCCCGGCCCAGGTCGACGATAACGTTGCCGAACTCGACGCGCTTGACCAGACCATTGCTGATCTCGCCGACGCGATCCTTGTATTCGTTGAACTGGCGCTGACGCTCGGCGTCGCGCACCTTCTGGACGATGACCTGCTTGGCGGTCTGGGCGGCGATGCGGCCGAAATCGATGGGCGGCAGCGGGTCCACCAGGAAGTCGCCCACGGCGGCGTCCGGCTTCTTGCGCAGCGCCTGCTTCAGGGTGAACTGGGTGGCCTCGTTCTCCACCTCTTCCACCACTTCGATGTAGCGGGCCAGCTGGATTTCGCCGGTCTTGCGGTCGATGTGGGCGCGAATGTCGTGCTCGTGGCCGTACTTGGAGCGACCGGCCTTCTGAATGGCCTGCTCCATGGCTTCGAGAACCTCGTCGCGGTCGATGCCCTTGTCGCGGGCGACGGCGTCGGCCACCTGAAGGAGTTCGGGGCGGGGAAGTGCGGCGATCCGTTCCATGGTCCTAATTCGTCCTCACTCTTCCTGGTCTTTCATGGTCGCGGCGATCAGTTCGTCGGTCAGCACCAGTTTGGCGCCGCGAACGTCGGCCAGCGGAATGGCAACTTCTCCAGTCTCGACGGCGAGGCGCACATTGGCGCCCGCCTCGTCCAGACCCAGCAGCTTGCCCCGGAACCGCTTGCGCCCATCGATGGGCTGGCACGATTCCATCTTGGCCTCGAACCCCGCCCAGGTGACGAAGTCCTTGGCCCGGGTCAGCGGACGGTCGATGCCCGGCGAGCTCACCTCGAGGGTATAGGCCGCCGAGATGGGGTCCTCCACATCCAGCAGGGCCGAAACCGAGCGGCTGATGTCGGCACAATCGTCCACGGCCATCATCACGCCGTCCTTGCGATCCGCCATGATCTGGAGCGTGAGCCGCTGCTTTCCCTGCAGCTGCACCCGTACCAGCTCGTACCCCATGGCGTCCAGTGACGGCGCGATCAGGGCCTCCAAACGGCTTTGAAGATCCATAAACCCTGTCGCCTTGCGACCTAACGTTGGTCCCTAAAAACGAAAAAAGTGGGCCGATGGCCCACCCTCACAATCCCGTCGGACGGGAATACAAGAATGTGTCTGGGCGTCAATATAGCCAAATCCGCGCCAGAGGCAAGAGTTTGTGGATTCGCCCCCTACCTCTTCAGAATCCTCGGCACGGAATTGAGGCGCAGCCGGAAGGCATCGGGCATGCCCGAGCCCAACAGCGGACGCAGATACATGCGGAAGGCGTCGGTAACGTCGGTGCCCGAGGGGGCGATGAACTGATCTTCCATCACCCTGGTCTTGCCGGCCACCGCCTCGAGCGGCAGCAATTTATAATCCACCGAGTAGAAGCCGGTGCGCTGGATGGTCACCGAGCCGTCCTGATCGCCCCACATGGCGAACTGCACCGCCTTCTCGCCCACCTCGCGGGCTTCGCGCTGGTCCACGTCCGAGACGCAGCCGATGAACGAGCGCTGCAGATAGCCGAAGGTGTCGCCGCGCACCCGCTTGATGCCCAGCTTGTCCTTGACCTCCTCGCACAGCAGGTCGGACAGCGCTCCGGTGCCCGACAGCTGGACATTGCCGTGGGCGTCCTGCTCGGTGGCCTTGGCCAGCTTGGTGATGATCGGCGCGCCGTTCTCGTCGTGAATTCCCTCCGAGAGGGCGACCACGCAGCGGCCATGCCTCTCGTAGGTCGCCTTCACGTCGGCAAGGAAGCTGTCCACGCGGAAGGTGCGCTCGGGGATATAGATAAGGTGGGGGCCGTCCTCGGGAAACTTCTTGCCCAACGCCGAGGCCGCCGTCAGGAACCCGGCATGGCGGCCCATTACCACCGCCAGATAGACGCCCCGGAGCGCCGCGTTGTCGAGATTGACCCCCATGAAGGCCTGGGCGACGAACCGGGCGGCCGAGGGAAAGCCCGGCGTGTGGTCGTTCAGCACCAGATCGTTGTCGATGGTCTTGGGGATGTGGATGCAGCGCAGCGGATAGCCGGCCTTGCGCGCCTCCTCCGAGACGATGCGCACGGTGTCCGAGGAATCGTTGCCGCCGATATAAAAGAAGTAGGCGATGCCGTGAGCCTTCAGCACCTCGAAGATCTCGTGGCAGTACTTGAGATCGGGCTTGTCCCGCGTCGAGCCCAGGGCCGAGGACGGGGTCTGCGCCACCATTTCCAGGTTGTGGCTGGTCTCCTGGGTCAGGTCGAGGAAATCCTCGTTGACGATGCCGCGCACCCCGTGATGGGCGCCGTAGACCAGATCGACGTTGCGGAACTTGCGCGATTCGAGGACGGCGCCGACCATGGACTGGTTGATCACCGCGGTGGGGCCGCCGCCCTGGGCCACCAGAACCTTGCCGTGCAGCATGGCGAAATCCTCCCCTTTTGGCGCCCGATCAGGATACCCCCTTTTTGCCGGCCCGCCAGCGACCAATATGAGGGGGAGCCACCGCCTCGAAAGGATAGGCCTTGCCCGCACCAGAGCGCCGCATCTTCGATTCGCCCTGCAAATCCGTCTGCCGCATTGACGAGCGGGTCGGCTGGTGCATCGGCTGCAAACGGACCCGGGCCGAGATCAAGGCGTGGTCCACCGCCAGTTCATCCGAGAAGCGGGACATCCTGGCCCGCCTGCCGGGGCGTGCCGCCGCCGAGCCGGAACTGCTGGCCGGAGGCGGTTCCTAGCAATCGGAATCGGTTAGCCGGGGTTCTTGCCAATCCGATTCAGATAGCCGTTGACTCTGCCCCGGGGGTGAGTATATTTCGGCCCTCTCGCGCTAGGCCCAAACCTTGCGCGCCACTATTTCTTTTGCTCAGGTAGAATCGTCATGTTCGCAGTCATTCAGACCGGCGGTAAGCAGTACAAGGTCGCTTCGGGCGACGTGATCCGCGTCGAGAAGCTGGCCGGCGAGGCCGGTGCCGAGGTCGTGCTCGATCAGGTGCTGATGGTCGGCGAAAAGATCGGCGCCCCGGTCGTGGCCGGCGCCAGCGTGAAGGCCACCGTGGTGGCCCAGGCCCGTGGCGAGAAGATCATCGTCTTCAAGAAGCGCCGCCGCCAGAATTCGCGCCGCAAGAACGGCCACCGCCAGGACCTGACGATCCTGCGCATCACCGATATTTCCGCCGGCTGATCGCCCGAGCGGACACCAGGAGACTAGACAATGGCTCATAAAAAGGCTGGCGGTTCGTCCCGCAACGGTCGCGACTCTGCGGGTCAGCGGCTCGGCGTCAAGAAGTTCGGTGGCGAGCTGGTTATCCCCGGCAACATCATCGTGCGTCAGCGCGGCACCAAGTTCTACCCCGGCACCAATGTCGGCATGGGCAAGGATCACACCCTGTTCGCCACCGCGATGGGCAAGGTGACCTTCAAGCACAAGGCCGAGGGCCGCACCTTCGTGGTCGTGGAGCCGCTGCCGGAGGCCGCCGAATAAGGCCGTTCCCGGACGCTTGCGTTATGAAGAAGGGGAACGGTCCGCCGTTCCCCTTTTGCTTTTTGGACCATATCCTCTTCTTCTCGTCATCGCCGGGCTCGACCCGGCGATCCATGGATGCCCGGACCGCGTCCGGGCATGACGGCGGAGAGAGATCGCTCTCGATGTCAGGTTTGCCCCCATGAAGTTCCTCGATCAGGCCAAGATTTTCGTGAAGTCGGGTGACGGCGGCGCCGGCTGCTGCTCGTTCCGGCGCGAGAAGCACATCGAATTCGGCGGCCCTGACGGCGGCGACGGCGGACGGGGCGGCGACGTCATCCTGGAATGCGTCGCCAACCTCAACACCCTGATCGACTACCGCTATCAGCAGCACTTCAAGGCCAAGATCGGCAACCACGGCCAGGGCCGCAACAAGACCGGCGGCAAGGGCGACGACGTGATCCTGAAGGTTCCGGTCGGCACCCAGGTGCTGGACGAGGACAAGGAGACGGTGCTGGCCGACCTGACCCGGGCCGGCGACAGCATCGTGCTGATGCGCGGCGGCGACGGCGGCTTTGGCAACATGCACTACAAATCGTCCACCAATCAGGCGCCGCGCCGCGCCGACGAGGGCTGGCCGGGCGAGGAACGCTGGATCTGGCTGCGCCTCAAGATGATCGCCGATGCCGGACTGGTGGGCCTGCCCAATGCCGGCAAGTCCACCTTCCTGGCCGCCGTGACGCGGGCGCGGCCCAAGATCGCCGATTACCCCTTCACCACGCTGCACCCCAATCTGGGCGTCGTCACGCTGGGCGAGGAAGAGTTCGTCATCGCCGACATTCCCGGCCTGATCGAGGGCGCCCACGAAGGCGCCGGCATCGGCGACCGCTTCCTGGGCCATATCGAACGCTGCCGCGTGCTGCTGCACCTGATTGACGGGACCCAGGACGACGTGGCCGAGGCCTATCGCGTGGTGCGCCACGAACTGGCGGCCTATGGCGGCGGCCTGGACGAGAAGCCCGAGGTGGTGGCGCTCAACAAGTGCGACTCGCTCACCGCCGACGACATCGAGCTGAAGCTGATGGAACTGTCGGAGGCCTGCGGCCAGGAGGTTCTGCCCCTGTCCGGTGTGTCCGGCGTGGGCCTGAAGCCCATCCTGGCCCGGCTGTTCACCCACATCCGGGAAGCCCGCGAGGCCGAACCCGAAGTGCCCGCCGCCTCCGCCATCTTCGGCGCCGGCAAGCGCGGCGCCCCCACCTTCCAGCAAAGGAAGCGCAAGCAGGAAGCCGAGGACGACGAGTTCGCCGGCGGCCATTGGGGCCCCGACGGCGAGTGGATCTGGCACGATGCCGAAGGTGACGACGACGGCGAGGATTACGACGACGACGGCGGCGAGGACCTGGACGAGGAAGAGGTTCTGGACGAAGACGAAGGCCAAGACCTGGACGGGGACGAGGACGGGGACGACGACGAAGAGGACGGCGAGGAAAAATGAGCCCGCTCCGCTCCGCCAAGCGCCTGATCGTCAAGATCGGCTCCAGCCTGCTGGTGGATGATTCCACCGGTCAGGTTCGGCGCTCCTGGCTGGAGACCCTGGCCGCCGATATCGCCGCCTGCAAGGCGCGCGGCCAGGAGGTGATCGTGGTGTCGTCCGGCGCCGTGGCGGTGGGACGGCGCAAGCTGGGCCTCACCCCGCCCCTGAAGCTCGAGGAAAAGCAGGCGGCGGCCGCCACCGGACAGATCCGACTGGCCCATGCCTGGCAAGACGCCCTGGCCCACCACTCCATCACCGTGGCCCAGGTGTTGCTGACGCTGGACGATTCCGAGAACCGCCGGCGCTACCTCAATGCCCGCTCGACCCTGGAGACCCTGCTGCGCCTCGGCGCCGTACCGGTGATCAACGAGAACGACACGGTGGCCACCGCCGAAATCCGCGTCGGCGACAACGACCGTCTGGCCGCCCGCGTCGCCCAGATGGTTTCGGCCGATGCCCTGGTGCTGTTCTCCGACATCGACGGCCTTTATACCGCCGATCCGCGCAAGGACGCGTCCGCCCGCTTCATCCCCGAGGTGCACGAGTTGACTCCGGAGATCGAGGCCATGGCCGGCGATCCCGGCTCGGCCTACGGCTCGGGCGGCATGGTCACAAAGCTGGTGGCGGCCAAGATCTGCCTGTCTGCCGGCTGCCGCATGGTCATCACCCGGGGCGAGCCCATGCACCCGCTCAAGGTCATCGAGGCCGGCCAGGGGCGCAGCACCTGGTTCCTGCCCAATTCCGAGCCGCGCACCGCGCGCAAGCAGTGGATCTTCGGCTCCATGAAGCCGGCCGGCACCGTGGTGCTGGACGCCGGTGCCGCCCGCGCCCTGGCCCAGGGCCGCTCGCTGCTGCCCGCCGGGGTCACCGAGGTGGCCGGCGAATTCGATCGCGGCGATTGCGTGCTGGTCAGGGATGTGGACGGCAAGGTGCTGGGGCGCGGGCTGGTGGCCTATTCCTCGGCCGACGCCCGCTCGATCCTTGGGCGCAAGTCGGGTGAGATCGAGGCCATTCTCGGCTTCCGTGGCCGCGACGAGTTGATTCACCGCGACGATCTGGTGATGGAGGGATGAGGTGCGTCTCCTGGCCGTCGCCTTCCTTCTGCTGCTGCTGCCCCGGCCCGGTCTGGCCGGCTGCCTGATCGCCCTTGATATCGGCCATCATCGCGAGGCGCCGGGCGAGGTCAGCGCGCGCGGCGTACCGGAACTGGTCTTCAACGCCGAACTGGCCCGGCGGGTCGGGTGGGAATTGGACCGCCGGGGCATCGCCTGGACCCTGATCAACGCCCAGGGCGACGTCACCGAGCTGGCCGAACGCCCCCGCCGCGCCGCCCAGGCCGGCGCCAGCCTGTTTCTGTCCCTGCATCACGATTCGGTGCAGGACGCCTATAAGACGGAATGGGTCTGGCAAGGCGTGCCCCGCGCCCATTCCGAGGTGTTCTCCGGCTTCGGCCTGTTCGTGTCGGGACGCAATCCCCAGATGGAGGAAAGCGAAACCGTCGCCCGCGCCATCGGCGACGGCCTGATTGCGGCGGGCCTCGGCCCCAGCCTGCACCACGCCTTGGCCGTAGAGGGCGAAAACCGCCCCCTGCTGGACGCCGGGCGCGGCATCTACCGCTTCGACGACCTGGCGGTGCTGCGTCAGGCGGCCATGCCGGCGGTGCTGGTCGAGGCCGGCATCATCGTCAACCGGGACGACGAGCCGGTCATCGCCTCCGAGGGCTATCGCGCCGCCTTCGCCCGCGCCATCGCCACGGCCGCCCACGCCCATTGCCAGCGCCTGAACTGATTGAGTAACGTGAGGACATGATGAACAGCACCGACCTCCAGACCCTGATGACCGACCTGGGCAAGCGCGCCCGCGCCGCCGCCCGGAGTCTCGCCCTGGCGCCGTCGGCGGACAAGGACAAGGCATTGCGGGCGGCGGCTCAGGCCATCCGCATCGATACCGGGCTGATCCTGGAGGCCAACGCCAAGGACATGGCGGCGGGCGAGGCCAAGGGTCTTTCGGCGGCCATGCTCGACCGCCTGATGCTCAACGTGGCGCGTGTCGAGGCCATGGCCAAGGGGCTGGAGGACATCGCCCGCCTGCCTGATCCGGTGGGCCGTTCGCTGGCGGAATGGACCCGGCCCAACGGCATGCACATCGCCCGCGTCGCCGTGCCGCTGGGCGTGATCGGCATCATTTATGAAAGCCGCCCCAACGTTACCGCCGACGCCGCCGCCCTGTGCCTCAAGTCCGGCAACGCCACCATCCTGCGCGGCGGCTCGGAAAGCTTCCACTCGTCCCAGGCCATCCTGACGGCGCTGAAAGGCGGCTTCACCGCCTGCGGCCTGCCGGCCGACGCGGTGCAGATGGTGCCGACCACCGACCGCGAGGCGGTGGGCGTCATGCTGCGCCTCGCCGACTACATCGACGTCATCGTGCCGCGCGGCGGCAAGTCGCTGGTGGAGCGCGTGGTGGCCGAGAGCCGCATCCCGCTGTTCCAGCACCTGGAAGGCATCTGCCACACCTATGTGGATAAGGCCGCCGATCTGGACATGGCCAAGGCGGTGGTGCTCAACGCCAAGATGCGCCGCACCGGCGTCTGCGGCGCCACCGAGACGCTGCTGGTGGATGCCGCCTGCGCCAAGACTCACCTCAAGCCCCTGGTCTCCATGCTGATCGACGCGGGTTGCGAGGTCAGGGGCGACCATCTGGCCCAGGAGGCCGATTGCCGCACCTTGCCGGCATCCGAAGCCGACTGGAGCACCGAATACCTGGATGCCGTCATCTCGGTGAAGGTGGTCGACGGCGTGGCCGCGGCGGTGGAACACATCAACACCTACGGCTCGCACCATACCGAGGCGATCATCACCGAGGACGCGGGCGCCGCCCAGACCTTCCTGAACGGCTGCGATTCCGCCATCGTGCTGTGGAACGCCTCGACCCAGTTCGCCGATGGCGGCGAATTCGGCATGGGCGCCGAGATCGGCATTTCCACCGGCAAGATGCACGCCCGCGGCCCGGTCGGCGTCGAACAGCTCTGCACCTTCAAATACGTGGTGAAGGGCAACGGGCAGACCAGGCCCGGCTGAGCTTCGCCCAAGGAACGCGGATGAACACGGATTGCGCTTCGCGCTCACGGATGGACACGGATCGGACTGGAAAAAGGGTACCCCCCGTTTCCTCCCCGCCGCCCATCCGTGGCCGGCATGGCCGGCATCCGCGTCCATCCGTGTCTCTGGAAAAAACGATACCGTCATGACCCGCCCGAGGCTTAATCCCTGGGGCGGGCGGCACGGGGCACTGGTCGGGCTGCTGGGCGGCTCGTTCAACCCGGCCCATGACGGGCATCGGCACATCGCCCTGCTGGCGCTCCGGCTGCTCGGCCTGGACGAGGTCTGGCTGCTGGTCAGTCCGCAGAATCCGCTGAAGCCCGAGGCGGGCATGGCGCCGCTGGGCGAACGCCTCGCCTCGGCCGAAGCCATCTGTGGCGACCACCCCCGCTTGCGCCCCACCACCATCGAGACCGATCTGGGGACCCGCTATACCGCCGACACCTTGGAGGTGCTGCGGCGGCGCTTCCCCCGCATCCGCTTCGTCTGGCTGATGGGGGCCGATAATCTGGCCGGATTCCACCGCTGGCATCGCTGGGAGAGCATCTTCCGGTCGGTCCCGGTTGCGATTCTGGCCCGTGGCCCCTATTCTGCCCGAACCTTGGGGGGACGGGCGGCCCATCGCTTCGCCGGCTGCCGCCTGCCTTCGTCGAGAGCCCGATTTTTGTGGCAAGGACGGCCGCCCGCCTGGGTGTTCCTGCACATCCGGCGCCACGCCGCTTCGTCCACCGCCATCCGCAACAGGAGAGACCCATAGCACGCAAGCCCGCCGCCAAGGCCGAATCCGCCCCCGCTCCCGCCCCCGTTCCGGCCCCGAGCCTGGCCGAGATCGTCGCGGCCACCCTGGACGACCACAAGGCCGAGGACGTGGTCGTTCTCGACCTCAAGGGCCGCACCTCCATCACCGACACCATGGTCATCGCCACCGGCAAGTCGCAACGTCAGGTGGGCGCCATGGCCGACCACGTGGAGAAGGCCCTGAAGCAGGCCGGGCAGCGGGTCACCATCGAGGGCATGCCCCAGTGCGACTGGGTGCTGGTCGACGGGGGCGACATCATCGTCCACCTGTTCCGCCCCGAGGTCCGCGCCTTCTACAATCTGGAAAAGATGTGGGGTGCGCTCGAAGCCAAGGCGGACGCCCCCACCGCCAGCGCCGTGCGCGCCAAGGCGATCGAACAGGGCTGATGCGCCTGCTGATCGCGGCGGTGGGCAAGGCCAAGGCCGGGCCGGAGCAGGACCTGTTCCGCCAGTATTGCCGCCGCCTCAGCCCGCCGCCCATCCTCAAGGAGGTGGAGGAGAAGCGCCCCCTCGCCGGCCCTCAGTTGAAGGCGCGCGAGGCGGAACTGCTGCTGGCCGCCATCCCGGAGGGCGCCAGGGTGGTTGCCCTGGACGAACGGGGCCGCGACATGGGCTCGGTGGATTTCGCCGCCAGGCTGCGCGACTGGCGCGACGGCGGCGCCCAGGATGTCGCCTTCCTGATCGGCGGCGCCGACGGCCACGGCGAGGCGGTGCGGGACAGGGCCGACCTGCTGCTGTCCTTCGGACGCATGACCTGGCCGCACATGCTGGTCCGCGCCCTGCTGGCCGAACAGTTGTGGCGGGCCCATTCCATCTTGACCGGACACCCGTATCATCGGGTCTGATCGCCCCATGCCGGGCCATGGGCTCTTGAATTTATCGCCCTCATGGCGCAAGGATGAGGCAGGGGAATTGGTGGGCTCCAGGAGGGGTAGTGTCGGAATCTGATATTCCGCCGGAAGAGCGGGCAGCCTTCGAGGAATACGTTGCCAGGGTCGGCGGCACCAATATCAGCGCCCAGACTCTGCTTGCCACCGATTACCTCAACCACTTCAACGAGATCGTCATGCTGCTCGACATGGTCCCGGACATGCCGGACATGATCGAGGAGTGCAAGATGTGGCAGCCCAAGAGCTACCAGGAGCACTTCGCCGACTCCACCTTCAAGGACAAGCAGCTGGCGGTGGAGGCGTATGAGCGCGTCCCCACCAAGTTCCGCCGTCCCTTCGAGGAGACCATCAACCACCTGAACACGCTGATTCTGGGTGGGGTCGCCAAGCTGGAGGACGAAATCGTCACCGGCGCCGACCCGGCGCTGACCACCGAGCACGTCAAGGCCATCAGCCGCGCCGCCCAGGCCCTGATGGACTGTGCCAACGCCATCATCCACGGCTCGGACCGCGCCATGGCCCAGGTGGAAATCGACGGCTTGCTGGGCGGGAGCTAAATTTTCCGCGCCACCCAGCCGCCGAAACACAGCGCGCGAAAATAGGGTTCCGGCAGACCGAAACCGGTTTCGGCCAGCAACTCGGCGAGGCGGGCCTCGGTCAGCGGGAAGATATCGCGGTCCACGTGGCGAAAGCCCTTTTCCACCTCCACCTCGGGAATGCCCGCCGCCAGTTGCAGGTGGCGCCACCAGGCGCGCAACTGCTGCTGCCAGGCATCGCTCCAGGTTCCGAACAGGTCGGCCAGAACCAGGGGAGCCCCCGGCTTCAGGTGGGCCGCCACCTCCTCCAGCAGGGTCTTCTTGGCGCCGTCATCGGGCAGGAAATGCATTACCAGGAGCAGGGTGGCGGCGTCGAAGGGCTCGAACTTGGGCAGGGCGCCGACCTTGACGGGATAAAGCCGCACCCGGCCGGTGAGGTCGCGGTCCTTCACCTTGGATTCGGCGTGGTCGAGCATCTCCTTGCTGGGATCGACGCCCACCACCGAAAGATTGGGACAGCTGTCGGCCAGGGCGACGCATTCGGCGCCGGTCCCGGCGCCGATCACCAGGGCACGGCCCTTGCCGCCGGTGGTCTCGGCGACGATCTGGCACGACAGGACGTGCAGGGCGTCATAGCCGGGAATGGCTTCCCGCACCCGCTTGTCATAGGCGGCGGCGCGGTCGTTGTCCCAATGGCGGACGGTATCAACGCTCATGATTATTGCCTCTCCTCGTCCGGAAATCCCTCCAGGCGCCGCAAAGCCTCGGCGGTGGCGATGGCCGCCGCCACCGCCACGTTCAGCGATCGCGCCGCCGCCCGCATGGGGATGCGGATACGCGCCTCGGCCCGCTCGGACACCGCCGCCGGCACCCCGGAGCTTTCCCGTCCGACCATGATGGTGTCGCCGGGAGCGAAAGGAAAGCGGTCATGACGCACCTCGCCACCGGTGGTAAGCAGCACCAGTCGCCGCCCCCCAGAGGTCAAGGTGGCAACGAAGGCCTCCCACGACGAATGGCGGGTGTAACGGGCCTGTTCAATATAGTCCATTCCCGCGCGCCGGATTTTACGTTCATCAAGGACAAAGCCGCAGGGTTCGATTATATCGACCGCCACGCCCAGGCAGGCGGACAGCCGCAGAAGTGTTCCCGCGTTCTGTGGAATGTCCGGCTGATAGAGGGCAAGGCGGAGAAGATCCAAAGTATGTCTCGGCTGTGAATTCTTGTGCGGTGCGATAGCGCCTTGCGGCGCATCATATTAGCTTCCGCGCATGGAGGTCGAGACGGCTGTTGAATCGACTCGGACGATGTGGTTAATAGTCGCGCTTCCGCGGGCCAACAAGAGGATTAATCATGGCTGATCAGGCACACAATGCCCAGCCCTCGTCGATGGACGGGCAGACACGGCGGGATTTCCTGCTGTACGCCACTTCCGCCGTCGGTGCGGTCGGGACTGGCTTGGCACTTTGGCCGTTCGTGCATAGCATGAACCCGGCCGCCGATACTTTGGCGCTTTCCACCACCGACGTCGACATCTCGGCCATCAAGCCGGGCCAATCCGTCACCGTGGTGTGGCGCGGCAAGCCGGTGTTCATCCGGCATCGCCAGCCCGAGGAAATCGCCGAGGCCGGCAAGGTGGCGCTGGCCGACCTGCGCGAGCCGCAGGCCGACGCCGACCGCGCCAAGAAGCCCGAGTGGCTGATCCTGATCGGCGTCTGCACCCATCTGGGCTGCGTGCCGCTGGGCCAGAAGCCCGCCGACCCCAAGGGTGAGTTCGGCGGCTGGTTCTGTCCGTGCCATGGGTCGCATTACGACACCTCGGGCCGCATCCGCAAGGGTCCCGCTCCGGCCAACCTGCCGGTGCCGCCTTATCAGTTCACCACCGACACCACCGTCCGGATCGGCTGAGGGGACCCGTCATGAGCGACTTCAAGAGCAACAACAAGGTGGTCAACTGGATCGAAGAGCGCCTGCCCGTCTTCTCGATGATGCAGCACAGCGCTATCGAATACCCGACCCCCCGCAATCTGAACTACTGGTGGAACTTCGGTTCGCTGGCCGCGGTGATGCTGATCATCATGATCCTCACCGGCCTGTTCCTGGCCATGAACTATTCCTCCCACACCTCGCTGGCGTTCGACTCGGTCGAGCGCATCATGCGTGACGTGAACTACGGCTGGCTGCTGCGCTACCTGCACGCCAACGGCGCCTCGATGTTCTTCATCCTGGTGTACATCCACATCTTCCGCGGCCTGTACTACGGCTCGTACAAGGCCCCGCGCGAGATCCTGTGGTTCGTCGGCATCGCCATCTTCCTGGCGATGATGGCGACCGGCTTCATGGGCTACGTGCTGCCCTGGGGCCAGATGTCCTTCTGGGGCGCCACGGTGATCACCAACCTGTTCTCGGCCTTCCCAGTGGTGGGCGAGCACATCGTGACCCTGCTGTGGGGTGGCTTCTCGGTGGACAACCCCACCCTGAACCGCTTCTTCGCGCTGCACTTCCTGCTGCCCTTCGTCATCGTCGGGCTGGTCGTCGTGCACGTCTGGGCGCTGCACACCGTCAAGTCGAACAACCCGCTGGGCATCGACATGAAGGGTCCGCAGGACTCGATCCCCTTCCACCCCTACTACACGATCAAGGATCTGTACGGCATCGGCCTGTTCCTGATGTTCTACATGGCCTTCGTGTTCTGGGCGCCCAACTTCTTCGGCGAGCCGGACAACTACATCCCGGCGAACCCGATGGTGACCCCCCCGCACATCGTGCCCGAATGGTACTATCTGCCGTTCTACGCGATCCTGCGCGCCTTCACCTTCGACCTGCCGCTGCTGCCCGCCAAGCTGCAGGGCGTGCTGGCCATGTTCTCGGCCATCCTGATCCTGTTCGCCCTGCCGTGGCTGGACAGCTCCAAGGTGCGCTCGGCCAAGTTCCGTCCGCTGTACCGCCAGTTCTTCTGGCTATTCCTGGTGGACTGCCTGGTGCTGGGCTATGTGGGCGGCAAGCCGGCCGAAGGCATCCTGATCAAGGTCGGTCAGTTCTGCACCGCCTACTACTTCGCCCACTTCCTGGTGATCCTGCCGCTGCTGTCGCGCATCGAGAAGCCCAGGCCCCTGCCCGCCTCCATCGCTCAGCCGGTGGTCAAGGCCGCCGCCCTCATCGCCATGATGATGGTCGGTCTGGCCGGTTTCGGCGGCGAGGCCCAGGCCAGCAGCGCCGGCATGCCGGAGTTCAAGAAGCCGGCCCAGGCTTTCTCGTGGGAGGGCCTGTTCGGCAAGCACGACAAGGCGGCCCTGAAGCGCGGCTGGCAGGTGTTTCATGACGTGTGCTCCAACTGCCACGCCATGAAGCTGGTGTCCTACCGCAACCTGGCCGACATCGGCTTCACCGATGACGAGATCAAGGCCTTCGCCGCCGAGAAGGAAGTCCCCGATCAGCCCAACGACGAAGGCGTGGTCAACAACCGCCCCGCCCGTCCGTCGGACCGCATCGTGGCCCCCTTCCCCAACGAGAAGGCCGCCCAGGCCGCCAATGGCGGCGCCCTGCCGCCCGACCTGTCGCTGATGAACAAGGCCCGTCCCAACGGCCCCAACTACGTCTACTCGCTGATGCTGGGGTACGAGGACGCCGCTCCCGAGGGTCATGCGATCCCCGAGGGCAAGTTCTTCAACCACTACTTCCCCGGCAACGCCATCAGCATGCCGTCGCCGATCATGGATGACATCGTCAGCTATGCCGATGGCACCAAGGCGACCAAGGAACAGGTGGCTTACGACATCGTGACCTTCCTCAACTGGGCCGCCGAGCCCGAGTTGGACGCCCGCAAGTCCCTGGGCGTCAAGGTGATGGTGTTCCTGGGTGTACTGACCGCTCTGATGTACGCCCTGAAGCGCCAGATCTGGAAGGACCTGCACTAAGAGGTCTGCGACCTTGGGGCGGCCCGCCCCCCGGTTCGCGCGCCATACGGACGGCCGCCGTTGTCATCAACGGCGGCCGTTTCGTTTTCCGGCCCCTCGCCGGGCGCGCCCCTCCGGGCGCCTGGCCGCCGTTTCGTTTGGATGGCGCCCTGCGCCGTGATATGGTCCGGCCGCATAAGCTGGCAGGGATCGTCAATCCGTTGAGCAATCAGAAGATTTCCTTCGATCATTCCACCTGGGTGTTGGTGCGCCGCCTCTTCAACGAGGGCATGCGCCCCTACCTGGGCAAGGTGATGGCCGCCGTGTTCTGCATGGTGGTGGGCGCCGCCGCCAATGCGGGCTACGCCCTGCTGATGGACCCGGTGGTCAACAAGATCTTCACCGAGAAGCGTCCCGAATTCCTGGTGCCGCTGGCCGCCGCCGTGCTGGCCACCTTCGCGGTCAAGTCGGTGTGCAATTACGGCGAGGCGGTGTTCCTGTCCAAGGTGGGCCTCCGGGTCATCGCCGACATGCAGTCGCGGCTGTTCGCCCACCTGATGCGCCTCGACGTCGCCTTCTTCCACGCCAATTCCACCGGCCGCATCCTGTCGCGCCTGACCAACGACATCTCGCAGATGCGCTTCGCGGTGTCCGACGCCCTGACCGGCGCGGGCAAGGACGCCTCGTCGGTGCTCTTCCTGATCGGCGCCATGTTCTATCAGGACTGGCGGCTGTCGGCCTGGACCTTCTTCATCTTCCCCATCGCCATCCTGCCCATCCGCAAGCTGGGCCGGCGCATGCGCAAGGTGACCGCCAACACCCAGGAGCACATGGGCCAGCTGACCACCTATCTGGAGCAGGCGGTCCAGGGCATCCGGGTGGTCAAGGCCTATGGCATGGAGAATTACGAGAAGCGCAAGGTCAACGCCCTGGTCGAGATGCTGCAGGACCTGATCTACAAGGCGGCCCGCGTGCGCTCGGCCTCGTCGCCCATCATGGAGTTGCTGGGCGGCATCGCCATCACCGTGGTGATCCTGTACGGCGGCACGCGGGTGGTGGAAGGCGAGACCACGCCCGGCGCCTTCTTCTCGTTCATCACCGCCCTGATGCTGGCCTATCGCCCCATCAAGTCCATCGCCTCCATGAACACCAACCTGCAGGAAGGTCTGGCGGCGGCGGCCCGCACCTTCTCGGTTCTGGACACCCAGCCCTCCATCGTCGAGAAGGAAACCGCCCCCGAACTGGTGGTCCTCGAGGGCAATGTCCGTTTCGAGGGCGTGTTCTTCACCTATGACGGCAACAAGGCTGTGCTGGACGGCATCGACCTCGCCGTACCCGGCGGCAAGACGGTGGCCCTGGTCGGCCCCTCGGGCGCCGGCAAATCCACGGTGCTGAACCTGCTGCCCCGCTTCTACGACGTCACCGACGGCCACGTGCTGGTGGACGGCCAGGACGTGCGTACCGTCGGGCTGTCCTCGCTGCGTGGCAAGATCGCCCTGGTCAGCCAGGAAATCACCCTGTTCGACGACACCATCCGCGCCAACATCGCCTATGGCCGCTTCGGCGCCACCGACGAGGAGATCGAGGCCGCCGCCCGTTCGGCCGCCGCCCACGACTTCATCATCGGCCTGCCCGAGGGCTACGACACCGTGGTGGGCGAACGCGGCCTGAACCTGTCGGGCGGCCAGCGCCAGCGTCTGGCCATCGCGCGGGCCATGCTGAAGAACGCCCCCATCCTGCTGCTGGACGAAGCCACCAGCGCGCTGGACACCGAATCCGAGCGTCAGGTGCAGACCGCCCTGGAGCTGCTGATGAAGGGACGGACCACCATCGTCATCGCCCACCGCCTGTCCACCGTGGTCAACGCCGACCTGATCCACGTGCTGGATAAGGGCAGAGTGATCGAATCCGGCGACCACAACGCCCTGCTGGCCCAAGACGGGGTCTATGCCCGCCTCTACGCCATGCAGTTCGCCGAGGAAGCCTCCAAGGCCACCGGAGGCTGAGCCCATGGGCCTGGCCAAGCGCATCGGCAAGAGCGAGGGATTGCGCGGGCTGCTGTGCTGGCTGGGCTCGCTCTATATCCGCCTCGTCTATCTGACCGGCCGCTGGCAGGTCGTCAACGGCGGCCATGCCCAGGCCCTGTGGGACCAGGGCAAGCCCTTCATCCTGGCCTTCTGGCACGGCCGTATCCTGATGATGCCCAAGTCGTGGCGGCAAGCCGTGCCGATCCACATGCTGATCAGCCAGCACAGGGACGGCCAGCTGATCGCCCGGACCGTGTCGCATTTCGGCATCGACACCGTCCAGGGCTCGACCACTCGGGGGGGCAGCGCGGCGCTGCGCGCCATGCTGAAATTCCTGAAGAACGGCGAATGCGTCGGCATCACCCCCGACGGCCCCAAGGGGCCGCGCATGCGCGCCTCGGACGGCATCGTGGCGGTAGCCCGTCTGGCCGGCGTTCCCATCCTGCCCGCCACCTTCGCCACCAGCCGCCGCAAACTGCTGGGCAGTTGGGACCGTTTCGCCGTCGCCCTGCCGTTCTCGCGCGGGGTCTTCGTATGGGGCGATCCCATCACCGTCCCCAAGGAGGCCGACGACACGGCCATGGAAGCGGCGCGTCAGGCGGTGGAGGATCACCTCAACGCCATCACGCGGGACGCCGACGCCCGAATGGGACAGGAAACCCCCGACCCGGCGGACCGGCCATGATCTACCGCCTGTACCGCGGACTGACCACCTTGGGCGGACCGCTGATCGCCGCCTATCTGGGGCGGCGCAAGGCGCGCGGCAAGGAGGATGCCGCCCGCTTCGCCGAGCGTCTGGGTCATCCCGGCCGCCCCCGTCCCGCCGGTCCAATGGTGTGGATGCACGGCGCCTCGGTGGGCGAAGCGCTGTCCATGCTGCCGCTGGTCGAGCGCCTGACCCGGCGGGGCCTGGGCGTGCTGATGACCACCGGCACCGTCACCTCGGCCCGTCTGCTGGCCGAACGCCTGCCGCCGGGAGCGCTGCACCAGTACGTGCCGGTGGACCGCATCGCCTATGTGCGGTCCTTCCTCAACCACTGGCGGCCCGATCTGGCGCTGTGGGCGGAATCCGAGTACTGGCCCAATCTGCTGGCCGAGACCCGTCATCGCGGCATCCCCCAGGTGCTGATCCAGGGCCGCATGTCGGCCAGGTCCTTCGCCGCCTGGAAAAAGGTCCCCGGCTTCATCCACAAGATGCTGTCGGGCTTTGTCCTGTGCCTGGCCCAGACCGAATCCGACGCGAGCCGCATCCGCGCCCTGGGCGGGCGCGACGTCCGCTGCCTGGGCAATCTCAAATACGCGGTGGCGCCGCTGCCCTGCGACGAGACCGCGCTGGAGCGGCTGAAGGCCGAGATCGGCGACCGCCCCCTGTGGCTGGCGGCCAGCACCCATCCGGGCGAGGAGGCCATCGCCGGGCGGGTGCATGCCGCCCTCGGACTGACCGGCCTGCTGACCATCGTCATTCCCCGCCACCATACGCGCGGCGCCGAAGTGGCGGCCGAGCTGCGCGGCCAGGGGCTTGCCGTGGCGCTGCGCTCGGCGGGCGAGGCGATCACGCCGGCAACCCAGGTCTACGTCGCCGACACCATGGGCGAGCTGGGGCTGTTCTACCGCCTGGGCGGCCCGGTCTTCGTGGGCAAGAGCCTGTGCGTGGGCGGCGGGCAGAATCCGTTCGAGCCGGCCCTGCTGGGCGCCGCCGTACTGTTCGGTCCGCTGATGGACAATTTTCCCGACATGGCGCCGTCCATGCTGGCGGCCGAGGCCGCGCTACGGGTCAGGGACGAGGGCGAACTGGCCATGACGGTCCGCGCCCTGCTGGCCGACGCGCAATCCCTGCGGGCGGCGGGCGAGGCGGCCAAGGCCTGGGCCGAGGGCGAGGCCGGAGTTCTCGATCAGGTGGTGGAAGCCCTGGCTCCCATCCTCTCTCCCCTGGAGGCCACCCATGCGCGCTCCTGACTTCTGGCACAGCGACAATGCCGTCTCCCGCCTGCTGGCGCCGCTGGGAGCGGTCTACGGCTGGGCGGTCCGCCGCAATCTGGAGCGGGCCGAGGAATACCGCCCCGCCGTGCCGGTGATCTGCGTCGGCAACATCGTGGCCGGCGGCGCCGGCAAGACGCCGGTGGGCATCGCCCTGGCCCGGCGCCTGATCGCCGCCGGGGCCAATCCCCATTTCCTCACCCGCGGCTATGGCGGTACCGAGGTGGGGCCACGCGCCGTCGACCTGGACCGCCACGATTTCGCCCGGGTGGGGGACGAGGCGCTGCTGCTGGCCCGCGAGGCTCCCACCTGGGTGGCCCGCTGGCGCCCCGACGGCGCGGTGGCCGCCGTCGAGATGGGGGCCGAGGTGATCATCATGGATGACGGCTTCCAGAACGGCACCATCGCCAAGGACCTGTCCCTGGTGGTGGTGGACGGCGAATACGGCTTCGGCAACGGCCGCGTCATGCCGGCCGGACCATGCCGCGAATCGCCGGACCAGGGGCTGGCCCGCGCCGACGCCATGGTGGTGATCGGCGAGGATAAAAGCGGGCTGGCCGAACTGGCCCGCGCCCACGATCTGGTGCTGCTGGCCGCGCGGCTGGTGCCCGGCCCCGAAGGCGCCGCCCTGTCGGGCCGCAAGGTGGTGGCCTTCGCCGGCATCGGCCGGCCGGAAAAGTTCTTCGCCACGTGCAAGCAATGCGGGGCGCGGCTGACCGCCACCCATTCCTTTCCCGATCACCATCCCTTCACCCGCGCCGACATCGAGGCGCTGCTGGCCGAGGCCGAGGCCAACGAGGCGACGGCCGTCACCACCGCCAAGGATTCCGTGCGGTTGCCCGCCGATCTGCGCGCCCGCGTCTCGGTGCTGAGCGTGGCGCTGGACTGGGAGAAGCCCTCTCTGCTAACTCCCCTGTTCGATCGGATCGGAGTGCGGGCATGAGCAAGAAGGAACTGCGCCAACGCCTGGAGGCCCTGGGTGCCCGCGCGGTATGGGGACTGTTCGCGCTGCTGCCGCTGGACACCGCCTCGGGGCTGGGCGGCTGGCTGGGCCGCACCATCGGCCCGCTGCTGGGCGGCGTCAACCGGACGGCGCGCAAGAACCTCAAGGCCGCCTTCCCCGACAGGAGCGATGCCGAGATCACGGCGATCATCCGCGCCATGTGGGACAATATCGGCCGGGTGGCCGGCGAGTTCCCGCACCTGAAGCGCATCGCCGCCGAACGGGTGGAACTGGTCGGCGGCGAATATATCGACCTGCTGCGCGACGACGGTCAGGCCGGCATCTTCATCTCGGGCCATATGGGCAACTGGGAGGTCAACGGCGCCGTGGCGGCCATGCGCGGCCTGCCGCTGACCCTGGTCTACCGCGCCGCCAACAATCCGTATGTGGAGGATCTCTACCGCAAGGGCCGGGCCGACGCCTGCCTCGCCCTGATCCAGAAAGGCCCCGAAGGCGCCCGCCGGGCGCTGCTGGCCCTGAAGAACGGCGGCCATCTCGGCATGCTGGTGGACCAGAAAATGAATGACGGGGTGCCCATCCCCTTCTTCGGCCGCGACGCCATGACCGCCCCCGCCCAGGCCGTCTTCGCCACCAAATTCAAATGCCCGCTGGTCCCCGCCCGGGTGGAGCGGATCAAAGGCGCCAATTTCCGCCTCACCGTCCTGCCGCCCCTGGACTTTCCCCATACCAGCGACAGTCACGACGACAACCGCCTGCTGCTGGTCCGCATCAATGCCCTGCTCGAGGAATGGATCCGCGAACGGCCCGAGCAGTGGCTGTGGGTCCACCGGCGTTGGCCGGAATGAGCACGAAGTTCACCGCCTATCTGGCCGCCCCCGGGTTCGAGGCCGACCTGCGGGCCGAACTGGGCGAGGTCAGCGCCGAATACGGCCGCCTTTTGCTGTCGCCCGGCCCGGCCAAGCCGGCCGCCTGGGCGCAAAACATCTGGATGGAACCCCAGGTGCTGGAGGTGGCCTCCATCGGCGAGGCGGCCAAGGCGCTGAAGGCCATCCAGCGCAACTGGTGGCCCTACGAATTCCATCTGCACCGCCGCACCGCCCTGCTGGTGGAGAAATTGCCCAAGGTATCGGCCAAGCCGCTGGTGTTCGGCCAGCCGGCCCCCACCGCGCCGCTGGGCTCGTTCACCTGGATGGACGAGGGCCGCGTGCTGGCCGCCGCCGGCTGTTCCAGCCCCTTTCCCAACGGCGAGGCGACTTTCGTCGAGGATCGCACCACGCCGCCCAGCCGGGCCTATCTCAAGCTGTGGGAGGCGCTGACCCTGGCCGGCGAGATGCCGGGACCGGGCCAGACCTGCGTCGATCTGGGGGCCTGTCCCGGCGGCTGGACCTGGGTGCTGGCCTCCACCGGCGCCAGGGTGATCAGCATCGACAAGGCGCCGCTCGCCCCCAACGTCGCCGCCATGCCCAATGTGGAATACCGCCAGGGCAGCGCCTTCGGCATCGAGCCCGCCGAGATCGGCCCGGTGGACTGGCTGTGCTCGGACGTCATCTGCTATCCCGAGCGCCTGCTGCGGCTGGTGGAGCGCTGGCTGGATTCCGGCTTGGCCCGCAATTTCATCTGCACGGTCAAGTTCCAGGGCGAGACCGATCATGCCACCGCGCGGGCCTTTGCCGCCATTCCCGGGTCGCGTCTGCTGCATCTGGCCCATAACAAGCATGAGTTGACCTGGATGCGGCTTGCCACCCTATGCCCTTAGGAGTAAACAGGTAATTTCGGGAAACATCCTGCCGGGACCGCGAGCCTCATGTCCGTTGCAAAGCTTCCGCCTCCGGTGGAAATCGATACCGAAACCAAGAGGGGCGTCATCGACGGCCTGAAGAAGGTGCTGGCCACCTTCCAGCAGGCCGGCCTGGTGGAGACCGCCGTCACCTATCAGCAGGTGATCTCGGACCCCGACGTGCTGCAATCCTTCATCAAGACCTTCCAGGCCAAGCGCGACCTGGTCGACGACATCGTCCGCGCCAAGGAAGGCAGCGGACCGGTGCGCGACGAAAGTACGCCTTTGGTGTGCGGCGTCAGCCTGGGCCAGATTCAGCAATTGCTGGTCCGCACCTGCGCCAAGAAGATTTTCGAGGCCGACAAGCCCATGGAGACGATCACCGAGACCGTCACCAAGACCTCCATGTTCGGCCTGATCAAGAAGACCGAGCAGATCGAGCGTCAGGCGGTCGATCCGGTCGAGGAACGCAAGATCCGCGAGCTGTCGCGCTATATCGCCTTCGGCTGGCAATTGCCGCTGCTCGAGACCTACCGCACCCAACTCAGCTATCCCCAGATTCTCGAGATCGGCGAGGACATCGTCGCCCTGCCCACCGCCGCCCATATCGAGGCGGTGGCCCGGTTCGAGCCCGACAAGCTGAAGAAGGTCAAGGCCGCGGTCGGCGCCGATTTCGGCGCCATTCTCGCCGACCGGCCCAAGGCCATCGGCGGCATCTCGGTGTGGAACCGGGATATGTACGAGTTCTATCGCAAGCTGCTGGGCGACAAGGCGTGGGAGTTCTTCGCCCGCGACAGCGCCTTCTTCAACGTCTGCGCCGCGCTGGACAAGGCGGTGGCCAAGATCTTCGGCGATATGCTGTGCTATATCGCCGCCGAGAACCTGCAGGAAATCCAGCGCCTCAACATCGACAAGGTCGAGGTGATGGTGCATGCGCTGAACACCGGCTTCGGCCCCCGCGCCCGCGAGATCCTGTCCATCCCCGCCTTCGCCAAGGACATCCTGCGCAAGGTGGTGGACAACCTCCTGCACATGACCCAGGAGAAGGACAAGCTGATGCTGGCCTTCGGGCTGTCGGTCAAGGCCATGGTTCCCGCCGTGGACGAGTGGCTGGCCAAGCAGCATTGAGCGGCCAGGGGCTCATCGGTATCGTCGCCCTGATCGGGACGGCCTTCCTGCTGTCCGAGGATCGCCGGGCGGTCTCGTGGCGCATCGTCGCCGCCGGTCTGGCCGTCCAGGGATCGCTGGCCCTGCTGCTGCTCAAGGTCCCCGCCGCCAAGCTGCTGTTCCTCGGCCTCGACCGGGCGGTGGACGCGCTGCAGACCGCCACCCGGGCCGGAACCACTTTCGTCTTCGGCTATGTGGGCGGCGGCCCGGCGCCCTGGACCGTCACCCATCCCTCGTCCGGTTTCATCCTGGCCTTCCAGGCCCTGCCGCTGGTGCTGCTGATGAGCGCGCTCTCGGCGCTGCTCTATCACTGGCGCATCCTGCCGGTGGTGGTCCGGGCCGCCTCGCGCCTGCTGGAGAGGTCCATGGGGGTGGGCGGCGCCGTGGGAGTGTCGGCCTCGGCCACCGCCTTCCTCGGCATGATCGAGGCGCCGTTGCTGATCCGCCCCTATGTGGGCCTGCTGTCGCGCGGCGAGCTGTTCCTGGTGATGACCGCCGGCATGTCCACCATCGCCGGCACGGTGATGGTGCTCTACGCCACCTTCCTGGACGGGGTCATCCCCGACGCCATCGGCCACCTGCTGACCGCCTCGCTGATCTCGGTGCCGGCCGGACTGATGGTCGGCAAGATCATGGTGCCCGATTCCTCGCACACCGGCGCCGGCCGGCTGGGAGACGGCCACACCTATGCCGGGTCCATGGACGCGGTGGTCAGGGGGACCATGGACGGGGTGCGCCTGCTGGTGGGCATCGTCGCCATGCTGGTGGTCCTCGTCGCCCTGGTCAGCTTGGCCAATGCCGGCCTCAACCTGCTGCCCGACGTGGCGGGAGCGCCGCTGACCCTGCAACGCGCCCTGGGCTGGGCCATGGCCCCCGTGGTGTGGGCCATGGGCATTCCCGCCTCGGAGATGCTCACCGCCGGCGCCCTGATGGGCACCAAGACGGTGCTCAACGAATTGCTGGCCTATCTGGATCTGGCCCGCCTGCCGCCCGAGGCGCTGTCGCCCCGATCACGCCTGATCATGACCTATGGCCTGTGCGGCTTCGCCAATCTTGGCTCGCTCGGCATCCTCATCGCCGGCCTGTCGGTCATGGCGCCGGAGCGCCGGCCGGAAATCGTCGCCCTGGGCGGACGCTCAATCATTTCGGGAACACTGGCCAGCTGCCTGACCGGCGCGATGGTTGGCCTTCTGCTATGATTCCCGCCGCCCCGATCATTCGCTGAATATTTACAATAGGCCCCGGATGCTGCATGGTCATTTGATCATGAGTTCGGGCGCCGACATCCTGAGATTGCTGATCATCGAAGACAACCCTGGAGACCAGAGGTTGATCGAGATCGAATTGGCCGATGCCCAGCCCAACTGGAAAGTGTCCAGCCGCCGCGCCCTGGGCGAGGTCGAGAAGGACGCTCCGTTCGACGCCTTCGACTGCATCCTGTCCGACCTGGGCCTGCCCGACGCATCGGGCATCGAATCGGTATTGCGGCTGAAGTCCTGGGCTCCCGACAAGGCGCTGGTGGTACTGACCAGCCTGGACGACGAGCGGATGGCGCAAGAAGCCATCCGGGCCGGCGCCCAGGATTACGTGGTCAAGTCCGACGCCGGCCTGACCCTGCTGCCCCGCGTCATCCGCCACGCCATCGAGCGCCAGCAGGCCCGGACGGCGCTGGAAGCCTCGCACCGCACCTCGCAGGCCCTGCTGGACGCCAGCCACGACATCGCCATGCTGCTCGACGCCGAAGGGCACATCCTGACCCTGAACACCGAGGCCGAGCAGTACCTGAACCAGCCGCCCGACGCGGTGATCGGCCAATCCATCTTCGACCTGCTGCCCGAGGCGCTGGCCGAGCATCGCCGCTCGTTCCTGGCCGAGGCGCTGGAGAGCGGGCGCACCGTCCAGTTCGAGGATACCGACGGCATCCACTGGTTCGCCAACCGTCTGCTGGCGGTGGCCGGCGTCGGGGCGGGCGAGCACCGCTGCGCCATGTTCTCGCGCGACATCACCTCGGAGCGCGCCGTGGCCGCCACCCTGGCCGAGGCCAAGGAAGAGGCCGATTTCGCCAACCGCGCCAAGACCGAGTTCATGGGCCGCATGAGCCGGGACATCCGCACGCCCCTGAACGACGTCATCGGTTTCGCCGAGATGATCTCCACCGAGATGCTGGGTCCCATCGCCCAGAGCGGCTACCGCGAATACGCCGAATCCATCCTTAATTCCGGCAGCCAGATTCTCAAGCTGCTCGACCGCATCACCGACGTCTCCATGCTGGAATCGGCGCTGCTCAAGGATCAGGCCTCCTATCGCGATCTGGTGGAACTGTCGCCCGACCTGATCTGCGTCTGCGTCGACGGAGTGATCGAACGCATCAACGCCGCCGGCCTCGGCATGCTGCGCGCGCCCTCCGTCACCGCCTGCGAGGGCAAGCATTTCTCCGAGTTCGTCCACCCCGACTACCGCGCCATCTTCGAGGGCGGCCTCGACACCCTGTACGAGGAAGGCCACCCCCTGCCGGTCAAGGTGATGACCTTCGCCGGACGGGTGCGCGACGTGGAACTGTCGGCGGTGCCGCTCCGGCGCGAGGCCCACAACGCCACCCTGCTGGTGGGGCGCGACACCACCGAGGTCACCGCCGCCATGCGGGCGGTGGCGGCGCGCGAACACCGTATCCGCGCCATCATGGACACGGTGCTGGACGGCATCGTCACCATCGACGAGGACGGCACCATCCTCAACGCCAACCTGTCGGTGGAGCGCATCTTCGGGCATTCCCTGTCGGAACTGATCGGCGCCAACGTCTCGGTCCTGATGCCGGAGCCCGACGCCGGCCGTCACGACGGCTATATCAGGAACTATCTCGCCACCGGCATCGGCGCCATCATCGGCGCGGGACGCGAGGTGATGGGCAAACGCAAGGACGGGTCGCTGTTCCCGGTCCATCTGTCCATCTCGGAGCTGCGGGTCGAGAAGCGCCGCCTGTTCACCGGCACCATCCGCGACCTGACCGAGAACAAGCAACTGGCCCAGCGCGTGGCCTATCTGGCCAACCACGACCCGCTCACCGACCTGCCCAACCGCACCCTGCTGACCGACCGGCTGGGCCAGGCCATCGCCATGGCCCGCAATGCCGGCCTGCTGGTCGCCATCATCACCGTCGACCTGGACGGCTTCACCACCATCAACGATTCCATGGGCCACGACGTGGGCAATTCCCTGCTGCGCGAGACGGCGCGGCGTCTGGCCCAGGCGGTGGTCTCGGGCGGCACCGCCGCCCGGCTGGCCGGCGACGAGTTCGCCGTGGTGGTCGCCCAGGCGCGCGAAATGGACGAGATCACCGCCCAGGTGACCCACATCCACGACATCCTCAACAAGCCCTACACCATCCACGGCACCGAGATGGTGGTGCCGGTGGACATGGGCGTGTCCGTCTTCCCCCGCGACGGCGACGACGCCCTGGAATTGCTGCGCAACGCCGAGATGGCGCTGCACAACGTCAAGCGCCGCTCGGACATGCGCATGGGCTATTTCGACGCCGCCATGTCCTTCGCGGTGACCGAGCGCATGACGCTCGAGCGCTCCATCAAGGATGCGCTGCGCGCCGGCCAGTTCGAGCTGTTCTACCAGCCGCAGGTCCGTCTGGCCGATTACGCCCTGGTGGGGGCGGAGGCGCTGATCCGCTGGCGCCACCCCGAACTGGGCATCATCACGCCCGACAAGTTCATTCCCGTCGCCGAGGAAACCGGCCTGATCGTCCCCATGGGCAGTTGGGTGCTGCGCCAGGCCTGCACCCAATTGCGCCTGTGGAACGATTCCGGCATCACCGGGCTGCGCCTGGGGGTCAACATCTCGGGCCGGCAGTTCCGCGAGGCCGATCTGGCCGACATCGTCGCCGATTGCATCTCGGAGACCGGGGTCAACGCCAAGGATCTCGACCTGGAACTGACCGAGAGCATGCTGATGGCCGACGGCGAGGGCACGCTGAAGCTGCTGCGCTCCCTGGCCAAGCTGGGCGTCACCCTGTCCATCGACGATTTCGGCACCGGCTATTCCTCGCTGGCCTATCTCAAGCGCTTCCCGGTGGACACCGTCAAGATCGACCGCGCCTTCGTGCGCGACCTGGATCAGGACGAGGACGGCCGCGTCCTGGTCAACGCCATCATCTCCCTGGCCCATTCCCTGTCGCTGAAAACCATCGCCGAGGGCGTCGAGACCGAGACGCAGGCGGCGCTGCTGGCCCGCCACGGCTGCGACGAGATCCAGGGCTACATGATCGGCCGGCCCATGGCCGTGGCCGACTTCACCACTTTCGCCAGAAGCTACAGCCCGCGCGGCCCGGAAAAGGTCGCCGTATTGCGGGCGGGGCAGAACTGAATGACTGAGAGGATCGGGTCATGACCGGTACCGTCGTCGTCGTTGAAGACAACGCGATGAACATGAAGCTCCTCGAGCAGGCGCTGACCATCGCAGGCTACACCACCGTCAAGTCGTCCGATGGCGACGGGCTGGTGGAACTGGCCGCCGGCAGCGGCGCGGGTGTCATCTTGATGGACATCCAGCTGCCCAAATATTCCGGCATCGATCTGCTGAAGCAGCTGCGCGCCGACGACCGCACGAAAAACGTGCCGGTGGTGGCGGTGACCGCCTTCGCCGACCCGGATTCCGTGGCGGGCTTCATGGAGGAAGGCTTCAATCAGGTCATCACCAAGCCCATCTCCATCCGCAAGCTGCTGGACGAAGTGGCGCGCTATTGCGGCGGGCAGTAGGGCGGCGTGATGGCGTCGATGGCGAGGCCTAGCGCCTCCAGCGCGGCGTCCGGCGTCCCATCCACCTGGGCCCGCATGATCGCTCCGTCCACGGCCAGGGCGATGGCCTGGGCCTGATTTTCCCGCCGTTCCGACGGCGGCAGCAGATGGCCGATGGCTTCGGTCATTTCGTCCTTGTGCCGCCGGGCGATGGCGGCCACTTCGGGGAAATCCCCGCCCAGTTCCACCACGCTGTTGATGAAGGCGCAGCCGCGAAAGGCTCCGTCGCGGAACCACTCGGCCAGGGCGGGGACCACCGCCGCCGCGCCACCGCCGGCCGTGCCACCGTTCCGGCACAGCGCGTCGGCAAACCACGTCATCCAGCGCTGGTGGCGGTGGTCCAGAAAGGCCAGAACCAGTTCGTTCTTGCTGTGAAAATGGCGGTAAAACGTGACCTTCGACACCTCTGATTCGCCGATCACCCGGTCGATGCCGGTGGCGCGGATGCCGTCCCGGTAGAACAGGTCGTGAGCCACCCGCAGGATGCGGTCGTGAATGGAAGGTCTTCCTGCCATGAATGCGCCGCCTCGAGCCCGTTTCGGTAATCTGGAACGTTGGCATTATCCACCCCGCCTCCTGGCCCACCAACCCCCAATTGCCCCGACTTCTATGTGGACAGACCTGTCCACATACGCTATACGCATGAGTATGTAGACAGAGTTGTTCATTTAAACTTTTAAGGGATGATCCTAGAGGAGGCCTTCCCCGACGAAATCGGCGTATTGCTGGAAGACGCCCTCGCCCGTCGCCCATGGCGACGAACTGCACCTGACCCGCAGGGGGGGAGCGTCATCGAACGCGGGCGGGCCAAGGGCCTGTAGCAGCCCGACGCTAAAGTCCGTCATGTTTAGGTTGAAGCACTCCCCTACTTGTCATGGCCAAGCTTGATCCACGTCAGCCCGGTTTAGGCTTCGGAGGCCGGAGGGCCCGCTGCTCACCACCAAGGCACCAAGGACACCAAGAGGGCGGAGCCGCCGGAACAGCCTGAGAAACAAGGCATCGAATGGGTGGGTGAGGCGACCCGGGGAAAGTTCTCTTGGTGTCCTTGGTGCCTTGGTGGTCGACCCGGCTTTTCCGTATCCCCGTGCCGGTCGAACACCGTCGAACCTGGGCGAGTCGACGAAAAGCCGATTCCACCAGACTCGGACAGACTAGGAAGGCACAAAAGGATGAGACTTATGGATAAGCTGCGCGGCGGTGCCGATCTCCCGGCACGCGCCAACCTGCGGCACATCGCGCTGTCCTGGATGGGCGGCTTCCTAGCCATCGCCGTGGTCTACTCGTTGACCGAGGCCAGCCGGACACCGCTGGTCCTGGGCTCGTTCGGCGCATCTTGCGTGCTGATCTTCGGCTTTCCCGAAAGCCCCTTCTCGCAGCCCCGCAACGTCATCATGGGGCACGTCCTGTCGTCCCTGATCGGGCTGGCCTGCCTGTCGGCGTTCGGAGCCTCGTGGTGGAGTGCCGGGCTGGCGGTGGGCACCGCCATCGGCGCCATGCAGATTACCCGCACGGTCCATCCGCCGGCCGGGTCCAATCCGGTGATCGTGATGTTGGCCGCGCCGGGCTGGTCGTTCCTGCTGTTCCCCACCACGGTGGGGGCGATGGCGCTGGTGGTGGTGGCGGTGAGCTTCAACAACCTGCTGCGGGACCGCGCCTATCCCCGATACTGGGTGGGTTGAGGTCGGGGTGGAGCGGCGACGGCCCGCCGCCGTCGCCTACTGCGCGGAGAACTGCTTCTCCACGTCCTTGATCAGGTCGATGCCCTGGATCATCTCGCTCATCATGAAGTCGGCGCGCTTGATGGGGCCGCCGGAATTGGGGCGCGGGAACATCTTGGCGAACGAGCTCATCTTCACGGTCAGGCCGCACAGGGCGGCGCCGATGGTGACGTGGTAGCGCTCGATCATTCCCTTCACCGAGCGGAACTCGTCCTGGGAGATGTTCTCCCACATCTCGCGGGTGCGCTTGTCGAACACCTCGAGCCGTCCCGAGATCGAGGCCGAGATCGAGTTGATGACCTCCTCGATCATGTCGCAGGTCTTCATCAGGTTGACGTTCTGCTTCAACTGGAAATGGGTGCGGATGGGAGCCAGCGCCTGGACGCAGGCGGTGAAGTAGGGCTCCAGCCGGTCGAGGCAGTGGCGGAAATACGAAAGCGACATGAAGGTGTCGCCGTAATCCTCGAGGAAGCGCGGCACGTCGAAGATGTCGATGTTCAGGCTTTGCGCCATGGTCTCCAGACGCTGGCGGGCCTTCTTGATGTCGGGATCGCGGAACAGCTTCAGCAGGTCGTCGTAGCTGTTGATCTGCACATCCTCGTCCGAATAGATCATCTTCATCAGCGGACGGGTGAACATGATCATGTAGCGGGTAAGCTCGGCCGATTTTTCCGGCGACAGCTTCAAGGCCGCGTAGTCGTTCACCGGGATGCCGTGCTCGCGCAGGGAGATGCGCAAGCTGTACACGTCGTAGCTGGGCAGCAGCGCCAGACGGCGCAGGATGCCGAGATCGGGGTGGATCTGCTCGGTCGGCCAGCCGAACATGGCGGGCAACGATTCCACGTCCACCTGGCCGGAGCCGGTCTGGACGTCGGAAAACAGCTCGACCGCGCTGCGCAGCCGCACGTTCTTGATCAGCTTGGCGCTCTGCAGAGCAGGAGTCTGAAGCGGGATGATGGACAGCGGCAGCACAAACATGGAATCCATGTCGCTGTCGTTGATCGGTTTCAATCCGTCGTCGTCTACCATAACTGCTCTCGGCCCCCAACCCGAGGGCTCATTGTGCCTGCTTTGCCGCCGATCGCAATGGGGAACATGCGTCCAATTCCGTCAGAATGCATCACTTACATGAGGATTTGATGATATTTGTCGTGTATCCTTTTGCCTTGATGCGTCGTTTCCTTGGGGGGAAAGCTGCCGTGCCTGCCAGAACGCCTATCCGCTCCGCCATAGTCGCGCTTATGCTGCTTTGCATGGGGGCGGAGCCGGCGGCGGCCCAGGACATCCGCTTCTTCCAGATCGGCACCGGCCCGACCGGCGAGACCCGCTTCGCCTTCGGCGGCCTGATCGCCAACGCCATCAGCAATCCCCCCGGTTCGCGCGAGTGCGACAAGGGCGGCTCGTGCGGGGTGCCCGGCCTGGTGGCGGTGGCCAAGTCCACCGGCGGCGCCATCGCCAATATCGACGCCATCGCGGCGAAAAGGCTCGACGCCGCCCTGGTTCAGTCCGACATCGCCTATTGGGCCTATCACGGCACCGGCATCTACAAGGGCAAGGGCGCGGTGCAGAACCTGCGGGCCATCGCCATGCTCTATCCGGAAAGCCTGCATCTGGTGGCCAGGAAGGATGCCAAGATTCACTCGGTCAAGGACCTGAAGGGCAAGCGGGTGTCCCTGGGCGACAAGGATTCCGGCGAACTGGTCCACGGCCGCCTGCTGCTCACCGCCTTCGGCATGACCGAGGGCCAGATCAAGCAAAGCTTCCTGAAGCCCGGCCCCGCCGCCGACGCGCTTGCCGCCGGCCAGCTGGACGCCATGCTGGTGGTGGACGGCGTGCCGGTGCCCATCGTCGCCGAACTGGCCCAGCGCGCCGATATCGTGCTGGTGCCGCTGGCCGGACCGGAAGTGGACAAGATGCGCGCCACCTATCCCTTCTTCTCCGCCTCGTCCATTCCCGCCGACACCTATCGCGGCACCGACGCCGACGTGAAGACCCTGGACGTGGGCGTGGTGCTGGTCACCGGGGCCGAGCGGCCCAACGACCTGATCTATGGCGTCACCCGCGCCCTGTGGCATCCCAGCACCCAGAAGCTGCTGACCGAAAGCCATCCGCGCGGCAAGCTGGTCAACCTGTCGGCGGCGGGGCTGGACAAGCTGGGCATCCAGTTGCACGGCGGCGCCTCGGCCTATTATTTCGATGCCGGCGTGACGCACTGACCCCATCTTGGGCTATCGCCCGAGCCCATCCGGTATGAATTGCAGGGCATGACCGCCCGTACTATCTTGACCCCCATGAGCGAGACCCCCGCCCCCACGCCTTATCGCGTCCTGGCCCGCAAGTACCGGCCGACCGACTTCGCCGGTCTGATCGGGCAGGAAGCCATGGTCCGCACCCTGTCCAACGCCATCAAGACCGGGCGCCTCGCCCATGCCTTCGTGCTGACCGGGGTGCGCGGCGTGGGCAAGACCACCACGGCCCGCATCATCGCCCGCGCGCTCAACTGCGTCGGCCCGGACGGCAAGGGCGGCCCGACCATCGATCCCTGCGGCCAGTGCGAACATTGCCGCGCCATCGCCGAGGACCGTCACGTCGACATCCTGGAGATGGACGCCGCCAGCCGTACCGGCGTCAACGACATCCGCGAGATCATCGAGGGCGTGCGCTACCGCCCCACCTCGGCGCGCTTCAAGGTCTACATCATCGACGAGGTCCACATGCTGTCCACGGCGGCGTTCAACGCGCTGCTGAAGACGCTGGAGGAGCCGCCGGAACACGTGAAGTTCGTCTTCGCCACCACCGAGATCCGCAAGATTCCCGTCACCGTGCTGTCGCGCTGCCAGCGCTTCGACCTGCGCCGGGTCGAGATGGACGTGCTGGCCCGTCACTTCGAGGGCATCGCCGCCAAGGAAAACGCCGAGATCGAGCCGGCGGCGCTGAAGCTGATCGCGCGGGCCGCCGACGGTTCGGTGCGCGACGGCCTGTCGCTGCTGGACCAGGCCATCAGCCACGGCGCCGGCAAGGTCGACGAGGCCCAGGTGCGCGACATGCTGGGTCTGGCCGACCGCGCCCGCGTCTTCGACCTGCTGGACGCCATCATGAAGGGCGAGGTCCCCGCCGCTCTGGACCAGATCACCGACCAGTACGCCGCCGGCGCCGACCCGGCGGTGGTGCTGCAGGACATGCTGGAACTGGTCCACTGGCTGACGCGGCTGAAGGTCACCCCCGACGCCGCCGACCAGTTGGGCGCCTCGGAGACCGAGCGGGTCAAGGGCGCCGAAATGGCCAAGACCCTGTCCCTGGCGGCGCTTACCCGCGCCTGGCAGATGCTGCTGAAGGGATTGGGCGAGACGCGGGCCGCCCCCAACCCGTTGCAGGCCGCCGAGATGGCGGTGGTGCGCCTCGCCTATGCCGCCGAGCTGCCCACCCCGGCCGAACTGGTCGAGCAACTGCGCGCCAACCCGCCGCCGCCGCCCGCTCCACGCGGCCCCGGCGGTGGTGGGGGTGGCGGTGGTGGCTTCGGCGGCGGCGGTCCCGCCGATGCCGTTTCCGGCCATCATGTGGGCGGCGGCCCGGTGCACGGCCCGGCCACCGCGCTCAAGCTCGAACCGGCACCGGTCGCCCAGACCGTGACCCTGCCCGCCATGCCCGCCGATTTCGCGGCCACGGTGGCGCTGTTCTCCGAGCGGCGCGAGGGCCTGATCGCCGTACAACTGCGCACCCAGGTCAATCCGGTATCCTTCGCCGCCGGCCGCATCGAGTGGCGACAAAACAGCAGCGTCGGCTCGGACCTCGCCCCCAAGGTGGCGCGGATGCTGTCGGAATGGACCGGACGCCGCTGGACGGTGTCGGTCAATTCCACCGACCCGGCCCAGCCGACCCTGGCCGAGCAGGAGGCCAACGCCGAACTGCGCCGCCGCGCCGACGCCGCCGAACATCCCTTGGTCAAGGCGGTACTGGCCGCCTTCCCCGGCGCCACCATCGAGGCGGTCCGCGACCTAGGGAGCGAGGAACTGCCCGAGCCCCCGCCGCCCGAAGACCCGGAAAGCGTCCTGGACGACGAAATGATCCCTGGAGAGGAAGATCTATGAAGAACCTTGGCAACCTGATGAAGCAGGCCCAGCAGATGCAGTCCAAGATGGCCGAGATGCAGGCCACCATGGCCGAGATGGAGGTTACCGGCTCGTCCGGGGCCGGCATGCTGCAGGTGACGCTCAACGGCAAGTACGAGCTGAAGAAGGTCAAGATCGACCCGTCCCTGGTCGATCCCAACGACGTCGAGGTGCTCGAGGACCTGCTGCTGGCCGCCTTCAACGACGCCAAGACCAAGGCCGAGACCGCCATGGCCGACGAGATGGCCAAGCTGACCGGCGGGCTGAACCTGCCGGCTGGCTTCAAGCTGCCGTTCTGATCCCGGCATAGTTCCGCCTCCGCAATGGTCGGCCCCGAGATCGAACGCCTGATACAACTTCTTTCGCGGTTGCCGGGGCTGGGCCCGCGCTCGGCCCGGCGCGCCGCGCTGAGGTTGGTGGAGAAGCGGGAATCCCTGCTGGTGCCGCTGGGCCAGGCCATGGCCGAGGCCGCCGCCAAGGTGCGGACCTGCTCGGTGTGCGGCAATTTCGACACCATCGATCCCTGCGCCATCTGCGCCGATCACCGGCGCGACCCGTCGCTGCTCTGCGTGGTCGAGGACGTGGCCGGGCTGTGGGCCATGGAGCGCACCGGCAGCTTCAAGGGCCGCTATGCCGTCCTCGGCGGCCTGCTCTCGGCCCTGGACGGCATCGGCCCGGAGGATTTGGGCATCGAATCCCTGGTGGCCCGCGCCCTTGCCCCCGCCGTCACCGAGGTGATCCTCGCCACCCCCGCCACGGTGGAGGGCCAGACCACCGCTCATTACGTGGCCGAGCGCCTGGCCCAGTGCAACGTCACCGTCTCGGGCCTCGCCCACGGCGTGCCGGTGGGCGGCGAACTGGACCACCTGGACGACGGCACCATCACCGCCGCGCTCAGGGCGCGGCGGGCATTCTGATCAAATGGCCGAGCCGGATCGCCTGCCGCCACCGCCCTTCTGGCGTACCCGCTATTACGCCCTCACAGTCATGGCCCGGTCCGACCGTCGCATGATCGATCCGATTATGGTAACCTCGGTCATCAACGCTCCCGCCCGGAAGGAACGGGAGCCGAGCGGCCGGGTTCGGTACTGGGGCTGGATCGCCGAACTGAACCACTGGCTGCGTGTGGTGACGCTCGACGACGGAGTGACGGTACATAACGCCATGCTGGATCGGGACTTCTTGCCATGACGAGCCCATCGCCGGTTATCTATGACCCCGCCACCGACAGTATGTATATCACGCTGCGCGAAGGGCGGGTCGCCCATACCGTCATCCATGACGATCGTGATTTCGCCGTAGACATCGGGGAAGACGGCCAGCCCATGGGCTACGATATCCAGTTCGCCAGCCGCCATCCCGACGTTATCGCCGAGGGTCTTCAACTGCTTCAGCGGGATGGGCAGCGGGCCGCTTAGCGGCCATGGCTAACGGTCCAACTCATCAAGCATTTTTCGGCCGAACTCATCGACGGTATTGTAATCCGCAATGAGTTGCGGATGGAAAACAATGGGCCTCGCTTCTTTTTCGTAGAGGGAATGGGCGATCCAAGGTCGAAATTTTCCTATTTCCCGCTGCTCTGCCCGAAGTCGGTCGTATTCGTCGAAATCACGGCGTTTCTGCGCTTCATTTGCCTCCTGTTCCAGAGCATTGTATCGGCCCTGATTCTCAGGAAGGATCGTAAAAGGGGGGATATAAAGAGGTATCCTGTGCGCCAAGCTATCGCGGAATTTTTTCATTGCCGTAAACCATCTTTTACGACGATCCAGATAGGCGCGAAACTCGTCGGTGAATGAAGCGCGAACCGGTTCCGAACCGAGTGTAATCTGACTTAGGACAAGGCTTGTTCCATCTCGGTTCCGGACATTTTTCTCGGACACGTAAATCCATGCCAGATTATCCAGGCACCCAAAAACGTTGCTGACAAAAGACTGAATAGCGATGGTCGCATCCAGGGTTTTATCCCTTCCGGGGATATCGTCCTGTTCCGGCGGTAAAGCGGTATAGACCATGTCAATGGCATGGACCAAGCAACCGAGACGACGAGCAAAGCCATGTTGGGCATGCTCGCGGGCGAGATCGGTCGTGTAATCCCGCTGGATATATCGCTGCATCAGGTCCGCATATTGCTGATGCCCCCGCTCCCGCCCAAGATGGAGGTCGGCAATAACGTCTTTCGAAAAATAAGGCACGTCCCTAGCTCCTCACCCCGCCGCCTGGGCCTCCATCACCCAGGCCTGCATGGCGGGATGGGCCATGATGGCGTCGCAATAGGCGCTGGACGCCGCGCCCACCGGCAGGCCGTAGGTGCGGATGCGCGTCACCACCGGGGCGTACATGGCGTCGGCGTTGGTGAACGCGCCGAACAGGAAGGGGCCGCCCTGGCCGAAGCGGGCGCGGCAATCGCTCCAGATGGCGTCGATGCGCGCCACGTCGGCCTTCACGTCGTCGGGGATTTCCGCCAGCCTCTGATCCTCCACCACGTCCATGGGGCAGACCGAGCGCAACGGCACGAAGCCGGCATGCATCTCGGCCGAGACCGAGCGGGCCAGGGCGCGGGCCTCGCGGTCCTTGGGCCACAGCCCGGCCTCGGGGAAGCGTTCGGCCAGATATTCGCAAATGGCCAGCGTGTCCCAGACCTTGATGCCGTCATCGTCGAGCAGGGGAACCTTGCCCGACGGCGACAGTTCCAGAATCTTCGCCTTGGTATCGGGCTGGCGCAGTTCGATCCGCACCTGACGGAACGGGGCACCGGTGGCCGCCAGCGCCATCCAGGCCCTGAGCGACCAGGAGGACCAGCGCTTGGTGCCGACGACGAGGGTAAGAGACATGACGCTTCCCAAACCGTGGATGGTCACCGATCATGGAAGCAAGCGTGCGGCGTCTTCAACAGGGAATTTAAGGAGGAACGGGTGCTGGAGCAACTGGTCGAGGCCGACGATGGGGCGACGGATCTGATCGCCTTGCGCAAGGGCGAGTTGTCCGCATGGCTGGACAGCCAGCCCGAATCCGTGCGCCAGTGGGTGCAACAGACCGGCTTCAAGGCCGAGCCCGGCGCAATCTGCCTGCTGCCCGGCGAAGGCGGCGCCCTGGCCGGCGCGCTGGCCGGGCTGTCCGACGAGGATGATCCCTGGGCCTTCGCCCATTTCCCGCCCAAGCTGCCCGCCGCCCGGACCTTTCGCCTGACCTCGCCGCTACCCGCCATCCAGGCCGAGCGGGCCGCCCTGGCCTGGGCGCTGGCCGCCTATGCCTTCGACCGCTACAAGGCGCGCAAGGGTAAGGAATCGCCCCGACTGGTGTGGCCGGCGGGGGCCGACCGCGCCCGGGTCGAGCGTAACGCCGAGGCCGTCGCCCTGGTGCGCGACCTGATCAACACCCCGGCCGCCGACATGGGGCCGGCGGAACTGGCCGCCGCCGCCGACGCCCTGGCGGCGCGCTTCGGCGCCACGTGCCGGGTGATCGTCGGCGACGGGCTGCTGGCCGAGAACTACCCCGCCATCCATGCGGTGGGACGCGGTGCCGCCCAGGGCCGGCGCCCCCGCCTGATCGACCTCGCCTGGGGCGACGAGCGCGCCCCCAAGGTGACCCTGGTGGGCAAGGGCGTGTGCTTCGACACCGGCGGACTGGATTTGAAGCCGTCCTCCAACATGAAGCTGATGAAGAAGGACATGGGCGGCGGCGCCCATGTGCTGGGGCTGGCCTCCATGATCATGGCCGCCGGGCTGAAGCTGCGGCTGCGCGTGCTGATTCCGGCGGTGGAGAATTCCGTCTCGGGCGAGTCCATGCGGCCGCTGGACGTGCTCGCCACCCGCAAGGGCCTGTCGGTCGAGGTGGGCAACACCGACGCCGAGGGCCGCCTGATCCTGTGCGACGCCCTGGCCGAGGCGGCGGCCGAGAAGCCCGCCCTGCTCATCGACGTCGCCACCCTGACCGGGGCGGCGCGCAGCGCGCTGGGCACCGACCTGCCTGCCCTGTTCAGCAACAACGACCTGCTGGCCGCCGATCTGCTGCGCAACGGCGAGGCCGAGGGCGAGCCGCTGTGGCGGCTGCCGCTGCACAAGCCCTATCGCCGCATGATCGATTCCAAGGTGGCCGACCTGACCAATGCCTCGGATTCCCCCCATGCCGGGGCCATCACCGCCGCCCTGTTCCTGCAGGAATTCGTCGAGCCGGACATCGCCTGGGCCCATCTCGACATCATGGCCTGGAACGGAGCGGGCCGACCCGGCCGACCCGAGGGCGGCGAGGCCCTGGCGCTGAAAGCCCTGTTCGCCACCATCGCCCAGCGGGTGCCCGCCTGACGCCAAATCCCGATGGGCAGAACTCATCGGGATTTGGCCAGGCCCAAGGGGCCGCGCGTCTTATGGCGCGGGAGGCAAGGGCGCACAGCGCCCGCCCGCCGCTTGAGGGCGGTCCCGGTATCACCGGGACGTGATAGAAGACAGGACTTTACAGGGGACACGAATCCTTCCATGAGTCATCCCTATCCAAGGGGACAGATGACTTGATCGATATCCGGCCGGTTCTCTTCGTCAACGGCTTCCTGCTGCTGGTGCTGGCTGCGGCCATGGGCATTCCGGCACTGGTCGACCTGTCGGCCGGCGACGTGGACTGGAAGGTCTTCGCGGTATCAAGCATGGTCACCGCCTTTTCGGCCATGGCCCTGATCTTCGGCACCCGCAGCAAGGGGCGGCCCTCGCTGTCGGCGCGGCAGGCCTTCATGCTGACCACGCTGGCCTGGATCAGCACGGCGGCCTTCGCGGCGCTCCCCTTCGCCTTCAGCAATCTGCACCTGTCGCCCACCGACGCGGTGTTCGAGGCCATGAGCGGCCTGACCACCACCGGGGCCACGGTGATCATCGGCCTCGACCATGCCCCGCGCGGCGTCCTGATCTGGCGGGCGCTGCTCAACTGGCTGGGCGGCGAGGGCATCATCATCATGGCGGTGGCCATCCTGCCCCTGCTGCGCATCGGCGGCATGCAGGTCTTCCGCATGGAGACCTCGGACAAGACCGACACCATCAAGCCGCGCATCACCCAGGTGGCGACCTCCATCACCCTGGTCTACGTGGTGTTCACCGTGCTGGCCGCCCTGGGCTTCTGGGCGGCGGGCATGGGCCGCTTCGACGCCGTCTGTCACGCCATGGCGGCCATCTCCACCGGCGGCTTCTCCACCTCGGACACCAAGCTGGCCCATTGGAGCACCGCCGTGCAGTGGGTGGCGGTCTTCGCCATGATGGTGGGAGGCTCCAGCTTCGTGCTGTGGACCGGCCCGTGGCGCCGGGGCCGGCCGCGCATCATCGACGACGCCCAGGCCCACTGGTACCTGATGTTCATCGGCACCGCCGCCGGCGTGATGGCGCTGTGGCAATGGGCGGTCAACGACATGAGCCTCGGCATCGCGGTGCGTCACGCCACCTTCAACGTGGTGTCCACCGTCACCACCACCGGCTTCGTCTCCACCGATTACGGCGCCTGGGGCGGCTTCGCCCACGTGGTGTTCTTCATCCTGGTGTTCATCGGCGGCTGCACCGGCTCGACCGCCGGCGGGGTGAAGATCTTCCGCTGGGAATTGCTGTTCGCCCTGGCCGGCATCCATTTGAAGCGCCTGCTGCACCCGCACGGTGTCTTCGTCATTCACTACAACCAGCGCCCCATCGCCCCCGCCATCCTGGATTCGGTGCAGGGCTTCGTGGTGATGTATTTCTTCACCTTCGCGCTGTTCGCCCTGGCGCTCAGCATGGTGGGCGTGGACTTCCTGACGGCGCTGTCGGGCTCGGCCGCCGCCCTGGCCAATGCCGGACCGGGAATCGGCGAGGTGATCGGTCCGTTCGGCAGCTATCGCCCGCTGCCCGATGCCGCCAAATGGATTCTGGCCGCCGAAATGATGCTGGGCCGCCTGGAACTGTTCACCGTGGCGGTGCTGTTCTCACGCAGCTATTGGCGGGAGTAGCGGCACCATGATCGACCTCCGCCCCGTCCTTTCCACCATCGGCGCCCTGGTCTGCGTCCTGGCCGCCGCCATGTGGCTGCCGGCGGTGATCGATTTCCGCGACGGGCACGAGGAATGGATGGTCTTCGCCACCTCGTCCGGCCTCACCCTGTTCTTCGGCCTGGCCCTGCTGCTGGGCACCCGCGTCACCAACCAGCGGCGCAGCGTGCGCCAGACCTATCTGTCCGCCACCTTCGGCCTTGCGGTGCCCGGCCTGTTCGCCGCCCTGCCCCTGATCTACGGCCCGCTGCAACTGTCGGTCACCGACGCGGTGTTCGAGTCCCTGGCCGGCCTGACCACCACCAGCGCCACGGTGATCCGCGGCCTGGACGCCCTGCCGCGCGGACTGCTGCTGTGGCGGGCGCTGCTCGGCTGGATGGGCGGCATCGGCGTCGTCGCCATGGCCATCGCCGTGCTGCCCGAACTGGCGGTGGGCGGCATGCAGATGTTCCGTCTGGAAGTGCCCGGCCCGGCCGAGCGCGCCACGTCGCGCGGGCGGCGCATCGCGGCATCCATCCTGGCCGGCTATTGCGGCGCCACCGCCCTGCTGGCCCTGGCCCTGTGGGTGGCGGGGATGAGCGGCTTCGAGGCGCTGGTCCACGCCATGGGGACCATTTCCACCTCGGGCGCGTCGACCTCCGACGCCTCCATCGGCCATTTCGACAGTGCCGCCATCACCGTGCTGATCACCTTCGGCATGATCCTGGGCGGCATGCCGTTCATGCTGTTCTTCCACTTCCTGCGCGGCAACCGCAAGATCGTGCTGCGCGATCATCAACTGCGCTGGTACTTCGCCCTGCTGGCGCTCGGCACCATGGGCGTGTCGGCCTGGCTGGTGAGCTCGCGCGGGCTGGCGCCGCTGGACGCGCTCCGCCACGGGGCGCTGACCGTGGTGTCGGTGATGACCGGCACCGGCCACTTCACCCTGGAATACGGCAATTGGGGCGGCATGCCGGCGGCCATCCTGTTCTTCCTGGCCTTCGTGGGCGGCTGCGCCGGCTCGACCAGCGGCGGCATCAAGGTGTTCCGCTTCCAGTTCCTGTTCACCGACGCCCTGATGCAGATCCGCCGCCTGCTGCGGCCCCATGCGGTGCTGATCGCCGGCTTCAACCGCCGCCCCATCCCGGAGGAGGTTCTGGGCTCGGTGATGGGCTTCCTGTTCGTCTATGCGCTGGCCTTCGCCATGCTGGCCATGTCGCTGGCCTTCCTGGGCCTGGACTTCGTCACGGCGATGTCGGGGGCGGCCTCGGCCCTGGCCAATCTCGGGCCGGGCCTGGGGCCGGAGATCGGTCCGGGCGGCTCCTACGCCGGCCTGCCCGATCTGGCCAAGTGGCTGCTGTCCATGGGAATGCTGGTGGGGCGGCTGGAACTGTTCACCGTGCTGGTGCTGTTTGTTCCAGCCTTCTGGCGGCAGTAAGCCCGGAAAGCCTCAGCCGAACAGCTTGTCGATGGCGTCCTGGCCCAGCATGCGGTCCACGTCGGCCTGGGAGACACCCTGGCCCGGCAGTTGCGGGCCGTGCAGCAGCGCCTTGTCGGGGTCGACCTCTTCCTTCTTGATCTCGACCACCACCTTGGTCAGCTCATCCTTGCCCCAGGTGAGGATGACGGCCTTGATGCGATCCTCGACGAACTTCAGCGAGTTGACGATCTTGGAGATGCGCTGGCCGGTGATGTCTTGGAACGAGCAGGCCTCGAACACCTGATTGACCCGGTCGTCCACCTTGTCGAAGACCTGGGCCAGCGGCTGGCTGTCGACGGCGGCGGCGCGGGCCTCGCACATCAGCTCGCTGATGGATTCCATGCTTTCCATGATGGTGTTGGTGGCGCTTTCCGTGGCGCCGACGATGGCATCGAGCTGTTCCGACATGCTGCCGAAATGGTCGGTCGCACCGGGTGGATTGAGGGCGGCCAGCTCGGTCCGGATCTTCTGGAGGTGTCCGAACAGCCCCACCAGCTCCCGCTTGAGGAGGCCGCTATCGGTCATCGGTGTCTGCATGTTCATTCCATCGCCTTCATACCTGGGCCAGAGGATAGCCTGTTTATCAAGAATACGCCAAGAGCCATCCCCGTGTTTCAGCCTCTTCCCCGGAAGGTACGCACCAGTTGCCGGGCCGCCGCCCCCGGAGCCATCCGCCCGGCGGCGACGCCGCGCTCCATCTCGGGCAACAGGAGTTCGACCCGGGGATCGTCGCGCAGGGCCTGCAACAGGGTCTCGGACACCTCGTTCCACATCCAGGCATGGGCCTGGGCGGCGCGGCGCTCGGACAGGGCACCGGCCTTGTCCATGGTATGGCGGTAGGTGTCGATGGTCGACCACACCTCGTCGATGCCCGACCGCGCCAGGGCCGAGCAGGTCAGCACCGGCACCGTCCAGTGGGGTGAGGCGGGCGCCAGCAGGTGCAGCGCGTTCTTGTAGTCCCGCGCGGCGCGGGCGGCGGCGGCCGCCAGGTCGCCGTCAGCCTTGTTGACGATGATGGCGTCGGCCAGTTCGACGATGCCCTTCTTGATACCCTGAAGCTCGTCGCCGCCGCCGGGAACCAGGACCAGCAGGAACATGTCGACCATGTCGGCCACCGCCGTCTCGGATTGTCCGACGCCCACCGTCTCCACCACGATGACGTCGAAGCCGGCCGCCTCGCAGACCAGCATGGCCTCGCGGGTGCGGCGCGCCACGCCGCCCAGGGTGCAGCCCGAGGGGCTGGGGCGGATGAAGGCGCGGGCATCGCGCGACAGATCCTCCATACGGGTCTTGTCGCCGAGGATCGAGCCGCCCGAGCGCGGGGAAGACGGGTCCACCGCCAGCACGGCCGGCTTCTTGCCCATGGCCAGCACATGCAGGCCGAAGCTTTCGATGAAGGTGCTCTTGCCCGCGCCGGGCACGCCGGTGATGCCAACCCGCACCGAGCGTCCGGTATGGGGCAGCAATTCGTGCATCAGCGCCTCGGCCGCCTCGCGGTGATCGGGCCGGGTGGATTCGATCAGGGTGATGGCGCGGGCCAGGGCGCGGCGCTCGCCGGCCAGAACGCCCTCGCTGAGGGCCTTGGGATCGGGAGAAGTGCTCACGTTGCGGGCTATCTCTTCTTGTCGTCGGGCTCGCGGCCCTGGTTGAGGAAGGTGAGGATGGCCATGCCCACCAGCTTGGCCCGGTCCTCGTCCGACAGGGCGTCGAGAATCTTGCGCTTGGCCCGGTGGACCTCCTGGGCGCGCTTCAGGAGGGCGGCGCGGTCCGAACCGGGATCGGCCTTGGCCGGCGGCGACTTGGGGGTGGCGGCCTTGGGGGTGGCGGCCTTGGGGGTGGCGGCCTTGGGCTTGGATTTCGGTCTTGGCCTGGCCTTCGGCTCGCCGGGGCCGAACAGGGTCTTGAGGAAGCCGAACATGCTCATCCTCCCCCCAGCAGCGCCTTGCGCGCCACCTGTTCCAGCTTGGCCCGCTCGTCGTCGGAAAGATCGGCCAGCACCGATTGCCGCGCCCGGTGCACCAGCATGGCCGAGCGGATCAACTGGGCCTTTTCCGGCGGCAGGCGCTGCATGCGCTCCTCCGCCTCGGCCAGGGCGGTGGCGGGATCACGTTCCTTGGGCTCGGGAGCGGAGGCCTGCGGGCGCAAGGCCGCTCGCGGCGGCGGGCGTTTCAGCGCCTCGCGCGCCCGCTTGTCCAAGATCAGACGGGACAGCCAGCCGAGCATGAGGCGAGTCTACCCCAAATGCCTCAGCCGAGGTAGCGCCGCCGCAGATGGGTCTCAAACACCGTGGGGTCCAGGGGCCGCCCGGTGGCCTGGGTCAGCAGCTCGCGGGTGGAAACCAGCGAGCCCTTGGAATGGACATTGGCGCGCAGCCAGCCGAGCAGCGGCCGGAAATCGCCGCCGGCAAGGCCCTTCATCACCTCGGGATCGGCGGTCCTGGCGGCGTCGAACAGTTGGGCGGCGGTCATGGCCCCCAGGGTGTAAGTGGGGAAATAGCCCCAGGCGCCGCCATACCAGTGAATATCCTGCAGGCAGCCCAACCGGTCGTCGGGCGGCCGGATGCCCAGCAGGCGCTCATAGCCCTCGTTCCAGGCGGCGGGCAGGTCCTCCAGCTCCATCCGTCCTTCGATCAGCGCCTTTTCCAGGCGATAGCGGATGATGACGTGGGCGGGATAGGTGACCTCGTCGGCCTCGACCCGGATGAAGCCCCGGCTGACCCGGATGCCGCGCCGATAGATGTTGTCCGGCTCCCAGGCCGGACCGTCGGTGCCGAAGGTGCTTTTCAGCAAGGGGGAAAGAAAGCCGGAGAATTCCTTGGAGCGGCAGGCCTGCATCTCCATGAGCAGCGACTGGGATTCGTGCACCACCATGCCCCTGGCGCGTCCCACCGGCTGGGGCCGCCAATGGCCCGACGGCAGGCCGAATTCATAAAGGGCGTGGCCGGTCTCGTGCAGCACGCCCATCATGGCCGAGGTGAAATCGTCCTCGTTGTAGCGGGTGGTGACCCGGATATCGCCGGGATAGCCGCCGCAGAACGGATGGTGCGACACGTCCAGGCGGCCATGGCGGAAGTCGAAGCCCAGCACCTCCATCAGGCGGATACCCAGGGCCTTCTGCCGGTCGGTGGGAAACGGCCCTTCCGGCTCGACGATCACCGGGCGGGCGTTCTGGGCCTCCAACACCTCGCCGATGAAGCCGGGCAGGAATTTTTCCAGGTGGTCGAACACCGGATCGATCTCGGCCGAGCGGCCCAGCGGCTCATACTGGTCGAGCAGCGCGTCATAGATGGAGACGCCCAGCGCATCGGCCTTGATGTGCCCGACCTCGCGCGCCAGGCCCAGCAGCACCTTCAAGGCCGGCAGGACCATTTTGAAATCGGCCGCCGGGCGGGCCTGGCGCCACACCATCTCGCAGGCCGATTCGGCCCGCGCCAGGGCATCCACCAGATCGGCGGGCAGGGCGGCGGCGTGAATCCAGTCGCGACGCATCTCGCGCAGATTGGCCGCCCGCCACTCGTCCAGCGGCCCGGCCGCCGCCTTGTCCAGCAACTCGCCCATGTCGGGGGCGGTAATCAGTTCGTGGTTGATGCCGCGCAGGCAGGCCACCTGCTCGGCGCGCATCTCGGCGGCGCCCTCGGGCATCATGGTCGCCATGTCCCACGACAGCACCGACAACGCCTCGGCGACGGAGTTCATCTTGCGAAAGCGGTCTTCCAGGGTGGCATAGGCCGGATTGGTGCTCATGGGACTCACATGGTATCTCGGGTGAGGAAACGATAGACCATGGCCCCGGCCGACGGGAATCGTATAATGCCGAAACTTTTCCCGGAAGGACGAGGAACCCGCCATGACCGCCAAACCCCGCTTCGCCGTCATCCTGTCCGGCTGCGGCGTCTATGACGGCGCCGAGATCCACGAGGCCGTACTGACCCTGCTGGCCATCGACCGCCACGGCGGCAGCTATCAGTGCTTCGCCCCCGACCGCGCCCAGATGCATGTGATCAACCACCTCACCGGCCAGGAAGCGGCGGGCGAAAGCCGCAACGTGCTGGTGGAATCGGCCCGCATCGCGCGGGGCAATATCAAGTCGCTCGCGGATTTCAACGCGGCCGAAGTGGATGCCCTGATCCTCCCCGGCGGCTTCGGCGCCGCCAAGAACCTCTGCACCTTCGCGACCCAAGGCCCCGAGTGTCAGGTGGACCCCGCCACCGAAAAGGCGGTCAAGGCCATGGCGGCGGCCGGCAAGCCCATCGGCGCGCTCTGCATCGCCCCGGCCCTGTTGGCCCGGATCTTCGGCCACGGCATCGACGTCACCGTCGGCAAGGATGAAGGCACCGCCAAGGCCATCGTGGCCATGGGCGCCAAGCACACCGAGGCCGGTCACGGCGGCGTGGTGGTGGACAAGGGCCGCAAGGTGGTGACGTCGCCCTGCTACATGCTGGACTCCTCCATCTCCCAGATCGCCGACGGCGCCGAGAACACGGTCAAGGCCCTGCTGACGCTGATGGGCCGCTAGAGCATGATCCGATCAATTCGGGTCATGCTCAGCCGCCATTACGGCGGCGGCCAAGCTCGCGGAGGCGAGCGCCCGGCGAGGGGCATGCACGAAACCCTAGAGCGATCTCCGATCCTGTTTGATCGGAGATCGCTCTAGTGGCTCGCAGGAGGAAAGGCGATCCCGTCAATGGCTGGCTGGCCATCGACAAGCCGCTGGGCATGGGTTCCACCCAGGTGGTGGCCAAGGTCAAGCGCATCCTGAATGCCGCCAAGGTCGGTCATGGTGGCACGCTGGACCCCCTGGCCTCGGGTGTGCTGCCCATCGCGCTGGGCGAGGCCACCAAGACGGTGCAATACGTCATGGACGGCGCCAAGACCTACCGCTTCCAGGTGCGCTGGGGCGAGGCCACCGCCAGTTGCGACCGCGAGAGCGAGGTCACCGCGACCTCGGCCAACCGCCCCGCCACCGAAGCCATTCTTGCCGCCCTGCCCGCCTTCATGGGCGAGATCGAGCAGATTCCGCCCGCCTATTCCGCCATCAAGATCGACGGCCAGCGGGCCTATGATCTGGCCCGCGCCGGGGAGGAGGTGGAGATCAAGCCGCGCCGGGTCGCCATCCATTCCTTCACCCTGCTGGGCCAGCCCGACGCCGACCACGCCGATTTCGAGGTTCATTGCGGCAAGGGCACCTATGTGCGCTCCCTGGCCCGCGATCTGGCCCTGGCGCTGGGCACGGTGGGGCACGTCTCGGTGCTGCGCCGCGTCGCCTGCGGCCCGTTCACCGAACAAAAAGCGATTTCCCTTGAATCCCTGGAGCAACTGGGGCAAGTTCCCGCCCCTTGGACCTTTCTGCTTCCCATCGAGACCGCGCTGGACGACATCCCGGCCCTGGCCCTGACGGAAAGCGAGGCCCGCCGCCTCCAGAGCGGTAATCCCGTGTCACTTTCACACGTGGTTTCCCGACATCCGCAGGCTGAACTCGCCGAAGGCATTGTATGCCGGGCGATGCAGGCAGAGCGGCTGGTGGCGTTGGTTCGCATCGAATGCGGAGAAATCCGTCCGGTGCGGGTCATGAACCTCACCGATGAATAGGAGTAGACGATGTCGATCACTGCTGAGCGTACCCAGGAACTCGTCAAGGAATACTCGACCAAGGAAGGCGACACCGGTTCCGCCGAAGTCCAGGTCGCCATTCTGTCGGAGCGCATTCGCAACCTGACCGAGCACCTGAAGTCTCACAAGAAGGATTTCCACTCGCGCCGCGGCCTGCTGATCATGGTCGGCCAGCGTCGCCGTATGCTCGACTACCTGAAGGCCAAGGACAACAAGCGCTACGAGGCCCTCATTGGCCGCCTCGGTCTGCGCAAGTAATCCACACAGCCAAATTACGAAGGCCGGGCGTCGCCTGGAATGCACCCGCGCGGGGATGGCTCCGCGCGGGTGACCGTATTTGAGCCGTTAGATAAGCGGCCTGTACGAGAAATTGACGCCGGGACCGACCGCAATCCGGCGGCGGTCCTAAACATAAGGAAGTGACTTACATGTCCATGTTCAATGCCCACCGCAAGGAAATCACCTGGGGCGGCCGCAAGCTGGTTCTGGAGACCGGCAAGGTCGCCCGCCAGGCCGACGGCGCCGTGATGGTCACCTATGGCGAAACCACCGTGCTGTGCACCGTGGTGGGCGCCAAGAGCCAGAAGCCCGGCATCGACTTCTTCCCCCTGACGGTGAACTACCAGGAGAAGGCTTTCGCCGCGGGCAAGATCCCCGGTGGCTTCTTCAAGCGCGAAGGCCGTCCGAGCGAGAAGGAGACCCTGGTCTCCCGCCTGATCGACCGCCCGATCCGCCCGCTGTTCGCCGATGGCTTCCGCAACGAAGTGCAGGTGGTCTGCACCGTGCTGAGCCATGACCTCGAGAACGATCCCGACATCGCCGCCCTGGTCGGCACCTCCGCCGCCCTGACCATTTCCGGCCTGCCCTTCATGGGCCCGGTGGGCGCGGCCCGCGTCGGCTATATCAACGGCGCCTATGTGCTGAACCCGCTGGTCGGCGACCTGCCCAACAGCGACCTCGACCTGGTGGTCGCCGGTACCGTCGAAGGCGTGCTGATGGTCGAATCCGAGGCCAAGCAGCTGTCGGAAGACGTCATGCTGGGCGCCGTGATGTTCGGCCACCGCGAGTTCCAGGCGGTGATCCAGGCGATCATCGATCTGGCCGAGGAATGCGCCAAGGACCCGTGGGACCTGCCCGAGCCCCCCGCCGAGGTGGCGGTGGTCACCGGTAAGTTCAACGACGCGGGCATCCCCGCCGAGATGGCCGAAGCCTACAAGATCATCAAGAAGCAGGACCGCTACGCCGCCGTGGGCGACGTGAAGAAGAAGGCCCTGGCCCTGCTGACCGAGGCGCCCGAACTGGCCGTCGCCGGTGGCATCCTGAAGCACATGGAAGCCGACGTCGTCCGTGGCAACATCCTGAAGACCGGCGTGCGCATCGACGGCCGCGACACCAAGACGGTTCGCGCCATCGAGGTCGAGGTCGGCGTTCTGCCCCGCGCCCACGGTTCCGCCCTGTTCACCCGTGGCGAGACCCAGGCCCTGGTGGTCGCCACTCTCGGCACCGGCCAGGACGAGCAGATCATCGACCAGCTGGCGGGCGAGTACCGCGAGCACTTCATGCTGCACTACAACTTCCCTCCCTACTCGGTGGGTGAAGCCGGCCGCATGGGTTCGCCGGGCCGCCGCGAGATCGGCCACGGCAAGCTGGCCTGGCGCGCCATGCGCCCGACCCTGCCGGCCAAGGAAGCCTTCCCCTACACCATGCGTGTGGTCTCCGAGATCACCGAGTCCAACGGCTCGTCCTCCATGGCGACCGTCTGCGGTTCTTCGCTGGCCATGATGGATGCCGGTGTGCCCCTGCCCAAGCCGGTGGCGGGTATCGCCATGGGCCTGATCAAGGAAGGCAAGGACTTCGCCGTGCTGTCCGACATCCTGGGCGACGAGGATCACCTCGGCGACATGGACTTCAAGGTGGCCGGTACCGTCGATGGCGTCACCGCGCTGCAGATGGACATCAAGATCACCTCGATCACCGAGGAGATCATGAAGATCGCCCTGGGTCAGGCCAAGGACGGCCGTATCCACATCCTGGGCGAGATGAACAAGGGCCTGGATCACGCCCGTGATTCGGTGTCGGGCAATGCTCCGCGCATCACCACCATCTCCATCCCCAAGGAGAAGATCCGCGAAGTCATCGGCACCGGCGGCAAGGTCATCCGCGAGATCTGCGAGCAGACCGGCGCCAAGATCGACATCGATGACGACGGCACCATCAAGGTCGCTTCGGTGGACGCCGATGCCGCCCAGCGCGCCATCGACTGGATCCGCGGCATCGTCGCCGAGCCCGAGCTGGGCGTGATCTACAACGGCAAGGTCGTGAAGGTCGTCGATTTCGGCGCTTTCGTGAACTTCCTGGGCTCGCGCGACGGCCTGGTCCACATCTCGGAACTGGCCCGCGAACGCGTCGCCAAGACCGCCGATGTGGTCAAGCAGGGCGACGTGGTCAAGGTCAAGGTCCTGGGCTTCGACGATCGCGGCAAGGTGAAGCTGTCCATGAAGCAGGTGGATCAGACCACCGGCGAGGACATCTCCGCCCAGTTGGAGGCCGAGCGTGCGGCTTCCAAGCGCGAGCGTCACCACGAGGATTGATCCTCGGGCGATGTCCGACGAAAAAGGGCGCGGCTCCGAAAGGGGCCGCGCTTTTTTCTTGGGCGCGCCCACCCTACATTGAAGGCGAAGGAGAGAACCATGACGGATAAAGTGGTGAAGACCGACGCCGAGTGGCAGGCTCAGCTGGAGCCCGGCCAATACGCCGTGACCCGCCAGAAGGCCACCGAGCGGCCGTTTTCCGGCGAATACGACCACCACTTCCAACCGGGCAGATACGCCTGCGTCTGTTGCGGCCAGGAGTTGTTCCTGTCGGAGGCCAAGTTCAATTCCGGCTGCGGCTGGCCGGCCTTCTCCATGCCCGCCGCCCCCGAGGCGGTGGCCGAGGAACATGACCGCAGCCACGGCATGGTCCGCACCGAAGTCCTGTGCGCCCGCTGCGACGCCCATCTCGGCCACGTCTTCGACGACGGGCCGGGACCGGCGGGCCTGCGCTACTGCATCAACTCGCTGGCGCTCAAGTTCGAGAAGACGTGAGCCTCAGGTAAAGGTCCTCGACCTTCTGCCGGGCCCAAGGGGTCTGGCGCAGGAACTTCAGGCTGGATTTGATGCTGGGATTGTTGAAGAAGCACTGCAGATTGATCTGCTGGCACAACCCGGCCCAGCCGTAATGCCTGACCAGGGTGGTCAGTATGGTTTCCAGGGTGACGCCGTGCAGGGGATTGTTGGGCTGTTGGCCGGTCATGGCCGCAGCATAATGCGCTCGGGCTCCATCCGTCCAATTGCATCCGCAAGCATTTTGCCCTAACACCACCCGGTGATTATCCCAGCGAAAGGGCGTTTCCCATGGCGGACGGACATTCCACTCCCGTACTCGGCATCATCGGCGGTTCGGGCGTCTATGACATCGACGGGCTGACCAGCAAGGAATGGCGCCGGGTCGAAAGCCCATTCGGCCCCACTTCGGACGAGTTCCTGTTCGGCGAGCTGAACGGTCAGAAGCTGGTGTTCCTGCCCCGCCATGGGCGTGGCCACCGCATTCCCCCGTCGGAATTGAACTTCCGCGCCAATATCGACGCCATGAAGCGGGCCGGCGTCACCGAGATTCTGTCGGTCTCGGCGGTGGGCAGCCTCAAGGAGGAACTGCCGCCCGGCACCTTCGTCATCGTCGACCAGTTCATCGACCGCACCTTCGCCCGGACCAAGAGCTTCTTCGAGACCGGCCTGGTGGCCCACGTCTCCATGGCCCACCCCACTTGCGGCCGTCTGGGCGATCTGGTGGAAGCGGCAGCCAAGGAGGCCGGCATCGTCGCGGTCAGGGGCGGCACCTATCTGGTGATGGAAGGCCCCCAATTCTCCACCCAGGCCGAAAGCAACCTCTATCGCCAGTGGGGCTGCGACGTCATCGGCATGACCAACATGCCCGAGGCCAAGTTGGCCCGCGAGGCGGAGATGTGCTACGCCTCCGTCGCCATGGTCACCGATTACGATTGCTGGCACCCCGACCATGACGCGGTCACCGTGGACGCCATCGTCAAGGTCCTGCTGGCCAACGCCGACCGCGCCCGCTCGCTGGTCAAGACCGTCGCCCCCAAGGTGACAAGCCGCAAGGCGCCCTGCGCCAAGGGCTGCCACACCGCGCTGGACAACGCCATCATCACCCATGGCGAGGGCCGCGACCCCGCCGTGGTGGGCAAGCTGGACGCCGTGGCGGGCCGGGTGCTGAAGCAATGAAGATCAACGGCACCCCTTACCGCACCATCTGGCTGGCCAAGGACGGCAAGACGGTCGAGATCATCGACCAGACCCGCCTGCCCCATGATTTCGTGGTAGTGACGCTGCGCTCGCTGGACGACGCCGCCACGGCCATCCGGGATATGTGGGTGCGCGGCGCGCCGCTGATCGGCGCCACGGCGGCCTATGGCATGGCGCTGGCGGCGGTGGGCGACGCCTCCGACGCCGGGCTGGAGCGGGCCTATGCGGTGCTGCACGCCACGCGGCCCACCGCCATCAACCTCAAATGGGCGCTGGACGAGATGATGGCGGCGCTGAAGCCGCTGCCGGTCAGCCATCGCATCGCCGCCGCCTATGCCCGCGCCGCCGAGATCTGCGACGAGGATGCCGCCCAGAACGCCGCGCTGGGCGAGCACGGCGCGGCGATCATCGCCGAGCATCACAAGGCCAAGCGCCGTACCATCAACATTCTCACCCACTGCAACGCCGGCTGGCTGGCCACGGTGGATTGGGGCACGGCGCTGGCCCCGGTCTACAAGGCCTTCGACGCCGGCGTTCCGCTGCATGTGTGGGTGGACGAGACCCGGCCGCGCAACCAGGGCGCCAGCCTGACGGCCCGCGAACTGAACTGGCACGGGGTGCCGCACACGGTGATCGCCGACAACACCGGCGGCCACCTGATGCAGCACGGCATGGTCGACCTCGTCATCGTCGGCACCGACCGCACCACCCGCAACGGCGACGTCTGCAACAAGATCGGCACCTACCTGAAGGCCCTGGCCGCCAAGGACAACGGCGTGCCGTTCTATGTGGGCCTGCCCAGCCCGACCATCGACTGGACCGTCGCCGACGGCGTCAGGGAAATCCCCATCGAGGAGCGCTCGGCCCGCGAGCAGACCCACATCTTCGGCAAATCCGAGGACGGGGTGGTCCGCGAGGTGCAGGTCACTCCCGACGGCTCGCCCGCCGTCAATTATGGCTTCGACGTCACCCCGGCCCGTCTGGTCACCGGCCTGATCACCGAGCGCGGCGTCTGTGAGGCGTCGCCGGAGGGGTTGAAGGGACTGTTCCCGGAACGGGTCTGACACCAATCCCCCTTCGCGGCCGGAAGTGGGGAGGAGGGGGATCAGCCCTCGTCCTCGCCCACATCGTCGATAGCAGTAGCGCCCAGCGCCAGCAGGGCTTCGACGCCGGAATCGGGGATGGCCTCGACCTTGCGCAATTGCCGGTCGATGGCCCGCTTCCTGACCGCCACGTCGTCGATGGTCTTCGACGCCTCCTGCAGTTTCTTCTGCACCTTGTCGAGCACGTCACCGTACTTGCCGAACTCGGTCTTGACCGCGCCGAGGATTTCCCACACCTCGCTCGAGCGCTTCTCGATGGCCATGGTCTTGAAGCCCATCTGGATGGCGTTGAGGATGGCACCCAGCGTGGTCGGCCCGGCGGCGATCACCTTGTAGTCGCGCTGGATCAGGTCAACCAGACCGGGGCGGCGCAGCACCTCGGCATAAAGGCCTTCGGTGGGCAGGAACAGGATGGCGAAGTCGGTGGTGGTGGGCGGATTGACGTACTTGTCGCGGATGTCGCGGGCAAAGCTCTTGACCCGGGTCTCCAGCGCCTTGGCGGCGGCCTCGACGGCGTCGGGGTCGGCGCGCTCGACGGCCATCTGCAGGCGTTCGTAATCCTCGTTGGGGAACTTGGAATCGATGGGCAGGAGAACCTCCGGCTCGTCGTCGCCCTTGCCCGGCAGGCGGATGGCGAAATCGACCCGCTCCAGACTGCCCTTCTTGCAATTGGCTTCCCGCACATACTGGTCGGCGCGGAAGATCTGTTCGAGCAGATTGCCCAACTGCACCTCGCCCCAGGTACCGCGCGTCTTGACGTTGGTGAGGACCCGCTTCAAATCGCCGACGCCGCTGGCAAGCGACTGCATCTCGCCCAGGCCCTTGTGCACCTGCTCGAGGCGGTCGCTGACCAGCTTGAAGGATTCGCCCAGACGCTTTTCCAGGGTGCCCTGCAGCTTCTCGTCCACGGTCTGGCGCATCTGCTCCAGCTTCTGGGTATTTTCGCCCCTGAGCTTTTCCAGATGCTCGGACACCACGCGGGTCTGTTCCGACACCGTCTTGCCGATGCCCTCGCCCAGTTGCTTGATGCCGCCCAGCACCTCTTCGCGGAGCGCACGGGCCTGCGTGGCCTGATCCGAGCGGAACTCGGCCAGCCGGGTCTCCACCAGGATGCGCAACTCGGTATGGTACTTGTCGGCGGCGGCGGTGGAATCGCCCTGGAAGGTGCGGATCATCTCGGCCGTCTCGCGCCGGTCCTGGCGGGCCTCGTCGCGCAGGCTGCGCTCCAGCCGGTCGAGACGTTCGGACAAATCGTCCTTCTTGCGCAGCAGCAGGACCACCACGCCGGCCAAAGCGGCCAGGGACAGAGCGGCGGCGATCAGGGCGAAATCCATGGCAATCTTCCGAACATTACGGGAACGATTGCCTTGTAGCACGATTTCCGCGTGGACACAAACCTGCCCAGGAGATCAGGGCCGATGGACCAGGAACACCAGCCGTGCGGCGCCGCGCGGCCTTTCCTCCACCGCATCGAAGCCGGCGGGCGGGGCGAAGGCCTCGTCGGCGGCCACCTCGACCACGGCCAGGGCGCCGCTTTCCAGCCAGCCCTTGGCGGCCAGACCTTCGAGGCAGGGCGCGGCCAGACCGGAATGATAGGGCGGATCGAGGAAGGCCAGGGTGCAGGCATGGGGCGCGACAGGCGGCTTGGCGGCATCGGCGCGCACAACCTTGGTCTCGGCCTCCACCTTCAGCGCCTTGACGTTGGCGTAGATGGCGGCCAGGGGCTGCGCCGCCAGTTCCAGGAAGCAGGCATGGACGGCGCCGCGCGACAGGGCTTCCAGGCCCAGCGCCCCCGAACCGGCGAAGGCGTCCACCACGCGGGCGCCCTCCATCTCCACCAGATCGGAATGCATCAAGATGTCGAACAGCGCCTGACGCACCCGGTCGGCGGTGGGGCGGGTGTCGCGGCCCGAGGGCGCTTCCAGGCGGCGGCCCTTATGAAGACCGGCGACGATGCGCATCGGGTTTTGCCTTCTTGGCGCTCGCGACGCGCTTGTCCTCGGCCAGCTTCTGCTTGCGGGCCCGGGCAGCGACGCGCTGCTCCTTCTCGCGCTCGCCGGCCGGCTTGTTCTCGGCCTTGGGCTTCAACACCGCCTTGCCTTCGCCCATCTGCTCGCGCAGCACCTTGCCCGCCACTTCGTCGGCGGCGCCCTCCTCCAGGGTGCCCAGTTGGAACGGGCCGTAGGAGACGCGGATCAGGCGGCTGACCGGCCAGCCGAGATATTCCATCACCCGGCGGATTTCGCGGTTCTTGCCTTCGCGAAGCGACACGCTCAGCCAGGCGTTGGCGCCCTGACGGCGATCCAGCGTGGCGCTGATGGGGCCATAGGCCATGCCGTCGATGGTGATGCCGTTCTCCAGCCGGGCCAGGGCGTCTTCCGACACCTCGCCGTGGACGCGCACTCGGTAGCGCCGCAGCCAGGCGTTGGAGGGCAGTTCCAGCTTGCGGGCCAGTTCGCCGTCATTGGTCAGCAGCAGCAACCCCTCGGAATTGAGGTCCAGCCTTCCCACCGAGATGACCCGCGGCATGCCGTCGGGCAGATGCTCGAACACCGTCGGCCGTCCCTCGGGGTCCTTGTGGGTGGTCACCAGCCCGGCCGGCTTGTGATAGCGCCACAGCCGGGTCTTTTCCGGCTCGGCCAGCGGCGTGCCGTCGACCAGCACGATATCGCCCGGCCCGACCACGCAGGCGGGGCTGTCCAGGGTCTTGCCGTTGACCGAGACACGGCCCATCTCGACCCAGCGCTCGGCCTCGCGCCGCGAACACAGGCCGGCGCGGGCCAGCCTTTTCGCGATTCTCTCGCCCTTGTCCTCGCTCATGATCGGCATGCTCCCACAAAGGCGCGCAGCAGGGCGGAATCCGCCGGGCTAATGTCATATTCGGGATGCCACTGCACCCCGATGCAGAACGTGCGGCCGGTCGCCTCGATGCCCTCGATCACTCCGTCGGGGGCGATGGCGTTGACCACGCAACCGGGCGCCACGTCGCGCACCGCCTGATGATGGGCCGAGTTCACCGGAATGCGCGTCTCGCCGACGATGGCGGCCAGCCGGGTCCCGGCGGCGATCTCCACCCAGTGGCCCGGCTCGCTGCGGGGATTGGGCTGCTCGTGGGCCAGGGCGCCGTCGACCTCGTCGGGAATGTGCTGGATCAGCGTGCCGCCCAGCGCCACGTTGAGCAGTTGCTGCCCGCCGCAGATGCCCAGGATGGGCATGTCGCGGCCCAGGGCGCCCTGCACCATGGCCAGTTCGAAGCGGGTGCGGCCGGTCTTCAGCACCAGACCGGCGCGAGCCTCGGCGCCGAACAGGGCCGGATCGATATCGAAGGCGCCGCCGGTCACCACCAGCCCGTCGATACGGTCCAGGAAGGCCTGGGCCAGATGGGGCTCGTGCGGCAGCAGCACCGGCAGGCCGCCGGCACGCGCTACCGTCTCGGCGTAGTTGCGGCGCAGCGCGTACCACGGCATGCGGGAATAGCCGCCGGAATCCTCGCTGTCGAGGGTAATGCCGATAAGAGGGGGTGAGAGGCTCATCAGGCTTCTATACCCCCCCGGGGCCAAAGAAGAAAGGCCCGGGCGAGAACGCCCGGGCCAGTTTGTCCGGCATCAGGGGATGCAGGAGGGTGATTAAGGGATCATCCAGGTCAGGACATAGGCCTGCAGCGTGGTGATGACGCCGATGATGCACACGAAGAAGACGCTGTGCTTCAAGGTGAAGCGGAACAGGTTCGACTCGTGGCCCACCAGACCCACGGCGGCGCAGGCCACCGCGATGGACTGGGGCGAGATCATCTTGCCGGTGACGCCGCCGGTGGTGTTGGCGGCGACCATCAGGATGTCGCTGATTCCCAATTGATGCGCGGTGGTGGCCTGCAACGCGCCGAACAGGGCGTTGGACGAGGTGTCCGACCCGGTCAGGAACACGCCCAGCCAGCCCAGCACCGGCGCGAAGAACGGATAGACCTTGCCGGCACCGGTCAGCAGCAGCGCCAGGGTGGTGGACAGGCCCGAAGCATTGGCCACATAGGCGAAGGCCAGCACCGTGCCGATGGTGTAGATGGGGCGCTTCAGCTCGGAGAGAGTCTCGCCGAAGGTCTTGAGGCCTTCCTTGCCCTTCATCCCCAGCATGATGATGGTGATGATGGCCGAGATCAGGATGGCGGTACCGGTGGCCGACACCAGATTCAGGGTGTAGACGGCGGGCACGGCCTTGGCGGCGGCCACGATGGGCGGCACCTTGGACACCAGGTTGTGCAGGTAGGGCACTTCCCAGTTGATGTTGGTGAACAGCAGTTCGCCGCCCTTGGCGAACATGGCCTTGAAGGATTTCAGGCTCCACACGGTCACCACGGCGGTGAGGATCAGGAACGGCGCCCAGGCCTTGGCCACCTGACCGGCGGTGTAGTCGTGGGAGTGCTTCTCCTCCTCGCCCTCTTCCTTGAAGCGGAAGATGTTCTTGGGCTGCCAGAACTTGAGGAACACGGTGATGCACACCAGGCTGATCAGCGCCGAGGTGATGTCGGGCAGCTCCGGCCCGATGTAGTTGGAGGTGAACCACACGCCAAAGGCGAAGGAACCGCCGGCCACCAGGATGGCGGGCCAGGTCTCGCGGACGCCCTTGAAGCCGTCCATGATGAAGATGATCCAGAAGGGCACGAACACGGCCAGCAGCGGCAGCTGGCGGCCGGCCATGGCGCCGATCTTGAAGGGGTCCAGGCCCGAGACCTGACCGGCGACGATGATCGGAATGCCCATGGCGCCGAACGCCACCGGAGCGGTGTTGGCGATCAGGCACAGGCCGGCGGCATAGAGCGGATTGAAGCCCAGGCCGACCAGCAGGGCGGCGGTGATGGCCACCGGCGCGCCGAAGCCCGCCGCACCCTCGAGGAAGGCGCCGAACGAGAAGCCGATCATCAGCATCTGCAGACGCTGGTCGGCGGTGATGGACACCACCGAGGAACGGATGATCTCGAACTGGCCGGTCTTGACCGTGACCTTATAAAGGAACACGGCGCCGATAATGATCCAGGCGATGGGCCACAGGCCGAACAGGAAGCCCTGCACGCCGGCCATCAGGGCCGAAGCCACCGGCATCTTGTAGAACACGATGGCCACGGCGATGGACAGCAGCACGGTGATGGTGCCGGCCACATGGCCTTTCAGCTTCAGAATCGTCAGGGCGACGAAGAAGAAAATGATGGGAATGGCGGCGATCAGTGACGACAGCCACAGATTGCCGGCCGGATCGTAGATTTGCATCCAGGCTTGCATGGTGCCTCCCCGAAGGTTCGACCGTGCATCCGCTCGAGATGCCGGTGGAGTGTTGGCGTTGAACGTTTTCTTGAACGTGGTAACAAAATTTGACCAGATGATGAGGCTGGATAACTCAATTCGTCATCCGGTGTAAATGGAAAAGTTGCCATGCCAAAAATCCATGGTTGGCTATGGGTCGGCACCGTCCTATCCTGATGCCATGATGCACGCTCTCCCAAAGCCCGCCGATCCCCCCGCCACCGACCCGCTGGCCCGCCTGCTGCAGGCGCACCCCGAGACCGTCTTCGACTATTTCGAGTTCCGCCGGGTGATGGCCGGCAACGCCGCCGCCCTGGCGGCCGAGCGCGCCACGCAAGAGGATCTGGCCCGGCTGCGGGCCTGCATGGACGCCATGGAGAAGGCCCACGCCCTGGACGACCCTGCCCAGGAGGCGGCGACCGATGCCGAATTCCATCTCGCGGTCTACGAATCCGCCCACAACCTGGTGATGAGTCAGGTCATGCACCGGATCTTCGATATGCTGAAGGTCGGGGTCTTCTATGACCGGATCGACCTCTATCGCCGGCGCGGAGTCCGCGACGCCTTCCTGCGCCAGCATCAGGCCATCTGGCAGGCCATCGCCTCGGGCAATCCCGAGGCGGCCCGGACCATGGCCGAGGCCCATATCAATTCCACCGAGGAATCCCTGCGCGAGGCTCAGTTCGCCAACTCCCGGCGCGACGTGGCGCTGCGCCGCCGGGCCGGCTCCGACCTCACTGGCCGCATCCGGGCCGGACAAACCGCCGGGAAATTGGTGGACAAATAACTTTACCACTTTACTGATTTGGTCAAATTCGAGTAACCATGTCGAACCGGGGAGATTCCCCGGCCAATCATGATCGTCGGCAACGTCCGGCCTGACTCGGGAACGCCCATGACCACGCCCCCACGCCCGAACTCCGTCTACTTCTTCGGCACCTGCCTGATCGACCTGTTCTACCCCGAGGCCGGACTGGCCGGGATGGAGCTGTTGAAGCGCGAAGGCCTCAAGGTGGTGTTCCCCCCCAAGCAGACCTGCTGCGGCCAGCCGGCCCGCAACAACGGTTATCAGGACGAGGCCCGTGCCGTGGCGCGGCTGCAGCTGGACGCCTTTCCCGGCGACCGGCCCATCGTGGTGCCGTCGGGCTCGTGCGCCGGCATGATGAAGACCCACTACCCCGAGATGTTCGAGGGCACCCCCGATCATGATCGGGCGGTGGCCTTTTCCAAGCGGGTGTTCGAGTTGACCGAGTTCCTGGTGGACGTGCTGGGCGTCAAGCTGGAGGACAAGGGCCAGCCGGTAACCGTCACCTGGCACCCGTCCTGCCATTCCCAGCGGGAAGCCGGGGTGATCGAGCAGCCCAAGGCGCTACTGCGGCAATTGGCCAACGTCACCCTGGTCGAGAACCCGCGCGAGAAGGAATGCTGCGGCTTCGGCGGCGCCTTCGCGGTGCGTCAGGCGGAAATCTCGGCGGCCATGGTCGCCGACAAGGTAGCCTCCATCGAGGAAACCGGCGCCACCCAGGTGGTGTCGGGCGATTGCGGCTGCCTGATGAACATCACCGGCGCCGCCGAGAAAAGCCGCAAGGGCTTCAAGGGCCGCCACATCGCCGAATTCATCCTGGAGCGCTGCCATGGCCGCTGAAGCGGGGAAGATGGAATTCGGCGCCAAGGCCCACACGGCGCTGAACGATCCCAAGCTGCGGGCCAATTTCCGTCGCGCCATGGACGGACTGATGACCAAGCGGGCCATCCAGTTCGCCGACGAGGCGGAGTGGACGAGCTTGCGCGCCCGAGGGGCGGCGGCCCGCGCCAACGCGCTGGCCAAGCTGCCCGAACTGCTGGAGCAGTTGGAAGCCAATTGCCTGAGCAACGGCATCCAGGTGCATTGGGCCGAGACCACCCAGGAAGCCAATTCCATCGTGCTGGGCATCCTGGAGGCGGCGGGCGCCAGGACGGTGATCAAGGGCAAGTCCATGGTCACCGAGGAGATGCACCTCAACGCCCATCTGGAAAAGCACGGCATCACCCCGGTCGAATCCGACCTGGGCGAGTACATCATCCAGTTGGCGGGCGAGGCGCCCAGCCACATCGTCATGCCCTGCATCCACAAGAACAAGGCCGAGATCGCCGAACTGTTCCACGACAAGATCGAGGGCCAGGCCTACACCGAGAACGTGGACGAACTGACCGCCGCCGCACGGGCGGCGTTGCGCGGCGCCTTCGCCGGCGCCGATGCCGGCATCTCGGGTGTCAATTTCGCGGTGGCCGAGACCGGCACCCTGGTGCTGATCGAGAACGAGGGCAACGGGCGGCTGTCCACCACGCTCCCGCCGCTGCACATCGCGGTGACCGGTATCGAGAAGGTGCTGGAAAAGCTCGACGACGTGCCGCCGCTTTTGTCCCTGCTGCCCCGCTCGGCCACCGGCCAGCCCATCACCACCTACGTCAACATGATCTCGTCGCCGCGCAAGGACGGCGAGAAGGACGGCCCCAAGGCGGTGCATCTGGTGCTGCTGGACAACGGCCGGTCGCGCGTCCACGGTGATACCGAGCTGCGCGATACGTTGCGCTGTATCCGCTGCGCCGCCTGCATGAACCACTGCCCGGTCTATACCCGGGTGGGCGGCCACACCTACACCTTCACCTATCCCGGCCCCATCGGAAAGCTGCTGACGCCCCAGATCGAAGGGCTGGACTGCGCTGGCGACCAGCCGCACGCCTCGACGCTGTGCCGGGCCTGCGCCGACGTCTGTCCGGTGCAGATCCCCATCCCCGACCTGCTGGTCCGCCTGCGCACCGAATCGGTTCGCCCCACCTCGGGTCAAGCGGTCAAGGGTGCCGGCTCGTCGGCCACTGCCGCCGAGACCCTGGGCTGGAAGGGCTGGACGCTGCTTTACGCCTCACCCCTGGTCTACCGCATCGGCACCAGGATGCTCGGCTGGTTCGGCAATCTGATGCCGTCCTCCGCCCCCATGCTGAAGCAGTGGACCAGCGTGCGGACCAAGCCGAAATTCGCCGCCAAGAGCCTGCATGAACTGGCCCGCGAGAAGGGATACTGCGATGAATAACCAGCGTGAGCGTATCCTGTCGCGCCTGAAGGCCGCGCCCAAGGCGGCCGCGCCGCTGCGCCCCGACTGGACGCCGCCCGCCTATGACGCCGCCGGCCGCAAGGCCAAGTTCAAGGCCATGCTGGAGGCCTCCCACGCCGACGTGCACGAGGTGAGCCCCCGCGACTGGCCAGAACGGCTCAAGACCATCCTGGCCAACAAGGGGGTGGGCAACGTGGTCTATGCCCCCGCCACTCCGGCGGGCCGGCAATTGGCCGAAAGCTGGGCGGGCAGCGGCCCCGAACTGGTGGCCTATGACCGTGCGGTGGAGGAGTTCAAGGACATGCTGGTGTCCAAGGCCGACGCCGGCCTGACCACCACCAAGGGCGGCATCGCCCAGACCGGCTCGCTGGTGCTGTGGCCGACGCCCGACGAGCCCCGGCTGATGAGCCTGCTGCCGCCCATCCACGTGGCGCTGGTGGAAGAAGCCAGCCTGACCGATTCCTTGGCCGAGACCATCCGCGCCCAGGGCTGGGCGGGGGCCATGCCCACCAACGCCGTACTGGTGTCGGGACCGTCGAAGACCGCCGACATCGAGCAGACCCTGGCCTATGGCGTCCATGGGCCGAAGGAACTGATCGTCCTGCTGATCGGGAGTGATTCTCCGTGACCCGTCATTCGCCTGCCCCCGACTATTCCGCCCTGCTGCAGGATCTGACCGGCGTGATGCCGGTGGAGCGGCTGATCACCGATCCGCTGCGCCGCCTGGCCTATGGCACCGACGCCAGCTTCTACCGGCTGGTGCCCCAGGTGGTGGCCGAGGTCAGGAACGAGGCCGAGGTCAAGGGCGTGCTGGCCGCCTGCCGCCGCTTCGGCGCCCCCGTCACCTTCCGGGCCGCCGGCACCTCGCTGTCCGGTCAGGCGGTCAGCGATTCCGTGCTGATGATCCTGGGCACCGGCTGGACCCAGGCGGTGGTCGAGGAAGACGGCCGGCGCATCCGCCTGCAGCCCGGCGTGATCGGCGCCGACGCCAACCGCCGCCTCGCCGCCTTCGCCCGCAAGATCGGCCCCGACCCGGCCAGCATCGATTCGTGCAAGATCGGCGGCATCGCCGCCAACAACGCCAGCGGCATGTGCTGCGGCACCTCGGACAATTCCTACCAGACCATGATGTCCATGCGGCTGGTCCTGGCCGACGGCACCCTGGTCGATACCGGCAACCCGGACAGCGTCGCCGCCTTCCGCGCCTCCCACGCCGCTTTGCTGTCCAAGCTGGACGAGATGGGCAAGCGCGTGCGGGGCGACGAGACCCTTGCCGGCCGCATCCGCCACAAGTTCGCCATCAAGAACACCACCGGCTATTCGCTCAACGCCCTGGTGGACTTCACCGACCCGCTCGACATCCTCACCCACCTGATGATCGGCTCGGAAGGCACGCTCGGCTTCATCGCCGAGATCACCTACCGCACGGTGGCCGAGCACGCCCACAAGGCCAGCGCCCTGCTGCTGTTCCCCGACATCGCCGAGGCCTGCCGCGCCGTGGCGCTGCTGAAGCAGGCGCCGGTCTCCGCCGTGGAACTGATGGACCGCGCCAGCTTGCGCTCGGTCGAGGACAAGCCCGGCATGCCCGGCCAGATCCGTGGGCTGGCCAAAGGCGTCACCGCCCTGCTGGTGGAGGCGCGCGGCGAAAGCGGCGACGATCTGGCCGCCAATCTGGCGGCGATCGGCAAGGTGCTGAGCGGCGTCACCACCTTGTTCCCGCCCCAGTTCACCAACGACCCGGCCGAATACGGCAAGCTGTGGAAGATCAGGAAGGGCCTGTTCCCGGCCGTGGGCGCCGTGCGCCCGGTGGGCACCACCGTCATCATCGAGGACGTGGCCTTCCCCATCCATTCCCTGGCCGCCGCCACCGTGGACCTGGAGCGCCTGTGCCGCAAGCACGGCTATACGGAAGCGATCATCTTCGGCCATGCGCTGGACGGCAATCTGCACTTCGTCTTCACCCAGGATTTCGGCATCAAGGCCGAGGTCGACCGCTATGCCCGCTTCATGGACGAGGTGGCCGAACTGGTGGTCAAAAAGTACGACGGCTCGCTGAAGGCCGAGCACGGCACCGGGCGCAACATGGCCCCCTTCGTCGAGATGGAATGGGGCACCGAGGCCACGCAACTGATGTGGGACATCAAGCACCTGCTCGACCCCGAGGGCATGCTCAATCCCGGCGTGCTGCTGGACCGCGATCCCCGCGCCCATCTCAACAACCTGAAGCCGCTGCCCGCCGCCGATGCCCTGGTCGATACCTGCATCGAGTGCGGCTTCTGCGAGCGCATGTGCCCCAGCCACGGCATGACGCTCAGCCCCCGCCAGCGCATCACCTCGTGGCGCGAGATTTCGAGGCTGACCGCCGCCAACCAGAACGCCGACGAGCTGCGCCGCCTCTACGACTACCAGGGTATCGACACCTGCGCCGCCTGCGGCCTGTGCGCCACCGCCTGCCCCGTGGGCATCGAGACCGGCCGGCTGACCAAATCCCTGCGCGGCCGCCGTCTGGGCGGCACCGCCCAGGCCGTCGGACAGTGGACCGCCAATCATTACGGCGCGGCCCTGGCCGCCACCCGTTTCGGACTGGGCGCCGCCGCCCTGGTCTCCAAGCTGGCGGGACCGGGCACCATGGCCGCCATGGCCTTGGGGCTTCGCAAGCTGTCGGGCGGACACAGCCCCAAGGTGGGCAAGCACCTGCCCACCAATGCCGCCTTCACGCCGCCGGTCAATGCCCAGGTGGGCGAGCGGGTGGTGTACTTCCCCACCTGCGCAGCCCGTGCCATGGGCCCCGCCTCGGGCGATCCGGAAAAGGATTCGCTGCCCACCGTGATGACCAGGGTGCTGCAGCGGGCCGGCTTCGGGGTGGTAATCCCCGAGGGTCTCGACAATCTGTGCTGCGGCCAGGCCTTCGAGAGCAAGGGGCTGCAGGCTACCGCCGATGCCAAGGCCGCCCAGTTGGAAGCAGCCCTGTTCAAGGCCTCCGAGCACGGCAAGCTGCCCATCGTCATGGATGCCTCGGCCTGTACCTGGCGCATGAAGACCTATCTGGGCGAGCGCCTCGCGGTGCAGGACTCGGTGGAGTTCCTGCATGACGCGGTGCTGCCCCGCCTCAAGCCCGACAGGCAGACCCAACCGGTGCTGGTCCACGTCAATTGCGGCGCCCGCAAGATGGGCCTGGACGACAAGATGGTCGGTCTGGCCAAGGCCTGCGCCGCCCAGGTGGTGACGCCCGAGGGCGTGGGCTGCTGCGGCTTCGCCGGCGACAAGGGCTTTACCACGCCCGAACTCAACGACCATGCCCTGCGGCATCTGGCTCCCCAGGTGCCCCGGAACTGCGAGGCGGGCTATTCCTCCAACCGTACCTGCGAGATCGGCCTGGCCGACCACGCCGACGTGCCGTACCGCTCCATCGTCTATCTGCTCGATCGCACCACGCGGTAAGACCGCCCCCTCCCCAACCCTCCCCCGGCATAGCCGGGGGAGGGAGCCCAACATTCTTCCCCTCCCCCCAACTGTGTTGGGGGGAGGCCGGGAGGGGGGCCAACCGGGGCCAGTAAAACCCGGTTGCACCACCCTCCCGCCTCGTGCCAGCTTCTCCTTAAATTAAATACGCAAGGAGATGCCGAAATGAGCGAGCTGGTGCTGTCCCATGTCGAAGGCGGCGTTCAGGTGGTCCGCATGAACCGCCCGGACAAGAAGAACGCCCTGATCGGCGAGATGTACGCCGCCCTGGCCGAGGCCTTCGTCAGGGGCGAGGCCGACGACGAGGTCGGCGTCTTCCTGCTCCTGGGCAGCCAGACCGACTTCTCGGCCGGCAACGACCTGCCCGACTTCCTGACCTGGACGGCGCTTACCGGCTCGGTGGCGGACAAGTTCATCCGCGCCGTGGCCGGGGCCAGGAAGCCGGTGGTCGCCGCGGTGCGCGGCGCCGCCATCGGTCTCGGCTCGACCCTGCTGCCCCATTGCGATCTGGTCTATGCCGCGCCGGGCACCCGCTTCCATATGCCGTTCATCAATCTGGGAATCGTGCCGGAAGCCGGCTCCAGCCAGACCATGCCCGCCCTGGCCGGTCATCGCCGCGCCGCCGAGATGCTGATGCTGGGCGAGCCGTTCGGCGTGGAAACCGCCGAGGCCATCGGCCTGATCAACGGCGTGGTGCCGGGCGAGGAACTGGAGGAGACCGCCATGGCGGCGGCCCGCAAGCTGGCGGCCAAGCCACAGGCGATTCTGCGGCAGATCAAGGCGCTGATGAAGACGCCGCCCGAGCCGATCATGGATCGCCTGACCCGCGAGGCGGGGGTGTTCGACGGCTGTCTGAAGGGCGAGGCCCTGACCGAGGCGGTCACCGCCTTCAAGGAAAAGCGGGCTCCCGATTTCAGCAAGTGCCGGTGATATCGGTAAAGGCGGGCGGAGGGCTGAACCTCCGCCCCTCTACTTCTTCAGTATCCGGCTGACCGACAGCATGGCCTCCATGGGCCGGCGGCCGGGGGGCGATACCGAGGTGACCAGGGCCAGAGGCTGGCTGCCGTCCTCGGCGAAGCGCCGACCCAGGTCGCGGGCGAACCAGTCGGTCGGCATGACGTAATACTCGGTGATCAGTTGCCCGGCCTCGTCGCGGGCGTCCAGCGCCAGTAATTGCGCACCGCCCTTGAAGCCCCCCCTCTCCACCATGGACAGCAGGTGGCGCTGCAGCGAGGTGGCATCGCCGTATTCCGACCACACCGTGCAGATGCCGTCACGCCCCGCCACCAGGGTGATGGCGCCCAGGCCGGGGCGGCGCAGCACGCGGACCTGCCCTTCCCGGCCCGCCAGCAGTGCCGCGGCCACCTCGGGCGTCGCCTCGGTAAAACCGAACTCACCGGTGGGCGAGGCGGCGGTCAGGATGGCGTTGTAATCACCGAGATTGAGCAGGCAGATGCGCCCCAGCGCCGCCACCGCCAACCGCGACGTCTCGTCGCGCATCGCGATTCCGCTTTGGGCCCGGGCCTGGATGGGCAGGGCGAGCAGGACGAGAAACAGAACACGGATGATTCGGCTCATGGCTCCCTCAAACCGATGGTGATGATGGCCTGGAGATCGGGATTGGCGCTTTCCGAGGTCGTGACGATCACCCTGAGGCCGGACGGTTCCCGTCCGTGCTTCTTGAGCAGTTCCTCCCGATAGGTCTGGGTGGGAACCAGATCGATGAAGCGGGACGTCAGCGCCCCCTTGGTGTCGCGCCCGCCGGGCTGAACGGTAAAATAGCGCCCCACCGCCGCCTTCAGGTCCTTTTCCACCTGGGCGTTGATGGCATTGGCCGCCACCCGGCGGACGAAGACGGCGCATTGATCGTCGCTGGGCACCAGCGCCAGGGTGACGCCGGCCTCGTCGCGGATATAGGCCTCGCCGGGGCGCCCCTGCAGGAAGGGCTTGGCCGCCGCCTCGGGCAGGCGGGGAAGGTACAGGTCGCCCCCCGGCTGCAGCCGGTCGTGCAGCTTGTCCAGCGCCCCCACATGGGCGGCGCATCCCAGCACGAAGGTGGCCGAGGCCACCTCGGCCACGCCACGGGGCGGCTCGGCGGCGACGGCGGCCGGGGCGGCCAGCATCAGCCCAAGCGCCAGACAGGGCAGGCGGCGGCTCATGCGCATTGCCGGGGCATGAAGGCCTTGATGCGCATGTCCTGGTTGGTGACGTGCTCCACCAGCGCCTCCATCAGGGCGTGGGCGCCGAGCAGGCAGTCGATCAGGCAGTCGGCGGCATGGATTTCCGCCACCACCTCCTCGGTGCGGGCCAGCAGGCGCTGGTGCTCCTGGCGGTGAATATTTTGGGCGGGAAAGCCGATCCGGCCCATCAGGCGCTCCTCGTCGGCGAAGTGGGCCCGCAGATTGGCGACGAAAGCGGCGCAATAGGCGACGATGCACTCCTTGGGCTCGTCCGACGCCAGGGCGGCGCGCAGGGCGGCGGCCTCCTCGAAAAAGGCACGATGCTGCCCGTCCACCGTGGGGTCACCCAGGGCGAAATCGTCGCTCCACCGATACTGCCACAATGCGTTGCCGCTCATTCGTCTGCCTTATGTTGTCGCGTGGCGAGCAGACCACAGCGTTGCCTTCGGAACAAGATTCATCACTCCGTCTCGTCGGGATCGTCCAGCAGTCCGGTGGGCAGGCCGTCGAAGCTGACCAGATTCTTGTCACGCCAATACTGCCCGATTCCCTCCGGTCCCTTGCTCTGCGCCCAGGCCGGCAAGGTCGGGCGCTGACCGGAATAATCCATCAGGGGAATGCCGAAGCCGCAGGAGGTGATGATGCTGTCCACCTCGACCACGACGATCTGTCGCTTGGCGGGATAATCCGGGAACAGGGCGTCGAATTCCGCCCACTCGCCATCGCGGTGGTGCAGCGCACGGGCGCGGCCATAGAGCCGCAGAATCAGCGGCGCCCCGGAAAAGGCGCAGAACATGATGGTGATGCGGTCGTTGCGACACAGATGGGTCGCCGTTTCGTTGCCGCTGCCGGTCAGGTTCAGCCATGCCACCCGATTGGGACCGAGGATGCGGAAGGTACCGTCGAGCCCCTTAGGCGACAGGTTGATGCGCCCCTGTTCCGTGGCCGTGGCGACGAAGAACATGGGCTGGGCGGCGATGAACCCGGCGAAGCGGTCGGAGATGGAGGCGTGGTGCTGGGCCATGGCGATTGTTCCTATAGCGGCGGCGGGGCTTTGGCCCGCTGCCGCATCTTGACCCAGGCGAAATCGCGGGCCCGGCGGCCCAGCCAGCCCTGGGGATCGAGGCCGACCGCCTTCACCACCATGCCCGCCGCCCGCTCGGCATGCACCTGTCCGTACACCCCATAGGCGCGCGTGGCATAGGCCGCGTTGCAGCGCTCACGATCATAGGCCAATCCGTCCGGATCATTGGCGGCGTGCCAGGCATAGGCCAGCTCGTCGTCGTCGCTTTCCCGGATACGCCCCACCGCCACCAGGGCACGGCGCCACAGCGGCAGCCGGTCACGGGCCTGGGCGTCCCGCATGGCCCCGTAAAACAGTTTGTAATGGCGGAACTCGTCGCCGGCGATGCGGTGGCACAGGTCGCGCAGCACCGGCTCGCGGCTGCGGTCGCGGATGGCGGAATAGAAGGACGAGGTTCCCGTCTCGACGATACAGCGGGCCAGCAATTCACCGGTGGTCGATCCCCGCACCGAGGCCTCGGCATGGACGGGGATACGGTAACCGTCGGTGAAGCGTTTGAACCGGGCGGCGAAATCGAAATCGGGGTCGGCCAGTTGGGCATAGCGGCCCAGGCAGTCGCCATGGCGGGTCTCATCGGCCCGCCACTGCTCGAGGGCGGCGACGAAGGCGGGGTCGTCGCGGAAGACCCGCGCAAGATAAAGGGTGTAGTCGGCAGCATTGCGCTCGACCATGGCGGCGGCCTTGATCACCTGGAGGAGATCGGAATCCACCAGCCCGGGATCGAAGCGATCCCAGCCGATGTCGTCGATGCTCCAACCCTTGCCGCCTTGCATGATCGAACCCGCTCCCCCCCTTGAAGAATTCCATTCTGGGAGATGAGGGGGGATTTTCAAGACAAAAGGGCCGCTTCCGGTGGAAGCGGCCCTTTCGCCAGTTCTTAAAGCCGTCGATCAGGCGACGGCGGCGGCCATGGCCTCGGCGATCAGAGTCAGACGCTGGGCATGAGCCTTGTCGCGCTCGTTGCCGGCATCGTCCATGGCTTCCTTGGCGGCCTTCTTGCGGGCTTCGGCCATCTCGGCGGTCAGTTCACCCACCGGAATGGCTTCCTCGGCCAGCACCGTAATGCGCTCCTCGTTGACCTCGGCAAAGCCGCCGGCCACGAAGATGGACGACGAAACCTTACCGCCGTCGTGGATGTCGATGACACCCGGACGCACGGTGGTGATCATCGGGGCGTGCCGGGCCAGGGCACCGAAGTCGCCTTCGCTGCCGGGCACCACGACCATGTCCACCTTGGACGAAACCAGAAGCTTCGCCGGGGACACCAATTCGAACTGAATCTTCTCGGCCATGCCGCGAGTCCTTCAACCTAATCTTTCGAGGCGGCGGGCTCTCGAAAGAGCCCGCCTTCTCAATACATCCGAGAGCCTTAGGCCGCTTCGGCGGCCATCTTCTTGGCCTTCTCGATCACCTCGTCGATGCCGCCGACCATGTAGAAGGCAGCCTCGGGCAGGTGATCGTATTCGCCGGCCACGATGGCCTTGAAGCCCTTGATGGTGTCGTCGAGCGCCACCAGCTTGCCCGGCGAGCCGGTGAAGATTTCGGCAACGTGGAAGGGCTGGGACAGGAAGCGCTGGATCTTACGGGCGCGCGACACGACCAGCTTGTCCTCTTCCGACAGCTCGTCCATGCCCAGGATGGCGATGATGTCCTGCAGCGACTTGTAGGTCTGCAGGATGCGCTGCACGTCGCGGGCGGTCTGGTAGTGGTCGGCACCGACCACGCGGGGATCGAGAACGCGAGAGGTGGAGTCGAGCGGATCCACGGCCGGGTAGATGCCCAGCTCGGCGATCTGACGATTCAGCACGGTGGTGGCGTCCAGGTGGGCGAACGACGTGGCCGGAGCCGGGTCGGTGAGATCGTCAGCCGGCACGTAAATGGCCTGCACCGAGGTGATCGAGCCCTTCTTGGTCGAGGTGATGCGCTCCTGCAGGGCGCCCATGTCGGTGGCGAGAGTGGGCTGATAGCCCACCGCCGACGGGATGCGGCCCAGCAGCGCGGACACTTCCGAACCGGCCTGGGTGAAACGGAAGATGTTGTCCACGAAGAACAGCACGTCCTGGCCTTCCACGTCGCGGAAGTACTCGGCGACGGTCAGGCCCGACAGGGCGACGCGGGCGCGGGCGCCCGGGGGCTCGTTCATCTGGCCGTACACCAGGGCCACCTTGGAGCCCGGGCCGTCCAGCTTGATGACGCCCGACTCGATCATCTCGTGATAGAGGTCGTTGCCTTCGCGGGTACGCTCACCGACGCCGGCGAACACGGAGTAACCGCCGTGCGCCTTGGCGATGTTATTGATCAGCTCCATGATCAGCACGGTCTTGCCCACGCCGGCGCCGCCGAACAGGCCGATCTTGCCGCCCTTGCAGTACGGAGCCAGCAGGTCGATGACCTTGATGCCGGTGACCAGGATCTCGGTCTCGGTGGACTGGTCGACGAAATCGGGGGCGTCGGCATGGATCGGCAGGGTGGTCTTGTTGCCGATGGGGCCGCGCTCGTCGATGGGCTCGCCGATCACGTTGATGATGCGGCCCAGGGTCTCGGGGCCGACCGGCATCTGAATGGCGGCGCCGGTGTCCACCACTTCGGTGCCGCGCGTCAGGCCGTCGGTGGAGTCCATGGCGATGGTACGCACGGTGGACTCGCCCAGATGCTGTGCGACTTCAAGGACCAGCTTCTTACCCTGATGCTCCAGGTGAAGCGCGCTGAGGATGGCCGGCAGGTGGCCGTCGTCGAAGCGCACGTCCACGACGGCGCCCAGGACCTGGGTGATCGTGCCGACGTTCTTGTTTGCCATGGTGTGCTCCTAGTCTTCCGTCACAGCGCTTCGGCGCCGGAGATGATTTCGATCAGTTCCTTGGTGATCTGGGCCTGGCGCGACCGGTTGTACTTGATCGCCAAGGCATTGATCATTTCGCCCGCGTTACGTGTCGCGTTGTCCATCGCGGTCATGCGCGCGCCCTGTTCCGAGGCCTGGCTTTCCAGCAGGGCACGGAACATCTGGGTAGCCAGATTGCGCGGCAGGATCTCGGCCAGGATTTCCTCTTCACCGGGCTCGAACTCGTAGATGGCCTTGGGGCCGGTCTCCGCGTTAGCGGCCTGAGCCGGAACCGGGAAGGGAATGACCTGCTGACGGGTCACTTCCTGCGCGATGGCCGACTTGAACTTGTTGTAGATCACGGTGCAGACGTCGAATTCCTCGCCGTCGAACATGGCCGAGATCTGCGACGCGACCTGATCGGCCTCGGCGAACACGACGCCCTTGCGGCCCAGGTTCTCGAAGCCCTCGATCATGTACTGGCCGTAGTCGCGGCGCAGCTGCTCGCGGGCCTTGCGGCCCACCGGCATGATCTTGATGATCTTGCCCTGCTTCAGCAGTTCGGCGGCCATCGCCTTGGTGGCGCGGACGATGGACGAGTTGAAGCCGCCGCACAGGCCGCGGTCGGCGGTCACCGCCACGAGCAGATGCACCTTGTCGGCTCCGGTGCCGGTGAGCATGCGGGGCGCACCCGACTGGCCGGCCAGACTGGCGGCCAGGGTGCCCAGCATACGCTCCATGCGCTCGGCGAACGGCCGTGCCGCTTCCGCCGCGGTTTGCGCGCGGCGGAGTTTCGAGGCAGCGACCATCTTCATGGCGGACGTGATCTTGCGCGTCGATTTGACGCTCACGATCTTCATCCGCAGGTCCTTGAGACTCGCCATAACCTAAACTCCCACGGGACGGTTAAGCGAAGGTCTTGGAGAACGCGTCGAGGAACGCCTTGAGCTTCTCTTCGGTCTGGGCGCTGATCTGCTTCTCGGAGGCGATGGTGGAGAGAATCTCCGGCGCCTTCGAGCGGATTTCAGCCAGCAGGGACGATTCGAAGCGGCCGACCTGGCGCACCTCGATCTTGTCCAGATAGCCCTTTACGCCGGCGTAGATGGAAATGACTTCCTCTTCGGTCGGCATGGGAGCGAACTGCGGCTGCTTCAAGAGCTCGGTCAGGCGCGCGCCACGGTTCAGCAGCTTCTGGGTGGCCGGGTCCAGGTCGGAAGCGAACTGCGCGAAGGCAGCCATTTCACGATACTGGGCCAGTTCCAGCTTGATCGAGCCCGCAACCTGCTTCATCGCCTTGATCTGGGCGGCGGAGCCGACGCGCGACACCGACAGACCGACGTTCACGGCGGGGCGGATGCCCTTATAGAACAGTTCGGTTTCCAGGAAGATCTGGCCGTCGGTGATCGAGATCACGTTGGTGGGGATGTAGGCCGACACGTCGTTGGCCTGGGTCTCGATGACCGGCAGGGCGGTCAGCGAACCGGCACCGGCGGCGTCGCCCATCTTGGCGGCGCGCTCGAGCAGGCGCGAGTGCAGATAGAACACGTCGCCCGGATAGGCTTCGCGGCCCGGCGGACGGCGGAGCAGCAGCGACATCTGGCGGTAGGCGACGGCCTGCTTCGAGAGATCATCATAAATGATCAGGGCGTGCATGCCGTTGTCACGGAAGTACTCGCCCATGGTGCAGCCGGCGTAAGGGGCGATGAACTGCAGCGGAGCGGGCTCCGACGCGGTCGCGGCCACCACGATGGTGTAGTCCATGGCGCCGTAATCGGTCAGGGTCTTGACGATCTGGGCCACGGTGGAGCGCTTCTGACCGACGGCGACGTAGATGCAGAACAGCTTCGCCTTCTCGTCGTTGGCGTCGTGCCAGCGCTTCTGGTTGATGATGGTGTCGACCAGGATGGCGGTCTTGCCGGTCTGGCGATCGCCGATGACCAGCTCGCGCTGGCCGCGGCCGACGGGGATCAGGGCGTCCACGGCCTTGATGCCGGTGGACATGGGCTCGTGCACCGACTTACGCGGAATGATGCCCGGGGCCTTGACGTCAACGCGCTGGCGCGAGGCGGCCTCGATGGGGCCCTTGCCGTCGATGGGATTGCCCAGCGCGTCCACGACGCGGCCCAGCAGACCCTTGCCGACCGGAACGTCCACGATGGAGCCGGTCCGCTTGACGACGTCGCCTTCCTTGATGTTGCGGTCGTCGCCGAAAATCACGATGCCGACGTTGTCGGTCTCGAGATTCAGCGCCATACCCTTGATGCCGCCTGGGAATTCGACCATCTCGCCGGCCTGGACCTTGTCAAGGCCGTGCACGCGGGCGATACCGTCACCGACAGACAGCACCTGACCGACCTCGGCAACTTCCGCCTCGGTCCCGAAGGTGGCGATCTGTTGCTTGAGGATTGCGGAGATTTCCGCGGCGCGGATTTCCATTATCCAACCCCTTTCATAGCGAGCTTGAGATGCTGCAGCTTCGTCTTGAGCGAGCTGTCAACCATGCGGGAACCGACCTGAACCACCAGGCCGCCCAGCAAGCTGGGATCAACCTTGACATCGACGGCAACATTGCCGCCGAAGGCCGCCTTGAGGGCGGTGGTGAGGGCGTCTTGCTGGGCCGGCGTGAGAGCCACGGCGGAAGCCACCGTCGCGGACTTTTCGCCGCGACGGGCCGCCAACCGGCCGAGATAGGAGGCGATCACCCCATTCAGGGTGAACAGCCGGCGGTTCTTGGCCGCCAGCCCGAGGAATTTGGAGGTCAGCTCCGAAAAGCCGGCGGCCTTGGCGACGGCGCCGATCGCCGCCCCCTGCTGCTCGCGGCTGAGAACGGGGCTGTCGACGACTCGGCGCAGGTCGGCGCTTTCGCGCAGCATGGCCTGGAGCGTCTTGAGGTCACCAGCCACCTGGTCGAGCGAACCGGAAGAATCGGCCAACTCGAAGAGAGCGGTGGCGTAGCGGTCGGCGATCACGCCAATAGTTTCGGAAGGCACCTGGGCAAGTCCTTGGATAGGGTCGAACCGGCAGCCGTAACCTATTGAAAGGCAACATAATTCTGGCGCCATCAGGAAAGGCCCCCCTGTCGGCGCGACGGTTAACTAACACATCGGGTTTTGCGTTGCAAGACGACTCCTGCCCATTCGGGGGAGGAGATCGAATTATCCTTCCTGCGCCGGGCGCGGCGCCGTGGGCAAAAGTGAGGGTGGGGGCTCGGGTGGGAGCACCTACCCGCTCCCCATAATTTTTTTCGTGCCGAAGCGCGGGCGATGCTAATCTGGCCCCGCCGCCACCCTGAACGCCGTGTGAGGGGATGGAATGCCTTACTACACCTATCGCTGTACCGGGTGCGACGCCGTGTTCGAGACCCTGGTGCGATCAGCCGACGTGCCCGCCTGCCCGCAATGCGGCAGCCAGGCACTGGAACGCCAGTTGGGAGCCGTCGCCCCCGCCGCCAGGACTCCCGGCATGGTGGGCAAGGTCCGTGCCCAGGCGGCCCGAGAGGGGCATTTCAGCAATTACTCCCGCTCGGAGCTGAGGCGGAAATAGCCGCCCGGCCTGTCACCCCCGCGCCTCGAACGCCGCCACGGCGGCCAGCAGAATGTCGCCGTAACGCTCCCGCTTGGCCTCGCCCAATCCGGCGATGCCGTCCAACTCGTCCGGACGGCGGGGCCGGCGCCGCGCGATGTCCAGCAGGGTGGAATCGTGCCAGATGACGTAGGGCGGCACGCCCTGGGCCTTGGCCAGGGCCAGACGCTCGGCCCGCAGGTGCTGGAACAGCGCCTCGTCGGCCGGATCGGTGAGAGGAGTCGCGGTCTTCCTGCCTCCGGCGGCCTTGGACTTGCCCTTGGCCGGCAGGGGATCACGCCGGAGATCGACACGGGCCTCGCCGCGCAGCACCGGCCGGCAGGCCTCGGTCAGCTTGAAGGCGCCGTGCCCCTCGGTATCGATGGTCAGCAGACCGGCCGCCACCAGTTGCCGCAGCACCGAACGCCACTGCTCGGCGGGCAGTTCGGTGCCGATGCCGTAGGTGCTGAGCTTGTCGTGGCCGAAGCGCTGGACCTTGTCGTTGTCCTTGCCCAGCAGCACGTCGATGACGTGGCCGGCCCCGAAGCTCTCACCGGTGCGGTAGACGCAGGACAGCGCCTTGCGGGCCAGCAGGGTGCCGTCGAACGAGGCCACCGGCTCCAGGCAGGTATCGCAATTGCCGCAGGGCTGGTGCGCCGTCTCGCCGAAATATTCCAGCAGCACCTGCCGGCGGCACCGGGTGGTTTCGCACAGGCCGAGCAGGGCGTTGAGCTTGCCGCGCTCGATGCGCTTCTGGGCATCCGAGGCCTGGCTGGAGGCGATGAACTGCCCCAGCTTGGCCACGTCCTCCAGGCCGTAGGCCATCCAGGCGTCGGCCGGCATGCCGTCACGCCCGGCGCGGCCGGTCTCCTGATAATAAGCCTCCAGGCTCTTGGGCAGGTCGAGATGAGCGACGAAACGGACGTCGGGCTTGTCGATGCCCATGCCGAAGGCGATGGTCGCCACCATCACGATGCCCTCCTCCCGCAGGAAGCGCTCCTGATTGCCGGCCCGCACCGACTGGTCGAGGCCGGCGTGGTAGGGCAACGCGGTATAGCCCTTGGCGGCCAGCCAGGAGGCGGTCTCCTCCACCTTGGCCCGCGACAGGCAGTAGACGATGCCCGATTCCGCCCCCGGCCCGCCGTGCTCGGCCTCGATGAAGCGCAGCAACTGCTCGCGGGCGCTGTTCTTGGCGGCGATGCGGTAGCGGATGTTGGGCCGGTCGAAGCCGGCGACGAACTGCCGCCCCTCCTGGAGATTGAGGCGCTCGGCGATATCCCGGCGGGTGGGGCCGTCGGCGGTGGCGGTCAGCGCCACGCGGGGCACGGAGGGGAAGCGCTCGTGCAGCAGGGCCAGCTGCAGGTATTCCGGACGGAAATCATGCCCCCATTGCGAGACGCAATGGGCCTCGTCGATGGCGAACAGGGCGATGCGGCACTCCTCGAGCAAAGCGAGGAAACCGGGCAGCACCAGCCGTTCCGGAGCCACGTAGACCAGATCCAGCTCACCCGCCTGCATGCGGCGCTCGATCACCCGGACCTCGTCCAGACTGCGGGCCGAGTTGAGCGCGGCGGCCCGCACGCCGAGCTGGTTCAGCGCCTCCACCTGATTCTGCATCAGGGCGATCAGCGGCGACACCACCACCGCCACGCCGTCGCGGCACAGGGCCGGAACCTGATAGCACAGCGACTTGCCGGCACCGGTGGGCATCAGCACCAGGGCGTCGCCACCGGCCACCACGTGGTCGATCACCTCCTGCTGCTGGCCGCGAAAGGAAGGGAAGCCGAAGACGTGGTTGAGGACGTGAAGGGCAGCGGGCATGAAAAATCCTCAGTGTGAGCCGTCTTCGGCATCCATATGGCGCGGGGCATCCATCCCTCGGTGAAGGACGCGGACGATGAAAATGCCGCCCGCTTCCGTCAGGTAGAAAACGATATGCCGGCCGTGCTCGTGGCGCAGGAGTTCGGCCGGCACAAGCTCCGCCGGGCGGCCCAGGCGGGGATTGTCGGCCAGGACCTGCAGGCAATCGCGCAAGCCGAGGAAATACGCGTCCGCCCGCGCTTCGCCGAATGTCTGGAGAGAATACGTGTAGATCCGACCGAGATCGTCGTCGGCCTTGTTGGAAAGGACGTAATCAGCCATGCGCCAGGCGGGATTTGGCCTCGGCCATGATGTCCTCCGCCTTGCGCGGGCTGCGGCCGCTGTCGAGGCCTTCGGCGATGGCGGCTTCCAGCAACTGGCGCCGCTGCTGATCGTGGCGGATCAGGTCGCGGATATAGTCGCTGGCATTGGCATAGACGCCGCCCTTGACCTGGGTCTCCACCCATTCGCGCATGGGATCGGGCAGGGAAACATTCATGGTCGCCATGACGGGCTCCTTGAGGAAAGTGGCATGGCAAAGATTGCCATACTTCCCCCTTCAAGAAAAGCTGTAGGGGTCGACGTCCACCTGGACCCGCACGCTCTTGGGCGGCCGGGTGCGGGCCAGCCAGTCGCGCAGCAGGGCCTGGAGGTTGAGCGACCGCCCGGACTGGATCAGGAAGCGGCGGCGGTGGCGGCCACGCAACAGGGCCATGGGGGCGGGCGCCGGCCCCAGCACCTGCAGTCCCTCGGCCCTGGGCGCCGCCTTGGCCAGGGTGCGGGCGTAGGAATCCACCACTCCCGCATCGGGGCCCGACAGGATCAGGGCGGCGAGGCGGCCATAGGGCGGCATGCCGGCGTCGCGCCGCGCCTCGGCCTCGCGGGCAATGAAGGCGTCGCGCTCGCCCGAGCGCAGCGCCCGCATCACCGGGTGGTCGGGCTGGTAGGTCTGCAGCAGCACGCGGCCGGGACGCTCGGCCCGGCCGGCACGCCCCGCCACCTGGGACAGCAATTGGTGGGTGCGCTCGCCGGCCCGCAGATCACCGCCCTCCAGCCCCAGATCGGCATCCACCACGCCCACCAGGGTTAGCATGGGAAAGTGATAGCCCTTGGCGACGATCTGGGTGCCGATCAGCAGGTCGACCTCGTGGTCGGAGACCCGGCGCACGAACTCGGCTGCGGCATGGGGGCCGGTGCAGGTGTCCGAGGTCATCACGGCGATACGGGCGTTGGGGAACAGTAGGGCGGCTTCCTCCGCCACCCGCTCCACCCCCGGCCCGCAGGCGGCGAAATTGGCCTCGGCCTCGCATTCCGGGCACTTGGGCGGCAGGCGGATGTGGTGGCCGCAATGGTGGCAGACCAGCCGTCCCGCCGACCTGTGCTCCACCAGCCAGGCGGTGCAATGGGGGCATTGCAGCCGGTGGCCGCAGGTGCGGCACAGCGTCAGCGGCGCATAGCCGCGACGGTTGAGGTAGAGCATGGCCTGCTCGCCCGCCGCCATCACCTCTTCCAGCGCCTCGACCAGCAACGGTGACAGCCAGCGGCCCCGCGGCGGAGGATGGCGGCGCAGGTCCACCGGCACGATGTCGGGCAGCACCGCGCCGGCATGGCGGTCGGGCAGATGGACCAGGCGGTAGCGCCCGGCCTGGACGTTGGCCAAACTTTCCAGAGACGGCGTCGCCGAGGCCAGCACCGCCGGAAAACCGCCCAGCCGGGCTCGGACCACCGCCATGTCGCGGGCGTGGTAGCAGACGTGGTCCTCCTGCTTGAAGGCCTGGTCGTGCTCCTCGTCCACCACGATCAGGCCCAAATCCCTGAACGGCAGGAACAGACCCGAGCGGGCGCCGACCACGATGGCGGCCTCTCCCGAGGCCACCGCCCGCCACGTCTTGCGCCGGGTGGCGTCGCCCAGATCGGAATGCCACATGGCTGGCTTGACCCCGAAGCGGCGGCGGAAACGGTCCAGCCACTGGGCGGACAGCGCGATCTCGGGCAGCAGCACCAGCACCTGCTTGCCCTTGGCCAAAACGGCGGCCACCGCCTCGAAATACACCTCGGTCTTGCCCGAGCCGGTGACGCCGTCGATGAGAACCACCGAGAAGCCTCCGCCCAGGGCGGCGACCAGAGCATCGGCGCCCTCCTGCTGGCCCGGCGACAATTCGGCGCGCGGCGCGGCGAGGTCGGGGGGCGAGAAGGCGCGCGGCGGCGCCAGTTCCACGCTTTCCAGCGCGCCCGCCTCCACCAGCCCCTTGACCACCGCCGGCCCCACCCCGGCCTCGCGGGCCAGATCGGCGGCGGACATGGGCGGCAGGCGGCAGGCGGCCGCCATTACCTTGCGCCGTGCGGCGGTATCCTTGAATTCGGGTGGCGCGGCGGCGGGGCGCAGCGCCATATGGGGCGGCACGGGCTCGAGGGCCGAAGGCACGCTCATGGCCATCTTCAGCACCGCGCCGGGCGGCGCCAGGGTGTAGGACGCCACCCAGTCGACGAAGCGGCGCGTCACCTCGGGCAGGCCGGCGGCGGCGAGGCGGCGGGCCACCGGACGCAGTTTGGCCGCGTCCACCTTGCCGTCGCCGGCCCCCCAGACCACGCCGGCAACCAGACGGCCGGCCAGCGGCACCTCGACGAAATCGCCGGGCCGCAGGGACTCGTCGCCCACCGCGTAATCGTACGCCCCGCCGAGCGGCAGGGGCAGCATAACGGCGACGCGTTGCCCAGGATTGAACAGGGAGGGGGTTGAAGTGGCGGACATGGCGTGCATAAGCTACGGAACTAGGGAGAACCAGGGAAGGGATATTGGTCATGGCGCGCAAGCGCGACGACGCCGCGTTGCAACTGCCGCTGCCCGACGAACGGCAGGTTACGGCTTTTTTGCAGGCCCATCCCGACTTCCTGGTCCGCCACCCCGACCTGTTGCTGTCGCTGTCGCCACCTTCGCGCTGGGCCGAGGATGACGGCGTGCTGGACATGCAGGTGTTCATGATCGACCGCCTGAGGGACGAGGTGGAGCGGGTGCGGGGTGCCGCCGAGACCCTGATCCACACCAGCCGTTCCAATATGTCCATCCAGACCCGCACCCATCGCGCCGTGCTGTCCATCCTGGGCGCCGACACCATGGCCGAGCTGGTCGAGGCGGTATCGGACGACCTGCCCGCGCTGCTGGACGTGGACGTGGCGACGCTGTGTTTCGAAAAGTCCGAGGAAGCGCTGCCCGAATTGCTGGCGCCCGGCATCCTGACCCTGCCGGTCGGCACCGTCGCCCAGATCATGGGCGGCGCCGACCGCGACTGCGCGCTGACCGAGGAAATGCCGGGCGACCCCGCCCTGTTCGGCGACGGCGCCGGGCTGGTGCAGTCCTCGGCGGTGGTCCGCCTGTCGCCGGGCGGACGCTCGCCGGAAGGCGCCATGGCGCTGGGCTCGCGCCACGGCCGTACCTTCCATGCCGGTCAGGCCACCGAGCTGATCACCTTCCTGGCCCGCGTGGTCGAGGGCTCGGTGCGGCGCTTCGTCGGGTAACATGCCCCCCACTCCCATCCATTTCGCGGCCCGAGCCGACCTGTCGCGGGCGGTGGAGTCGTGGCGGCAATGGCTGGGGGCGGAAAAGCGCGCCTCGGCCCACACGCTGGACGGCTACGGCCGCGATCTGGCCGCCTTTCTCACCTTCCTGACCGACCATCTGGGCGCCGAGCCCGATCTGGCCGCCCTGTCCGGGCTGGCAGCCGGCGATTTCCGCGCCTTTCTGGCCCGGCGGACGTCGGACGGGCTGGGGCGCTCGTCGCTGGCCCGGCTGATGTCGACGCTGCGCGGCTTCTTCAAGTTCCTCGACCGCCACGGGCTGGTCCACAACCCGGCCATCACGGCGGTGAAGTCGCCGCGCCCGCCCAAATCCGTCCCCAAGCCCCTGGCTCCCGACGAGGCGCTGGAAGCCCTGGCCAGCGCCGGCGAACTGCACGACGAGCCGTGGCTGGCGGCCCGCGACGTGGCGCTGTTCACCCTGCTCTACGGCGCCGGGCTGCGCCTGGGCGAGGCTTTGTCCCTGGCCCGCCGCGACCTGCCCACGGGCGACACCATGGTGATCACCGGCAAGGGCAACAAGCAGCGGGTGGTGCCCATCCTGCCGGTAGTCAGGGACGCCATCACCGATTACCTGAAGCGCCTGCCCTATGCGTCCGAGCCCACCGACCCCGTCTTCCTGGGGGCGCGCGGCGGCCCGCTCAATCCCGGCGTGGTGCAGCGCCAGATGCGCCGCCTCAGGCTGCTGATGGGCCTGCCCGACACCGCCACGCCGCACGCGCTGCGCCACTCCTTCGCCACCCATCTGCTGGCCGGCGGCGGCGATCTGCGCACCATCCAGGAATTGCTGGGCCATTCCTCGCTGTCCACCACCCAGCGCTATACCGAGGTGGATTCCGCCCGCCTCACCCGCGTCTACCGCGACGCCCATCCGAGGGCCAAGGCATGAGTCTGATCATCTCCTTCGACCTGCCCACCGAAGCCGACACCATCGCCCTGGGCCAAAGGCTGGCGGCGCTGGTGCGCCCCGGCGACGTCATCGCCCTGGCCGGCACGCTGGGCACCGGCAAGAGCACCCTGGCCCGTGCCCTGATCCGGGCGCTGACCGACCCGGAGGAGGAGGTGCCCAGCCCCACCTTCACCCTGGTGCAGCAATACGAATCCCCGGCCGGGCTGGTCTGGCATTTCGACCTCTACCGCCTGGAGAAACCCAACGACGCCCTGGAGCTGGACATCGAGGAGGCCTTCGCCGACGGCATCAGCCTGATCGAATGGCCGGACCGTCTGGGGCCGCATCTGCCGCGCCGCCGCCTCGAGGTGCTGTTGAGCCAGGACGAGGCCGGCATCGGCCGCCACGCCACCTTGACCGCCTATGGCCCCTGGGCCGAACGCATCGGAGAGTTAGCGCATGCCCCCGGCCTCTGAGACTGAGCGCGAAAATCTTATCCAAGACTTCCTGGCCAAGGCCGGCTGGGGCGCAGCCCGGCGCGGCCGGCTGGCCGGCGACGCCAGCTTCCGCCACTATGACCGGCTGCTGCTGGATGGCCGCCCCGCCGTGCTGATGGACGCGCCGCCGCCCAAGGAGGACGTGCGGCCCTTCGTCCGCATCGCCCGGCACCTGAAGGCGTTGGGCCTCTCCGCCCCCGACCTGCTGGCGGTGGACGAGAAGAACGGCCTGCTGCTGCTCGAGGATCTGGGCGACGGCACCTATACCCGCCTGCTGGAGGCCGGCCACGACGAGACGGCGCTGTATGCCCTGGCCACCGACGTGCTGGCCGAGATCGCCGCCCGGCCCGAATCCGTGCTGGCCGGCACGCCGCCCTATGACGACGGGCGCCTGCTGACCGAAGCCTGCCTGCTCACCGACTGGTACGTGCCGGCCATGGGCGGCCAGGAGACCGACGCGGCAGTCCGGGCCGAATACGTGGAGATCTGGACACGGCTGTTCCCGGTGGCCCGCATGGTGCCCGACACCCTGGTGCTGCGCGATTTCCACGTGGACAATCTGATGCTGCTCGGCCGCCCCGGTCTCGCCGCCTGCGGGCTGCTGGACTTTCAGGACGCGGTGATCGGCCCGGCCACCTACGACCTGATGAGCCTCTTGGAGGACGCCCGGCGCGACATCGACCCGGTGCTGGTCGAGACCATGAAGGGCCGCTTCCTCAAGCGCTTCCCCGCCATGGAGCGTTCGGTGTTCGAGGCGTCGTGGGCGGTGATGGCGGCGCAGCGCCACGCCAAGGTGATCGGCATCTTCACCCGCCTGTGCCGGCGCGACGGCAAGCCCGGCTATCTGATCCATATCCCCCGCGTCTGGCGCCTGCTGGAATCCGCCTGCGCCCATCCGGTGATGGCCGAGCTCTCCCGCTGGCTCGACCGCCATATCCCCAAGGGCAACCGGGGAGTGCCCAGCCCGTGAGCCACATCACCCATGCCATGGTCCTCGCGGCGGGCCTGGGGCTCCGCATGCGGCCCATCACCCTGACCACTCCCAAGCCGCTGGTCAGCGTCGCCGGGCGCACCATGCTGGATCGGGCGCTGGATCATGTGGCGCGGGCCGGTATCGACGACATCGTGGTCAACACCCACTGGCTGGCCGACAAGGTGGTCGAGCATCTGGCCGGGCGGAGCGAGATCACGCTGTCCCACGAGCCCGATCTGCTGGAGACCGGCGGCGGGGTGGCCAAAGCCCTGCCCCATCTCGGCCATTCCTCGTTCTATGTGGTCAACAGCGACATCATCTGGACCGACGGCGAGGTCCCGGCGCTGACCCGTCTGGCCCGCATGTGGGACCCGGAGCGCATGGACGCCCTGCTGCTGCTCCAGCCGGTGGGCGGTGCCGTGGGCTACGAGGGCAAGGGCGACTTCTTCCTCGACGCCGCCGACGTGCCGCACCGCCGGGGTGAGGCGCCTGCCGCGCCATACCTGTTCTCCGGCGTGCAGGTGCTGCACCATCGCCTGTTCGAGGGTGCGCCCGAGGGCAAGTTCTCGCTGAACGTCCTCTATGATCGGGCTGCCGGGCGAAAGCGCCTGTTCGGGCTGGTCCACGACGGCAACTGGTACCACGTGGGCACCCCGGAGGCCCTGCCCGAAGTGGAGCGTCTGCTGTCGTCGCCATTGGTATGACAAATCGGCGGGGGGCCATATGAGCCATTGCCCGCCGGCCCCGCCTCGGCTAAAAGATTTCGTCGTCGCAACGAATGAGTGGATGATGGGCGTTACCCTGAAACCGGTGCAAGCTCTCGACCTCTGGCGCGGAGCCATCGTCGAAAGTGTCCGGCGTGACGCCCCCGACCTGTCCGCCCGCCAGATGGCGCTGCTGCTGACCGTCTACCTCACGCCGCCGCCCCACACGGTGCGCGGCCTTGCCACCACGCTCAACATCTCAAAGCCGGCCATCACCCGCGCGCTCGACCGCCTGACCGAGTTCGGTCTGGTCAAGCGCAAGGTGGATGACCAGGATCGCCGCTCGGTGCTGATCCAGCGCACGGTCAAGGGCTCGGTGTTCCTGCGCGAATTCGGCGACATCATCGTCACCGCCGGAGCCGCCGCCGCCGAGGCGGGCTGACCACCGCCAATCCGACGAGCCGTCAAGGCGAGGAGGCAAGGGCAAGACCCGCCGCGGCTTATGCCGCGAAAGCCGAGCGCGAGCGCCCGGCGACTGAGGGCCTTGATGATTTGGGAAGGGTGGGAGACCGGACACGACCCGGACCGGAAATCGTTACGGCTGCTTCCTTCCGGACCTGACCGGGTTGGCGACGGGTCCGTCCATGCCGATCTCCCGGGGCGGACCATAAGAGCAACCGCCCGCCCAATGCAAGACCGATTCGAGTCATGACCCGCATCCTCGCCGTTCTCGGCCCCACCAACACCGGCAAGACCCACTTCGCCATGGAGCGCATGCTGGCCCATGCCAGCGGCATGATCGGCTTTCCGCTGCGCCTGCTGGCCCGCGAGAACTACGACCGGGTGGTCAAGCTGAAAGGCGCCGCCAGCGTGGCGCTGATCACCGGCGAGGAAAAGATCGTCCCGCCCCATCCGCGCTGGCTGATCTGCACGGTGGAATCCATGCCGCTGGACCGCCGCGTCGCCTTCCTGGCCGTCGACGAGATCCAGTTGTGCGCCGATCCCGAGCGCGGCCACATCTTCACCGACCGCCTGCTGCACGCCAGGGGCGATGCCGAAACCCTGTTCCTGGGCGCCGAGACCATCCGGCCGCTGATCCGCCGGCTGGTGCCGGGCGTCGAGTTCATGAGCCGGCCGCGCTTCTCCCAACTGACCCATGTGGGGGCCAAGAAGCTGGGCCGCCTGCCGCCGCGCTCGGTGGTGGTGGCCTTTTCCGCCGCCGAGGTCTACGCCATGGCCGAATTCGTCCGCCGGAGCCGGGGCGGCGCAGCGGTGGTGCTGGGCGCGCTCAGTCCCCGCACCCGCAACGCCCAGGTGGGCATGTACCAGGCCGGCGAGGTGGATTACATCGTCGCCACCGACGCCATCGGCATGGGGCTCAACATGGACGTGGACCATGTGGCCTTCGCCGCGCTGCGCAAGTTCGACGGCAGGGCGCCCCGCCCGCTGGAGCCCGCCGAGATCGCCCAGATCGCCGGCCGGGCCGGGCGGCACATGAACGACGGCACCTTCGGCACCACCATGGATGCCGGAACCATCGCCCCCGAGATCGCCCTGCAGGTGGAGAACCACCGCTTCGATCCCCTGAAGACCCTTTACTGGCGCAATGCCGATCTGCGCTTCGCTTCGGTGGCCGCGCTGCTGTCCAGCCTGGACCGGCCGCCGGACAAGCCCGGCCTGCTGCGCGCCAGGGACGCCGACGACCAGTTGGCCCTGGCCGCCCTGGCCCAGGACGAGGAGGTGGCCCGCCTCGCCAACCATCCCGAACGGGTCAGGCTGCTGTGGGAGGTCTGCCGTATTCCCGACTTCCGCAAGGTGATGGACGAGTCCCACACCCGGCTGCTGGGCCGCATCTTCCGTCATCTGGCCGCCCCCGCCGGCCGCCTGCCCACCGACTGGCTGGCCGAGAATATCAAGCGCATCGACCGCACCGACGGCGAGCTGGACACCATCGTCCAGAGAATCGCCAATATCCGCACCTGGACCTATGTGTCGCACCGGGGCGACTGGCTGGCCGATTCCGCCCACTGGCAGGAGGTGACCAGGGGGGTCGAGGACCGCCTGTCCGACGCCCTGCACCAGCGCCTGACCAACCGTTTCGTCGACAAGCGCACCGCCGTGCTGGTGCGGCGCATGCGCGACGGCGACGGCATGGAGGCCGAGATCCGGCCCGAAGGTGAGGTGCGGGTGGAGGGCGAGTATGTGGGACGCCTCGCCGGCTTCCGCTTCGAGGCGGACAAGGCCGAGACCGGAGCCGCCGCCCGCACCATGCTGGCCGCCGCGCTCCGCGCCTTGCAGCCCGAGGTGGAGCGCCGTCTGGCCCAGGCCCTGTCCGACCCGCCCGAGGCCTTCGACCTGACCGCCGACGGCCTGTCATGGCGGGGCGAGCCCCTGGCCCGCCTGACGCCCGGCGCCGATGCGCTTCATCCCCAGGTGGAGGCCCCCTTGGGCGACCTGCTGCCGCCCAAGGGCCGCGAGCGCCTGCGCCGCCGATTGGGCGAGGTGGTCCCGGCCTGGCTGGCCGCCCGCCTGCCGTCGCTGTTCCGGCTGGCCGAGGCGCCGCTGTCGGGCCCGGCGCGGGGACTGGCCCACCAACTGGCCGAGGGGCTGGGCTCCATGCCCGGCGGCGAAAGTCTGGTCCGGACCCTGTCCAAGGAAGACTCCCTGGCCCTGGCCCGTCTGGACATCCGGGTCGGGCGGCACGGCCTCTACATCCCCGCCTTGCTCAAGCCCAAGGCCCAGGACTTGCGCGCCCTGCTGTGGAGCGTCCACGCGGAAGCCCCCGCCCCCGCCGTGCCCGGCCCCCGCCCGGCGGTGCTGATGGCCGATGGCGTGCCGACGACGTTCTACGAGGCGGTGGGCTACGGTGTGCTGGGCCGCGTGGCCATCCGCCGCGACGTACTGGAGCGTTTCGCCGCCCTGGCCCGCGCCTGCGCCCACCATGGAACCTTCCAGCCCGACCACGCCATGCACTCGGCCCTGGGCCTGGGACCGGCCGCCACGGAAAGCGTGCTGGAGGGGCTGGGCTATGTGCGGGCGGCCGAAGGGTTCAGGACGGGAAAGAAGCCCCGGCGGAAAATACAGCCGGAAAAACCGTCGGACTCACCCTTCGCGGTGTTGAAAAAGCCGCGCTGACATCTTCCATGTCGTCATGCCCGGACTTGATCCGGGCATCCACGCCATAGCGTCCCTCAGCCGTCAGAGGTGGCGCGACCACGTGGCCCCCCGGGTCAAGCCCGGGGGTGACGGGGCAATGATAAGCAAAATGATGGAGGGTCCGGGAGGCTTCAGCCTTCCGGTCGGGGCCGGGGCGGAAGCCCCGTGATCTCCCACATCACGCAAACAGATACGGCACGAACGAGCGGTTGTTCTCGTCGACGCTGATATGGCTGCCGATGGGCGGGAAGGCGCGTTGGCGGCAATCGTCGCGCTCGCAGATACGGCAGTTGACGCCGATGGGCACGGCGGCCTGCTCGCTGGTCAGGTCCAGGCCGGCGGAATACACCACGTCGGCGGCATAGGCGGTTTCGCAGCCCAGGCCCACCGCGAAATGGCGGTCGGGGCGCAGGTACGAGCCGCCGCGCTTGGACACGGTACGCGCCACGCAGATATAGGAGATGGAATCGGGCATGCGGGCCAGTTGCACCAGGATCTTGCCCGGCTGGGCAAAGGCCTCGTGCACGTTCCACAAGGGGCAGGCGCCGCCGAAGCGGGTGAAGTGGAAGCGCGTCGCCGAGTGGCGCTTGGTGATGTTGCCGGCCATGTCGACGCGGACGAAATAGAACGGCACGCCGCGCGCCCCAGGGCGCTGCAGGGTGGAGAGGCGGTGGCAGACCTGCTCGAAGCTGGCGCCGAAGCGGCTTTGCAGTTGCTCGATGTCGTGGCGCAGCGCCTTGGCCTGCCCGGCGAAGGCCATGTAGGGCATGACCAGGGCGCCGGCAAAGTAATTGGCCAGCCCGACCCGGCAGATGGACCGCGCGTCGTCCGACGACAGCTTGGCGCCCCCCACCACCTCCTCGATCAGTTCGTGATAGGCCAGCAGCGCCACCTGATGGGCCAGTTGGAAGGTACGGCTGGGCACCGACAGCAGCGCCGACAGCGACAGCGAGCCTGCCCCCGGCTCGAAAGTGCGCATGCCCGCCGTATCGTCCTCGGCGACGATGCGCACCCGGACACCGTGGCGGTTCTCGAGATAGGCCACCAGATCGTTGTGCATCTGGCCCAGGCGGAAGCCCTCGGCCTCCACCAGCGCCTCGGCGGCCTCGTCCAGGCTGCCGAAGTAGTTGTTGCAGTAATAGAAGAAGTCGCGGACCTCCTCGTAGGGGAAGTGGGCGTGGCCGCCACGATCTTCCCCGTTGCCCTCCCCCGTCGCCGTGGACAGGTTTTCGGTCAGCGACTGCATGCGCTCGTCGAGCTGGCGGAAGGTCTGGTACAGGGTCAGCACCCGCTTCGCCAGTTCCGGCGAGGCCGAGGCGGCGTTCCGAAGCTCCGACAGGCCTATGGAGCCCGAACCGAACACCGGATCGTTCAGCGCCTCGCGCAGATCGGCGACCAGACGGGATTCCTCGTCCTCCACCAGGGTGGCGAGGTCCACGTCCAGCACCTTGGCGATGCGCAGCAGCACCGGAACCGTCAGCGGGCGCTGGTTGTTCTCGATCTGATTGAGATAGCTGGGCGACACCTCCAGCAGCGCCGCCAGCGCCGCCTGGGACAGCTTCTTGCCGTCGCGCAGGCGCCGGAGCTTGTAGCCGAGGAACAGCTTCTTGTTCATAAACCTAGGTTATAGCCGCCCCGGCGCATCTTCGCAACCTTAGCAAATTCACAGGTCACGGTTGCGAAGACCTTCGCAACACCGCCCTTTTCCCCGCGACTCCTGTTGCCTAAGGCATGGCTTTGCGAATACACCCGACGCCAATGTCACTCTGCCCGCCGGAGGCCCGCGTCCATGCACGAAATCATTCAGCAGCTCGAGGAAAAGAGGGAAGGCGCCCGTATGGGCGGTGGCGAGAAGCGCATCGCCGCCCAGCACAAGCGCGGCAAGCTCACGGCGCGTGAGCGTATCGAGCTTCTCCTCGACCCCGATTCCTTCGAGGAATGGGATATGTTCAAGGAGCATCGCTGCACCGATTTCGGCATGGACTCGGAAGAGAACATGATCCCCGGCGACGGCGTGGTCACCGGCTACGGCACCATCAACGGCCGTCTGGTCTTCGTGTTCAGCCAGGACTTCACCGTGTTCGGCGGCTCGCTGTCCGAGGCGCACGCCGAGAAGATCTGCAAGATCATGGACAAGGCGGTGCAGGTCGGCGCCCCCGTCATCGGCCTCAACGATTCGGGCGGCGCCCGCATCCAGGAAGGCGTCGCCTCGCTGGCCGGCTATGCCGAGGTGTTCCAGCGCAACGTCATGGCGTCGGGCGTGGTGCCGCAAATCTCCATGATCATGGGCCCGTGCGCCGGCGGCGCCGTGTACAGCCCGGCCATGACCGACTACATCTTCATGGTCAAGGACAGCTCGTACATGTTCGTGACCGGCCCGGACGTGGTGAAGACCGTCACCCACGAGACGGTGACCGCCGAGGAACTGGGCGGCGCCATGACCCACTCCACCAAGTCGGGCGTCGCCGATCTGGCCTTCGAGAACGACGTGGAGGCGCTGCTGCAACTGCGCCGCTTCATGGACTTCCTGCCCAGCTCCAACCGCGAGAAGCCGCCGGTGCGCCCCACCAGCGACGGGCCGGAGCGCATCGAGGCCAGCCTCGACACCCTGATCCCCGACAATCCCAACAAGCCCTACGACATGAAGGAGCTGATCCTCAAGGTCGTGGACGAGGGCGACTTCTTCGAGGTGCAGCCCGGCTATGCCGGCAACATCATCGTCGGCTTCGCCCGCATGGAAGGCCGCACGGTGGGTATCGTCGCCAACCAGCCCATGGTGCTGGCCGGCTGCCTGGACATCTCGTCCTCCATCAAGGGCGCCCGCTTCGTGCGCTTCTGCGACGCCTTCAACATTCCCATCGTCACCTTCGTGGACGTGCCCGGCTTCCTGCCCGGCACATCCCAGGAATACGGCGGCATCATCAAGCACGGCGCCAAGCTGCTTTACGCCTACGCCGAGTGCACCGTGCCGAAGATCACCGTCATCACCCGCAAGGCCTACGGCGGCGCCTATGACGTGATGAGCTCCAAGCATCTGCGCGGCGACGTCAACTTCGCCTGGCCGACCGCCGAGATCGCGGTGATGGGCCCCAAGGGCGCGGTGGAGATCATCTTCCGCTCCGATATCGGCGACGCCGAGAAGATCGCGGCGCGCACCGAGGAATACCGCCAGAAGTTCGCCAATCCCTTCATTGCCGGCCATCGCGGCTTCATCGACGACGTCATCATGCCCCGCAACACCAGGAAGCGCATCTGCCGCTCGCTGGCCATGCTGAAGGACAAGGACGTCAAGAATCCGTGGCGCAAGCACGGCAACATTCCGCTCTGACGGCGAATTGGTTTAACCACGAAGGCACGAAGACACGAAGGAGGGACGAAGAAAAAGAACGGCTTAAGGCGCGCCCGGCGCGCCATTTGGACCTTCTTGTTTTTCTTCGTACCTTCGTGTCTTCGTGGTGAATGAAACGGTCTGCCCGCCAAGAGCGCGGGCCACGAGGGGAAGAAGCCAATGTTCTCCAAGATTCTGATCGCCAACCGCGGCGAAATCGCCTGCCGGGTCATCAAGACCGCGCGCAAGATGGGCATCAAGACGGTGGCGGTGTATTCCGACGCCGACAAGGATGCGCTCCACGTCGCCATGGCCGACGAGGCCGTGCATATCGGCCCGGCCGCCTCGGCCCAGTCCTATCTGGTGATCGACAAGATCGTCGACGCCTGCAAGCAGACCGGCGCCCAGGCCGTCCATCCCGGCTACGGCTTCCTGTCCGAAAAGCGCGAGTTCCAGGAGGCCCTGGGCAAGGCGGGCATCGCCTTCATCGGCCCCGACGCCCACGCCATCTTCGCCATGGGCGACAAGATCGAGTCCAAGAAGCTGGCCCGCGAGGCCGGCGTCAACACCGTGCCGGGCTATCTGGGCGTCATCAAGGACGCCGACGAGGCGGTGAAGATCGCTCGTGAAATCGGCTATCCCGTCATGCTGAAGGCCTCGGCCGGCGGCGGCGGCAAGGGTATGCGTCTGGCCTGGAACGACGCCGAGGCCCATGAGGGCTTCACCAGCGCCACCAACGAGGCCAAGACCAGCTTCGGCGACGATCGCGTCTTCGTGGAAAAGTTCATCGAGCAGCCCCGCCACATCGAGATCCAGGTGCTGGCCGACGGCCAGGGAACCACTCTGTATCTGGGCGAGCGCGAGTGCTCGATCCAGCGCCGCCACCAGAAGGTCATCGAAGAGGCGCCGTCGCCCTTCCTGACGCCCGAGACCCGCAAGGCCATGGGCGAGCAGGCCTGCGCCCTGGCCCGCATCGTCAACTACAAGTCGGCCGGTACGGTGGAGTTCATCGTCGGCGGCGCCACCGGCGAGTTCTACTTCCTGGAGATGAACACCCGTCTGCAGGTGGAGCATCCGGTGACCGAGATGATCACCGGCCTCGATCTGGTCGAGCAGATGATCCGCGTCGCCGCCGGCGAGAAGCTGGCCATCACCCAGGACGACGTCAAGCTGAACGGCTGGTCCATGGAGGCCCGCGTCTACGCCGAGGACCCCTTCCGCAACTTCCTGCCCTCGACCGGCCGTCTGACCCGCTACCAGCCGCCGGCCGAAAGCCAGCACGTCCGCGTAGACACCGGTGTCTACGAGGGCGGCGAGATCAGCATGTTCTACGATCCCATGATCGCCAAGCTGATCACCTACGGCCCGACCCGCGACGCCGCCATCGCCCACATGCGTCAGGCGCTGGACGAGTACCACATCCGTGGCCTGTCCCATAACATCCCCTTCCTGGCCTCGTTGTTCTCCAAGGAACGCTTCGTCAAGGGCCAGCTCACCACCAACTTCATCGCCGAGGAATACGCCAACGGCTTCCACGCCAACGACCTGCCCGCCGATGATCCGACGGTGCTGATCGCCGTCGCCGCGAGCGCCAACCGCCGCATCGCCGAGCGCGATATCCGCATCTCCGGCCAGTTCCCCGGCCACGAGATGAGGGCCGGCGACGAGTGGGTGGTGGTGATGAGCGGCCAGTACCACGACATCACCGTGCGCCCCGCCGAGAACGGCTACGCCGTGACCATCGGCAGCGAGACGGTGGACGTCAAGACCGACTGGCAGATCGGCGAGCCGCTGTTCCGGGCCGTGGTCGACGGCCGCGCCGTGGCCGTACAGATCGAGCGGGCCGGTTCGGGCCTGCGTCTGGCCCATGCCGGGTCGCGCGCCGACGTGCTGGTTCTGACCCCGCACGCGGCGCGCATGAACAAGCTGATGCCGTTCAAGGCGCCGCCGGACATGAGCAAGTACCTGCTGTCGCCCATGCCCGGCCTGCTGGTCAAGCTGCTGGTCGAGGACGGCCAGGAGGTCAAGGCCGGCGAGGCTCTGGCCGTGGTCGAGGCCATGAAGATGGAGAACATCCTGAAGGCCGAGCGCGACGCCAAGATCGCCAAGACCCACGCGGCGGCGGGCGACTCGCTGGCGGTGGACCAGAAAATCATCGAGTTCGCCTCATGAGTAAAATCCCGGGGATCGACCGCCTGCTGGCCAATAACAAGGCCTGGGCCAAGGAGACGGAGCGTTCAAGGCCCGGCTTCTTCGCCCATCTGGCAGAGCAGCAGAACCCGGGATATCTTTGGATCGGTTGCGCCGATTCCCGGGTTCCGGCCAACGAGATCGTCGGCCTGGAACCCGGCGAGGTGTTCGTTCACCGCAACGTGGCTAATCAGGTTCACCATGCGGACATGAACTGCCTGTCGGTGTTGCAATACGCCATCGACGTGCTCAAGGTGGAGCACATCATCGTCTGCGGCCATTACGGCTGCGGCGGAGTGCGGGCGGCCTTGCAGGATGCCCGGCTGGGCGTCACCGAATACTGGATCCGCCCGGTGCGCGACATCTGCGAGTGCCACCGGCACGAACTGGACATGTTGCCCACCGAGTCGGCCCAGATCGACCGGCTGTGCGAACTGAACGTCATGCAGCAGGTGCGCAACCTGTGCCGCTCGCCGGTCATCCAGGACGCCTGGCAGCGCGGCCAGTCCCTGGAGGTCCATTCCTGGGTCTACGGCCTGACCGACGGATTGGTGCGGACCCTGGGCCCGGTGGTTGCCGGGTTGAAGTCGTTGGATGAATTTGGCGCCTCCTATCTGATGCGCGGCGCGGCTTTTTAAGAATTGAAGGGAGAGGAACCATGAGCGAGTTCCCGAAGAAGAGCGTTGCCGACTGGGAAACCCTGGCGTCGAAGGATCTGAAGGGCGCCTCGCCCTCGACCCTGGAGTGGGAGACCCCGGAAGGCATCAAGGTCAAGCCGCTCTATACCGCCGCCGACCTGGAAGGCCTCGAGCATCTGGGCTCGCTGCCCGGCTTCCCGCCCTTCACCCGTGGCCCCCGCGCCACCATGTATGCCGCCAGGCCCTGGACCGTGCGCCAGTACGCGGGCTTCTCCACCGCCGAGGAATCCAACGCCTTCTATCGCCGTAACCTCGCCGCCGGCCAGCAGGGCATTTCCGTGGCCTTCGATCTGGCCACCCATCGCGGCTATGATTCCGATCACCCCCGCGTGGTCGGCGACGTGGGCAAGGCGGGCGTCGCCATCGATTCCGTCGAGGACATGAAGATTCTGTTCGACGGCATCCCGCTGGACAAGATGAGCGTCTCCATGACCATGAACGGCGCCGTCCTGCCCGTCCTGGCCGGTTACATCGTCGCCGCCGAGGAGCAGGGCGTCTCCCAGGACCAGCTGTCGGGCACCATTCAGAACGACATCCTGAAGGAGTTCATGGTCCGCAACACCTACATCTATCCGCCGGCGCCCAGCATGCGGATCATCGCGGACATCATCGAGTACACCTCGAAGAACATGCCCAAGTTCAACTCCATCTCCATCTCCGGCTACCACATGCAGGAAGCCGGGGCCACGGCGGTGCAGGAGCTGGCCTTCACCCTGGCCGACGGCCTGGAATACGTGCGCGCCGCCCTGGGTACCGGCCTCAAGATCGACGAGTTCGCCGGCCGCCTGTCGTTCTTCTGGGCCATCGGCATGAACTTCTTCATGGAGATCGCCAAGATGCGCGCCGGCCGCCTGTTGTGGGCGCGCATCATCAAGCAGTTCGACCCGCAGAAGGCCAGTTCCATGGCGCTGCGCACCCATTGCCAGACCTCGGGCGTCAGCCTCACCGAGAAGGACGCCTACAACAACGTCGTCCGCACCACCATCGAGGCCATGGCCGCCGTGCTGGGCGGCACCCAGTCGCTGCACACCAACGCGCTCGACGAGGCCATTGCGCTGCCCACCCCGTTCTCGGCCCGCATCGCCCGCAACACCCAGCTGATCATCCAGGAAGAGACCGGCATTCCGCATGTGGTCGATCCCCTGGCCGGCTCGTACTACGTTGAAAGCCTGACCAACGCCCTGGCCGAGGAAGCCTGGAAGCTGATCCAGGAAGTGGAAGAGCTGGGCGGCATGACCAAGGCCGTGGAATCCGGCATGCCCAAGATGAAGATCGAGGAGGCCGCCGCACGGCGTCAGGCCCGCATCGACCGGGGCGAAGAGGTGGTGGTCGGCGTCAACAAGTACCAGCCGGCGGAAGAGACCCCCATCGAGATTCTCGACGTGGACAACGCCAAGGTGCGCGAATCCCAGATCGCGCGCCTCACCCAGATCAAGGCGACCCGCGACCAGGCCAAGTGCGATGCCGCCCTGGCCGCGTTGGCCAAGGCTGGCGAATCGGGAGAGGGCAACCTGCTGGCCCTGGCGGTGGAGGCCACCCGGGCCCGCGCCACCGTGGGCGAGATTTCCGACGCCCTGGAAGCCTCCTTCACCCGTCACCGCGCCGTCAACCGCACCATCTCGGGCGTTTATGGCGGCGTGTACAAGGATGATGCGGGCTTCGCCAAGCTGAAGGCCGACATCGAGGCCTTCGCCAAGGCCGAAGGCCGCCGTCCGCGCATGCTGGTGTGCAAGATGGGCCAGGACGGCCATGATCGCGGCGCCAAGGTCATTGCCACCGCCTTCGCCGATCTGGGCTTCGACGTGGATATCGGCCCGCTGTTCCAGACCCCGGAGGAGGCCGCCCGCCAGGCGGTCGAGAACGACGTGCACATCGTCGCCGCCTCGTCGCTCGCCGCCGGCCACAAGACCCTGGTCCCCTCGCTGATCGGCGAGTTGAAGAAGCAGGGCGCCGGCGACATTCTGGTGGTGACCGGCGGCGTCATCCCCACCCAGGACTACGACTTCCTGTACAAGGCCGGCGTGGCGGCGGTGTACGGCCCGGGGACCAACATCCCCAAGGCCGCCGCCGAGATCCTGGAACTGCTGAAGAAGCGCGGCAAGGCCGCCTGATTTCGGATCGGATCGTGATCGGGCGGGCGGGCCGGCGACGGCCCGCCCGTTTCGTTTAATAATCCCCACCGCCGGCATTCATGTCGTAGGACGAACCGTCCGAGCCGTAGAAACTGGTGAAGATCGACAGGGCGTTGCCCGGCTTCAGGGCTGAATCCAGCAGATTGCCACCGCTGCTGGCCTGGGTGCGGCGGCTGGCGGCGCGGTCGTAGCGCGCCTGGGCCGCCTGGTTGGACTCCAGGATGGACTGGGCGGTGTCCTCGGCCATGCCGGCCAGGATGGCGTCGGCCGACCCGCCGCCGCCGCCCACGCCCAGCGCCCCCATGCGGGCGCGCTGGCTGGCGGTGGCCTGTTCCAGCAGATTGCGCTGGCGCTGCTGTTCGCGCTCCTGCTGCTGATAGATGTACTGGTTCTGGCGGTCCTGCGCCTCGGCCTGGGCCTGGGCGGCATCCTCGGCGGCGGAGTTTTTGCTGATCTGGCCCGCCACGCTCATGGCGGTGCTGGCGACCAGGGGAATCACGGCTTCAAATCCTGACATGGCGATCTCCTGTGAGTTAAGGCTCGCGGCACCCGCCGAGAACCTTGCGGTGAAATACATGTTCCGCCCGCCAACCCTTGGGGTACCGGGAACGGACATTGTTGCGGCGGGATGAGTTTCCCCCTTCCGACCGGCACAAAACCGATTATCATCAAGCAAAATCGGGTCTTTGCCGGATAGGCGGGGCATGACACAGCTTTCGACGACCATACGACCACGTACCCATCGCACCGATCGGATCGAGAGCCGGGCCAACGGCCTGCTCGGCGATTGCCGCCGCGCGTTCCATGCCTTCGGCGATCTGGATGAACTGGCGGAGAACCTGCGCATCCTCTCGTTGAACGCCGAGCTGGCGGCGGGACGGGCGGGCGAGAAGGGCCGGGCGGTTCGGGCGCTGACCCAGTACACCCGCGAACTGGTCAACCGGCTGGCTCAGATCCAGGGCGAAATGCACTCCCTGCGCGGCCGGACCTTCGCCTTCTCCTCCACCATCCTGCGCAGCCTGATGCAGTTGAACCTGTTCGAGCGCGCCGGGCAGTTGATGGAAGGCGATCCGGGCGAGAGCGGCAGGCCTTGCGACAGCGCCAAGCGGGCCTTCGCCGATCTGATGGCCGTTCTGGTCGACACCCTGGACGGCATGGCCGATGCGGTGAACGATCTGGCGCGGCGCACCCACGCGGTCGAGGAAGTGGTCAGCCAGTCGGATTCCATCGCCACCAACATCGCCATCGAGGCGGCGGCGGCCGGGGTGCACGAGAAGGAATTCCGCACCGTATCCGATACCATGCGGACCTATGTGGACGATCTGCGCCAGATGATCGACGAGGCCTCGGACGCGGTACGCCGCGCCTCGGAAAAGGGCGAGGCGCTGCGGCGCATCGGCCTCGACGCCCTCGACGAACTCCATCGCAACTCATAGCGAGTCAGGATTCCAGCCATGAAGTGCGTTACTCTGTTCCGCCAGGACGATCACTGCTGGCAGATGTTCGGCCAGGACCCGGACAAGCCCGACAACGTGATCGACACCAACCAGTATCTGGTCCGCTCGGGCGATTGCGCCATCCTGCTCGATCCCGGCGGCATGGAGGTGTTTCCGGCCATGCTGGCGGCCCTGACCCGCGAAATCCCGGTGTCCAACATCAAGGCGCTGTTCCTGTCGCATCAGGACCCCGATATCGGCTCGTCCCTGCCCCTGTGGCGCCGGGTCTGCGAGCCCGACATCAAGATCTACCTGTCCTGGCTGTGGGCGGGCTTCACCGCCCATTTCGACCGCGAGGCCGCCTTCACCACCATCCCCGACGAGGGCATGGAGGTTTCGCTGTCACACGACGTCCGGCTGCGCTTCGTGCCGGCCCACTACCTGCATTCGGCGGGCAATTTCAACGTCTACGACCCCAAGGCCAAGGTGCTGTTCTCCGGCGATATCGGCGCCGCCCTGGTGCCCAAGGACAAGGCCACCGGCTCGGCTTTCGTCACCGATTTCGCCTCCCATATCCAGTACATGGACGGCTTCCACCGCCGCTGGCTGGCCTCGACCCGGGCCCGTGACGCCTGGTGCCAGCAGGTCTCCAAGCTGGATATCGAGTTCCTGGCGCCCCAGCACGGCCTGGTGTTCAAGGGCGATGACGTGAAGCGCTTCATCGACTGGTTCGCCGGTCTCGAGATCGGTGCCGGCATCGCCGCCATGAACCGATAGAGCGGCGCGCCTTAAAATGAGGCGGGCCGCTCCAGCGCCCATTGAGGGCGCGGCCAAGGGCGCGGATGCGCCCGCCCGGCGAGGGAAAATGATAAAGCCCATAGCGTGATGCACATTTTGGGCATCACGCTATGGAACCCCGAGAAGCAAGGCCCCCTTCCCCACCGGGAAGGGGGCCTTTTCATTGCCTACTCCCCGTAAAGCTTGCGGAAGCCCTCGGTGACCTTGCCGATGAAGGTCGGGTCCTTGGTCTTCCAGTAGCGGGGATCGTTGATCATCTTCTTCAACTGCTCCTCGGTGCGGCCATCCTCGCCCGGCGGGATGGCGGCGCCCAGGGAGGGCTCCTCCGACAGCATCAGCCGGTGCATGGTCTTGACGCCGTCGGCGGTGGAGGCCAGGGCCTCATAGGCCGCCTTGGGCAGGTTGGCCTTGCCCCACGCCTTGATCTGGCGGGCGTTTTCCTGCCACTGGACATCGCCGCCGAAATGCTGCCGCAGATGTTCGATCTGACCGGCCTGATCGTGGCTGTCGGCCAGATGCTGCATCAGGGGCAGCAGCCGCTCGTGGGCCAGATCGTAGAGCAGCTGGGCCTGGGCCTGGGTGAAACCCGCCTGATGCAGACGCTGGTTAAGGCCCGGATCACTGGCCAGCGACGGGTGGGACGAGGAGATGGCGTACTGCTCGTGGCTGTCGGGAATGCCGACCGCCCGGCGGAAGGCGGCGAGCTCGTCGCCGGCCGCCTGGGGGCCGGGGACCCGCACCATGGACGAGGCGCGGCGCTCCAGGTCGCGATAGGCCCGCAGCAAGGCATCGACCCGCACCTGGCCGGCGGCGGCATCCCAGAACTTGGCGGGGACGTTTTCGGGGCGAGCGCCGTCGCCGGCATTATCGGCGGCGTCGGGAGGAAGGATGGAGTGGGAGATCATGATGTTCTGCTCCTTGATGGATGTTTGATCGAATGCCCTACGCCCCGACCCGGCCGCGCGCGGCCAGGGCCAGGAGGTGCAGGACCAGGTGACGCTGGCCTTCCAGATGGCGCAGCGCGTTGTCGCCGGACTCAGGCCCGAGGCAGCGGTCGAGGGTCAGGGCCTTCAGGTGCGAGACGATCGCCTCGCCGTCGGGCGTGGCGAACAGCCGGGCGGCCTGACGGGCGAGCAGCAGGGTGGCGTCCTCGTCGTGAAGCGCCCCCGGAGCGTCCAGCCATGTCCAGCCGGAGTCAGGCCGGGACATGGGCGCCTCCCTTCGCCGGAGTCGCGGCGGCCGCCGACGCCCCCAATCCGCGGATCACCCGTTCCAGCCCCCGAGGGTCGGGAAGGGGAGCATCGGGCGGCGCGGCGGAGCCGGGCTGGACCAGTTCGGACGGCACGTTGAAGGCCCGGGCCAGCCAGCGGGCGGCGGCCTCGGCATCGACGGTGGACAGCGCCGCCGGCCCCAGGCTGGACAGAGCACCCAGCCAGGAGAGTACGTTGCGGGCATCGCGTCGCCCCTGGTTCTGGGCCAGGGGCGAGCGGTACTGCAGGTCGATGGTCCGTCCGTCCACCGCCAGGGCGGGGATCTCGCCCCGCCGCCGCAGGATGTGGACGGCGCGCATGACCAGCGGCGTCAGCAACTCGCTCTGCAGGCGGCCATAGGTGGCTCCCAGCAGGCGGGCCATGTCGTCGGAACGCTGCAGGATCTCGGTGGCGGTAAGGGCCGGCGAGGCGGGCTGGCTCAGCTTGTCGCCCAGCAGGGCGTGGCGGATACGCCCGCGCAGGTCGTCCAGCACCAGTTGCGAGGTGTCGAAACGCCCCGGCGAGGTCAGCGGCTGCAGCCCGGCCGACCCCACCGCCTTGGGAATGATGGTGCCGGGCACCAGCTTGATGTTGGCGGGGTTGAGCACGCCGTCGTCATCGGCCTGCCAGATGCCGGTCACCGCGATGGTGGCGTTCTTCAGCACCAGTTCCACCACCTTGTTGGCGGTCTTGATGTCGGGCAGGGCCTTCATCACCGGCGAGCGGCCGTAGACCTCGCCCGGCGCCTTCAGCCAGCGGAAGTTGAGGAAGGGCGAGCTGGAAAACTGTCCGCGCCCCAGGACCAGTTCCGAGGACTCGTCGTCCAGCACGGCGGCGTAGGAATAGCCGCCGCGCACCGGAACCACCGCCTCGACCACGCCGAGGCGCAGATCGGGGTCCTCGGCCGCCGCCTTGACCACGTCTTCGGGCAGAACGGCGCGGGGAAAGCGGGCCTTCAGCGCCGCCACGGACAGTTCGCTGCGGCGGAAGGTGACGTCCAGGCGGCCGGCTCCCCCCTCCTCCAGCACCACCTGGCCCAGGGGAACCGAGGTGAAGCGGAAGGCCGAGGGCTCGCCGGGCGGCGCCTCCTCGAACAGCAGCGAGGCGGTGCCGCCGGTGACCGCGTCCAGATAGCACTGGTGCATCTCGATGGCGAAGTTGGAGCGGTCGAAGTGGGACTGCATGACCGCGGCCACCCGCTCCAGCAGCGGCGCCGCCTCGTCCCGCTGGTCGGCGGGCAGTTGGTCGCCGGCCGCCAGTCCGAACCACTGAGCCCAGGGCGGGGTCAGTTCCGACAGCAGGCTGGCCGCCAACTGGTCGACGCAATCGGGAGCGGTGCCGTCGAACAGGCGGTCGGCCTTGCGCTCGCCCGGAATGGTGCCGTGAAACATGCCGTCGCGCAGCGGCAAAGCGTAGTCGTAGCATTCCTGCCAATGGGATTCCCAACTGCCGCGCCGCTCCTTGGCCTTGCGGTAGCGCCGCAGCAGCACCGACGGATCGTCGCCGCCGGGGCCGAGCAGGGACTCGCCCAGGGCGGCCCTTTCCTCGCCCGCCTTGCGGCGGCCGCTTTCGTTGCCGTCCATGGTCATTCTCCCAACAGGGTCTTGGCCGCCCGATTGCCCGACGGCTGCAGCAATCCGGTCTCCGAAGTGGCGATGGTGCCCATCAGGCCGCGCCGGTTGCGGTTGATGGCCTCGAGGCGCTCCGCCGTCGCCTCGGCGGCGGGATCGGGCGCCGACGGCAGCACCACCGGTGCCGGCGCGGCAGCCGGCGGATCGGAAGAGAAGAAACCACCCATGGCATATCTCCTTACTGATTGATCATGTTTTGTTCCAGAAGACGGCCATATCCTCTCGCTCCGCCGCGGCGGAAGAGTGATTCGGGCATGGTTCTGGCGTTGATTTGGGAACACTAACCTTATAATTTTTGGATTTCAAGGATTTTTTTCCGCATTGCGTGAGGTGGTCATGCAACTGCCCCGGGGTCAGGACCCAACGTTCCTGCAACCCAAGCACCCGCTTCACCGCCTCGACACAGGAATAAAGACCGATGGGGCTGGGACGGCGCGGGGGTTGGCGCAATGTGGTCTCGACCACGATCAGCCCCTCCTGGGCACGCAGCCAGCCCAGCAGATCGGTGGCGGGATCGAGGGACCACACCTCCACCGAGGTGCGGTGGGCCAGCGGATTGACGCAGACCCAGGAATCCCCCAATTCCAGCAAGACGAAGCAGTGACGGAATCCCGGCCGCAACAGCCGCAGCCAGCCCAGATCGGCCTTGCCCGAGAACACCACCAGGGCGCGGGTGGCGGGCGGGCTCACGCGATGATCCCCTTGGCCCGCAGCGGCGCCTCCAGCCGGTCCAGCGCCTCCCGCCACAGGCGGCCGGCGATCTGGTCGCCGCCGATCGCCACACCGCTGTCGCAGCCGAAGCGGACAAGCACCCGCAGATGGGCGCCGCGCAGAATACGGTGACGATAGAGGCGCCGGACCTCCCGCGCGATGTCATCGGGGGCACAGGGTCGGACGACCGCGCCCAGCCCCGCCACGTAGCGCGCCCCCTCGTCGCGGGCCCGCTGGCACCGGGAATACCAGACCCAGGCGTCCTCGGGAGTGGTGAAGGGAACCCCCTCCTCCTCGTATGTTAGCTTTATAGACCGCCTTTGAGCCATCTTTGTTCTCTTCATATAGGATATAATCCCGTCTTTTGATGCCCTACCTCCAGAATAGAGTCAACGAAAAGGTTTATGTTCCTGTAGCACCGGGCGGCGAATTGCGGGACCATCTTCCCATGCTGAAGCACGCCGACATCTGGGCCGCCATTGACGCGCTTGCCCGTGACCACGGGCTGACAGCGTCGGCGCTTGCCCGGAAGGCCGGGCTGGACCCCACCACCTTCAACAAGAGCAAACGCATCACCCGCGAAGGCAAGCCCCGCTGGCCCTCGACGGAAAGCGTCGCCAAGGTGCTGGAGGCGACCGGGGCCAGCATGACCGCCTTCGTCGCCTATATCGAGGACATGGCCCAACCCCAGCATTCGGCCAGCACCATTCCGCTGGTCGGCTTCGCCCAGGCGGGTGATCGCGGCTATTTCGACGATGCCGGCTATCCGGTGGGGGGCGGCTGGGATGAGATTCCGTTTCCCGAGATCGGTGATCCCCACGCCTATGCGCTGGAGGTCAGCGGCGATTCCATGGAGCCCCTCTATCGCGACGGCGACGTGGTGATCGTCTCGCCCGCCGCCGGCGTGCGGCGCGGCGACCGGGTGGTGGTGCGCACCATCGAGGGTGAGGTGATGGTCAAGCAACTGGTGCGCCAGACCGCCAAGCGGATCGAACTGGCCTCGGTCAACCCGGCCCATGCCGGGCGCTCGCTGGCCGCCGAGGAGGTGGCGTGGATCGCCCGCATCCTGTGGTCCAGCCAGTAGGCGCCCGCCGCCCCTTGCACGCATGTTCTTTTTATGTTCTTATGCCGATCTTCGCTTGAGGAGACCGGCATGCCCGTCCGTTTCGCCTTTCGGCGGATGGACGCGGCGGAACGGCGCCATGACGGCCCCATCCCGCCCGCCGATTCCGCCGCCCCACCCTCGGGTCCGGCGCGGGCACGGCTGTTCCAGCGTCTGGCCGCCGAGCAGCGCGAGGATATCTCGCGCCGCCGGCAGTCCCTCAAGGCTACGGCCCCGGCCGATGACGCAGCCCTGTCCCGTGATCAGGAAAGGCTGCGCTTCTACCGCGACCAGGGCGCCGCCTGGACGGCGCCCCGGCCGGAATAGCGCTACCCGACGATGTGGGCGCCGCCGTCGATGTACAGCGTGGTGCCGGTCACCGACTTGGCCAGGTCGCTGACCAGATAGGCGGCGAAGGAACCGCAATCGTTGATGTCGGCCAGTTGATGGGTCGGCGCCTTCTGGGCGGCGGCGTCCATCAGCTCGTCGAAGCGGTCGATGCCCGAGGCGGCACGGGTCTTCAGCGGACCGGGCGACAGGGCGACGACGCGGATGCCCTTGGGCCCCAGCTCGTGGGCCAGGTACTTGGTGGTGCTTTCCAGCGCCGCCTTGACCGGTCCCATGACGTTGTAGTGCTCGACCACCTTGCGGCCACCGTAGAACGACACGGTGATCAGGCTGCCACCGTTCTTCATCAGCGGCTCGGCCAGCTTGGCGCAGCGCACGAACGAGAAGCACGACACGTCCATGGCCAGGGCGAACCCCTCGCGCGAGCAATCGGTCACCCGGCCGTGCAGGTCGTCGCGGTTGGCATAGGCGATGGAATGGATGACGAAGTCCAGCCGGCCCCACTTGTCCTCGATGGCCTTGAACACCGCTTCCAGCTGCCCGTCCTCGCGCACGTCGCAGGGCATGTAGATGGGAGCGTAGAGCTGTTCGGCCAGGGGGCGGACGTACTTGTCACTCTTCTCGTTGAGGTAGGTGATGGCCAGTTCCGCGCCGTAGGCGTGGCAATGGCGGGCGACGCCATAGGCGATGGACTGGTCGTTGGCGATGCCGATGATCAGGCCCTTCTTGCCGCGAAGGTCGAGAAGCGGCAGGGGCGCCGGGGCGCCGTTGGCAGTTCCGTTCATGATAAGCCCATCTCCAATAATCTTGCTGCAGTGCAGCATAGCCCTCCCCGCCGATGGCCTCAAGCGGTATGACCACAACCGCCCTGCATTTCGTACAACGGTAATATTCGGAAAACATTGAATGTTCGCCCCTTTGCCAACGGGCTTGACGCTTGGCCCGGCCCGGCGCTATGTCTTGACCGTGGTGATTTGTCCGACCGGATTGCGGCCACGTAAAACATTCCGCTAAAGAGGTCCGAGCGCTCCTTAAAGTCGAGCCCCGGCCCACTCCATGGTCGGGGCTTTTGTCTTCGGAGGTCATATGAGCAGCAGCGATTCCAAGCCGTCCCGCACCTGGCGCCCCCGCACCCTGGCGGTGCGCGGCGGATTGTCCCGCACCAATTTCCGCGAGACCTCGGAAGCCGTCTTCATGACCTCCGGCTATGTCTACGACAGCGCCGAGGAGGCCGAGGCGAGCTTCGACGGCACCCTGGACCGCATGGTCTATTCCCGCTTCAAGAACCCCACCGTCGCCATGTTCGAGCAGCGCCTGGCCGAGATCGAAGGCGCACCCGCCTGCCGCGCCACCGCATCGGGCATGGCCGCCGTGCATGCCGCCCTGCTTTGCCAGTTGCGGGCCGGCGACCGGGTGGTGGCCTCCAAGGCGCTGTTCGGCTCGTGCCACTGGATCATCAACGAGTTGCTGCCGCGCTACGGCGTCACGGGAGTGTTCGTGGACGGCACCGACCTGAACGCCTGGAAGGCGGCGCTGTCCCAGCCCACCGCCTGCGTCTTCCTCGAAACGCCGTCCAACCCGACGCTGGAGATCATCGATCTGGCCGCCGTGTGCGAACTGGCCCACAAGGCCGGCGCCAAGGTGGTGGTGGACAACGTCTTCGCCACGCCGATCCTCCAGAGCCCGCTGAAACTGGGCGCCGACATCGTCGTCTATTCCGCCACCAAGCACATGGACGGCCAGGGCCGCTGTCTCGGCGGCGCGGTGCTGGGCTCACAGGAATTCTGCGCCGACGTGCTGGGGCCCTTCCTGCGCAACACCGGCCCGGCCATCTCGCCGTTCAATGCCTGGGTGCTGCTCAAGGGCCTCGAGACCCTGGACCTGCGCATGGAGCGCCATTGCGCCAACGCCTTGAAGGTCGCCCGCTTCCTGGAGAGCCGCCCCGAAGTGGCCCGCGTGCTCTATCCCGGCCTGGAAAGCCACCCCCAGCACGAATTGGCCAAGCGGCAGATGCACGGCTGGGGCGGCATCGTCGGCATCGAGCTGAAAGGCGGCAAGCCGGCGGCCTACAAGCTGCTGAACGGCGTCGAACTGATCGACATCTCCAACAATCTGGGCGACGCCAAGAGCCTGATCACCCATCCCTGGACCACCACCCACCAGCGCCTGTCGCCCGAGGACAAGCATGCCATGGGCATTACCGAGGGGCTGCTGCGCCTGTCGGTGGGCCTGGAGGACGGCGATGATCTGGTCGAGGACCTGGCCCGCGCGCTGGAAAGCTGAAACCTGTCGATTCTGTTCGGTGGACAAATGCCGATGCCCGCCTGATATGATGGGCGTCGGTATTTTTCCGGACGGGGATTCCCATGTACAGCCAGACCACCCGAGATATCGAGGTGACGGTTAAGCCCTTCTACCTGGACGACCAGTCCTCGCCCGGCGACAACCACTTCGTCTGGGCCTATAGGGTGCGCATCGTCAACAAGGGCAGCCACACCGTCCAGCTAATGCGCCGCCACTGGGTCATCACCGACGCCATCGGCCGCGTGCAGGAGGTCAAGGGCCCCGGCGTGGTGGGCGAACAACCGGTGCTGCGCCCCGGCGACGCCTACGAATACACCTCGGGCACCCCGCTGCCCACGCCGTCCGGCATCATGGTCGGCACCTACGAGATGGAGGACGAGGACGGCTCGCCCTTCGACATCGCCATCCCCGCCTTCTCGCTGGACAGCCCGCACGAGAAACCGCGCCTGAACTAGCCGGGGGTTGCAAACCGACGGAGGCGCCTCCACATGCCGGATCGTGATCAACGCGAAAGGAATGCCGCCGTGAGCAACGACAGGACCTCCCTCACCCTGCCCAAGGAACTGCTCCCCGCCACCGGCCGTCACCTGGAAAAGCCGAGCCGGGAAGAAGCGGAAGAGGCGGTGCGCACCCTGCTGCGCTGGGCCGGCGACGACCCCGACCGCGAAGGTCTGGTCGGCACTCCCGACCGGGTGGTGCGCGCCTACGAGGAGTTTTTCTCCGGCTACGACCAGGACCCCACCGAGATCCTGCACCGCACCTTCGAGGAGACCGACGGCTACGACGAAATGGTGCTGCTGCGCGACATCCGCCTGGAATCCCATTGCGAGCACCACGTGGTACCGATCATCGGCAAGGCGCATGTGGCCTATCTGCCCAACCGCCGGGTGGTGGGTATCTCCAAGCTGGCCCGCGTGGTGGAAATCTATGCCCGCCGCCTGCAGATCCAGGAAAAGCTCACCGCCCAGATCGCCAACACCATCAATGACGTGCTGCAGCCCAAGGGCGTGGCGGTGGTCATCGAGGCCGCCCACCAGTGCATGACCACCCGCGGTATCCACAAACCCGGCGTCACCATGGTGACCAGCCGCATGCTGGGCGCCTTCCGCGACGACCCGGCGACCCGGCGCGAGTTCATGGCGCTGATCCACAACCAGCACTCGGGCGGCCTCTCCAACGTTTAGCCTAAGCCCTTCGGGCAGATTGCCCGAACGGTCGAACTGCCACACCCTCGACCCAACCATTGGGGGAGGGTGTGATGCGAATTCTGATTCTGGCGGCCGCCATGACGGCGTGGGTGGCTGGGACCGCCGCGGCGGAGCAGAGCGTGGACTATAAGGGGCGGCATATCCAAACCGCGCCCGGCGAGCAGGGTGGCGAATGTCTGGCCCTGGTGCGCAAGGCCATCGACATGACGGCGGAATTTCCGCCCAGGCAGCGGGCGCTGGCCGCCGAGGTCAAGGACCTGCGCTGCACCCCCATTCCCGAGGACAAGCGGACCAACGCGGTGGCGGACAACACCATCGGCGTCTACACCATGACCTCGCCCGACCGCCCCGGCGGCTATATCCGCTTTCCCCTGAAGCCCGGCAACCTGTCCGCCGCCGATGTGGCCATCTCGCTGATGGGCAACGGCAGCTATGCCCGCTGGCACCAGGGCTATCTGGCGGCCAAGGGTGATCCCGCCGCCAAGGCCACCGCTCAGCGATATCACGCCATCCTGACCAAGTCGGATCAGAAGGCCCTGATTTCGGCCGAATGCGAATTGCTGGAAAACCGCCGGGTGGCGACCAAGGCGCTGGACCTCGGCGAAAAGCGCCTGAGCGCCATCGGCCGCCAGATGTCCCTGCGCGGCTGCCCCTAGCCAGAGACTCCCCGGCCCCGGCTATTTCTTGGCCTTGCCCCTGGGCATGCGCGATTCCATCAGGGCATGCAGCTTGGTGTCGAACAGCCAGAGCATCACGCCCTCGCCGTCCTCCTTCATCTGGCCCTCGTTGGTGCCGTTCAGCCAGCGGACGAAATAGGGCACCTTCTGCACCGGCTGGCCCCAGCGCTCGGTCAGGAAGGCGAAGGTGGACGGGAAGGCATTGGGCTCCTGGCGGCCGACGATCTGGAAGATGCGCGGGCTGCCGGCCTCGTCCTCGATGGTCATGAACCACAGCTCGGTGGGAACGCCGCCCACCAGGGCCGGCCGCGGGCTCCAGTTGTTCTTGCCGTCATCCTGGAACAGGGCGCAGCGGTCCACCTTGGCCGAAACCATGGCGCCGACCATCATCAGCGGAGTCTTCTCCACCCCCGGCGGCTTTTCTGCATCCCAGCCGCACACCATCCTGGTGTTGGCAGGCAGCGCCGAGAAGCGCAACTGGTTGGCGCGCATGCCCAGTTGGGCCGGCCCCAGTTCCAGCGGCCTTGTGGTATCGGCGGCCCAGGCGGGCAGGCTGAGCAGAAGGGCGCACAGAAGGGTGGCAAAACGCATGACTGGCTACTCGCGGATGGCGGTTCCGGGGGACTTCATCAGCTTGCGCAGGCGGATGTCTCCTATCGCGACGGCGAATTCGTCCGGATACTTCTCGTCGATGAACATCAGGGTCTCGTGCTGCTCGTCCATCCAGCCGAGCACGCGCTCGGCCTTGGTGGAGGGCTCGCCCAGCATGGCGCCCAGCAGGCCGGCCGCCTTGTTCCATTCGGAATTGCGGCCCCACAGGCTGAGCTGAGCCAGACGATAACGCCCCTGGGAGCCCTGCTCCACGAAGATCAGCCACAGCCGCGCCTCGCCGAACACCGTCGTCACCCCGGCCACGACCCAATTGTCCTTGCCGTCGTCGGCGAAGACCGAACAGCGCCGCACGTGATCGGCCCCGCGCGAACGCTGGGGCTGCATCAGGCCGGGATTGGCCAGCCGGGGCTTGTCGGTATCGGATTCGCAGACGATGCGCCGGCCGGGCGCCAGCTTCATGGCGCGCACGTCCTCGAACAGCGCTCCGGGCTGCGGCAAGTCCTCGCCCAGGGCATGGATCACCTTCTGGTCGGCCCAGGCGGAGCCCGTTCCGAGCAGAGCGGCGACCATCGCGGGAATCCAAGACCGAGCCTTCATGGGTATCGCCCGTTCATTGTGCATGCGCGAAGTATGACACGCCCCCGCCGCGCCGTCATCGGGTCTCCGACGCAAGGGTCGCAAGCTTTCCTGACGCAGCCCTGTCGGCCCCCGACGGCAGGGGGGCCGAGCGGTCGGCTATCCAGGCGGCGATATCGTCGATCACCACCTGGGCCTGCAGGTCGCGCAGCAGCATGTGCCAGCCGCCGGCATAGAGGGCGGCGCGCTGGCTGTCGCCCAGATGGGGCAGGGCGGCCACCGCCGCCCAGGTGGGTTCGGGCGGGATGATCTCGTCCCTGGCGCCGTAAAGCAGCAGGGCGGGCAGCTCCAGGCGCGGCGCATCCTCTTGCGCGGCATCCATCAGGTCCACCATGCCGTGGATGGTATCCACCCGGGTTTCCTTGATCACCAGGGGATCGCGGGACAGGGCGCGCAGCATTTCGATATTGTCCGAGGGCTGGATCTTCAGCCCCCGCCCGGTCAGCGTCCAGCCCGGCGCGATGCGATAGCTCAGCCACAGAACGGCGCGCTGGAACAGCCCCATGCTCGAACGCCCCCACACCGCCGGAGCCGACAGGATGACGCCCTTCACCTCGGGCGGCGGCGCATGCACGGCGGCCTCGATGGCCACCGCCCCGCCCATGCTCTCGCCCAGCACATAAAGCGGCAGGCCGGGATGGCGGGCCTGCAGCAGATGGGCGGCGACGCGCAGATCGGCGGCCATGGTTTCGGTGGACGACCACCAGCCGGGATGCGGCGCCTGGCCGAAACCGCGCTGGTCATAGGCATGGACGGCGATCCCCCTGGCCGCCAGCGCCTTGCCCACCCCGTCGAAGGCGTTGGAATAGTCGTTCATGCCGTGGACGGCGACGATCACCGCCTTGGGCTCGCCCGGCGGCAGCCACGACCGCAACGGCAGGCGCGCCCCGTCGGCGGCGACGATGGCATCGGCCTCGAGGGCGGCGGAACGGATGTCGGGACCGGCGGGATAGGTGGCGGCGGCGCAGGCGGAGAGCAACAACCCCATCAGCAGGCCTCCCAGCGCACGCATTATTTTGATGAGGTCAGTTGCAGGAAGATGTCCTCCAGGTCGGTTTCCTCGGTGGACAGGTCGGCGATGGAGAGGCCGGCGGCGGTGAAGGCGTCGAGGATGCGGCCCATGGGCGTGGCGGAGGGGCGATAACGCAACAGCAGCCGCCTGGCATCCAGCCGCTCGGGTCCGAAAGGCGCCAGCTCGGCCGGTATCTCCGCCAGATCGGCGGCCAGGGTGATGGTCAGCGCCTTGCCGTCGATGCGCTTCAGGAGATTGGGCGTGGAATCGCAGGCCACCAGCTTGCCGTGGTTGATGATGGCGATGCGGTCGCACAGCTCCTCCGCCTCCTCCAGGTAATGGGTGGTCAGGATGACGGTGGTGCCTTGGGCGTTCAGTTCGCGCACATAGGCCCACAATTGCTGCCGAAGCTCGATGTCGACGCCGGCGGTCGGCTCGTCCAGGATCAGCACCGGCGGAGTGTGAACCATGGCCTTGGCCACCAGCAACCGGCGGCGCATGCCACCCGACAGCGTCCGGGCATAGGCGCCGGCCTTGTCGGCCAGCCCCACCGCCTCGAGAATCTCCATGGTGCGGCGCTCGGCCTTGGGCACGCCGTACATGCCGGCCTGCACGTCCAGCAGTTCGCGCGGCGTGAAGAAGGGGTCCAGGTTCAGTTCCTGCGGCACCACGCCGATGGCCGCCTTGGCACCGCGCGCGTCCAGGTCGATATCGCGGTCCCAGATCGTCACCCGACCTTCGCTTTTCAGCACCAGTCCGGCCAGGATGTTGATGAAGGTGCTCTTGCCCGCCCCGTTGGGGCCGAGGAGGCCGAAGAACGAGCCGCGGGGAACGGACAGGCTGACCCCGTCCAGAGCGCGCTTGTCACCGCCCCGGCCGCGATAGACCTTGACCAGGGAGTGGGCCTCCACCGCCGATTCGGGCAGGGTGGCGTGAGAGAGTGATTGAACCATGGCCGCCAATGGGTATCATCCGGCCAACACCTCGGTCAACGGAGCACCCATGTCTTCCGCTTCCACCCAGCCCGCCGCCGCCTTCGACACCGTCACCGTCTCCACCGCCAAGGTCGCCTGTGACGGCGACGTGGCCAACGGTCTCGGCCATCCCCGCGTCTTTCTCGACCTGACGGCCGAGGGCAAGATCGTGTGCCCCTATTGCTCGCGGACCTACGTGCTGGCCGAGGGCGCCAAGATCGGTCACCATTGACCACTCCCCGCCACGTAACCCTGATCGACGGCTCGGGGTTCATCTTCCGGGCCTTCCACGGCCTGCCGCCCATGACGCGGCCGGACGGCACGCCGGTCAACGCCGTCTACGGCTTCACCACCATGCTGATGAAGCTGCTGGCCGACAGCCAGTCCGATCACGTGGCGGTGATCTTCGACTCGTCGCGCCAGACCTTCCGCAGCGAGATCTACCCCGAGTACAAGGCCCACCGCCCGCCGGCCCCCGAGGAACTGGTGCCCCAGTTCCCCCTGGTGCGCGAGGCGACGCGGGCCTTCGACCTGCCGGCCATCGAGCTGGAGGGCTTCGAGGCCGACGATCTGATCGCCACCTATGCCCGTCTGGCCGTCGAGGCCGGGGCACAGGTCACCATCGTCTCGTCCGACAAGGACCTGATGCAGTTGGTGGGCGACGGGGTCGAGATGTACGACCCCATGAAGAACCGCGTCATCGGCGAGGCCGAAGTGCGCGAGAAGTTCGGCGTTCCGCCGGATAAGGTGGTCGACGTCCAGGCGCTGTGCGGCGATTCCTCGGACAACGTGCCGGGCGTGCCGGGCATCGGCGTCAAGACCGCCGCCCAATTGATCGAGGAATACGGCGACCTCGACACCCTGCTGGCCCGCGCCGGCGAGATCAAGCAGCCCAAGCGCCGCGAAACCCTGCTGGCCAATGCCGATCTGGCCCGCATCTCGCGCCAGTTGGTGCGCCTGCGCACCGATGCGCCGGTGCCGGTGCCGTTGGCCGATCTGGACGTCAAGCCGCCGGCCCCGGAAAAGCTGGCCGCCTTCTGCGCCGCCCAGGGCTTCAGGTCGCTGATGGGCCGCCTCAACGCCAAGATTCCCAACGCCCCCACCGCCACGCGGGCGATCGTGACGCCGGCGGCGGCCGAAGCGCCGTCCCTGCCGCCCCAGGTGGCGACCGCCTACGAACTGGTCACCGACCTCGCCGCCCTGGAAAGCTGGATCGCCCGGGCCGCCGAGGCCGGACTGGTGGGCTTCGACACCGAGACCACTGGCCTCGACCCCTTGCGCGCCCGGCTGGTGGGCGTGTCCCTGGCCGTCGCCCCCGGGCGGGCCTGCTACATCCCGGTGATGCACGCTCCGCCTCAGGCCCAGGGCGACCTGCTCGGCGGTCTGGACGGCCCCGCCGCCGACGCCCCCACGCCGATCCCCGCCGACCTGACCCTGGCGCGCCTGAAGCCGCTGCTGGCCGATCCCTCGGTGCTGAAGGTCGGCCACAACATCAAGTACGACATGCAGGTGATGGCCGGGCTGGGCCTGACGGTGGAGCCCTTCGACGACACCATGCTGCTGTCCTACGTGATCGACGGCGCCAGCCACGGCCACGGGCTGGACGAGCTGTGCCTGCTGCATTTCGGCCACGCCAACATTCCCTTCTCCCAGGTCTGCGGCACCGGACGCAATCAGGTGACCTTCGACCGGGTGCCGCTGGACAAGGCCCGCGACTACGCCGCCGAGGACGCGGACATGACGCTGCGCCTGCACGCGGCCCTCAAGCCGCGTCTGCTGGCCGAGCGCATGGTCACCGTCTACGAGACCCTGGAACGCCCGCTGGTGCCGGTGATCGCCGCCATGGAGCGTGACGGCATCAGGGTGGACCGCGCCCAGTTGATGGCCCTGTCCGAGGATTTCGGCCGCCGCCTGACCGAGCTGGAGACCGAGGTGGTGGCGCTGAACGGCGGCGAGGCCTTCAACCTGGCCTCACCGCAGCAATTGGGCAAGGTGCTGTTCGAGACCCTGAATCTCCCCGGCGGCAAGAAGACCAAGACCGGCCAGTGGGCCACCGGCGCCGACGTGCTGGAGGATTTGGCGCCTTTGCATCCCCTGCCCGCCCGCCTGCTGGACTGGCGCCAGTTGTCCAAGCTGAAGGGCACCTACACCGATGCCCTGGTGGCCCAGATCAACCCGGCCACGGGGCGCGTCCACACCTCCTATGCCCTGGCCGCCACCACCACCGGACGGCTGTCGTCGTCGGACCCCAACCTGCAGAACATTCCCATCCGCAGCGAAGAAGGCCGCAAGATCCGCCACGCCTTCGTGGCCGAGCCGGGCAGGAAACTGATCTCCGCCGACTATTCACAGATCGAGCTGCGCCTCGTCGCCCACGTGGCGAAGATCGAGGGCCTGCGCGACGCCTTCGCCCATGACCAGGACATCCACGCCATCACCGCGAGCCAGGTGTTCGGCGTGCCGGTCGAAGGGATCGATCCGTCGCTGCGGCGCCGGGCCAAGGCCATCAATTTCGGCATCATCTACGGCATCAGCGCCTTTGGGCTGGCCGCCCAGCTGGGTATTCCCCAGGGCGAGGCCAAGGCCTATATCGAGGCCTATTTCGCCCGCTATCCCGAAATCCGCGCCTATATGGAACGGACCAAGGAGGAAGCGCGTGAGAACGGCTTCGTCACCACCCTGTTCGGCCGCAAGGTCTATACGCCGGGCATCAAGGACAAGAACGGCGCCATGCGGGCCTTCGCCGAACGTGCCGCCATCAACGGCCCCATTCAGGGCGGCGCCGCCGACATCATCAAGCGGGCCATGATTCGCCTGCCCGCCGCCCTGGCGGAGGCTGGCCTGTCGGCCCGCCTGCTGCTCCAGGTTCATGACGAACTGGTCCTCGAAACCCCCGAGACCGAGGCCGAGGCCGCCGTTTCGGTGGTCAGGCGGATCATGGAAGCCGCCGCCACCCTCTCCGTCCCCCTGCTGGTCGAAGCCGGCATCGCCGACAGTTGGGACGCGGCGCACTGAGGGAAAAGCCGTGCGAAGGGCCGGGGCCCTTCGCACGCACCTTGATTCCATCGCCGCCGCGACGTCGACAGCCTATGCGGGCACATACCTTCGCCATGATAACCTGCGGGCGAAATGTCGTTTATGCAAACCTCATAATTACATTCTGTTTACGTGGCGTTTAATAAATGAACGCAATAACGGGCGCAGTATTACAATACTCATATTTGTAATGCGGACATTATTCTATTGCGGACACGACTCCCAGGGACATACCATTGCCCTATCAAAGTCCTTGTCATCGGGATAAGGCGAAGCGGCCCGACGACGGCCTGGAAGGGGGAATGTCATGGACGCTGCGACGTTGGAGATGGTGTTGACCGCCTACGACGAAACGGTTCAGGATGCCCTGGCGGCCGGACACGGCGACGGCGTTGCCCATACCGAGGGCCTGACCGCGGCGGCCATGCTGCTGGCGGCGGTCACCGGAGTGGAGGATTCCGCCGCCCGCACCGAGGTCGAGGCGCTTGATCCCAGGAAGAGGCTCGCCGCCTAAAAGGCGGTGACGACGGTTTCGTGGATGATGTGAAAGCCATGATCGAGACTCTCATCGAGGAAAAGACCCGGCTCGATTCCGAGCTGGATGCGGCGCTTCACACCTTCGCCGAGTACGAGGAAGGCATGAATGTCCGCTGGCAGACCGCCGACCCCGTCCAGCGCCAGGCGCTGATGAACGAGCGCAACGAGGTCGAGGAACAGTTGGGCATCGTCACCATCGTGATGCGGCTCGACGAAATCCGCGAGCAGTTGGACGCCCTGCGCCAGCAGGTGGCCTGAACCCGCCGCCTCACTCACTTCATCCTGACGCGATAGCGCAGCACCGCCTCCCCCTTGGCCGGAACGGACACCGTCCAGTGGACCTGGGCGGCGTTGTCCTTGGCATGGGGAAGGCTCTCCTCCAGCACCAGCCAGTCCGAACGGAAGGCCTCGCGCACCGTGACCGCCGCCGCCTGCTCGCCGCCATTGGCCAGCCGCACCTCCCACGCGGTTTCCGTCACCTCGGCCGAGACCTTCTGAAAGTCGGTCTGCACCCGCCTCGCGGTAACGTCGAAGGACTGCCCCAGGGTCAGCCTGGCCTCGCCGCCTTCAGGCAGGGCCGGCATCTGCTCCTCGCCCAGCAGCACCGGCTCGCCGCCGGGGCCGCGCATGGTCACCCGGATGGGGCCGCCGGGCAGCGGCTTGCCCAGCCCGGCCTTGGCGGTGTTGGCGAAGGACAGACGCAGCACCGGATGCTGGGCCCGGACATCCAACGCCCGCGACAGGAAGAGGTGGGCGGCCTGCGGGTCGAGGACCAGTTCGCGGCTGACCGTTATCTGGGCGGGAGGCAGCAGCGGAACCTGCCGGCTTTCACCGTCACGCAGGGTAACCGGCCGGGGCAGGGTGTAGACGTGATAGGGGCCGATCGCCTCGCGCATGGGGCTGGGCGCCGCATCGGCCATGGCGCGGGCCATCAGTTTGGGAGCGCCGCCGCCGGATTGGGTCGAGCCGGCGACCAGACGCAGGGTGGCGTCGGTGAAATCGGTACCGCTGGCATTGCTGAGATCTGCCCAGACGGTCAGGGCCAGATGGTCGCCCTTCAACTCGCCGCTGGCCAGGGAGGTCCAGGCCAGGCCGTCGGCGGCATAGGACAGTTCGATCTCCCGCCGCCCGGCCGCTTCCGCCTCCACCTGGGCGCGGAACGACGGACGCGGGGTCAGACCGGGCGCCAGGGCGTCATAGACGATACGGGCAGGCTGCCCGGCCACCACCTTGCCGTCCGCCTCGAACAGCGGCGTTCCCTCGGCGGCCAGCACCTTAGCCTGTTGCGGCGGGTCGCCGCCGTCCCAGATCACCGAGACCGTGCGGCCGAGATGGGCGGCCAGTTGCCGCTCCGCCGACAGGGCGCCGGGATCGATCCACCGCTCGGCCACCGTCAGGCCCGGCCCCTCGATGGTGGCGCTGCCCGGACGGACGGTCCGGGGAATGCCGTCGAAAATCACGGTGGAGCCGCCCTTCTCCAGCACGGCCGGCCGCCGGTCGCGGACCAGGGCCGGGCCATCCTGATGCAGGGTGAGCGACAGCGTGGAGCGCTCGGCGGAGGGAGCGGAAATCTCGGCGGCGGATGCGGTGACCGGAATGGTCAGGGCAAGCAGCAGGGCGACACGATGGGACATGGACCGGACTCCAGGGCTGACGTCTCAACCCTGGCTCCGGAATGCGGCTAAACGATGGTCAGCGAACCGAGACCCGGTCCACCACCCATTTGATGCCGTCGAAGCCGCGCGCGAACTCGGCGGCCTTGTCCGCATCGGCCTTGGACCGGGTGGAGCCCTGCAGATAGGCGACGCCGTTGACCACGCGGACCACATAGGCGCCGCTGATTGCGTCGTTGCCCAGCAGACCGGCATAGATGCGCTGCTCCAGATGGGCGTCCGGGACATACATGGGATGGGCGGGATTCTCGGCCAGGGCCAGTTCGTCATAGACCTGGGTCACGCCTTCGATGCCGCCGACCAGCTGGTCGGCACGGCGACGCTGCTCGGGCTTGGCGACCGCGCCGGTCAGCAGAACGCCGCCATCCCAGGCGCGTACCGACACGCCCTTGAAAGCCTCGTGATCGGCCTGATTAAGGGTAGAGAGCGCCCGCTGTCCCACCGCGTCGTCCCAATTGCGCTCGGGACGCAGACGGATCACGCGCCCCTGGGAATCGAGGCTCAGTTCCGTGGTGCGCGGCGCCGCGCTGACGATGGGTGATTCCTGATCGGGAGTGCAGGCAGCAGCCACGGCCACCAGGCCGAGGGAAAGAAGAATCTTAACCGGTCGCTTCATGATTTTCGTCGCCGTCTTCTTCGATGACCGCCTCGGTGGCGGCGTCCAGATGCCGGCCGTGGCGGAAGCGGCGGAACAGCCACACGCCCATCACCCCGGAGGCGACGAACAATACCACGCTGGCGCCGATGCGGAAGACCGGATCGACCTGAATGCCGCTGCCCAGCAGCGCGAAAACGATGGTCTGGGGCAGGTACCCCAGCACCGAGGCCAGGAAGAACGGCAGCGATCGCACCCCGGCCACGCCGGCCGCCAGATTGGTCACCAGATTGCTGCCCACCGGCAGCAGGCGGATCAGCAGGGTCATGGAAAAGGTGTTACCGGCCAGAAAGGCGTCTATGCGGGCGACGCGCTCGGGGAACCGCGCCGCGATGAAATCGCGCCCCATCAACCGGGCATACAGGAAGGCGGCGATGCAGCCCGCCAGCGAGGCCAGACTGGACCACAGCAGTCCCTCGGCGAACCCGAAGGCATAGCCGCCCAGGAAGCAGACCGCCTGGCGCGGCAGGCCGATGGCGATGGCCACGCCGCCCACCAGCACGAACAGGGCGTCGCCGCGCATGCCCTGGCCCTTGACCTCGGCATCGATCCAATGGGTATCCAGCGCGTTGCGCAGGCCCAATCCTTCCAGCAGGAAACCGATCATGGCGAGGGTGGCGATCAGCACCAGCCCCTTGACCATGGCGCGGGGATTGAGCAGGGGATGACGGCCGTGGCCGCTCACTCGCGGCTCTCGATGACCGGATTTCGCGCCCGGCGCATCAGCCACATGACGCCGAACAGATCGACGATCCCCACCCACAGGCGGTTCCATACCCCATACTTGGAGACGCCGCGCTCGCGCGGGCGGTGGTTGACCTTGACCACCTCGACGCTGCCGCCGGCCCGGATCACCAGGGCGGCCATGAAGCGGTGCATGTGGTCGAAGCGGGGCAGGTCGAGGAACAGCTCGCGCGGCAGCAGCTTGATGCCGCTGCCCGAATCGGGAGTGCGGTCCTTCAGCAGCTTGGAGCGGATGCCGTTGGCCACCTTGGAGGACAGCCGGCGGATACCGTCGTCGCGGCGGTTGGCCCGCCAGCCGGTGACCATCAGCTTGGGCCGGATTTCGTCGGGGCGCGAGCGCCAGTGGTCCAGCATGGCCGGCAAATCGGCCGGGTCGTTCTGGCCGTCGCCATCCAGGGTGCCGATCAGCTTGCCCGTGGCGTAGCGGATTCCGGTGGCGACCGCCTGACTCTGGCCGCAACTGGCCTTGTGGCGCACCACCCTGAGGCGGGGATGGATGGCCTTGGCCTGCTCCAGCACCCTGGGGGTGCCGTCGTCCGAGCCGTCATCCACATAGACGACCTCGAACTCCACCTTGCCCTGCAGGGCCATGTGGATCTCGTCCAGCAGCGGCAGCACGTTCTCGGCCTCGTTCTTGACCGGGACGACCACCGACAGTTCCGGAACGGCGAGGCTGGTCACGACAGGCCCGCCCGCCCCATCTCCAGGAATTTCTCGCGGCGGCGGGCGCGCAGCACGCCGCCCTCCAGGCCCGACAGATCGCGCAGCGCCGAATCCAGCGCCATGGACAGGGTCTGCATCATCAGATCGGAATTGCGATGGGCGCCGCCCATGGGCTCGGGCACCACCGAATCGATGATGTTGAGCTTGTGCAGGTCCTGGGCGGTGAGGCGCAGCTGTTCGGCGGCGTCCTTGGCGTTCTCGGCCGAGCGCCACAGGATCGAGGCGCAGCCCTCGGGGCTGATCACCGAATAGATGGCGTGCTCGAGCATCAGCACGGTATTGCCGGTGGCCAGCGCGATGGCGCCGCCCGAACCGCCCTCGCCGATGATCACCGAGACCAGCGGCACGCGCACGTCCAGGCAGGTCTCGATGGACCGGGCGATGGCCTCGGCCTGACCGCGCGCCTCGGCATCGACGCCGGGATAGGCCCCGGCGGTATCCACCAGGGTGACGATGGGCACCTGGAAATGGTCGGCCATCTCCATCAGGCGCCGGGCCTTGCGATAGCCCTCGGGCTTGGCCATGCCGAAATTGTGCTTCAGCCGGCTTTCGGTGTCGTGGCCCTTTTCGTGGCCGATGACCATCACCGAGCGCCCACGGAAACGGCCCAGGCCGCCGATGATCGCCTGATCCTCGGCGAAGGCGCGGTCTCCGGCCAGCGGCGTGAAGTCCTCGATCAGCGTCGAAATGTAGGCCAGCGCGTGCGGACGCTCGGGGTGGCGGGCCACCTGCGTCTTCTGCCACGGGGTGAGCTTGGCATAGGTCGAGCGCAGCAGCTTGTCGACCTTGGCCTGGAGCTTGGACACCTCGTCGGCGATGTTGACGTCGCCGCCGTCGGACAGGTGCCGCAGCTCCTCAATCTTGCCCTCGAGCTCGGCGATGGGCTTTTCGAATTCAAGGATATGCATGGGGGAAACTCATACAGGCAGAGGGGCTTTGGAGCAAGGGGCTCAAGCCATCATGAGGCGTGTCGCGAGATGAAGTCGATGATCCGCTTGCCGGCGCCATGCTCCCACAGGTCGTTGTGGCCGGCCTGGGGCAGGAAAAGCCCCTCCTTGACGGTATGGGCGGCATTCAGCACCGCATGGCCCATGGTGGCCGGCACCAGATCGTCCCGCTCGCCATGCACCACCAGCAGGGGCATCCGCAGGCTGGAAGCCTTGATCAGGTTCTCGTAGCGGTCCCAGGTCAGCAGATGGGCCAAAGACGGCAGCACATAGGCCGGCGCCAGATCGGCCAGCGAGGTGAACGGGCATTCCAGCACCACCATCATCACGTGGCGGCGGATGGCCATCTCCATGGCGACGCCCGAACCCAGGGATTCGCCATATAATACCACCCGCCGGGCCGGCACGCCCTGGCCGGTCAGCCAGCCGACCGCCGCCTCGCCATCGGCGTAAAGGCCCTGCTCGCTGGGCCGCCCGGCATTGCCGCCATAGCCCCGGTACTCGACCAGAAGCACCCCGAACCCGGCATCGAGAAAGGCGCGGGCCTTATGGGCGCGGTCGGCCAGGGTGCCGGAATTGCCATGAAAGAAGACGATGGTCGGCCGGCCGGGGGTCTTCGGCGGCGCGTACCAGCTGGTGGAAATCCAGCCGTCGGCGGCCTTGAGCGATACCGGCACCATCTCGGGCAGTCCCGCCGCGTCGGGACGGGTGCGGGTGGTGTCGGGATGATAGATCATGCCGCGCTGCATCAGGGCGACGAAGCCGACCATCAGCAGGTATGCCCCGCCCAGGCCCAGCAGCGTCTTCACCATGATCATCAGCACCGGGACGATCCTTTTCCGAAAAGGTGGCCCATAAAGGGTGGGGCCCGCGAATCGCTCCGCAGGCCCCGGTCTTCCCACTTGCGTGGCTTTTTAGCCGCGATTCATGCGGCTGTCGATGAGGTCTTCGACCACACTGGGATCAGCCAGCGTCGAGGTGTCGCCCAGCGAGCCGAAATCGTTCTCGGCGATCTTGCGCAGGATGCGGCGCATGATCTTGCCCGAACGGGTCTTGGGCAGGCCCGGCGACCACTGGATCAGGTCGGGGCTGGCGATGGGGCCGATTTCCTTGCGGACCCAGTTGACCAGCTCCTTGCGCAGTTCCTCGGTCGGCTCCTCGCCCGACACCAGGGTGACGTAGGCATAGATGCCCTGGCCCTTGATGTCGTGCGGATAGCCGACCACGGCGGCCTCGGCCACCTTGGGATGGGCGACCAGGGCGGATTCCACCTCGGCGGTGCCCATGCGGTGACCGGACACGTTGATCACGTCGTCGACGCGGCCCGTGATCCAGTAATAGCCGTCCTCGTCGCGGCGCGCGCCGTCACCGGTGAAGTACATGCCCTTGTAGGTGGCGAAGTACGACTGGATGAAGCGGTCGTGATCGCCCCACAGGGTCCGCATCTGACCGGGCCAGCCGGGCTCGGCCAGGCAGAGGTTGCCTTCGACGGCACCGTCCAGGGTCTTGCCCTCGGCATCGACCATCACCGGCTTGACGCCGAAGAACGGACGGGTGGCCGAACCGGGCTTCAGCGCCGTGGCGCCCGGCAGCGGAGTGATCAGGATGCCGCCGGTTTCGGTCTGCCACCAGGTGTCGACGATGGGGCAGCGGCCGTCGCCGACCACGCGGTGGTACCAGGTCCAGGCTTCCGGATTGATGGGCTCGCCCACCGACCCCAGCAGACGCAGGGACTTGCGGCTGGTCTTCTTCACCGGCTCCTCGCCTTCGCGCATCAGCGAGCGGATGGCGGTGGGCGCGGTGTAGAAGATGTTGACCTTGTGCTTGTCCACCACGTCCCAGAAGCGCGACACGGTCGGATAGTTGGGAATGCCCTCGAACATCAGGGTGATGGCGCCGTTGGCCAGCGGGCCGTAGACGATGTACGAGTGGCCGGTCACCCAGCCCACGTCGGCGGTGCACCAGTAGATTTCGCCCTCGTGGTAATCGAAGACGTACTGGTGGGTCATGGAGGCGTAGACCAGATAGCCGCCGGTGGTGTGGACCACGCCCTTGGGCTTGCCGGTCGAGCCCGAGGTGTAGAGCAGGAACAGCGGGTCCTCGGCGCTCATCTCCACGGGAGTGTGGGTCGGGGCCGCCTTCTCCACGATCTCGTGGTACCAGTGGTCACGGCCGGCGACCATATGGATGTCGCCGCCGGTGCGCTTGACGACGATGACGCTCTTGCACGACCAGCAGGTTTCCAGCGCCTTGTCGGCATTGGCCTTCAGCGGCACCTTGCGGCCGCCGCGCAGACCTTCGTCGGCGGTGATCAGCAGCGAGGAATCGCAATCCTGGATGCGGCCGGCCAGGGCGTCGGGCGAGAAGCCGCCGAACACGATGGAATGGACGGCGCCGATACGGGCGCAGGCCAGCATGGCCACCGCGGCCTCGGGGATCATGGGCAGGTAGATGGTGACGCGGTCACCCTTCTTGACACCCAGATCGGTCATGGCGTTGGACAGGCGGCACACCCGTTCATGCAGATCGCCATAGGTGATATGAGCGGACTCGTTGGGATCGTCGCCTTCCCAGATGATGGCGGTCTGGTCCCGGCGGGCGGCCAGATGGCGGTCCAGGCAGTTGGCGGCCACGTTGAGCGTGCCGTCCTCGAACCACTTGATGCTGACGTCGCCGGAATAGCTGACGTTCTTCACCTTGGTGAAGGGCTTGATCCAGTCGATGCGCTTGCCGTGTTCGCCCCAGAACCCGTCGGGGTCCTTCACCGAGCGCTCATACCATTCGTTGTACTTCTTTTCGTCGATGAGAGCGTTCTTAGCGGTCTCAGCGGGAACAGGATAAACCTCGGACATCTTGGGGGTGTCTCCCTTTTCTGATTGACCCGCGTCCATTTTTGGCTGGCGCGGGATGTTTCCCCGGTAAAGCAGGTAACGATTATGTTCGACTCGCCATGGCGACACAAGCCCGCTCAAAGGGGTAGGTGCCATGCCATCATCGAAACGCCCTTAAGCCTTTTGAACCACCTCGCCATCCCGGATCTCGACAGGAAACGGCTGCAGCGAACGGCCGGTGCAGGGGCCGCGCGTGCAGCGTCCGCTCTTGATCTCGAACAGGGCGAAGTGATTGGCACACAGGATGGAAGTCTGGAACAAGTCCAGGAATTTGTCATCCTCCAGGTTGAGCGGCGCCCCCACGTGCGGGCAGGAGTTGACATAGCCGAATACCTGCCCGCCCTGGCGCACCACGAAGACGCGGGCGCCATCGATCCTGAACTCCCTGGCACCGGGATCGGGGATCGAATCGAGCGGGCAGAGGATGTTCAAGCCGTTACTCCCCCCAAATCGCAAAGCAACCGCCACGAGGCAACGTCCACCGGACAGACCGACAGCCGGCTCTGGCGCAGCAGCGGCAGTTCGGCCAGACGGGGATCGCCCTTGATCTCGGCCAGGGTCACCGGCCGGGCCAGGGGAGCCACCGCCTTCAGGTCGGGGCACATCCAACGGGGGTCCTCGGCGGTGGGGTCGGGGTAGGCTTCGCGCACCACCTCGACCACCCCCACGATGCGCTTTTCCGCTACCGAGTGGTAGAAGAACGCCTGGTCGCCCAGTTTCATGGCCTTCAGGTTGTTGCAGGCCTGAAAGTTGCGCACGCCGGTCCAGGCGGTCACCCCGTCGCGCACCTGATCGTCCCACGACCAGGCGCCGGGCTCGGACTTGACCAGCCAATAGGCCATCAGGGCAGGACCTTCTTGTAGCGGCTGACGGTGACGCTCTCGAACAGGCCGGCCTTGGCGTAGGGATCATTGGCCAGGAAGGCGTCCAGTTCGGCGCGGTCATCGGTATCGAACACGAAGGCGCTGCCGATCATGCCCTGGCCGTCATCGGTCAGCAGCGGGCCGCCGATGACGATCTTGGCGCCGAAGCCCTTGGCGTATTCCAGATGGGCGGCGCGGTTGTCGAGGCGGGTCTGAAGATGACCGGGCTTGTCCTTGCACTGGACCATGAACATACTCTGGCACTCCGGATTCGGATTGGAAGACGCCAGGGTAACGGAAAAAAGGTCGGTCATGGAAGCCCACGAGACGCACGAGACCATCCACGAGGTCGCCCATCACGACCACCACCAGGAGCAGGCCCACAAGGAGGGCAAGAGCAGCCGCAACAAGAAGATCGCGGTGCTGATCAGCGTCCTGGCCGCCCTGCTGGCCATCATCGAGGCCAGCGGCAAGAGCGCGCAGAACACCTCGCTGGCCGCCAATATCCACGCCAACGACCTGTGGGCCTTCTATCAGGCCAAGCACATCCGCTCGACCGGGCTTCGCACCTCCGCCGATCTGCTGGAACTCTCGGCCCCGCCCTCGGACGCCGTCGCCAAGAAGGTGGCCGACTGGCGCGCCACCGCCCAACGCTACGATTCCGAGCCGGAAACCGGCGAGGGCCGCAAGGAACTGGCCGCCAAGGCCAAGACCGAGGAAGCCCGGCGCGACACGGCCCTGTCCGCCTACCATATGTTCGAATACGGCGCCGCCGCCCTGCAGATCGCCATCGTGCTGGCCTCGGCCTCGGTGGTGACCGGCATGCTGGCCCTGTCCTTCGTGGCCGGCGGGCTGGGCGCGGTCGGCGTCGCCTTCGCCCTGCTGGGCTGGCTGGCCCCGACCCTAATTCATCTGTAATTCCAACCACGCCGTGGCGGCGGCGAAGGCCGCCACCACCAGCCATTCCATCAGGCCGCCGGTCGGGCACAGCCCGATGCCGAAGCGCTGCTTCCACGGCCACAGCAGCGGCACGCCGGACGGCGTCAGGGCGTCGGCGGCCAGATGGGACAGGTAGCCCAGGGCCAGCGGCCCGGCCAGCCGCGCCAGTCCCGGTCCCGGCTCCACGGCGCCCAGCACCGCCAGCCCACCGATCACCGCCAGCAGGGAATGGGTCAGGCCACGATGCCCCAGAACCATGGACAGCGGCCGGGATACCGGCCACAGGCGGCGGCCGAGCCAGGACGACGGATGATCAATGTCGGGAAGCAGGGCGCCAAGCGCCGCCACGGCCACCCCCTCGGGCCCCGAGGGAACGGCCAGCCCCGCCCGCTCGGCCAGCACCCAGGCCGACACCCCCAGCACCACGTGAGATACGACCATCATCCGGCTTCCCCCCCAACCCCGGCTCGGGTAGAGTCCCGGGCGGGGTTCGGATATCGACCGGGAGGGGTCTGATGTCAATCGCCTGGGACGAGGCGCTGGCGGTCGGTGATCCGATCATCGATTCCGACCATCGCCGGATGATCGAACTGATCGCCCGACTGGAAGCCGCCTCCCGCGCCGAGATCGACTGCGCCGGCATCGGGTCCACTCTGCTGGCCCTGACCGATCTGTGCCGCGAGCACTTCGCCCGCGAGGAAGCCCTGCAGCGGGCGGTCGGCTTTCCCGAAACCGAATCCCACCGCACCGCCCATCTCATGCTGCTGAAGCGCCTCGAGGCGGTGCTGACCCATTACGGCGACGGCTGCGACGAGGTCCGCGCCGGCATCGTCCGCACTCTGGGCGATTCCCTGGCCACCTGGCTGGTCAGCCACATCGTCAACAGCGACATGGAATTCAAACCCTACGTGGCGGGAGCGGGTTAGGCCGTCTCCTTGCCCTCGAAGGCGCACAGGTCACGCACCACGCAGGCGGGGCAGTCGGGCTTCCTGGCCTTGCAGACGTAACGGCCGTGCAGGATCAGCCAGTGGTGGGCATGCTGCATCCATTTGGTGGGCGTGGCCTTCATCAGCCCCTGCTCCACGTCCAGCACCGTCTTGCCCGGCGCCAGACCGGTACGGTTGGCGACGCGGAAGCAATGGGTATCCACCGCGATGGTCGGCTCGCCGAAAGCGATGTTGAGCACCACGTTGGCGGTCTTGCGCCCGACGCCGGGCAAGGCCTCCAGGGCGGCGCGGTCGTGGGGGACCTTGCCGCCGTGCTCGGCCAGCAGGCGACGCGACAGTTCGATGACGTTCCTGGCCTTGGTCTTGTAGAGGCCGATGGTGCGGATGTATTGGGCCAGCCCCTCCTCGCCCAGTTCCACCATGGCCTGGGGCGTGTTCACGCGGGCGAACAGCGGCCGTGTCGCCTTGTTGACCCCGGAATCGGTGGCCTGGGCCGACAGCACCACCGCCACCAGCAAGGTATAGGGATCGGCGTATTCCAGGTCGCTCCTGGGCTCGGGATTGCGCTCGGCCAGCAGGGCGTAGAAGCGGTCGGCCTGGGCGGGAGTCATTGGTTGAGCACTCCCAGCGCCTCCGCATGGAGGCGGGCGTCGCCGGCGGCGCAGACCTTGCCGTCGGAATGGATGGTCAGCGGCTTTCCCGACCAGTCGGTCATAATTCCGCCCGCCCCTTCGATCACCGGCACCAGGGCGGCGAAATCGTAGGGCTTGAGCCCCGCCTCCACCACCAGATCGCAAAAGCCGGACGACAGCAGGGCATAGGCGTAGCAGTCGCAGCCGTAGCGCGGGCGCTTGCATCGGGCGGCGATGCGGTCCCAGGCCGGCCGGGTCTTTTCACAGAACAGTTCCGGCGCCGTGGTGAAGGCATAGGCATGGGCCAGATCGGGGCAGACCCGCACCCGCGCCGGCTGGCCGTTCAGGGTGGTCGGCCGCCCGGCCGCGCCCAGCCAGCGCTCGCTGGTGAAGGCCTGATCGATCAAGCCCAGGATCGGCTTGCCGTTGCGGGCCAGGCTGATCAGGGTGCCGAAGCTGGGCTTGCCGGTGATGAAGGCCGCCGTGCCGTCGATGGGGTCCAGCACCCAGACGTATTCGGCGTCGCAATTCTCGCGCCCATGCTCCTCGCCCAGGATGCCGTGGCCGGGGACCTCGGCGGTCAGGATGGCGCGCATGGCGGCCTCCACCTCGCGGTCGGCGATGGTCACCGGGCTGGCGTCGGCCTTGTCGTCCACCGCCACGGGGGTCCGGAAGTATTTCCTCACCACCGGGCGGGCGGCATCGGCCAGTTTCTCGGCCAGGACGATGAATTCGGCGGGACAGGCGGTCATGATGGAAATTCCGTGGGATTGTGGTGCGCCCGAGTGTGGCGCGAAATGGCGGATGTGGATAGGGTGCGTATTAACTACTTAATACACACACGGATTCGCCCATGGCCGAGCTCAACCCCATCATCGTCATTCCCGCCCGCATGCACGCCACCCGGCTGCCGGGCAAGCCGCTGGCCGATATCCACGGCGAGCCGATGATCGTCCACGTCTGGCGCCGGGCCGTGCAGTCCGGGCTGGGTCCGGTGGTGGTGGCCTGCTCGGAAGCCGAAGTGTTCGACGCCGTCCACGCCCATGGCGGCAACGCGGTGATGACCGACCCCAACCACCCCTCCGGCTCGGACCGGGTGTGGGAGGCGGTGCAAAGCGTCGACCCCGACGGCGAGTTCGACGCCATCGTCAACATCCAGGGCGACCTGCCCACCCTGGACCCCCAGATCATCCGCGCCGTCTTCGCGCCCCTGGCCGAGCCCGGCGTCGACGTCTCCACCCTGGTGACCGAGATCACCAATGAGGAGGAGCGCACCAACCCCAACGTGGTCAAGGCGGTGGTGGGCCTCGCCCCCGGCCAGCGGGTGGGGCGGGCGCTGTATTTCAGCCGCGCCACCGTGCCGGCCAATGACGGGCCGCATTACCATCACATCGGGCTCTACGCCTACCGGCGGGACTCGCTCAAACGCTTCGTCTCCCTGCCCCAGGGCGTGCTGGAGCGGCGCGAGAAGCTGGAGCAGCTGCGCGCGCTGGAGAACGGCATGCGCATCGACTGCGCCTTGGTTGACACGGTTCCGCTGGGTGTCGATACTCCGGCGGACCTCGAAAGGGCGCGCGCCCTGCTGAAAGGCTGAGCCCTCCCATGACCGACGCCCATCATTCCGCCAGCGTTCCGAATTCAGACAGCGCCATCGCCTTCCAGGGCGAGCCCGGCGCCTATTCGCATCTGGCCTGCCGCAACGCCTATCCCGGCATGCAGCCGCTGCCCTGTGCCACCTTCGAGGACACCTTCGCCGCCGTGCGCGAGGGCCGCGCCCGCTATGCCATGATCCCCATCGACAATTCGGTGGCGGGCCGCGTCGCCGACGTGCACCACCTGATGCCCTATGCCGGCCTGCACATCATCGCCGAGCATTTCGAGCGCATCAGCCACCATTTGCTGGCCGTGCCGGGCGCCACGCTCTCGACCATCAAGACGGTCAAGAGCCATGTTCACGCCCTGGGCCAGTGCCGCAACATGATCCGCGACCTGGGGCTCAAGGTGATCGTCGGCACCGATACCGCCGGCGCCGCCGCCGAACTGGCCCAGAAGGGCGACCCCACCATGGCGGCCATCGCCTCGGAACTGGCCGCCGAGGCCTATGGCCTGGTGTCGCTGAAGGCGGGCATCGAGGACGCCGAGCACAATACCACCCGTTTCGTGGTCCTGGCCCGCGAGGCGCTGGAGCCCAATCCCAACCTGCCCTGCGTCACCACCTTCGTCTTCCGGGTGCGCAACGTGGCCGCCGCCCTGTACAAGGCGCTGGGCGGCTTCGCCACCAACGGCATCAACATGACCCGGCTGGAAAGCTACATGGTGGGCGGCGAGTTCGCGGCCACCCAGTTCTACGCCGACGTGGAAGGCCATCCCGCCCAGCACGCCCTGCGTCTGGCGCTGGAGGAGCTGGACTTCTTCAGCCACGAAGTCCGCATCCTGGGCGTCTATCCCCGCCATGCCTTCCGCATGAAGCAGCAGCAGACCAGCGCGGAATAGCCCCTCCTCGGCTCACAGCCCCTCGAGAATCACCACCGTGCGCCGCGCCGAGCGGCGGCTGATGCCGACGACGGCCTGATACTCGGGCGAGTCCAGGCAGGCCCGCGCCGTCTCCACGTCGGCAAAGCGGATCAGCACCATGCGGGTGGGCGACCACAGATCGGTCTCGCGCGGGATCAGTTCGCCGCCGCGCGCCAGATATTCGCCGCCCCATCGCTCGATCAGCGGCCTGGCCCGGCGCTTGTAATCCTCGTAGAGCTCGGGATCGTCCAGCAGGGTGTCGACGATCAGATAGGCGGGCATGGGTCTTTCTCCCCCGGAAACGACGCCTCGGAAACGACGAAGGGCGGCCCTCCATTTGGAGAGCCGCCCCGCCCTGTTTCAAGGGCTTTTCGCCGACGTCTTAGTAGACGTCGTGCAAGGTGTTGTTGATGTTGAACTTGCCGGTCGGAGTGATCAGACGGGGGTCCTTGATCACCGACTTCAGCTTACGGGTCTTGTCGTCGACCACCACGATGGCCGAGACCTTGTCCTTGGCGTTCCACACCGAAATCCACACCTCGTCGCCCGCCTTGTTGTATTCGGGCTGAACGACGCGCGGCGCGCCCTCGGCGATGCCGGCCCACTTGGCGATGGGCAGCACCTCGGCGGGCTTGTCCAGGTTGTTGATATCGAACACGGCGATGGAAGCGGCCACGTCGGCATCGGGGTTGAGGGGAGTGTCGACCCACAGGTTCTTGGACTTGGGATGGGTCTTGAGGAACAGCGAACCGCCGCCCTGGCCGGTCAGCGAGCCCACCTTGGTCCACGCCTGCTTGGGGTGGCCCTTGGGGTCGGTGCCGATCAGCGCCACGCTCTCGTCGCCCAGATGGCCGGTGGCCCAGACGGGACCGAACTTGGGATGGACGAAGTTGGTGCCGCGGCCCGGATGGGGGGTGGCGCCCACGTCGACCATGCCCACCAGCTTGTCTTCCTTGGTATCGACCACGGCGATCTTGTTGCGCGCGTTGGCGGCCACCAGGAAGTAGCGCTTGGAGGCGTCGAAGCCACCGTCATGCAGGAACCGCTCGGCCTCGATGGAGGTGACCTTCAGGTTCTTGATGTCGGAATAGTCCACCAGCAGGATCAGGCCGGTTTCCTTGACGTTGACCACGAATTCCGGCTTGAAGTGCGAGGCCACGATGGAGGCGACGCGCGGCTCGGGGTGATATTCCTGCTTGTCGGCGGTCATGCCGCGGGTCGAGACGATCTTCTTCGGCTCGAGGGTGTTGCCGTCCATGATGACGAACTGGGGCGGCCAGTAAGCGCCGGCGATGGCGTACTTGTCCTCGTAGCCCTTGAACTTGGAGGTCTCGACCGAACGGGCTTCCATGCCGATCTTGATCTCGGCCACCGTCTCGGGCTTTTCCATCCACAGATCGATCAGGTTGATCTTGGCGTCGCGGCCGATGACGTAGAGATAGCGGCCCGAGGCGGAAATACGCGAGATGTGGACGGCATAGCCGGTCTTGATGATGCTGACGATTTCCTTGGAGGCGCCGTCGATCAGGGCGATCTCGCCCGCGTCGCGCAGCGTCACCGAGAACAGGTTGTCCAGCACCAGATTGTTCATCTTCTTGGCGGGACGCTTGTTCTCGGGGATCACCACCTTCCAGGTGGCCTTGATCTCGTCCATGCCGAATTCGGGCGGCTGCGGCGGCTCGTTCAGCAGGTACTTGGCCATCAGGTCGACCTCGGCCTCGGACAGCTGGCCCGAAGTGCCCCAGTTGGGCATGCCGGCGGCGGAACCGTAGGTGATGAAGGCCTTGAGCGCATCGAAGCCGCGTTCGCGGGTGATGTCGGTGGTCAGCGGCTTGCCGGTGGCGCCCTTGCGCAGCACGCCGTGACAGCCGGCGCAGCGCTCGAAATAGATCTGCTTGGCCTTGGCGAACTCGGCCGCGGTCAACTGCGGACCGGGCTGGGCGCCGGGCTGGCTCATGGGGGCGGCGCGGAGCACGTCGCCGCTGGTCTCGTAATGCTCACCGGCGCCATGGGCGGGCTTTTCCTCCGCCACGGCCGTCCCGGCCCAGGCGGCCGTCAGTGCCGCCATCATCCAAGTCGCTGCCTTCATCGGTTTCCCCTGGGCATATCAAAATTCACCGGCAATCCCGGCGCGGGAGACCATATTCGCCGTACGGGAATGAATCAAGCAAACGATAAGTATTTGATGTTCATCAAGTGACAAATATCAATATTCTCCTAAATGCCGAGTAAGTATTCGCAGCGATTTATAGTCATTCAATTTTGATTAATGTCATGTGCATTCCTCTGCCTCCGGGCATGGGTGAGAGCGCATCCGGCGGAGGCGAGTCCGTCAGCCGGTCCATTTGATATTCATCAAGAGGCTTTGATCAAGAACGGCGGCCATAGCGTCCCGGGGTGATTCCCAGGATGCGCTTGAAGTGGCGATTGAGATGGCTTTGGTCGGCGAAGCCCACCTCGGCGGCGGCCCGGGCGGGAGGAATACCGGCGCAAATCATGTCCCTGGCCCGGCGAACCCGTATTTGGGTGAGATAGGCGTGGGGCGGCAATCCGTGCTGGCGCTTGAAGGCGCGGATCAAGCGGAAGGGCCGCGTCCCCGCCACCTCGGCCAGACGATCCAGGGAAACATTGTCGGCCAGATTGTCATGCATGTAGGCGCGGGCCAGGGCCACCGCCCGACCGTTGGCGTCGAGGCGACGGGGCTCCACCCGCTCGACGGCATGGCGAACCAGCACCCGGGCCAGCAGGGCGGCCAGCAGGGTCTGGCGGGTCAGCAGCGGCTCGCCCCGGTGCTCGGCGTCGAACACGGCGTTCACCAGTTCCGCCGCCACCTCGTCGCCGATCACCGGCGGCAGGGCGAAGATGCGGTTCTCGGTGCGTTCGCGCAGTTCCGACGCCACCCCGGCCACCAGGGCGGGAGCGGGATAGAGGCAACGGTAGGCCAGCCCCTCGGCGGTCACCTCGCCGGCATGGACCTCGTCATAGGTGACGGTGCAGACGAAACCGCGCGGCGCCACGTGCAGGCCGCCGCGATAGGTGAAGCGGTTGGCGCCGGCATGCACCACGCCGATGCCGTAGGTGTCGTGACTGTGGCGCGGACAGGATTGGCGGCCGAAGCTGGCTTCCAGCATGTCGAGGCCGTCCATGCCCATCGCCGCCCACATGCGGGTCCGGTCGCATTCCATGCCCAACGGTAGCGCCGCCACCGCCCCGCTGTCTTGAACGTTCTTGACGCTCCGCGTGGCGGCAACGTCCAAGACCCCGCTCGGCCCCGCATCCAGAATGACGGCCGGAGGTAAGCATGACGGCAAGATGGATCGGTTGGCTGTGCTGCGGCTTGGGGATGGCCAGCGCCGGCAGCGTGGTGGTGGCGTCCAAACTGGCGGGGGTGGGGCTGCCCATCTTCGTGGCCGCCGCGTTGCGCTACGGGCTGGCGGCCATGGTCCTGGTGCCCTGGGCTCTGAAACGCCGGGAGCGGCTGTGGCCGGACGGCGGCGACCGCTTGCTCCTGGTGGCGCAGGCGGCGGCGGGCAGCCTGGGCTTCTCGGTCCTGATGCTGACCGGACTCCGCCACACCGGCGGCACCGACGCGGCGGTGATCGCCGGCACCCTGCCCGCCCTGGTCGGCCTGCTGTCCCTGGCGCTGCCGGGAGCCGGCCTCGGTCGGCGGGGTTGGGGCGGAGTCCTGCTGGCGGGATTGGGAACCGCCAGCCTGGGCCTGGGAGCCGGAACCGCCGGGGCGCAGCACGGCGGCGGGCGCTGGCTCGGCGACCTGCTGCTGCTGGGCGCCATGGCGGGAGAGGCGGTGTTCGTCCTGCTGAACAAGGCCATGCGGGCGCCAATGCCGCCGGTGGCGGTCTCGGCCGTCATGTGCCTGCTGGGGCTGCTGGCCACCCTACCGTTCGCGATGGGCGAGGCGGCGGGACTGGACCTGTCCGCCGTGCCGTGGTCGGCCTGGGCGGCGGTCCTTTGGCATGCCCTGGTGCCCACCATCCTGGGTTTCGTGCTGTGGTACGCGGGCAGCGCCCGGCTGGGCGGCGCCGAAGCGGCCGTTTCCACCGCCCTGATGCCGGTGTCGGCCGCCCTGCTCTCGGTCCTGGTCCTGGGTGAGAGCCCGGGTCTTCACCACCTGCTGGGCATCGCCCTGGTGCTGGCCGCCATGGTCCTGCCCCTTACCGCGCCCGAATCCCCTCGATGAAGGTTTCCACCTCGCCCATCAGGTCGTCGGTGCGCCGCGCCACGCCGTTGGACTGGCCCAGCACCAGCGCGGCGGCATCGCCGGCCTGGGCGGCGGCGGCGGCCACCCGGCCGACGCTGCCCACCACCGCGTTGGTGCCGCCCACCGCCGCGCTCACGCTGTCGGCGATACGCTGCGTGGTGCTCTGCTGCTCGGCCACCGCCTGGGTGATGGCGTCCACCGCCGAACTGATCTCGCCGATGGTCCGCACGATATCGCCGATGGCGGCCACCGCCTCGCCGGTGGCCGCCTGGACCTGGGCGATCTGGGTGGAAATCTCGTCGGTGGCGCCGGCGGTCTGGTTGGCGAGATTCTTGACTTCGCCGGCCACCACCGCGAAGCCCTTGCCGGCTTCGCCGGCCCTGGCCGCCTCGATGGTGGCGTTCAAGGCCAGCAGGTTGGTCTGCTTGGCGATGGTGGTGATCAGGTCCACCACCTGACCGATGCGCTCGGCGGCGGCGGCCAGCCCGGCCACGTTGGCCGAGGCGCGCTCGGCCTTGCCCACCGCGTCGGCGGTGGTCGACGACGAAGCCGCCACCTGCCGCTCGATGGCGGCGATGGAGTGGGACAATTCCTCGGCGGCGTCGGCCACGGTGCGCACGTTGGTCGAGGCGGCATCGGCGGCGCTTTCCGCCGAGCCGGCCTGAGCCGAGGCATCGGCCGCCACCCCGGACATGGACTCGGCGGCGCGGCTCATCTCGGCCGCCGCCGCCGACAGCCGGCCCATGACGGCGGTGACCTTCTCCTCGAACTCGGCGGCCAGGGCCATGCGGGATTCCCGCCGCTCCACCGAGGCACGGCTTTCGGCCTCGCGGCGCTCCTCGGCCAGACGACCCATCTGGCGGCCGTTCTCGGCGAAGACGTCGAGCGTGCGGGCCATGGCGCCGATCTCGTCCTTGCGGTCGCCGCCCGGCACCGCCACGTCGTATTCACCGGTCGCCATGGTGCCCATGCAGGCCCGCAGGGATTCCAGCGGCCGGGTCAGCGAGCGGGTCACCAGCAACGCCAGCCACAGGCCGAACACCGCGAAGGCCAGAAACGAGACCAGCAACGAGAAGCCGGCGCTCCGCTGCTCGCTTTCCGCCCGTTCGCGAAAGCGGGCGGCATCCTCGGCGGCCAGGGTGATGGCCGAGGCCATCAGTCCCTGGATCACCTCGGCCTGCTTGGCGGCGGCGCCCTTGGTCAGGTCGGCGGCCTCGACGCTGCGCCCCTGCTTCATCATCTCGACGATCTCGGCGCGGATGGGCTTCCAGGCCGTCAATGCCTTGCCCAACTGGTCAAAGACGGCGCGGTCGGCCAGGAAGCGCTCGCGGGCCACCTCCAGTTTCTTCACCACGCGGCCTTCCGCCGCATCGATGGCGGCCTCGGCCTTGGCGATGTCGCTGTCCTCGAAGGCCAGCGCCAGATCCTTCATGGCCCGGTGCATGGCGATGATGCCGCCATCGGCCTCGGACAGCGCCGTCGAAACGGTGAAAGGATGGCGGTACAGCAACTCGGTATGGGCCGAGATGGACCGCAACTGCAGGCTTGAAAACAGCCCGAGTGCCCCGGTGACGACGATCATCAGCCCGAAGCCGGCGAACAGACGCACGCCGATTCTCACATCTGCCAGACGCATGACTCCTCCCTCGCCGCGCCGGGCACGCCGACGGGGCCATGAAGCCTGATTCCCGTTTGTTCTCTTCGGCCGACCCTGGTTGATCCGGGTGGCATCGTTCCATATGTTGTTGCACGGAACTGTTGTCTTTAACAACAATAATATGGTGCGCTATCCCTTGGGGGGATGTATCGCATCGAAGGGAATAGGGAGTTTTACCGCTTGCCGTAGGCGCGGAGCAGGGTCTGGACGGCGGCGGCGATGGTGTCGGCCAGGGGACGGCCGGGCGGCAGGCCCAGCAGGGCGCGGTGATAGGTCTCGGCCCGCAGCATGCCGACGAACTGGTCGGCGATCACCATGGCATCCATATCCCCGACCAGTTCGCCACGGGCCTGGAGACGGGCGACCGAGGCGGCGATGGCCGTCTTGCCCCGGGTCGGACCGGTGTCGTAGAAGGCCTGGGCCAGTTCGGGGGTCCGGGCCGATTCCGCCACCACCACCCGGTAAAGGGCCAGGGCGTCGGGCGTGGTCAGCAGGGTGAGCAGCCGCTCGGCATAGGTGGTGAGGATGCGCGCCGCGTCGAAGCTCTCGTCGGGCGGGGCGAAGACGAACGACGCCTCGCAGCGACGGTGCATGATGGCGGCGAACAACTGATCCTTGCCCTCGAAATGGGCGTAGATGGTGGCCTTGGAGACGCCGGCCCGCGCAGCCACCGCGTCCATGCTGGTGGAGGAATAGCCCTCGTCCAGGAACAGCCGCTGGGCGGCGTCCAGGATGGCCTCGCGCTTGGCCGAAGGTTTGGACCGGGTCCGGGGGTTGGTCATGACTCCTCCACTCCGGCAAAAACTAAACCATCCAGTTCAGTTTTTGGAAGGAAAAAGTGGGGTCACTCCACCAGCCCGGCCAAGGCGTCGTCCAGGCGGGCGTGATCGATCTCGGTGAGGCGGGGGCCGTCGGTCCAGACCAGCACGCAACGCACCCGGTGGCGGGGATAGATGCAGGCCAGCGCCAGGCGATAGGCGGCCATCTGCCGCACGTAAAGGTCGGGCACCTCGTCGGGCGTGGCGGGCGGGCGGCGGTTGGTCTTGTAGTCGGCCACCATCACCTCGGTCCCGGTGACCGCCAGACGGTCGACCCGGCCGGAGACCACCCGGTTGCCGATGCGCCCGACCAGCGGCACCTCGGCGCGCGAGCCGGGAGCGAACAGCGCCGTCAGTCCGGGATGGTCGAGGATATCGGAGACCTCGTTGGCGATATCCAACTGTTCCCTGGTCTCCAGCCCCCAGGCCGGGCGGGAGAGAAAGCGCAGCATGGCCCGCGAGCGCTCGGCGGGCGGCAGATCGGGCATGGTCTGCAGCAGGCGGTGAATCAGCTTGCCCCGCTGCCAGCGCGGCCGGCCGTCCACCTCGGCCAGGGGCGAGCGCACCGCCGGCTCCTCGCCCTCGGGCCGGGACGGAGCCAGCGGCCGGGGCGGCACCGGCTCGGCCTCGGCCGACAGCAACGCCCAGTCGGGCAGCGGCGACGGCGGACGTTCCCCCGGCCCGGCGGCGCCACGGCCCTCGGCGGGGGCGGTCTGGGGATTGGCCAGCACCAGCACCGGGCCGGGGGCGGTCTCGTCCGCCTTGGCCAGGAACGGGTCGGCGAACTCGGCGGCGGTCGGCGCCAGGGCGCCGTGGACCAGGGCGTGCCAGCAGGTCTCCGGCGCCGCCTTCAGCCCCCGCCAGCCGCAGACGACCAGCCGATCCTCGGCCCGGGTCATGGCGACGTAGAGCAGGCGGCGGTATTCGCGTTCGCGCGCCGCCTTGCGCGCCTCGGCACCCTCGCGGCACACCATGTCCATGTCCTCGGCGCGCGGCGGCCAGGCGGGCAGCTCCTCCGCCCCCTCCCCCAGCCACAGCAGGCGGGGCGAACGGGTGGGCACCTGCATGGTATCGGGCAGGAAGACGACGGGCGCCTGCAAGCCCTTGGAGCCATGCACGGTCATGATGCGCACCGCGTCGCGGCCCGATTGCTCCAGATCGCGCTTGATTTCCAGGGCGCCGGCCTCCAGCCAATGGAGGAAGCCCTGCAGCGACGGCGGATGGGCGCGCTCGAAGGCCAGCGTCAGGGACATGAATTCGTCGATGGCGTCCTCGGCCTCCAGCCCCAGCCGGGCCAGCAGACGGCGGCGGCCGCCCAGCGGCCCCAATATGCGGGCATAGAGGGTGTGGGGCGAGATGCGGTCGGCCTGGGCCAGCAGGTCGGAAAGCTGGCGATAGGCGGCCTCGAAGACGGCATCGCCGTCGGGCACGCCCTGGCGCAGCGCCTCCCACAGCCCCATGTCCCTGCCTCGCCCGTTGGCCAGGATGAACAGTTGATCCTCGGTCAGGCCGACCAGCGGCCCCTTCAGCACGGTGGCGAGCGTCAGGTCGTCCTCGGGCAGCAGCAGGAAATTACCCAGCGCCATCAGGTCCATGACCGCCATCTGCTCGGTCAGCACCATGCGGTCAGCCCCCGCCACCTCGACCTTGCGGCTCTTCAACTCGCGCACCAGATCCTCGACGAAGCCGCCCCGGCGGCGCACCAGGACCAGCACGTCGCCGGCCCGCACCGGGCGGCCCTTGGAGTCCAGCGTCTCGCCGTCGATCATGGCGCGGATGCGTGCCGCCACCAGCCGGGCCAGCCGGGTGCGCGGCGAATCCCCCCGGATACGCTCCACCGGCGGTTTCCAGGCGGGCGGCTCGTCGGCGGGGCGCGGCTCGACGGCGGGCCAGACCTCAACCCGCCCGGCCTGGCCGGTGCGGTGGGGCAGATGGGTGATGTCCTCGTCGCCGGCCACGCCGTCGCGGCCCGGCCGGCCGGGCGCGAACACGGCGTTGACCGCGTCCAGCACCGACGCCGCCGAGCGGAACGACAGGTTGAGCGCCACCTCGTCCCAGGTGCCGCCGGCGGCGGGCACGTGGGCGGCGAAGCAGGCCCGCATCCGCTCGAACTCGCGCGGGTCGGCGCGCTGGAACGAATAGATGGACTGCTTGGCGTCACCCACGGCGAAGACGGTGCGCAAGGCTTCCCGCGCGCCGCGCCCGGCGAAGAATTCCTCGGTCAGCTTCTCCACCACCGCCCACTGGTCGGGGTTGGTGTCCTGGGCCTCGTCGATCAGCACGTGGTCGATGCCGCCGTCCAGCTTGTACAGCACCCAGGGCGCCACGCCCGGCCGGGCCAGCAGGTCGCGGGCACCGAGGATCAGATCGTCGTAATCCATCAGGGCGCGGGACGCCTTGGCCCGGCCATAGGATTCGAGCAGGGCGCCGCCCAGGGCCAGCAGCGCCCCGGTGGCCTCGGCGATCCGGACCGCCTTGAGCTTTTCGCCGAGGCGCAACAGCCGCTCGGCCTCGGCCAGCATGGCATCCTCCATGCCGGGAAAGCCTTCGCGCACCGCCTTGGTGGCCAGGGTCTTGCGGATGGAGCCCTCATTGGTGAGGAACTGGGCGCACCAAGAACCGAAGCCCTCGCCCCGCCCCGCCGGATCGGCCAGCCAGAGGGCCATGGTCTCGCCCCGCTTGCGGTCGGAGTCCGAGCCGGTCAGCAGCGCCGCCACGGCGGCCCGCAGGCCGGAACCATCGAAATGGGCCTCGTCCACCGCCCAGGCCAGCAGGGAATCCGGGCTATCCCCCGCCTCCAGCCCCAGCCGGGCGCGCAATGCCGCAAGCGCCCCCGCCACACCGCCATGACGCTCGAACAGCCGTTCCAGCCGGCCGCGCTCGGCGGTCAGTTCCCCCATCAGCTCGGGGAAGGCGGTTTCATGCACCCGCGCCGTCACCAGGGCCAGGGCGCGGCCCAGTTCGCCGTCTCCGGTGCGGGCGCGGGCCAGCACGTCCAGCTTGGCCGCTTCCAGCAATTCGCCGGCATCACGGTCGTCCATCACCTGGAAATGGGGAGCGATGCCCGCCTCCAGGGGAAAGCGGCGCAGCAGCGACTGGCAGAAGGCGTGGATGGTCTCCATGTGCATGCCGCCGGGGGCATCCAGCAGGGCGGCGAACAGACGGCGCGCCCCGGTCATCTCGCCCGCCGAGGGCACCCGCCCCAGCAGGCGGTGCAGATCACCGGCCAGATCCTCGTCCCGCGCGGTGGCCCACTTGCCCAGCCGCCCGGCGATGCGGTTGGACATCTCGGCGGCGGCGGCCTTGGTGAAGGTCAGGCAGAGAATCTTGTGGGGCGCGGTGCCGGCCAGCAGCAGGGTCAGCACCCGGTCGGTCAGCACCTTGGTCTTGCCGGTGCCGGCGCTGGCCGCCACCCAGACGCTGGCGCCCGCGTCGGCGGCGCGGCGCTGCCGCTGGTCGGCGTCCTGGGAAAGGAGAGAGGGCGAAAGCGCCGAGGCTTCCGTCATAGGGTGCCTTCCAGGGCCCCGATCACCTGGGTCAGGGTGATGCCGTCGGCCCTGGCGGCGAAGCCCAGCGCCATGCGATGACGCAGCACCGGGGCGGCCAGGGCACGGATGTCGTCGATGGAGGGCGCCAGACGGCCCTGCAGCAACGCCCGCGCCCGCGTCGCCAGCATCAGCGCCTGGGCGGCGCGCGGGCCGGGCCCCCAGGCCACGGCCCGGCGCACCAGATCCAGCGAGGTGCTTTCCGGCCGTCCCTCGCGCACCAGGGTCAGGATGGCGTCGACCACCGACTCGCCCACCGGGACGCGCCGCACCAGCGCCTGGGCCGCCAGCAGGTCGCAGGCCTCCATGACGCGCACCGGCTCGGCGGACTGGGCGCCGGTGGTGTCGATCAGCATGCGGCGCTCGGCCTCGAAATCGGGATAGCCCACGTCGATCTGCATCAGGAAGCGGTCCAGCTGCGCCTCGGGCAGGGGATAGGTGCCCTCCTGCTCCAGCGGGTTCTGGGTGGCCAGCACGTGGAACGGCCGGGGCAGGTCGTAGCGGCTGCCCGCCACGCTGACGTGATGCTCCTGCATGGCCTGCAGCAGGGCCGACTGGGTGCGCGGACCGGCGCGGTTGATCTCGTCGGCCATCAGCAACTGGCAGAACACCGGCCCCTTGACGAAGCGGAAGGCCCGCCCGCCGCCGGCGCTTTCCTCCAGCACCTCCGAGCCCAGGATGTCGGCGGGCATCAGGTCGGGGGTGAACTGCACCCGCTTGTCGTCCAGGCCCAGCACCACGCCCAGCGTGTGCACCAGCCGGGTCTTGGCCAGGCCGGGCAGGCCGATCAACAGGGCGTGACCCCCCGCCAGCAGCGTGATAAGACTCTGGTCGATGACTTCGTCCTGACCGAAGATGACGCGGCCGATGGCGGCGCGGGCCTCGGACAGGCGGGAATCGAGGGCGGCGATCTCGTCGAGCGGGGCGGCGGAACTGGTATGGGGTGTCATGGGATGGCGCCTCGCACGGGAAGAGTACTCAGGAGCGGCCGAGTGAACCAGCCATTGACCGAAGCCCCTCCGGACGTGGATTACCCGGGCCAATTGCCCGAATATTGCGGTGATCTCGGTATCCGCATCGACCGGCAGGGACGTTGGTTCTACCATGGCTCGCCGATCAACCGCAAAGAGATGGTCTGCCTGTTCGCCTCGGTGCTGTACCGGGCCAAGGACGGCGGCTATCTCCTGATCACGCCGGGCGAGATGGGCCGCATCGAGGTGGAGGACGTTCCCTTCCTGGCGGTCGAGATGTTCACCTGCGGCGCGGGACGCGACATGGTGGTCAGCTTCCGCACCAACATGGACGAGATGGTCACGGTGGATACCGACCATCCGCTGAGAATCGCGGAGGTCGAGGGCTCGGGGGAGCCGTCGCCCTACGTTACCGTACGGAACGGGCTGGAGGCGCGCCTCACCCGCTCCGTCTACTACGAACTGGTCGCCCAGGGCTGGGAGGAGGACCGGGAGGGAGAAGCGGTTTACGGCCTATGGAGCAGCGGGAGCTTTTTTCCATTGGGGAGGCTGGACCTTCCCGACTGACGCGCGAGGCGATCGCGCGGCGGCTGACCGACGGGTTCAACCCGCGCGGACGGGGCGACTCGGCCTTGGAAGCGCTGATCCAGGGCGGCGCCGTCCGCCCCGGTGCCGCCACCGGCGACGATGCGCTCACCCCGGCGGCGGTCCTGGTGCTCCTGGTGGAGCGCCCCGAGGGACTGACGGTGATGCTGACCAAGCGCACCGCCCACCTCGCCCACCATCCCGGCCAGATCAGCTTCCCCGGCGGGCGCCTCGAGCCCGAGGACAAGGGTGACTTCACCACCTGCGCCCTGCGCGAGACCGAGGAGGAAACCGGCCTCGACCGCACGAGGGTGCGCCTGCTGGGCCGTCTGGACGATTACGCCACCGGCACCGGCTTCATCATCACCCCGCTGGTGGGGGTGGTCGACCCGCCCTTCGCCCTTTCCCCCGATTCCTTCGAGGTAGCCGAGGTCTTCGAGGTGCCGCTGGCCTTCGTCCTCGACCAGGCCAACCACCAGCTGCAGAGCCGCGAGGTCCGGGGAATGCAGCGGCCCTTCTGGGCGTTGACCTGGCAAGATCACCTGATCTGGGGTGCCACCGCCGGCATCCTGATCAACCTGTTCGAAGTGCTGGTGTCCCGTTATTCCGGCGAGTCACCGGAATGACTCGTATCATTGTCCCTCGCCGGGCGCTCGCCTCCGCGAGCTTGGCCGCCGCCTCAATGGCGGCCGGGTGGCGGCGAGTCACCGGAATGACTCGTATCATCGTCCCTCGCCGGGCGCTCGCCTCCGCGAGCTTGGCCGCCGCCTCAATGGCGGCCGGGTGGCGGCGAGTCACCGGAATGACTCGTATCATCGTCCCTCGCCGGGCGCTCGCCTCCGCGAGCTTGGCCGCCGCCTCAATGGCGGCCGGGTGGCGGCGAGTCACCGCCGTGGCCCGACATGAGTAGAACCCGCCTGCACCTCAATCCCGGCGACCCCATCGGCCTGCTGGGACCGCAGGACTGGATGGATGCCGCCGAAACCCGCGCGGTGGTGGCGGCGCTGCAGGCCGATGGCGCCAAGGTGCGCTTCGTCGGTGGCTGCGTGCGCGACGCCCTGCTGAAGCGGCCGATCCGCGACATCGACATCGCCACCCCCGACCCGCCCGAGCGGGTGCTGGCCCTGCTGGACGATGCCGGCATCCATGCCATCCCCACCGGAATCGAGCACGGCACGGTGACGGCGGTGATCGGCAAGGCCCATTACGAGATCACCACGCTTCGGGTCGACGTGGAGAGCTTCGGCCGCCACGCCCGCATCGAGTACACCGACGACTGGCGGGCCGACGCCTCGCGGCGTGACTTCACCATGAACGCCCTGTCGGCCGATCCCGAGGGACAGGTCTACGACCCCTTCGACGGCATCGCCGACATGGCGGCGGGGCGGGTGCGCTTCGTGGGCCAGCCGGAAAAGCGCATCGAGGAGGACGCGCTGCGCCTGCTGCGCTTCTTCCGCTTCCACGCCCATTACGGCCGGGGCATCGCCATGGAGACGCGGGCGCTCAACGCCTGCCGCCGCATGGCCGGCCGCCTGGAAAACCTGTCGGGCGAGCGGGTGGCGGGCGAACTGGTGCGCCTGCTGCTGGCCGACGACCCCACGCCCTCCCTGCTGGTCATGCACAGCCACGGCATCCTGGCCCACATCCTGCCCGAGGCCCGCGAGTTCGGGCGGCTGCGCACCCTGTGCTGGCTCGAGCGCCGGGGGCTGGTCCGCCCCGAAATCCACCCCGACGCCATCCGGCGCCTGGCCGCCCTGCTGGTCACCGACCGGGCCGGCGCCCTGGCCCTGGGTGACCGCCTCAAGCTGTCGGGTACCCAGAGCAAGCGGGTGGCGGCCATGGCGGCACCGCGGGTTCAGGTGGATTTCACCATGGATGGCCCCGCCACCCGCCGGGCGCTGCGCAAGGTGGGCGGCGAGGAGTTCCGTGACCTGACCCTGGTGGCCTGGGCGGCGCGGCGCACCCTGGAGGCGCGGCCCGACGCCGCCGAAACGGAACGCTGGACCGCCCTGCTGGATGCCGCCCGCGACTGGGAACCGGTGGAATTGCCGGTCAAGGGCCGCGATCTGATGGAGATGGGGGTACCGCACGGCCCCCGCATCGGCGGCCTGCTGGTCGCGGTGGAAGCCTGGTGGGAGGGGCTTGATTACCGTCCCGACCGCGTCCAATGCCTGGACAAGCTGCGGGAGTTGATGGCCGGAGGGCTATAGACCGAAGGCGCCGGCGAATTCCATGTCCGCCTCCAGCCGTTCCAGACCGGCCACCACGCTGCGCCCCATCTGGCGGGCCTGCCGCAACATCTGCTCCAGGGCCAGCTCGCTACACCTCACGCATTGATTGCAACCGCGCCCCGACGCGCAATTGAGCACCTGATGCAGTTCGTCGACGTCCAGGGCAACCGGCCGCGCCTCCCAACTGCACGGACCTTCATTGGGACCGACCTTCGCCATCAGAATAACCTCGCTGGACAATAAAGGGGGAACGGCCGATGGCACGTTCCCCCTTTCACTCTTCCAGGTTATCCCATGGAAAATTTATGGGCACTAGGGCAAGCGTATATGAAACCACCGCGAAAACCGTCGTTTACAATTGGTTCTTCGACGGAAGTGTTAGTGTTGGAACCCTAGCAGACCGAAGTCATACGGCCGTTCCGCCCACCGTCAGGCCGTCCATGCGCAGCGTCGGCTGGCCGACGCCCACCGGCACGCCCTGGCCGTCCTTGCCGCAGGTGCCGATGCCGGGGTCGAGCGCCAGGTCGTTGCCGATCATGGTGATGCGGGTCAGGGCATCGGGACCGTTGCCGATCAGGGTGGCGCCCTTGACCGCCGGGCCGACCTTGCCGTTCTCGATCAGATAGGCTTCCGAGGCGGAGAACACGAACTTGCCGTTGGTGATGTCCACCTGACCGCCGCCGAAATTGACGGCGTAGATGCCGCGCGGCACCGAGGCGATGATCTCGGCCGGGTCCGCGGTCCCGGCCATCATGAAGGTGTTGGTCATGCGCGGGATGGGGGCGTGGGCATAGGACTGGCGCCGGCCGTTGCCGGTGGCGGCGACACCCATCAGGCGGGCGTTCATGCGGTCCTGCAGGTAGCCCACCAGGATGCCGTCCTCGATCAGCACCGTGCGCGAGGTGGGCGTGCCCTCGTCGTCGATAGACAGCGAGCCGCGCCGGTCGGGAATGGTGCCGTCGTCGACGACGGTGACGCCGGGCGAGGCGACCCGCGCCCCGATCTTGCCGGTAAAGGCCGAGGTGGCCTTGCGGTTGAAGTCGCCCTCCAGCCCGTGGCCCACCGCCTCGTGCAGCATGACGCCCGGCCAGCCGTTGCCCAGCACCACCGGCATCTCGCCGGCCGGGGCGGGCACCGAGCCGAGATTGACCGAGGCTTGGCGCAACGCCTCGTCGGCGCAATGATGCCAGTCGGCCAGCCCCATGACGCCGCCATAGGCGATGCGGCCGCCCATGCCGTGGCCGCCGGTCTCCATGCGGTCGCCGTCCCCCAGCACCACGTTGACGCCCAGGCGCACCATGGGACGGATGTCGGCGGCCAGTGTCCCGTCGGCCCGCAGGATGGTCACCGCCTGCCACGACCCGGCCAGCGAGGCGGTCACCTGCCGCACCCGGTTGTCCCTGGAGCGGGTGTAGGAATCGATCTCTTCGAGCAGCCGGACTTTGTCCTCGAAGGGCACCTGGGCCAGGGGATTGACCTCGGTGTACAGCGCCCTGGCGCCGCCGGACGGCGGGGCGGCCATGGTGCCGGAATGGCCGGAGCGCACGGCGCGCACCGTGGCGGCGGCGCGGCGGATGGCCGCCTCTGACAGTTCCGAGCCGTGGGCGTAGCCATGGGCCTCGCCCGCCACTGCGCGCAGGCCGAAGCCCTGGCTGGTGTCGAAGCTGGCGCTCTTGATCTGGCCGTCGTCGAGGACCAGGGATTCCGACTGCCGGTATTCCAGGAACAGTTCGCCGTCATCGGCTCCGGCCAGCGCCTCGGCGACGATGCGCCGCAAACCGTCCGCGTCGAGGCCGGTTTGGGTGAAGAACAGGTCCTGGGCCATGGCGACGTTGGACATAAAGGCTCCTGACGGATGGGGGCGGGTGGTGTAAACCTGGAGAACCAAGCATCTCTTATCGGAGACATATGGGCAATGGTCGAAGGCTTGCCAATCAGGCTCAACGAACACGCCCAGCGGCGCGGTCTGGCCGGCGAGGTCCACGCCCGGCCCTACGAATTGCTCTCCGCCCCGGTGCGCGCCTCGCAATTGGCCATGGTCCACGCCGACCCGGCCGAGGAGCGCGGCCACCTCGCCCGCCTGCTGTCCACCCACGGGGCCGAGCCGCCCGGCGACGGCGCGGGCTATTTCATCCGCGACCTGGGAGGCTTCCGCCTGCGCTGGGAGCGGCATTCCGAGTTCTCCACCTATACCGTCATGCGCTTCGACCCGTTCGAGGACGGCTTCGCCACCACGGCGCTCGACCTGATTCCCGCCGACTGGCTGGAGGCCATGCCGGGCGAGGCCATGACCGCCGTGCATGTGGTGGTCGCCAAGGACCTGCCCGACGACCTGGGGTCGCTGTTCGACGGCAATACCCTGGTGGGCTCCAAGGTGCTGTGGGGGGCGGGCGAGGCCTGGACCGATTTCCGCCTGCACGCCGACGGCTTCAGCCGGGTGGTGCTGAGGGATTGCGGCCTGACCAGGGGCCAGACCGGGCGGCTGGTCCAGCGCCTTCTGGAGATCGAGACCTACCGCATGATGGCGCTGCTGGCCTTTCCCCTGGCCCGCCAGTCGGCTCCCGAGATCGCCCGTATCGACCGCGATCTGGCCGGCATCGTCAGCCAGTTGGCCGACCCCGCCGTACAGCAGAACGACCGCGACCTGCTGGAGCATCTGACCCGGCTGGCCGCCGAAGCCGAGCGTCTGGACGCCGCCACCAGTTTCCGCCTGTCGGCGGCCAAGGCCTATTACGCCATCGTCTGCCGCCGCATCGAGGAATTGCGCGAAGACCGCATCCCCGGCCTGCAGACCTTCGCCGAATTCATCGACCGCCGCCTCGGCCCCGCCATGAAGACCTGCGACTCGGTGTCCGAACGCCAGCAATTGCTGGCCACACGGGTGTCACGGGCCGGCGACCTGCTGCGCACCCGGGTGGACATCGCGCTGGAAGAGAAGAACCGCGACCTGCTCAATTCCATGAACCGCCGCGCCGAGTTGCAACTGCGCCTGCAGGAAACCGTTGAGGGCCTGTCGGTGGTGGCCATCAGCTACTACCTGCTGGGCCTGATCGGCTATCTCGCCAAGGGGCTGAAAGCCGTGGGCCTGCCGGTGGATTACGATCTGGCCGGGCTGATCGGCCTGCCGGTGGTGGCCGGAGCGGTGTGGCTGGGCGTGCGGCGCCTCAGGAAGGCCATCGCCCATACGGGCGAATAAACCCGATCACCTGGGCCAGGGACTCTTGGTGCGGACCAGATCGGCGAAAAGGTCGGCGGGAACCGCCTTGCTGAAGTAGAAGCCCTGGGCCTCGTCCACGTTGTGGGCCTCGAGGAAATCCAGTTGCTCCTGGGTCTCGATGCCTTCCACGTTGACCCGCGTCCCCAGCGAGTGGCCCAGGTTGACGATGGCCTCCACCACGGCGGCGTTGTCGGGATGCAGGCCGATATCCACCACGAATGAGCGGTCGATCTTCAACTTGTCCACCGGGAAGCGCTTCAGGTAGTTGAGCGACGAATAGCCGGTGCCGAAATCGTCGATGGAGATCACCACCCCCATGGCGCGCAGGCCCTGCAGCACCTCGATGGTGGCGTCGACGTTCTGCATGGCGATGCCCTCGGTGATCTCCAACTGAAGCTGGTCGGGCGGCAGGCCGGTCTGATCCAGGATGTCGGCCACCATGGTCATGACGCTCTGGGTCTGCTTGAACTGGGCCGGCGACAGGTTGACGGCGATCTTCAGCGGCTCCAGCCCGTCCTTCAGCCATTCGCGGCCCTGCAGGCAGGCGCGGTGCAAAATCCAGCTACCCAGCGGGCCGATCAGGTCCGAACGCTCGATGATGGGAATGAACTCGCCGGGCGGCACCCAGCCCCGCGTCGGGTGGTTCCAGCGCAGCAGGGCCTCGCAGCCCACGATGCGCCTGGTGGTCATCTCGATCAGCGGCTGATAGTGCAGCTCCAGCTGATCGGTGCCCAGCGCCTGGCGCAAATCGTGCTCGATGATCTTGCGGGCACGAACCTCGGCGTCCATCTGCGCCACGTAGAAGTGGTAGTTGTTCCGCCCCTCGGCCTTGGAGCGGAACATGGCCAGATCGGCGTTCTTCAGCAGTTGGTCGGCGTCGGAGGCATCGTCGGGATAAAGGGTGATGCCGATGGAGGTGCTGGTCCGCACCTCGTGCTCGTCCAGCCCGAAGGGATCATTGATGCCGGCGATGATGCTTTCGGCCACCCGCGACGCCCCTTCCAGATCGTCGAGATTGGTGAGGATCACCGCGAATTCGTCGCCGCCCAGGCGGGCCACCGTATCGGTCTCGCGCACGCAGCGGGTCAGGCGCTTGGCCACGGCGCGCAGCAGCAGGTCGCCCACGTGGTGGCCGAGCGTGTCGTTGATGTCCTTGAACTTGTCGAGATCGAGGAACATCAGCGCCAGTTTCCAGCCCGAGCGCTTGGCCTGGGCCAGACTCTGGCGCAGGCGCTCCTGGAACAGCACCCGGTTGGGCAGGTCGGTGAGCGAATCGTGATGGGCCAGATGCTGGATGCGGGCGGCGGCCAGCTTGCGCTCGGTGACGTCGCGGCCGACCAGCACCAGACCGCGACGGCTGCCATCGGATTTGAACAGCGGAATCTTCAGCATGTCGAAGACCTTGGTGCCCCGTGTGGGAGTCTCCATGGCCTTCTCGTAGCTGAGCGGCTTGCCGTCCTTCCAGGCGCGCTCGTCGGTCTCTTTCGCCGTGGTCAGGAATTCCTGGAAATTGTGCGACAGCCGGGCCAGTTCCTGGCCGGTGCGCCCGACGTAATCCACCCCCGACAGCCCCACCAGATCCAGATAGAACTGGTTGGCCACCAGCCAGCGCCCCTTGCCGTCCTTGAAACAGATCAGGTCGGGCATGGCGTTGATCAGGGTGGTCAGCCATTCCTTCTGGTTCCGCAGCTCGGCCTCGTTGGCCTTGCGCAGCGTGATGTCGTGGCCGATGGCGACGAACAGCCGCTGGCCGCCCAGTTCCATGGAAGCCAGCGACAGTTCCAGCGGAAAGCGGGCGCGGATCTTGCGCACCCCCGTCACCTCGGTGCGGTGGTCCAGGAAGGATGCCGGCTCGGTCAGTTCCGGAATCAGCAGGGTCACCGGCTTGCCGACGATCTCGGGCGGGGCATAGCCGAAGATACGCTCCGCCGACGGATTGTAGGTGCCGATGGCCCCGTCCTCGCCGAAGGTGACGATGGCGTCGGCGGTATTGTCGACGATGGCCCGGTTGTGCAGTTCCGACAGCCGGTAATTCTCGGCCAGCGCCTCCATGGTACGGGCCTGCTGGCGCAGCAGCGCCTCGCGCGATGCCATGCTGGTAACATCGAAGATCTGGATCAGGCAGGTGTGCCGCCCGCCGGTATCCAGCGGCTTGATCACCACGATCTGGTGCATGGCCTCGCGCCGGTCGGGGCGACTGCCGTTCCGCGTCAATGGAAACAGCGTGCGGTTGAGCGACGAGGACAGCATGGCCGACAGGCCGTTGTTCAGCGCCTGTCCGATGGCCTCGGCGACACGGCCGTCGGCCAGCGGGGGGAAGATGTCGGGAATGGTGCGGCCCAACGCCTCGGCGGCGGCGATCCCCGACGCCTCGACCAGCCAGGCATTCCACAAGGTGGTGCGGCCATCGCCGTCCAGCAGAATGAATCCCATCTCCGTGGCGTCGGTCAGGGACCGCAGGAAGGTATCGGAGACGAGCGTGCCCATCTAGCCCCCGATCACGCGGGAGACATAGGCGGAAACCGCCTCGGCGAAGTACCGCGCCGAAACGATGTCCATGACGAAGGCCAGATAGCCCTGCACCCCCTTGGTGGCCAGCGAGAAATCCACCTGCAGGAACATCACCAGCTCGGTGTCGGGATGCTTGGCGTCGAGGATGCGGGCGCCGCGGCCGCGCAGGTAGATGGGCAGGGAACTCTGGATGGTCAGACCCAACTGGTTGGCCAGACTGCCCAGGCAGGCATTGAGGATGACGTTACCCACCTCGAGCAGCGCCTCCTGCTCCAGCTCGGTCAGGGACTCCATGGGCACCGAATCACCCAGCATGGAGCGCACCAGGTCCAGGCTGCGCCGCTCGGGGAAAATCAGCAGGATGTCACCGGAAAAGCTGCTGGAGAAATGCTGGCGCACCGCCACGGAATCGGCGCCGCCGGTGGTGCCGTCCAGCCGCTCCGCCGCCACCGCCGGAGAAAGGAACTCCACGAACGGTACCGACAGAGTGACCTGATCCTGCACCATCCGCGACAGCGAGGCCGCCGCCTGGCCGATGGCGATATTCAGAATTTCCTCGACGGCATCGCGCTCCAGCGCGCCGATGAGTTCAGTCATGACGCCCCGCCCCCGCCGGTCAGGAACTGGACCAGCACCTCGTCCTTCAACGGCTTGGAGATATAGCCGATACCAAGGCGGGCGGCCTCGTCGCGGACCGAATCCTGAATGTTGGCGGTCAGCAGCGACAGGGCCAGCGCCGGAAACTTCTCGTGAAGCAGCCGGGCGGTTTCCAATCCGCCCATGCCCGGCATGTTGACGTCCATCAGGACGAAATCGGGGGCCGACGCGGCGACAAGCGCCAGCGCCTCCTCGCCGGTGGAGGCCTCGATGATGACCCAGCCGGGACAGGATTTCTCCACCACCGAGCGTGTCATCATGCGGGCGACCCGGCTGTCATCGACCAATAGCACGGTGCGGCTCGTCATGAATTTGCTCCGGCAGGCGTTCAGGGATCTTACAAATCTATGCTTGACGCCTTGCCGCGCCGCAAGGGTAAAGTCCAGTTCAAGGCTTGGCGCGGAGAACAACCATGATGATCAGCCACCACGCGGCCCTTATTTACGTCATGGTCATGGTTTCGGCCGCCGACGGAAACATGACCGATCCCGAATTGCGCATGATCGGCGAGATTGTCAATTTCCTGCCCATCTTCCGCGACTACGATCCGGAACTGCTGACGCGGACCACCGCCACCTGCGCCGAAATCCTCGATTCCGACGACGGGCTCAACCGCATCCTGGAGGTGATCAAGGCCTCGCTGCCGCCCAAGCTGCGCGAGACCGCCTACGCCCTGGCCTGCGACGTGGCCGCCGCAGACCGCGACCCCCACCGCGAGGTCATGCGCCTGCTGGAACTGTTCCGCCACCGTCTCGACATCGACCGTCTGGCCGCCGCCGCCATCGAGCGCGGCGCCATGGCCCGCTTCGCCATCCTGCCGGTCCACGCCTGATCGCGGGACCGGCGCGGCGACAGGGTCTTGCAAATCCCCCGGAGCGGCGCTACTTTCCGCCCCTCGGCCGCCCCGTTCGGGCCGGCCGTCGCAATGGGCCGGCGTAGCTCAGTTGGTAGAGCAGCGCATTCGTAATGCGCGGGCCGGGGGTTCGAGTCCTCTCGCCGGCACCATTTTCTCCTAAGAAAACAAACAGTTAGCGTAGCGTCTTGACAGGCGCTCGCTGCTGTTTTGCAATTCGCAGTGTTTTCGCAGTCCGTGTGCGTGTGTCGCATAAATAAACTGCAACTATTACTCTGTGGAGGGCGCTATGGGCCGACCGTCTAAACAGGACTATCGCTATCACGACGACGGGAATGTGGCCCTGTATCGCCGCCCCAACAGCGCCATGTGGTATGCGCGCTGCAAATTGGAGGACGGCACCGCCCTCAATCCGTTCAGTACCGGAGCCGAGGACGAAGCCGAGGCGGTCAAGGCCGCGAGGAAGCGGATCATGTTCGCCCAGGTGGACCAGGAACGCGGCCTTGATCCCGGCGGCAAGACCTTCGCCTTCATCGCCGAGCAATGGCTGAAGATGATGCGCAAGGAGGTCGAGAAAAAGATTTCGACCAAGGCCAAGGTGGATGCTTACGAGGCTATCACGCGCCGCTACCACATTCCCTATTTCAACAAGACCAAGATCACCGAGATCACGCCAAAATCGCTAGCGGCCTATGAGACGTGGCGGGCGGAATACTGGACCTCCGGTCCCGGCGCGGTGGCCGAGTTCGAGACCATCACCCGCAAGGACGGCAAGATCTACAAACGCAAGACCAAGCGGGTGGCGCGGGGCAAGATGGATGCCGAAGACACAGTGCTGCGGCAAATCTTCAAGTTCGCGGTCAAGGAGGAGTATCTGCCGGTAGCCCGCATGCCGACCATCGGCAGCAAGAAGCAGGTGGGCAATGGCACTCAATCCAGCCGCCGTCCGGCCTTCACCAAGGAACAGGCGGGCAAGCTGCTGGACTACGACGCCAACGCCTTCTACCCGATCACCGCCAAGATGGACGCAGCCACCGTAGCGCGGCTGGAGGACGACCGCATGGTGTTCAAGGCGTGGCTGGCACTGATGCTGGGCACCGGCATCCGGCCCGGCAAGGAGCATCACGGCATCAAGTGGAAACACTTCGAGCAGCACGACGACGAGAACGGCAAGAACCACCTGTACCTGACTGTCCAGAAGGACACCAAGACGGGCTCGCGCAACGTCCATGTCGATACCGAGACCTATGCCATATTCCTCGGCACCTATAAGGCGTTCCCCAGCCGGGACAGCGAGATCTTCATGCAGGGCCCAGTCTATGGCACCAAGTTCAAAGCCCCCGACGATTACGTGTTATGCGACCAGGAGACCGGCAAACCGATCCTCCGCTTCGACCGCCAGTTCCACACCATGCTGCGCAATCTCAAGATGGAGCACGACGACAACGGCGACGCCTTCACGCCCTATTCACTGCGCCACACCTGGGCCACGTTGAAGCTGAACGCCGGAATGAACGAACGGCTGGTGGCGCTCAATCTCGGCACCAGCCCCGAAATGGTCCACCGCCATTACGGCCACGACAACACCAAGAGCCGGGCATCGGAGTTCGCCGATGAGTGGCTGGGCAAGGAGGAATAGCCGCTCACGGGTATTGCGCCGACCCGCACCGCCGGGTCAAATAGGGGAGCTTTGGAGCAATACGACATGAATGTGCGGATGACGAAGAAATTTCTAATGTCACTGCCGAGCGGCAACTTCATCGCAAGCAATTGCATGCGCCAGGATGGAATTCCAATAATTGCAGAACAGGTCGCGCCGCTTTCGGAGAGGGAGGCGCAGTGGGGCCGGATCAAAGACAATCGCCTGAGCGGAACGACCTTTTTTGTCTTCCACGACGCGAATACATTCGAGGAACATGTCGCTCTTACGACGACAGAAGCTCAAGCCATCCTTCGACGCCTATAACATGCAGGCCTTCTGGTGCGCCGTCTATAGCCCTGAAAAGAAAAGATAAATCGGTCGTTCTTCTGAAAATTGGCCCATAGCATGTGGTCAATGGCCCCCCAGTGGAGAACGACAAATGTCCACCCTGACCAAGTTGAAGCTCGCCAATGCCTCGCGCAAGCCCGTCGAGGAAACCCCGCAGGAGCGGATGCGCTCGCGCATGACCGAACACCTGACCGAGCAGTTGGCGATGGCCACTGCCCTCGTCGAAAACCGCCCCTATGCGGCCACCCGCACCGTGACCAAGAAGAACGAAGACGGCAGCACGGTGACCGTCGAACGCGACAAGCGCCTGCGCCCCTGGTACTGGCACGACCTGAGCGGCAAGTGGTTCCTCGAACTCCGCTACGCCAACACCGTGCTGAGCCTCACCAAAGACCAGAACGCCATCGAGATCGGGACCAAGGACAAGCTGGTCCCGACGATCCAGACGGTGATCGAAGCCGTGAAGGCGGGCGAGTTGGATGCCGCGATGAACGCGGCGCTGGCCTCGCGCAAGAAGCCCAGCAAGGCCGCCTGACCGTTACCTCGGGTAACGTTTCCCTGCCGTGCGTGGCGACATGCACGGCAGACCCATGGTGGGCCTACCGTGCTGTCGAACGGATTTTGAACGTCCTTACTTCGCTGCCTTCCGAGCGGCGCGCTGCTTTTCCATATAGGCAACGCTGTGTCGGCAATCCCCGTTCCGCTCGTGGTGTTCAAAATGAGGCTCGTTCTGGTCGCCACCGAATGGACGAACGGGCTTGTCACACCCAATGCAGCGGAAATCCGGCTGATCCACGCCCTTTTCTTCCGCCTCCGCCCGGAAGCGCAGTGCCTCTTCAAGGCTGATGTCATTGCCATCAAGCTTGCAGTGGGTTGCCCTCTCGAACTCCATGATCGGTCCCTCCTTTCAGATTGCATCCAGGCCGTCAGGCATAGCCCAGGCGAGGGGAACTGGCAATCGCGGTCCAAATGCTCGGCTGCACGAAATCCTGTGCCAGTACGTTGGTAAGGCTCAACTGCCGTGTGTGGCGACATGCACGGCAGAGCCATGAGGGGAAGGGCCGATGCCTATCGGGCTGATGGCGGAGGAGTAGTCAGTCTACGGAACACCTCTTCCATGGCGGGGGTAAACTCATCCCGCGAGATGTGCGCCTGGGCAAGGGCTAGAAATTGCTTCTTGATGTCGTCGATACCCACGCCGCTTTTCATCCAAAGCTTGCATGCGGTATCCAGCATCTCGATCTGGTCTGTCATCATATCCTCCTGACGGATTGCCCCCTCCCGTGCATAGGCCGTAAGGAAGTGGGGGCGATGTGTGTGCGGTCGTAAATTCGAACCAAGGGGCATTGGCCGGGCTTTGCCGGGCTGCTTTGAGGGCAGCGTTTCGAGACGAAACAGGTTCCGCCGCGCGAAACCTGTCTCATTTTTTATTCCCCCACATCGACCATGATGAGCGGGAAGCGGCTTTGCCAGTGGACGGCATGCTCGGCCAGAAACTTGGCCAACATCCGCTCGCAGGCGGTTCGGGGTTCGAGCGGCACCGCACGGTCATCTATCACGAGCGACTGGCGGTTGGGTGGGGTCAGGACATACATGGTCTATACTTCCTCTTTTCCGGCTCAAAAAGGGACAACCACCATGCTGGGCACCTTGCGGGGCCAGCACTGGGTGACCATCTCGCGAGTGTTCGGGTAACCGCTGCGGTTTAGGCGAAGGCCGTCGTCAGCGAATTTGGCGACCATCTGCTGACGGGCGGCAAGAGCGAGCGGCCCTCGACCGGCCGTGTCGCCGAAGAAGCTCAGAGGCCCCGCAGGAACAAGTTCCTTCAGCACCATGTTCCAGTTCTGGAACACCGCCTGTCCCGACGCCAGCACGTCCAGCGCGAAGGCGTTATCCTCCATGAATGTGAAGGCTGGGTCCTGGTAGATGGGCTTCCGGCCAACCTGCGGAAAGTTGCGGACGAACACCAGCGTGCCCTTGGCTGCAAGCCCTCGCTCGAAGACATGGTTGGTGAAGTAGCCGCTATCGTTCCAGCGGTCCCGGAAGGGCGTCTGCATGGGGTTGATGGGGTAGAACAGCCCGATCTCGTCATAGCTCTCGATCTGGGCCGTCATCTCGGCAATGAAGTCGTAGCCACTGTTGTGGGTGGGGCTGTGGTAGAGGGTCGCGTCATTGTCCATCAGCGCCGCCCAGGGATAGCCGCTGGAATAGAAGTCCTCAAGGCAGATGTTGCGCGCCTCGGCGGGCGGAACGGGTTGGTCCAGGCTGATGTATCGGAGTCGGCCACCGAGGTAATTATGGTATTCGTGCGGTTGGTAGCCCATCGCCAGGACCACAAGCGGGATGTCGGTGTGAGCGGCCCACTCGCCGATCTGACGGTTGTGGAAGGAAAGCCGCTGTCCGCGCAGGTCGTTGTCGGGCAGGCAACTGATAATGTAGCCGATCATGTGCGAGTTCATGTCGAAAGTCCTTGGGGCGAGAGTGTCCCCGGTCGGTATAGGTGCCGACCGGGGATTGTGGGCGAGGATCAGGTTGCCGCCTTGGCGGTGCTGGCCTCGACCATTTCGTCGAACATCTCGGCGAAGTCCGAGCAGCGGCTGCCGCTGCGCAGGAAGGTCGGCAGCAGAACTTCTGCGTAACTGCCCTCGTGTTCGCCGCTCATCCGCAGCATCTTGGTAAAGACACCGACCTTGATGTTGCCATCGGGCAGCACCGTCTTGATCGCCCGATAGGCAGACGGGATGTCCTTCGAGTGGAAGGTGTAGACCTCCTCGAACTCGTTTTCGGCGATGGCAGCCTCGAAGCGATGTTCAGCCACGGTAGCGTCGCGGTCATCGCGAAGCGTCCAGGCCGACGCCGAGACGCAGCAGCTCATGCGATTGCCTTCCTCCCCGGCATTGACCGCCTGTGCGATGGCCGGGCGCTTGCTGTCGCCCTTCCCTATACCGAGAGTCTTCGTGATCCACGGCTCGATGCGGGCATCGACGAGAATTTCAGCCTGTTGCATCCACCCTTGGCGATTGCGCAGGCGCACCGATTTTGGGCTGGTCATTTTGTAGGTTGTCTTGACCACATCATCGCCCTTGGTCGGGCGCTCCCCGACACTGGGCAGCCGCTTGTGCCAGTCGAATTCTCCATTTTGAGGAACCTCTCCATAAGCTTTTTCGGCGGCCAGCCGCCCATGAATAGCAATCACGAAGGAAGTGGTGTCCTTTTGGACAATCGGCTGGACAAAGCGGTATTCAGCCCCATAGTGGCGCAACTCCGCGATGCCCCGCAGCTTGCCCATGAGCGTCTGGTCGAGCCAGTAGGTGCCGTGCGGGAGCAGACTGGAACGACGCAAGTGCAGATGGGCGACGCAACTCGTCGCATTGCCCTGGGTGGCCCACAGTTCGGTGCCATCGTCGTTGATGACAATCTTGACCTGCAACTTGCCAGCCCCGGCAACCTTGGCGAAAGAGAGGAGGCGGAGCAGTTCTTCGATCTGGGTCGTAGGCGGCAGCGATCCCGCCCTGTCCAGAACGAAGCTCTTGAGAAGGCTTTCGGCCTGTTCGCCGTTGACGGGGCCGAGGACGCGCATGGTCCCATCTTCGGCATGGTGGATCGCCACCAATGCCGTGGTGTTGACCAGTTGGCTGCGCGTGGGCAGATCGGTTCCTGCCTTGCTGATCATGACTGCCAACGCCTTGTCGTAGGCGGTGGTGTCCTCCTCCTCCTCACTCCGTCCGTTCTTGATACGAGTCCAACGGGCACATGTGGCATCCAGGCCGGTGCGGCCCTGCGTGTCCTGCCCTTCCGTGAGCAACACCTCGATATCGGTGCGCTCAAGGTGGTCGGCCAAATCGAGGACAGAGCAGATTTTGCTGACCTTCGTTCGCCAACGGGGCTTTGCCTTTTCGTCCATCCGCACCTCGGAACCGATCTTCGGGCAGATGAGCGCCTGAACGATGGGCGTGTAAGGACTCGCTTTAAGGGGCGGCTCGAACGGAATGCCACGGGCCTCGATCAGCCCCTGAAACTCGTCGGTTCCTTTGTACTTTCGACTGTAGGCGTGAATTTCTCCGATCATTCCATAGAGGATGGCGGTGGAAGTCTCGGTCGCGGACACGGCCTTGCCTTCGGTCTCAACGGCCTTCTGGATGGTGTCGTTAAGGCGGTCGGTGTCGGCATGAAAGCCGGAAGGTGCGACGGCGTTGGTGGTCCGCGCGGGAGGCTCGGACGCGACGGCAGGCAAGATGGTCTCGGGCGCGGCAGCGGCCACGGCGGTATCGGAAGCGATGGCGGGCGCAGCGGCATTGGTATCGATGTGAGTAGACATGACTGATCCTCCTCCGTTGAGGTCTGTGGTGGTTCGGGTGTTGAGGGTTGGTGATTAGTCGAGATTGATCCGCGACAGAGCGGCATCGGGACGAGTGCTGCGGAAAGCTTCGACGATCTGCCCAACAAGGCTTTGCTTGATGGCGAGAATTTTCCCACTTTCCTCGTAGACGTAGCGGATGAACGAGCAAAGGCTAATGAAGTTGATCACCGCATAGCCGAGCGGGCTGAGGCGCCCCTTATCGCTAGCACAATCGATCAGTCGCCCCACGGCAATGAGAGGCGTGCCGGTGAGATGCCGACCGACTTCACCGATCCCGAACATCTCGGCTGTCGCCACGAGACGGCGGATGTCCGATCCACACATGTCGTGCAGGTCGCCGAGGTTATCCTCGATCATAAGGCCGAAGCGATGCGGCCCATCGCTTTCGAGGAATGATGAGTTGGGCACCGGAATTTCGCTGATATCAACCCTCTTCACACGTTGTCCGGCAGCCGTCTTCTCCTCCTTTTCCATTTTGACGAAGTACTGCCCCGCCTGCCCAACCAAAAAGAACGGAGACGAGCAGTCTGTGCTGATCCGGAACTGAGGGTCACCAAGCACGATCTGCATGGCTCGCTGAATGGCGGTCATTGACGCGAACCGCTTCGGCGATCCAACGCCGAGGACATGCACGTAGTTATTGCTCCCGGACAGCATGCCATCAACGTACATGCGCAGGAACAGGCGCAGCAGGATATTGGTAGGAACGCTCTTGCTCTTATCGCGCAAACCACCGATGGCCCAACCTTCACAGGCGCGATCTCCCCAACGGTTGGTGTCGTTGTACGGCGCGAGCGTTCGGTACCATTCAAGGGCTTCGGGCAGGGGGTCGGGGCTGGCCGGAACCTGGGCCGTGTTCAGCAGGCGACGCCTCAGAGTGCGATTCTCGACCTCCCACTCGATATTGGACTTGGTTCTCTGGAGGCACTCAGCGAGGCTGGAAATGCCGGTCTTGCTCTCGTTCTTGGCGGCCTTGGGCGGTACGTCCATGCCGATCAAGATTTCGCTGACGTTCTCCTGCCAGCCGAGAATCTCCTCTCGGTTCCGGTGATACTCCTGAATGTCGAGGCCGCCCTCGATCACCTGATAGCCCCCCGAATCTGACATGACCTTTGAAAAAGGACTCCGGTTCCAGATGATCCCCGCCTCAAGCTTGGACTTGGCGATGTCGAGGCTGCCGTTGCCCGCGCTGAGAAGGCCATAGTCGTAGCGGCACAGCCCCTGCTCGCTGAGCGGACTGAGCACATCAAAGGACGGGATGCCTGCCCGCGCCAAACCATCCAGTACCGAGGGATCGTTGGCGTAAGAGGTGAACGTCCGCTGATAGGCGGGGATTAAAAGGGCGTTGTTCTCTGCCAGGGGATTGAGATCTTCCGGCACCATGGGCCTGGTGCCATTTAACGTAGAGATAGACACGGTGGCCTCCTTCCGTTGTGGTCACAAGATTTCCTGTTATTGACAGGATCTGCCGCAAGGAGGCATCGTACTGGTGCGAATTTGACGAGCGCCCCCTGCGAACAGAAAGGAGGCTACCGCATTGTGTAACACATGGCAACCGAGAAGTTACACATTGATAGATTCTGCGCGGCCATTTTGGTCGATGTCGGCTCAGGATTGCAGCGCGGGTCGGATGGAGGTTCTGCCAAAATAAAGGCACATCTATATGTTATAACTTGTTTATTTCGTAAATTGCGCTATACGTCGCTGGCCCGGAGGCGGTCCGTGACATGCAAGCACAACATGACTGCCTTGAAATTTTGCACCTCAAGACCCGCAATCAAGATTGACTGGATTGACGATGAGCGACGAAGCCGTAGGCGATAAAGGCACCGGCGAGGATGGCAAGGGCTTCCCCGTAGCTTGGCGAGGGCAGGAGCGCATGCGCCACATGCATAACCCGCCCGATCTCCGCGACCTCGGCACAAGAGAGCTCCGCTTTCAGACGACGGGGGTGATCGGCGCCCTTACCCAAGGCGATTGGCTGAGGATTTCCCACTATGGAACCAAGATCGGCGGCATCATTCGGCTGGATGACCTGGAATTTCTGACCAGAATTGGGGATGCCGCGACGGTGGACGACCTTATGGCCGCGCTGGTCGAATGGAAGCGGTGCGGTCCGACAGCCCCCCTTGTCGGCGCGCTTAACACGCTAAAGGCTGAGGCAAAAGCTGGTGGCGCTGTCGGCTATGTCCGCCGCCTGGGTGACTTTGAGCACTGTCAACCGTCCCCCAGCGAAGTAGCTGCCCCAAGGTCCGTCGAGTTTGGCGATGCCGAGCTTCCCTCTGGGCAATTCGCCCTCGCCGGATCGGCTGACGGGCGCACATTCTTGCATGGGTTTATTGAACGTGCCGACCTGAACGCAAAATTCCTGCTGGAATTGCCCAATGGCGAGACAATCTCGGATTTCGACGAGGACGGTGCCACGCTGAACCTGCGTCGGACTCCGCTATCGTCACCCATTTGCCTGCACGACATCCGGGTACGAAAGCAATAGGAGTGTTTCGTCTCGAAACAGAGCCGCTTATTGCTTCAATCGCGCCAGTACCCGTTGAACCTGGACCGCCTGCCAGCGACCGCCCCTGGCCGTCGGAACACCCCATTCGTTCAGTTTGGCCGCAATGCCGTTGGCGCTGGTGATGCCCTGGGCCTGGAGTTGGCCAACTGTCCGGGAGAGATCGGCGGCACGGCCATTCGCCGCCTTCACGGCGATCAGTCTGCCAACCACGGCTCCTCTGGCACGACCCTCGGCGGTCAGGTTTCCGGGAGAGCCTAGCTTGACCCCTCTGGCCTTGGCGGCGGACAAGGCCGCCTTGGTGCGCTGGCTGATCAATCCGGCTTCCAGTTCGGCGACGGCGGCCATTTGGGTCAGCAGAAACCGGCCTGTTGGTCCGGAGGGGACGTGGGGCAGATCGCAGAACACCACGTCGGCACCGCTGTCGATGAGTTGAAGGAGGAACTTTGCGTTTCGCGCCAATCGATCCAGCTTCGCCACAACGAGGGTGGCCCGGTGAAGGCGACAAGCCGACAGCGCGGCCTCAAGCTGCGGGCGGTCATGCCGTCTCCCGCTCTCCACCTCGACGACTTCCGCGACCAGTTCCCATTGACCGCCGTTGAGGTAATTCGCGACCGCTTCACGTTGGGCGTCCAGCCCCAGGCCGGATTTGCCCTGCCTATCGGTTGACACGCGCAAATAGCTGACGAAACGCCCTGCGGCCATTGCCTTACAATCCCTTCAACGCTCGTTAAAGCAAATGTAATGCAGGCCATTTTATTGATCTACGAAATGAAAATGATCGTAGTCTGAGGGGCTGATGGCAGGGAAATTCCAGCATCCGTTGGCTGCCGTGGGACGTGGGGGAGCAACGGCGGGCTATAGCCCTTCCATCCGTACCGGGTATACTCACGACTGATTGGCTTCAAAGGCAGTTTTCCATGGTTGTCGAGTTCTCCCCGGAAGAGGCCACCCTTATCGGCATCGAGGTCCACAAGGCCGGTAACTGGCAGATGGCCGAAGCCATCTATTCCCGTGTTCTGAAGGTTGCGCCCGACAACATTGATGCTCAGCATTTTCTCGGCGTCGTCGCCATTCAGATCGAGAAGTGGGATGCAGCGGTGGAATGGATCGGCAAGGCTTTGTCGGCACGTCCCGACGATCCCGCCATCATCAGCCACTACGCGGCGGCGCTCAACGGACTGGAGCGCCATGACGAGGCCGAGTTTTACGCCCGCCGTGCCGTTGCCATGCGCCCAGAGATGGGCACGGCGTTCATCAACCTCGGCAATGCCCTACGCGGTCAAGCCCGGTTGGCGGAAGCGCGGGATGCCTACCAGATGGGGCTGCGGTATGAACCAGGCCATGCCGATTGCCGCGCCAACTATGCACTGACGCTTCGGGCCTTGGGCGACCGGGAGGGCTGGTACAGGGAAATTGCCCAGGCAGCGAGGGAGAATCCCGGCAATGCCGATACTCGTCTTCTGTCGGGCGAAGCGTATCTCGAACGTGGTGATTTTCTCCCCGGTTGGGACATTTACGAATGCCGCTATGACCTTCCCCGTACCCGGCAACTCAAGAGGCAGTTCGTCCAGCCGCAATGGAATGGCGAGGACATCACCGGACGCACGATCCTGGTCCACGACGAGCAAGGGTTCGGCGACACCTTCCAATTCATGCGCTTTCTCCCCTTGGTCAAGAGCCGGGGGGCACGGGTGGTCTTCCAGGTCCATTCCGATCTGCGCGGCTTGGCGATGCGAGCCGCCGGATGGGATACCTTGATCACGCGGGAGGAGGCGCCGCCGCCGTTCGACCTCCACTGCCCATTGCTGTCGCTGCCTCGGGCACTCAAGACCACCATCGACACCATTCCGGCAGATGTTCCTTACCTCACCCCGCGCGATGACCGCCTCAAGCATTGGCGCAAGCAGGTCTCATCCCTGGCCAAGGGGCAGCGCACGGTCGGCCTGATTTGGGCGGGGCGGCCCGACTTCCCCGGTGAACGGTGGCGCTCTCCTGGCCTGGAGGCGCTGTTACCGCTGTTCGACGTTCCGGGCATCCGTTTCGTGGTGTTGCAGATGGGACCGGCCCGCAAGGAGATGGAGAGAACGGCCCTGCCGCCGTCCGTGGTCGATGTGGCGGAAGGCATCAAGGATTTCGAGGATACCGCCGCCATCATGTCCAGCCTCGATCTGGTCATAAGCTCCTGCACCGGCCCGGCTCATCTGGCCGGGGCCTTGGGGCGACCGCTATGGATGATGCTGAGCGCCAATACCGACTGGCGATGGCTGGTGGACCGTCCCGACTCGCCTTGGTATCCCACCGCCCGTCTATTCCGGCAACCAAGCCTGGGGGATTGGGCGCCACTGGTGTCGGAACTTCGTCAAGCCCTCATCGACTGGAACAAATAGCGTCAGGGCCGTGCCCGGCACTCCACCGGCATTTTGAGGAGGTCTGGCCAACGCTCGGACCAGCCATCGGCATGGGTGGCTCCCTCCACCGTCACTACCTGAATGCAGGCGGGATTGGCCGCCCGCTTGGCATAATCACGGGCAATGACGGAAGGCACGACGGTATCAAGACTGCCTGAGAAGTGGAGCTGGGGGATGGTCGATGCGGCTCCAGCCACATCAATGGGATTGAGCGACCCGCGCATCGGTGAAACCCCGTGATGGGCATTGACCGCCTCATGGTCGAGGTTTCCCGCTACGGTACGCAGTGAGGCCACGTCCTTGCGTCGGGCGGCAATCAACGTTGCCACAGCGCCACCGCCGGAATAGCCCACCAGATGAACGGTATCGGCGGACGCGCCGCGCTTGATTTGCTCGACGGCGGCGTTCATGGATGCAACCACCTCCTCCGAAAAACGGCGGTCGGTCCAATAGACCTCGGTGCAGCGGGGGTTGAACCTCGGCTCGGTATATTGGCAGGGGCGAGCAAGGTAGGCGACATTGGCGGAACGGTCGTGACTGGCAAGGTCCAGCGCGACGGGATTGCGTGGCGTCGGGTCCGGCGATACTCGGTTGCGGTCCAGCCAAGCCAGACCATCGCCTTCAATATAGATGGTGACGGGCCGTCCGGGAGTGGCGAGGCGGGAATAGGTCGTCAGGGTAAATGGATCGGTCTTGACCAACGACCGTTGCAGCCCACCTCGAACCGCCAGGGTGTCGGCGGCTCCTTGACGGTCAAAGGTGGCGCATGAGGTCACGCTCGCCAGCAAGGACGCCAGGATGATCAAGCGCAATGCACTGTCCATCCTGGCCCCGACCGTTAGAATTCCTGACGCAGGTTCAGCGACAGCTTGTGACCGACAAACTGGTCCCGCAACTCGGCGTCATAATTGGCGACAAGGCTGAGGTCGTCCTTGTTCACCATGGTGGCGCCAATACCAACGACAAAGGTCTCGGCAGCGGGCTTTACCCCGGTGGTGGTGAAGCTGGAACCGCCTCCGGCGAAGGTCGAGATGGTATCGACCGCCTTGGCGTTGAACTCATGCAGCCACTTGGCACGGAATTCAGGGGTCAGCTTCTCGCCGCCATCCAAGGTGAAGGTCTTGGAGGCTTTGGCACCCAGCATGGAGCGATAGGAATTGTGGTCCTGGCTGTTCACCCTCAATCCAGCGCCATTGGAGCTGCTTTCGGTGTAGCCGTCCTGGGTCAGGTAGGAATACTGCGCTCCCACCACCGGGGTCAGTACCGCACCGGCAACGGCGATGGGATAGCCACCATCAATCGCCGCCGTGTACTGGTAACCGTTGTGGTCAGAGGTCGCCCGGTCGCTGAACCCGGTGAAGCTCTGATAGCGAGTGGCATTGTACTGATGCAGGCCGACCGAGGCGGACCCATTCACATACCACGGAGAGCCGGTGTAGGTGGCGTATAGGCTGCCCTGATAGCTGTCGATGCTGGTCCGGTCCTGACGGTTGTTGCCCTTGCCGTCCACGGCGCTGCGGGCATAGCCGAAGGCGACACCGACCCGAGTTGCCGGGGTGACGGCGAAATCAACGCCCCCCGCCAGACCGCCGGTGGCGATGGAATAGCCGTCGATGTCTTGGCGTTTGCCCTGGTCGCCGACGCCGCCGAAGCCTTCGGCCCAGACGCCCATGCCCCTCAGGGTCTCGCCCGAATTGATGCCGGTGCCGCCGTTGGCCGCCTGCCGCACCGCGTCGGAGCGGTTGCCGATGGTGGTCAATACGCCGCCGGTGACTGCTTGGGCTGCCTGCGCCATACCGCCATTGGCGGCAGGTCGCAATTGGTCGCCTGCCTTGGGCAATTCCGACGACGAAAGGCTTTGCACGGCCGAGGCCAGGGTGGCGGGAGCGCCGGTTGTCGACAGGGCATTGATGGCCCCGGCACTGGCCGATGATACTCCGGCGATGCTGGTGGCATTTGCGATGCTTGCCGTCAGGTAGATATCCTTGTCGCCGATGCTGGAGGCGCCATAGGCGTCGGTCACCGCCCCGGTAGCCTTGGTGGCGGTCCAGGAGATCAGGCCCGAGTTGGAAACGGAGATGGTGCCGGTGGTGGTGGTGGTGCCTGCGGCGTTCTGGTTGACCACCAGGAACTTATCGCCGCTCTTGACGCTATAGCCCGATACCGTCGGCACGATAGTCAAGGTCTGGCCCGCATTGGTCCAGGTCACCGCATTGGTGCTGAGATCAAGGGCGCCGGTGGCGCTGGCCCCGATGGTGGTTTTCAGCGTGCCGGAGCCGGTCATGCTGAAACCACCGGCGGTCTGGGTGGCGTTGTTGATCTTGGCGGCATAGATGCCCAGGTCCAAGGTCCCGCCGTTCATGACCAGACCGGTATTGGTGGCAAAATCCTTGCTGGCCGTCATGGTCACCGTGCCGCCCGTCAGGGTGATGGCACCGGTGGAATAGATGTTGTGCCCGACCGAGATGGCACCGTTGGTCACCGTGACCGTCTTGGCAGTCTTGTTGGTAACGCCGAAATCACCCCCAGTGGTGAAGCTATCACTCGACGCACTGCCGAAGACGATGTCGGTCTTGTTGGTGTTTGCAAAGGTCGTTGCACCGGTGAGGGTGCCGCCAGTAATGGTCAGTGAAGAGGTCAGGGCTCCATACATCTTCAGTGCGGCACTGGCACCACTATCGCCACTGGAGAGGAGACCGCCAGAGAGAACGACTACATCCGATGTCGGACTTGAAGTTGATAGATCGATGCCAGCTCCAGTGCCGCTGCCAATGACGGTGCCACCAGAGATTGAAATGGTTATGCTGTTAAAGGAACTTCTGGCGCTATATATCCCTGAGTTATTTCCGGCCCTTGCCATAATGGTTCCAGATGAATTTGTTATTATTGCCGGGGCAGATGTTGGCGATCCTGAGTTTTCGAGATAAATACCATGCCCACCCGACGTCCCGCCGCGAATAGTGCCGCCAGCATTGGAAATACTCAGCGCCTTAGTTGTCAGCGAATTCCCATTATCTGTTTCCGCTACATCAATACCACTTCCCGTCCCTGCTCCGGATATTAACCCTGAATTTGTTATCGTTAGGCGGTCAGCCCCACTTGGACTGAATGGTGTGTATTCTACACCAGAACCATTCCCGCCAGTTGATACTATCGATGATGAATTTATGATATTAATGATAAAGGAGGCTGCCCCGCCAGTTCCGCCGGTAACGTAAATTCCGGACCCATTACTAGAGCTAAGAACGCCTGTGTTTACAATTGAAATGGTTGCATTTGATCCGCCAATTCCCAGTCCAGAAGCTCCTGTTGATTGGTTGGTAACGCTGTTTGTAATCGTCCAGGTTTGCCCGGCGCCATTTCCAGACGTGGACGCTGCATCTCCGGCCTCCGTATGCGCTGTCAAGTCAGTTACGGCTGCGGCGCCGGAAAGGTCAATCGACTGCGTCGCGGCCGAAGCGGTGCCGGAGGATAGCGCAACCATCACCGCCAAGGAGGATGCTGTTGAAAGCAGCAGCCTCCGAGACCCACTCTCAGTGCGAATGCCCGTAGATGTCGTCGCCACCATGTCCGTCTTGCCCCCTGGCATCAATTCACCACACCAACGACGCTACGACCTGCGGCAGTCTCCCCTCATCCGCGAGCCAACAACGCCAAATGCATGCACGTAAGTATCACAACCCTGAGGAGCCAACAAGGGCGGGGGCTTACGCTGGGCAACCTGCCTCATCCGGGAAAATCCGGGGGAAATAGCCCAAACCTCTGTTGCGTTATAATGAACGCCTAGATTAGTCAGGCAATAATAGAGATCGTCAAAGTCGCAGCCGCAAATACAATTCCAGAGGCCAACAAGATGCAACACCCGGAACCCTTCCCCTCGCTACCCTCAATAATCTTCTTAATTTTCTTTGTCTCTTCGTTATCGTCATAAACCCTTGTTACATCGACGAGTTCACACCCGTAATGAGCTAGCGCATCTCTGAGAGCTTGCCTCCAGTTGCCGTTTGATATGGGGAAGATTTCCCCTTCCAAGGAAATATTGCTTCCAGTGTCCTTGAGGACGCAGTGCGCCTTCTCCTCCCTAAGGACACCCGTTTTGCCTTTATAGGTGAAGGTCAGCCAGAGCTCATTGTTCGCCATTGCCCGATCCCCTTGCTCCACATCTCAGCCAATAGGCGGCCTCTATAGCTGGATAAAGTCACCACCAGAAGGGAGGTCGCCATCACACACCCAATCATATGTCCGCAGGCTTCCGATCAGGTCAGGGGGCGGGGGCGTTCCGACTGGCGCGAATAGATATTCGGCCCAATACGCCTCCTCGGCGAAATTTCCACCAATCATAATATCAAGCATTAGTAGCATTTCTGTGGTATCTGCGTACAATATACGAGGTTTTGCCTCTAATAATTTTTTGTAAAACTTCGGGTCGGCATATCGACGGCAGCCTTGAATTTCAGAAAGAATGCTACTTGTATTTGCTTTCTTCGTGACCGGGGTGAGGCGGATATAATTAAATCCAAGAATTCTAGCCATGGGTCGCCCCATGGTATGGCTGAGGACAAATTTATCAATATTATCGCTCGGCATCGCCTTCTTATATGCGCGGCGGTAGCCATGGTAATCTACATGGACCCAGACTTGTCGTTCTTGGAAATAGATGTTTGATGCCGGATTGTTCCAGACCCGCAGGTTACGATCTGTGGTGTCCGGTGCCCTCACGGTAACCAGCAACGCTTTTTCCGGTGACCGAGGCATAATCGGGGTAATTTCGCCGACATATTCGGTGATTGCGTTCTGATCGACAGCGACAACCGGAACCAGCAAGCTTTCTGGAATTCCCTCCCTCATGGCGCGACGTTTGGCGAATTCCTCGACTTTCAGCGACATGCCCGTTCCCCACCGGAATGAATTGCGAGAACATCCTATAGTAGAGATGTTTGGCGCGAAACAGGAATGGCAGGAGGACGGCCTCTATTTCCCTCAGAAATTCCTCGCCCGTTCGCACCGCCGCACACCTTCATCCTCGATGGCCTTGCGGTCGCTCTTGGGCAGATCGATAACGGTGCGCTGGTAGACGAGGTAGCTCTCACAGTCGGCCTCAAGGACATACTTGAAGCACAAATGGTCGGCCTCTGGGTCACCGTCGTTGTAGTCACGGATGGCATTGGTGATCAGCTTGCCGTAGCGGTCGGTGATCTGCGTGAGGGCGATGAAGGCATCCAGATCGGCTTCGGCGGTGATCTTCAGGTCGTTGTTGCGAGTCCACATATGCCAACGCAGGCGCTCGACCAGCACTTGCATCATCGGCGACAGCTTGAGGCGATGAATTTGGCAGGCATCGTTGACGGCATGGGCGGTACAAGGCGACAGCAGGAGCGCCAAGACCGCGAGGAACCGAGTGAACATGGCCCACCTCCTCGGCAGCATAGCGCGATCAGAACGGTGCCCGCAGCCGGTCTTTTACGGACGTAACTGGATTCCCGGCAGGTCGCTCCACGTTCCAGCACGGGCGCTGCCTGTAAAGCATGGCCCTCGTAGACAGCTAAATACGAGGGTCATTAACATTGCGGATAACCCCGCCTTTGAGGGCGCATTCATGTTCAACAGCTTTACCGGAGACATCAAGGACGCGGCGCGTCGCCATCTCCACACCTGGAAAACCGCGCTGGGGCTGACCACGCGCCAGGACCACGCCGCCATCGAGCAGGTCATCACCGAGGCCTACCGCGCCGCTGGGCTCACGCCGCCGCGCCGCATCGTTTGGTGCCCGTCGCCGCTGGCGATGACCTGGGTGCGGACGCTCTCCACCGAGATGTGGCAGCAGCAGGTTGGGGCGAACGTGCGGGACACGCTGATCGATGAGCCGATCCGCCGCGCATGGCCGCTGATCCAGGCTTGCATGAGCCAAGGCTTTTGCCGCGAACTGTCGGAATATCTGGAAGGCGGCCTGATCGATGCGGTCAGGGCCAAGGAGCAGGCGCTGTGGAATGCGCTGAGCGACGAATGCGCCACTTGCTTCGACACCCTGCCCCTTGGGGTCAGGGCGGCCATCACTGAGACGCTGACCGCAGAAGGGCTGCCCAGCACCGATCTCTCGGCCTTGGCCCTTCTCTATTACGGCACGGACGGCTTCGTGTGGGGGCCGGTGGAGTCCCAGGCCATCACATTGGCGTTCGTGCGCAAACGCATGAAGCTGGAGAGCGAGACCCAGGCCGTCACGCCGCTGATCTCGCTGCTGGAGCAGTCCCACACCTTCATCGCGCATGAGAACGTGTTCTGGATATCGGAGCCGCCAAGGTTCATCAGCGAGAACACCATGCACTACGGCGACGGCTGGACGGTCACCGTCAGCCCGGAATTGCAGGGCTGGTCACGGCGGCTGTCTCTGAGTTCTCTCTTCGGCGATGCCGTCTTGCCATAGGGGATCGCGATGGCCGTGCTGTATCTCGGTATCAATGGGGTTCTGCTACGCAGCAACGGCACATTGGCACCCCATGCGGGGACGTTCCTGCGCTGGGCCATCGAGCGCCACATGCCGTTCTGGCTGACCTCACGCGACCTCTCAGGCTCGCATGCCGGGATCGTGGCGGCGTTCAAGGACTGCGCTGAGCTTGAGCCCTTGTTACCGGCGGTAACGCCGCTGGCCTGGACGGGGACCAAGACCGTCGCCATCGACATGGATGCCGACTTCTACTGGATCGCTGCCAACCCGCCCCCAGCAGACCACCAAGCCCTGGATCACCACGACAAGCGCGCTCGCTGGGTTGAGGTCGATGTGAACGTGTTCCCCGATGCGCTGCTGGCCGCAATGACGGTGGTCGATGTGCTGTGTGGAGGATGATCTCCGCTTGGGCGACGGCCTCTATAAGAGGGTCGCCTGCTGGAAAACAGCAGGCAATTTCGTCGGGGCCTTGACCCTCAACTGCTTGTTTACGTTGAAGCGTCCAAAGACAACCTCGATTGCCGAGGGGGAAACACCGAATTCAGCGGCCAAAAAGCGCACCATGTGATCCGTCGCCCGGCCCAGGCGGGGTGCCGCCGTCACGCTGATATTGAGCTGTGCCCCTTTGGGCTTGCCGATGGCATCGCGGCTGGCGCTGGGTTTGCCCAGAACATTGATGACCAGCGTATCGTCCTCCCACCAGAAGAATGTGGCATTCTCATCGGCAATCGATCCCGGCTTTGCCCGTGGCCGCTTCATGTGGGATTCCGCTCCAGAATTTCGACGCATTCGCGCGCCCTGCCAACCTGCTATAGGCCCCTCAGGCAGGACTCTGCAATCCGCGAGGTTTTGCCAGAACACGATATCGGCTTCCAGAATGCCAATGCGGAATCCCGACTGTTGGGCCGCTTCGTCCGGCGTGAGGTCGGGAATATCCCGCAGATCAGTTGGTCGCGCCATGGCATGCCTCAATGCCCAGAGCCTCATGCAACAATAGCGCAAACGAGCTGGCCGGGGAGAGCAGGCCCAAAGATCAGCGATAAATGCGAAAATTCATCAAGTGATATCAATGGGCTGCTCTGCCGGTTTAGCGCGTCGGCAGCATTGGGTGCTGGGGCACGGTTTGGGGCGTCGATGGGGGCGGATTTCGCCTGCTCGTCGCCGGGCGGGTCGCGGCCACCGCCATCGCGATGACCTCCCGCAATGTCACCTGCTGCCCCTTGAACCCAATCTCCACCATCTTATCCAATAGGTAATCATTCTGCATGGCCGTCTCCTTTTTGCCGCTGCCTATGCAGCTATTTATGCGGACGGGGCATAAATAGCTGCACACCGACGGAGGGGATGGGATGATCCTGGGAGAGGCCTACAACGTTCTGCGGACCATCGGCATGACCGATAACCAGTATGAGTTCAGCCGGATATGGCTGGGCCGGTGCCGCAGCTACATGAGCAGCACGATAGCCCGGCAGCGCCGTCCTTGCGCCGACGCGCTACTCACCTTGGCCGCGAACCTCAGCCGGGCATCGGCACGGATGCGGCAGAGTTATCAGCATGTCCACGCCAACATGCTGGACGACCTCGGCGGCAAGGTCTGGGTTGACGTGATGGGACGCGCAAAGATAAACCATTCTTCGCCATTGAATTAAATTGATCGCGCCACCCCTGACCGCGCTAAATAGTATGGGAGAACGGCAATGAACAAGGTCAACGAATTCTATAATCACGGCATATAATATGCGTGGTCATTAGCCCTGAGCCAATTTCTTGTTCACTGCCGTCTCCCACCGGCGAACATGACGGCTCAGGGCTATTTTATTTGTGGGAGACAATTATGAAGACAATCTATTACGTATCGGGTGGCTGCGGATCAGGCAAGACCGAGGCCGCGATCACCTACATGGATCATCTCTGCCGAATGAGCGGCAAGAACGTGCTGCTCGTCCAGCCGACCAAGTTCCTGCTGGAGCAAACCAGCAAGCGTATCCGGCAGCATCATCCCAAACAGAATGTCGTCCTTATCCACGGCGACAACGGGGAAGATGACGTGTCGGTGAAGGTGCGCATCATGGCGTTCATGCGTGGGCACCATCGGAGCGTCATTCTGGGCATCACCCATGCGGCATTCCTCGGCATGCCGTCGTGGCAGCGAAGCGGCGACTGGCATTTGATCATGGACGAAATCCCCGCCGCTGACGGCACGTTCCAAATCAATGTGCCCGACACCTTCCGCTGGTTCATCGACGATTTCGAAATTGAAAGCGGTCACGGCACTTACTTCCGGATGGGCCGGGCGGTTGGGCATCAGCGTCGCTTCGACGACGTGGCGGCGAACAAGGAGCGGGACGATCTGCTCGCGGTTCTCTGTGACCTCTATGCCAAGGTCAACAGCAAGGCGCATGACGTGTGGGTTCGGCGCGATTGCTGGAACCGTCTCGGCAACCAGCGGTTCGACGGCCAAGGGCGGCATGGTGCATTGATCTGCCACTGGGCATTACGACCCGAGGTGTTCGATGCCTGGGACAGGCCGACGATCATGGGGGCCAACTTCACCAGTTCCATGCTGTATTTGCTGTGGCAGGACAAGGTGGAGTTCGCGCCGCATCCGCACATCAAGCCGAAGTTCGAGCACTACCCCCGCGAGACCAGCGAGCGGTTGACCTTCCGCTACATCTCGGAACGCCGCAACAGCGTGAACTTGCAAACGCGGTTGGATAAGCAGTTTTGCAAGGCCGTCAACGACGCCATCGCCGAGCATTGGGGCGCGGAGCCCTTCCTGTGGGTCGGCAACAATGCCAAAGGGGGAGACTTCATCGTCAGCGATGCCGGTGCCCGTATTCCCGCCATTTGCCATGGCCGTAACGATTGCGTGGATCACACCCGCATTGCCTTCTTCGCCGCACTCAACGACACCCCGCCGCACTTCAAGTTCTTGGAGGTGGTGCATGGCATTCAGGCTGATGTCGTGCATCAGGCTAAGTCGCAGGAGGTTATCCATCAGGCGATCATGCGGACGGCTTTACGGGATGCTGCGTCGAGCAAGCGGGTCGAGGTTCTGGTCGTGGACAAGGAGACAGCCCTTCAGTTGAAGGCGCGCCTGTTCCCGGCGGCGCGCATTGAGGGGCCGGACGAAATCGATCCGGCGTTCATTGAGCGGGACATGAAGGTGCGTGAGCGCGCCAGGACCAAACCGGCATTGACCTCCGTCGAGCGGAATGCGAAGGCGCGTGAGGCCAAGAAGCGGCTCCAGGACCAGCAACTCCGTCTGTCATTGCTGCTGGCCGGAGGCCACAACACGTTGTGTGTTGATCAAGACCAGACACATGACAGGTGTTACGATTATGACCTTAATAATATAGTCGAATTCGTAACACCTGGGATTTCCGCTTCGTTTATTTCAACCAAGACAAGTCCATATGTCCTGAGCGAGCACATCACCAATTGGAACGAAGTCCGTGCGCTCTTGCGTGACGCATTCGCGCACGCCTACAAGGCGAAGGACGACAATTTGCTGATGTCCGGGGCCAAGTACGATCCATGGCGCAGCCCCGACACCCGTCGTGGCCTCGCCAACGTCGAATACGTGACGTTCATGCAACTGGACTTCGATGGCGGCGACCTCGGCGTCGATGAACTCCATGTGGTGTTCGACGACTTCGCATGGCTCGCCTTCAACTCGTTCAACAACGATCTCGGCGATGGCCAACTCCGCTATCGCGTGTTCATCCCCTTCCGGCATCCGGTCACGGCGGACTATTACCATCGCCTGTGGGATGCGCTGGCGGCGCGTATCGAGCAGTTCGGCTTCACCGTGGGGAAACGGGTTCCAGGCAAACGCTTCAGCGGTCTCGACAAGAGCAAGCGCCCCGCCAACTCCATCTTCTATATGCCCAGTCAGGCGCGGCGCGACCACCGCCGCAATTCATTCTTCGACGACAGCCAGTGGAATGAAGCCGACATTCTCGATCCGCTGGCATGGCTCGATGTCTTGGACTTCGCCCCTGCCGAGGAGCGCGAGGTGCTGGCGTTCGACAAATCCCCGGAATTGCAGGCTCTCCATGGGGCGCTACTGGCGCAGCGAGCCAACCGCGACGAAGAGGAAATTAGTGACGCGCTGGCCGACATGCACAACGCCTGCATCTCGGCGTCACCCGGCACGGGCAATACGACGCTGTTCGCCCAAGCGGCCAAGATGAAGAGGCTGGGCATCTCCGACCACGACAGGGAGCGGCAACTGCAATCGCTGGCACAATCGATGCGGCATCCGAACGAACGCCGGGCACAGATCCCGTCGATCCAGAAGAGCCTTCGCCGGGCGGCGTGATCGCCGTTGTGCCGTTTCGAGGCGTAACAGCTTGCTCGTGCCAGCCCTGCCGCGCCCGGCTATTGCCCGAAAGCCCGCCCCCAGCACCCTGTACTCCAGCAGCGGGGGTGGGTTGCTGCCGGGCTTAAATGAAGCAGGCCGCGACTGTTGCCATTGCAGCGATCTTGTCCAATGGGGATGGAACGGTCACCATTCGTCGGCCAGCATGATGGTCAGCACGCGAACGGTCACCGCCGGGTCGGCGGGATTGGGCGAGGCGAAGGTCATTTCTCGGTCGTAGGCGTCGATCTTCCATATAATGCGATGCTCGTCGCCAACGGTCATCACGGCGCAGTCATGCTCATGGTACGGATCATTGTCCGGCGTGAAGTCGGAAAACGCGGCGACGGCAGCAATGATCTCCGTGACGGCATCCTGGTCGAGGGCCTGGATGCCCTGGGTAATCATAACGCGACCGCCAATATGGTGGCAGCGCAGCAGGTCGTTGAGATCGGCAATCTTGGAGGCTTGGTCCATGCGGCTCTCGCTTCGACGAGGGCGCGGGTCCGGGATGGGCGTTGCGCCCGTTGCGCTGCTATAGCGGTGGGCCACGCGGGGCGTCTACGGGCGAAGGCACTCAAACCCACCGGGGATGGGCTTGCGATCTCTGGCCAATGGGTTCGGCCCAGCTACTTTCCGGTCGTGGTGAAGTTCAAAGCCCGGAAGAATTCAAAATCCTTCATCCACGGCACTCCCACGGAATTGCAGACATCCGGAACCTTACGGTTAGCGCGCTTCTTGCTGGGCTTTGATATCTCTTTGGTCACGATCACCCTGTCTGCGGACGCCAATCCGTAGGCGACCAGAAAGGGGTCTTGGCCGATCTCCTCAAGTTCGCTGTCATCAAGGTCGGGGGCATAGCCATCATGCAGCACCTTGTTCAGCAAGGTCGGAGATATCTCCTCGTCCAGGATCAGCTTCTTCTTGACCTCAGCACTGCACACCCAATCCTTGAGAGGGCCTTTTGAGATTGCGATCTCGGAATGGATCTCGAAGGGCATTTTCGCATGCCCGGCTTCGGCGACGGCAACAAGCCAGTCCCAAAACTGCGGTACCCGCCCAATCGGATAATAGTCTTCGTGTGCGCGGATGAGTACGTTGGCGTCGAGAAGATAGAGCAAGGTCAGCCTACCTCCTCATGTCCGGGAACAGCGCCCCACGGCTGCTTTCAAACCGGCGCAGTAGCGGCTCTACAGAACTCGGCTTCACGCCAAGCACCTTAGCCGCCTTGGTATGGGTTAGCAGGTTATCCCTGAGTGTCCGGTGGACGACGTCGATCAGGGCGTTTCCGAGCTTGTGCTGCCGGACCACGTAGTAGGACGGCCCACCTTCATTCTCTTGGGCTTTTTCCTTCTCCTTCGCCTTGACTGCCCTCCATCGGGCGGCGTAATCGGCATTGAGCCCCCGATACGTCGCGTCTTTTATCCAGCCCAGACGATATAGTCGATACGCAACCATCGGCTCGCTGACGCTCCACGCATCGGCTATGCCACCTATGATCCGATGTGCGGAGGCCTTGTCGTTGCGATCTAGTCCTGGCGGGCAATCAGCCAGAGCAGAGCTCGGCAGCAGAACCTCACTTGCAACATCATTGCAAAATCGCTCAATCCGCCCCGCCGGGGTGACCTCGTCTACCGCCTCAGGGGTTCCGCTCACGCCGCTCTGACCAAGCCAAATGTGAGCAAGTTCGTGGATCAGCGTGAACGAGCGAGCCGCTTTGGCATCTTGATTGTTGATAATGACAAAGGGCGCGACATCGTCAGCGATCGCGAAACCTCTAAATACCGTTTCAGCAAGGGCGGAGTGGTGCGATCCGAGATCGCCGATAAGCAGCACAAAAATGCCAAGCCGCTCACTACGGACCCTTAGCTCCCGGAAGAATTCATCGGGTCCGCCAGATCGGCCGCCGCCTGACACAGAGAACCCAAGAGCGTCATTGATTTTATTGACGACCGATTGAACGCCATCGCGCAGAGAAGTGGAGCCAACAAATGGGAGGCGCACCACCTCATCTTCGTCTTCAAGCAGGCTTCTAACCATAGCCTGCCGCGCGCGAATATCCCGAAGGAGCGCATCCAGAAGGGCATTCTCCCTATGCGAGACAGAGGCAGGGAGCGTTCTGAAATCCTCCCCACGCTCGCCCTTCGGCGGCGGGGATTGCATGTAGAATGTTACCAGGGGGCGACGATAAACCGCCGCGAACTTTGCAAGCTGGGGACGTGTGGGAAGGCGAGTTCCTGCTTCAAGTTCGGCAAGCTTATCAGCGGCGGTCACCGCCTCGGACGACGAAAGGCCGAGCCTATCCGCAGCATCGTCGAGGCTAAGGCCAGCCGATTCTCGAGCCCAAACAAGTATTTGTGGGTTGATGCCCTCAGCGCCCGCCATTACCGAATTCCTACTGCGCCCTTATACATCAGCGGTCGCATCCGACCTTGCTGCCTCGCCAGTTCCATACCCTGCGCATCTGCGTCAGGATGCACCAAACAATACCAGCCCAGCAATGTGCATTTCCTTACCTGCTCCCGACGATCCTCCTTATATCTGGTGAGGGCCTTACCGTGAAAGCCAATCAGCTAGGCCGAACGACCCGCGCATTTTTGCTGCGCGGAAAGCCCCCACAGTTTCCGTCCTGTCGCCATCATGTTCCCGCTACGATCCGCATAATACGGGAGTCTTGAGTTTTCGCAGTTCAATTCGCATAGTTTAAAAAGGCGTATTTTTCCGCGCTAGAACAATTCGTTAGAATCACGCCTAACGTTTTCGTAATGCGCGGGCCGTGGGTTCGAGTCCTCTCGCCGGCACCATTTTCTCCTAAGAAAACAAACAGTTAGCGCAGCGCCTTGACAGGCGCTCGCTGCTGTTTTGCAATTCGCAGTGTTTTCGCAGTCCGTGCGCGCGTGTCGCATGAATAAACTGCAACTATTACTGTGGAGGGCGCTATGGGCCGACCGTCAAAACAGGACTATCGCTATCACGACGACGGGAACGTGGCCCTGTATCGCCGCCCCAACAGCGCCATGTGGTACGCACGCTGCAAACTGGAAGACGGCACCGCCCTCAATCCCTTCAGCACCGGAGCCGAGGACGAAGCCGAGGCGGTCAAGGCGGCGCGTAAGCGGATCATGTTCGCCCAGGTCGATCAGGAACGCGGCCTTGATCCCGGCGGCAAGACCTTCGCCTTCATCGCCGAGCAATGGCTGAAGATGATGCGCAAGGAGGTCGAGAAAAAGATTTCGACCAAGGCCAAGGTGGATGCTTACGAGGCTATCACGCGCCGCTACCACATTCCCTATTTCAACAAGACCAAGATCACCGAGATCACGCCAAAATCGCTAGCGGCCTATGAGACGTGGCGGGCGGAATACTGGACCTCCGGTCCCGGCGCGGTGGCCGAGTTCGAGACCATCACCCGCAAGGACGGCAAGATCTACAAACGCAAGACCAAGCGGGTGGCGCGGGGCAAGATGGATGCCGAAGACACAGTGCTGCGGCAAATCTTCAAGTTCGCGGTCAAGGAGGAGTATCTGCCGGTAGCCCGCATGCCGACCATCGGCAGCAAGAAGCAGGTGGGCAATGGCACTCAATCCAGCCGCCGTCCGGCCTTCACCAAGGAACAGGCGGGCAAGCTGCTGGACTACGACGCCAACGCCTTCTACCCGATCACCGCCAAGATGGACGCAGCCACCGTAGCGCGGCTGGAGGACGACCGCATGGTGTTCAAGGCGTGGCTGGCACTGATGCTGGGCACCGGCATCCGGCCCGGCAAGGAGCATCACGGCATCAAGTGGAAACACTTCGAGCAGCACGACGACGAGAACGGCAAGAACCACCTGTACCTGACTGTCCAGAAGGACACCAAGACGGGCTCGCGCAACGTCCATGTCGATACCGAGACCTATGCCATATTCCTCGGCACCTATAAGGCGTTCCCCAGCCGGGACAGCGAGATCTTCATGCAGGGCCCAGTCTATGGCACCAAGTTCAAAGCCCCCGACGATTACGTGTTATGCGACCAGGAGACCGGCAAACCGATCCTCCGCTTCGACCGCCAGTTCCACACCATGCTGCGCAATCTCAAGATGGAGCACGACGACAACGGCGACGCCTTCACGCCCTATTCACTGCGCCACACCTGGGCCACGTTGAAGCTGAACGCCGGAATGAACGAACGGCTGGTGGCGCTCAATCTCGGCACCAGCCCCGAAATGGTCCACCGCCATTACGGCCACGACAACACCAAGAGCCGGGCATCGGAGTTCGCCGATGAGTGGCTGGGCAAGGAGGAGTGAGGGCTGCGTGTTACCGGCGGTAATGGGTGACGAGCGTCCGAATTCCTCGTTGAGCCGGGATTAGGTCTCTCGCCCTCTGTCCGAATAGGGCCGGGAGGGAAAGGAGCGACGAAACGGTATGCTTCTGGCCTAATCAAGCAATTCAACGAACTCTCCGTGCAACTCGTGCATTCCTAACGCTTGCGCAATGAATGCCGCCGCGAGAAGAACCGATGTAACGGCGACTTCTACATATTGCATCCATTCGGCCCGACGAGATGGCGATGGGACTCCGGCTAGATTAAAGTCGTCCTTGCCCCCGTTATAGACCTCCATCACATGCGCATAATTCGCATGGATGTATCCGCTGAAGGCCTTGTGGATTTTCTCCATTACCCTCTGCGTTGTGTCGCTGCCGTGCGTGATGACATGCACGGCAGTTTCATGACGAGCCGCCGCCATAAGGTTAGGCGGTTGCTTCCTCCAGATAGACAGCAGCACCAGATGCTCAGGCGCCCTCCTGCAGGGAAGAGGCTAACCAGCATTGATCTATATTAGGGGGGGGTGAAGCAGTCCCTAAAAAACGAAGGTTTGAGAACAAAACGGGCCTGATGTACCCTTGCCTGATTTTGCTCCTACGAATGGGGGTCGATTGTGGCGGAATCGGAACAGCCGATCGTTCGCCGGGATGGTGTTCGCTTACTTGCGAGCAGTTCCGACGCGCTGGTAGCCGAGATGCAGCGCCTTCCCCAACCGCCAGCCGTCGTGACTGATGGTGAATGTCGCGCGATTTCCTTCGCGGCCGCCATAAAGGGCCTTCATCTTCGGGGCGCTGCTGTCCTTCCGGTACCCCTGTCTCCAAGCCTCCCGAGACGGCCTGTGGACGGATGTATCAGGCCTTCCTGCTGGAAACGACGGTGCGCTGGTCGAGCCGGTTCCCATTGCTGATATTGGACAAAGAGTAGGCGCTTAGGTGCCTAACCCAGGACGACGGGAGGGCAGCGTGGGGACCACCATCGCACTTTTTGGGTTCGCAGGACCGTTACGACAGCCTGCGCACCTCGTCATAGACCGCGCCGTCATTACGGTTGCCGATCAGCGGCACCTTCAGCGTTTCGGTTTCGGCATCGACGGTGAAGACGATCCGGTATTCACCGATGTCGGCCCGCAGATAGGGCGAGCCCTTGAGCGGCTGCACGTCGTGGCGCTCGGGATCGGCCATCAGGTCTAACAGCTTGCTGACCACCTGTCGGAACTGCTTGGGTGGAAGCTGGTCGAGGAACTTGCGAGCCCGCTTGGACAGATCAAGCCGAAGGTTCATCGGTGCCCGCCAGCTTGGACTTCAGGAAGCTGGCCGTCTCATCGACCCCGAGATAACCTTCGGCCTCGGCCTCCTTCACCCGCGCCAATAAGGCGGAATCTTCAAGATTGGACAGGCGCTCATATTCGGACCACGACAGCAGGACGGCGACCTTGCGACCCGTCCGCGTCACGGCAATGGGCTCGCGCCCGGCGGCTTCGAGGAACTCCCCGAAGTTGTTCTGTACATTCGTTGACGCTGCCGTCTTCATCTCACACCGCCTTGGCCAAATTCGCCACATTAGCTAATATAGCGATGCGGCCTCGTGCCCGCAAGGCAGATGGCCGTGACGCTCGCACGGGTCAGTACTCGTCGGCCAGCATGATGGTCAGCACGCGCAGGGTCACCGCCGGGTCGGCAGGATCGGGCGAGGCGAAGGTCATTTCGCGGTCGTAGGCGTCGATCTTGAAGATGATGCGATGCTCGCCAACGTCCATCGCAGCACAGTCATGTTCACCCCATGGATCGTTGTCCGGCGTGAAGTCGGAGAATGCGGAGACGGCGGCGATGATCTCGGCGATGGCATTCTGGTCGAGGACCTGGATGCCCTGGGTGATCATGACGCGACCGCCGATGTGGTGGCAGCGCAGTCGGTCGTTCAGTTCGGCGATCTTGGAGGCTTGCTCCATGCGGCTCTTGGCTCTCGGTGAGGGCGCGTGTCCGGGATGGGCCTTGCGCCCGTTGCGTTGCTATAGCGGTTGACCTGCCTTGGAAATCTTCCTCCAGTTTGAAGTAGAGTCCGGCCCATCAGAGGACGGACGACATGAAGCGCAGCAGGTTCAGTGAAGAACAAATCATCGGCATCCTGAAGGAGCAGGAGGCCGGGGCGGGGACGGCGGATGTGTGCCGCCGGCACGGCATTTCGAGCGCCACTTTCTACAAATGGAAGGCCAAGTATGGCGGCCTGGAGGTGTCGGAGGCGCGGCGGCTGAAGGCGCTTGAGGATGAGACCCGAAGGGCAGCGCAGCAAACGCCCGGCTGAAGAAGCTGCTGGCGGAATCCATGCTGAACGAGGCCGCGCTCCGCGATCTTCTGGGAAAAAAATGGTAGGGCCCGCCGCCAAGCGGGAAGCTGTCGCCCATCTGCGGAGTGGCTTCGCGATGAGCGAGCGTCGGGCCGAACGGAGCGGTAGCGGATCATGGTGCGATCCGCTGCGATGACCGAGCAGGCCCGACGCTCGCTCATCTCGAAAGCATTCCGCAGATGGGCGACAGCTTCCCGCTTGGCGGCGGGCCCTACCATTTTTTTCCCAGAAGATCGCGGAGCGCGGCCTCGTTCAGCATGGATTCCGCCAGCAGCTTCTTCAGCCGGGCGTTTGCTGCGCTGCCCTTCGGGTCTCATCCTCAAGCGCCTTCAGCCGCCGCGCCTCCGACACCTCCAGGCCGCCATACTTGGCCTTCCATTTGTAGAAAGTGGCGCTCGAAATGCCGTGCCGGCGGCACACATCCGCCGTCCCCGCCCCGGCCTCCTGCTCCTTCAGGATGCCGATGATTTGTTCTTCACTGAACCTGCTGCGCTTCATGTCGTCCGTCCTCTGATGGGCCGGACTCTACTTCAAACTGGAGGAAGATTTCCAAGGCAGGTCACGGGCTATTCCTCCACCGTCAGCGAATTGTCGAGTTCTTCCAGTTTGCCCCCGACGGCCCGGCGGCTCCGAAAGGCCGCGTAGATCTGATAGCCGATCAGGATCGCCGTCAGGCAGAGAATGGCGGCGCTGATGGGTTTTTGAGCAAAGACCATCACGTCGCCGCGCGAGAGGATCATGGCTCTGCGGAATTCATCTTCGAACCGTGGCCCGAGAACGAAACCAAGAAGAATCGGGGCCGGATGAAAACCAAGTCTCAGCAGAAGATATCCGAATATTCCGATCGCCAGGGTGAGGATCACCGGTGTGATGGAGTTGGTCGAGCTGTAGACGCCGATGCAGATGAAGAATAGGGCGCTGGGATAGAGAATGCGGTAGGGAACAGCCAGGAGTTTCACCCATATCCCGATCAGCGGCACGTTGAGTACAATCAACATGATGTTGCCAATCCAGAAACTGGCGATCAATCCCCAGAACAGATCGGGATGGGCGCTCATCAGGGCGGGGCCGGGAGTGATCCCTTGAATGATCAGGGCTCCCAGCAACAGGGCCATGACCGCGTCGCCGGGAATTCCCAGGCTCATGGTCGGGATGAAATCCCCCTGGACCGAGGAATGGGTCGAAGCCTCGGGACAGGCGACACCTTCGATCGCGCCGTGGCCGAACCGTTCCGGCGTCTTGGAAAGTTTCTTCTCGGTGGCGTAGGAGACGAACGACGCAATGGTCGGGCCCGTACCGGGAATCAGGGCGCACAAGGCACCGATGATCGTTCCCCTGAACATGGGCATGGCCGCCTGTTTCAATTCCGACCGGCTTGGGCACATGTCACGCAGCTTGATATGGGTGTGGCTGGTGTCGATGGGCTTGACGTTGTTGACGCTTTTGAGGAATTCGGCGATGCCGAACATCCCGAGAGCCACCGCCACGATCTCTATGCCGTCCAGCAGTTCGTGAATGCCGAAGGTGAATCGCCCGATACCCGTGTTGATGTCGGTGCCGACCAGTCCCAGCAGCAAGCCGAGCAATGTCATGGAAATGCCCTTCAGGGGCGATCCCTTGGCGAGGGTCGACCCCACCAGCAGGCCCAGGACCATCAGCGAACAGATTTCCGCCGCCCCGAAGTGAAGCGCGACGGTAACCAAAGCCGGGGCGAAAAAGATCATCTCGATAATGCCGAACGACGCCCCGGCGAACGACGACAGCATGGTGATGCCCAGGGCCACCCCTCCCTTACCCTGTTTGGCCAGCGGATAGCCGTCGAGACAGGTCACGGCGTGGGGAGGATGGCAGGGAAGATTGAGCAGAATGGAGCAGATGGCGCCGCCGTACTGGGAGCCGTAATAGATTCCGGACAGCATCAGCAAGGCGGCGACCGGAGGCATGGAGAAGGTCAGCGGCAGCAGAATGGAAATGGCGGCCATCACGCCCATGCCGGGCAACACGCCGACAAGGTTGCCGATGAGAACGCCCGTGAAGCACCACACCAGATTGGCTGGCTGTAGAGCCACTGAGAACCCGTACAACAGGTCGTTGAGTGCGGAGAAAATCATGGCTCGTTACCAACGGAACAGAGGAAACTGGACGTTGAGCATGACGGAGAACACGACCGAGCCGAGGACCGTCACGACCAAGGCAAGCGTGGCTGCGCCTTTCAGGGACGTGGTACGATCGCCGATCGCCGAGATGAAGACGCAGGAGAAGGTCGCCGGCACCAGCCCGGCGAAGTGGCCGAGGATGATGAAGGACACGACGCCTCCGATGATCGCCGTGCCGCCCTTCAGGTCGAACGGCTCGTCGCCCGAATGCCCGGCCCCGGCGTGGGCGTGTCGGGCCTCCGCCGCGCCTTGCTGGGTTACGGCGATAAGGATTCCGACCACGACGAGCAGGATGCCCAGGACGACGGGGAAGAAACCTGGCCCCATTTGCTCCGCTGAACCAAATTGGTATGAAGACCCTTCAAGCATGGCGCCGATTCCTATCAGCGCCATCAAGGCTCCGGCATAGTACTCGCGCACGCGGATGTTTCTGGACATGACGCCTCCATATATTTTTATATTTGTATAAATGTGTCTGATGATTCCGCGTTCCCTTCGGCGGGCGCGGCGGTCTAGCGGACGGAGCTCCCGCCCGTCAGGCCGGCAAGCACCGTACCCTCCTGGAGGGGCGGGGCATGGCCGAGCTTTATGTTCTTGGCCTTGATGATCGCCCCGAATTTCTCATGTTCCCGCCGGATCATGGTGCTGACCTCGGCGGGAGGCATCGGGGCCGGCTCGAATCCGGCGGCCCGGAATGCCTTGCGGGTTTCCTCGTTCGTCAGCGCGGCATTCAGCATCGCTTCGAGTTTGGCCATGATCGGCGCGGGAACGCCTTTCGGCGCGATCAGGGCAAACCAGGATCGCATCTCGACATCTTTCTGCCCAAGTTCCTGGAAGGTGGGCGTGTCCGGCATCTGGGGAAGTCGCCTCGTTCCGGTTATCGCCAGGGGACGCAATCTGCCGGCCGCAACAAGCGCATCCGCCGAATTGGGGGTCTCGACGATGAAGTCGACTTCCCCGCCCAGCAGCGCCGTCACCGTGGGAGCCGCCCCCTTGAATGGGACGTGGGTGGCGGAAAACCGGCCGACATCCATCATCAATTCGATGGTGACGTGCTGCACCGTGCCAAGGCCCGGCGTAGCGAAATTCATCTTGCCGGGATTGGCCTTTCCGTAGTCGAGAAGGTCGGCATAGCTCCTGAATTTTGACGCGGAGTTCACCAGAACGATGAACGGAGCCTCGGTGATCTGGCCGATGGGCAACAGCGAGGTGAATGGGTCGTAGCGAAGGTTGGTATACAGGTGGGGGGCCATGACCAGGGCGCTTGATGACGCCAGAAGCAGGCTGTACCCGTCCGGCGTCGCGTTGGCGGCGCGGGTCACTCCGATGGTTGAACCCGCTCCCCCGATATTTTCCACGATGAACGGCCGCCCGCTCTGATGTTCGAGGGCGCGCGCGATAATCCGCCCGGCGCTGTCGGCCGGTCCACCGGGGGTGAAGGGAACGATCAGGGTGACTGGCTTGGCGGGGTAGTCTTCCGCCCGCAGTGTGGCGGTTCCTGCCAATGACATTACTGTGGCTAATATAAGTAATGGCATTCTCATGGTGAGTCCTCCCGGTGACGATTTTGATGTTATTTGAGTTGTCTCTCCCAAGTTATATTTATATTTCAGCGCAGATAGCTGATATCTTTATGTATTGCTTCTTATGTGCTGCCTGCGATGTTGGCGCCGTGGCGTTCTTTGCTCCTCTGGTTCTCTGATTTTCTATGGCCGACATGGAAAAACATTAAGGAGGGGGGAGTGGAATGGGCAATAACGGAGTTCCCGCTGTTTCATGCTGCGGAATACAAAATGAGGCGGCGGGCGGGCCGTCCGGCCTGGGAAATTCTGCGTTCCGTGAGGTGAAACGCCCAATGCTCGGCGGATTGTCCGCGTCGGGCCGATGTCTATCCTCTCGTCATGACTGGGGCCCGGACGCTCGATGCGAGCGGTCCTGGAGGTCCACGAAATGACAAGGAAGGAATGGCAGATGGCGAAACCGATCCAGGATTTGCGGGAGTGGCTTGGGAAAGTTGCGGAAATTGGTGAACTGGTCCGGGTGAATAAGCCGGTCGATCGCGACGAGGAAATGAGCGCGATTGGTTACCTGGCCGCCAAGCAGACGCCATCTCCGGCCGTGTTGTTCGAGAACCCCGCCGGGTTCGAGAAGAGTCCGGTTGGGGCGACGTCCCTGTGGAACATTCTCGGGCCGAGCACCAAGCGTGTCGCTCTTACCCTGGAAGAGCCCGCCAACACCCCGACCACCGAATTGATCAAGCGCGCCAAGGATAAGCTCAAGCGGCGCATTCCCCCGCGCGAGGTCCCGGCAGCCGAGGCCCCCATCTTCGAGAATACCCTGCTGGGTGATCAGATCGATCTCGACCTGCTTCCGATTCCGCGGCATTGGCCGTTGGATGGCGGTCGCTACGCCGGTACCGCGGATGCGGTTATCACGCGCGATCCGGATAGCGGCTACCTGAATATCGGCACCTACCGGATGATGATCCAGGGCAAGCGCGAATGCGGCCTGTATCTCTCGCCGGGCAAGGACGCCCGCCTGCATATCACCCGCGCCTGGGAGCAGGGCAAGGCGATCGAGGTCGCGGCGGCCTGGGGCATCGATCCCCTGTTCATGATGGTGGGGTCCCAGACCTTTCCGAAGAATGTCTCTGAATACGAATTCGCCGGCGGCATCAAGGGCGAGCCGATTCCGGTGGTGAAGGGCAAGACGACCGATCTGCTCCTTCCCGCCAATGCCGAATTGGTGATCGAGGGCATCATCCGCCCGAATTCCGTTCGGGCGGAAGGGCCGTTCGGCGAGTTTCCCGGCTATTACGGCCGCCCCGAGGCGGGATGTCCGCTGGTGGAGATCACCGCGGTTCATTTCCGGACCAAGCCGATACTGACCAATGCGCTGATGGCGGACTATCCGTCGTGCGAGCAGAGCGGCTTCTTCTCGGTGATCCGGTCGGCCAAGATCTGGGACGATCTCGACAAACTGGGTATTCCCGGCATTCACGGCGTCTATTCCCATCCCGCCGCCGCCGGCGGCTTCGGCATGACCGTGATCAGCATGGAGCAGCGCTATGCCGGCCACGCCGCCCAGACGCTGGCCCTGGCCGCCCAGGGGCCGGGAGGGGCTTACTACACCAAGTGGATCATCGCGGTCGACGAGGACATCGATCCCACCGACATGGACCAGGTGATTTGGGCCATGGCCAGCCGGTGCAATCCGGTCGAGGACATCGACATCCTCCGGAATACCTGGAGCACCTGGCTCGATCCTACCCAGAATCCGCCCGAGGAGCGGCCCTATGGCTCGAAGGCGCTGATCAACGCCTGCAAGGAGCACCGATACCTGCCGGTGTTCTCCAAGCGGACCACCCTGCGCGAGGAGGTCTACAACAAGGTCGCCGGCCGGTGGAGCGATCTCGGTCTGCCGGGCAAGATCCCGACGGTCCGGGCCTTCGAGTCCGACCAGAAGGTCGTCTACCACGAAGTCGGCGGCTTCGAGCCGGGCCTCCAGCCCGGCGAGGAAGGCGCGAAGAAGGGCTGATGCGGGAAAATGGCGCCCGGCGTCACCATGGATGTGGTGCCGGGCGGTCTTCCGGGGGAGCGTCGGCCGTTGAATACCATGCCATCCGAGGAAGCCGGTGATGAAGTACAGCTTCGATCAGATAGATACCCTGGCGGGGCTTCTTGCCGATCAGATCGCCGGAAATCAAGTTGATCTCAAGGCGGTCCGCAATCTCGCCAAGGAGTTGTCCATATTGTGTCCGGATATATCCGGAACAATGTCCCGCATCGTCGAGTGGACGGATTCCGGCCTTGGCGGCGGCAGTGCCGAGCCGCCGAGCAGGCCCTAGCTGCGGGGGCTGGTCGCTGCCCGGGGGAGGTGTGGTGGAACATTCAGCGGCGGGGGCCGGTCGACTTCGGGGCGAGGCGGGAGAGCCGGGGCATCAGGCGGTTCGCCTGTGGCTGTTCGGCGGCCTGTCGGTGCTGTGTCCGGAGCGGCCACTGACACTTGAGGTGCCGCCGGGGATAACGGTTGGAGAGTTGCTTGGAATTCTCGGGAGACGCCTGGGGGCCGCGTTGCTGGAATCCGTGATGGAAACGCCATCGCGCAAATTCAGCATCTGCCGGGTTTTCATCGACGGAATGCCGGTCGATCTCGACGACCGGTTGCCCGAAACGCCCGGCGGTCTTTCCGATTTCGAGTTGATCGTGCTCACCGCCGCCGAAGGCGGATGAAAGGAATTGCCATGACCATTCATCTTTCCAGGCGGGAAGAAAAGTCCTCAAACGCATCGGGTATCGACAAATGGGTGCCCTCGGCCTGCGCCCTTTGCTACGCCACCTGCTCGATCCGGGCTCACAACGTCGATGGCGTGGTGATCAAGATCGAAGGCAATCCCGACAGCGTGGTTGGCAAGGGAAAGCTTTGCGGAAAGGGGGTGAGCGGCCTGATGGGGCATTACGATCCCAACCGCCTGACCCGGCCGCTGCGCCGCACCAATCCCCGCAAGGGAATCGGTGTGGACCCCGGCTGGAAGGAAATTTCGTGGGAGGAGGCTCTGACCGAGATCGCCGAGACCTTAAGGCGGGTGCGGGCCGAGGACCCGCGCAAGCTCGTGGTGCAGCGGACCACCACCGTCACGGCGAGCCGGATTCCGTTTCACAGTTTCGCAGCCGGATTCGGCACCCCCAACATCGCGACCGCTGGCGGCGGGCTTCACTGCGGAAACGGCGCCCATGAAATCAGCGGGATAATGCATGCCTCGTGGTCGGTGGTCCCTGATTTCGCCTATTGCAATTACGCCATCTATTTCGGCGCCTCGAAGGGGCATTCCGCGGGCCACGCGTCCTGCTCGAACATGGGGCTGGCGGCCGACGCGCGGGCGCGCGGCATGAAGATGGTCGTGGTCGACCCCATGTGCAATTTCGCCTCGGCCAAGGCCTCGGAATGGGTCCCCCTGCGGGTGGGGACCGATGGGCCGCTGGCCCTGGCGATGTGCAACGTCATCGTCAACGAGTTGGGCAGCATCGACGAGCCTTATCTCCAATCCAAGACCAACGGTCCCTACCTGATCGGTCCGGACAAGCGCTATGTCCGCGACCCAGCAAGCGGAGAGCCGCTGGTCTGGGATTGCGGGCGCAACGAGGCCCGGCCCTACACCGAGGTGCCTTCGGCGAGCATGGCGCTTCTGGGTGAGTATCGCGTGGACGGCGTGGTCTGCCATCCGGCGTTTCAATTGCTCAAGGATCATCTCAAAAGCTTCAGCCCTGAAGCCGCCGAGGCCATCACCACGGTTCCCGCCGCGAACATTCGCCGCCTGGCGACGGAATTCGCCACCGAGGCCCGCATCGGCAGCACCATCGTCATCGACGGCGTCAGCGTTCCCTACCGCCCGGCGGCGGCCATCGCCTTTCGCGGCTCGCAGGGGCATATGAATTCGACCTACAACTTCCTGGGGGTCGATCTGCTGAACCAGTTGGTCGGGGCTGCCGACGTCGCCGGCGGCTGTCTCGGCTTCAACCCCGCCTGCAACGGCTTTCCCGGGACCGGGCGGTTGAAATACCGGCCCAAGCCGGGCCGCGACGGGCTGATGGTGTCGGGAACCTGGATGGGTTACCACTACCCCTATCCCATGGCCGAGCCCCGCTCGCCCCAGAACATCGGCCTTCAGGACCTGTTCGTGATGGGGATGAACTCTCCCTTCCTGGCGTCGTCCGACCAGGAAGAGATGTGGACGAAATTCGGCCTGCCCTACCGCCCCGAGGTACTGTTGAACTTCGGCGCCAACATGCTGATGAGCATGGGGACCAAGGAAACGGTGGCGGCGGCGTTGCAGCGCTACAAGCTGATCGTGTCCTTTGACCTGTTCCTCAACGAGACATCGGATTTCGTCGATATCGTCCTGCCCGATTGCGACTACCTGCAATCGGTGGATTCCCGTTCGACCTGGCCCTTCATCTTCGGGCATCCCGCCGGCATGGGCGAGTGGTGCTGGGGCATCCGCCAGCCCGCCGACGAGCCCTGGGGCGAGCAGCGCCGCTTTGCCGATGTCCTGCTCGATCTCGCCGATCGCGTCGGCATTCTGCCCGATGTCCATGCCGCCATGAATGCTTCCCTCAACCTGGAGGCCCCCTACCGGCTGCTCCCGGATCGGCGGTATTCCTGGGACGAGATCTGCGATGCCGAGCTGAAGAACAATTTCGGCGAGGTCCACGGTCTCGACTGGTTCAAGACGAATGGTGTCATCAAATGGCCGAAGACTCCCGACGAACCTTACTGGAGGGCGACGACGGAGGCGCGGGTGCCGATCTATTGGGAGTTCATGGTCGATATCCGTGAGAAGATAAACAAGATTGCCCAACCGCATGGGTATACGACTCCAGAGGAATATTATGATCCTCTGCCATTATTTAATCCGTGCCTTTCACATGAGTGCAAGGCGCCTGGATTCGACTTCTATGCCTTTTATTACCGCGATACCCTTCACAGCAACAGCTATACGACCGAGAACCCGTGGCTGGACGAGGCGGCGCGGCTGGACCCGTATTCGTACACGATTGTCGTCAATCGATCGGTCGGAGAGGCGCGCGGCCTGAAGAGCGGCGATCTGATCCGGGTCGAGACCGAGGTCGGACGCTCGGTCGAGGGACGGGTCTGCCTGAGCGAGGCCATTCATCCGGAGGGGCTGGGAATTGCCGGTCTGGCCGGCCACTGGCATGCCGGCATGCCGGTGGCCAAGGGCAAGGGCGTGTTCTTCAACGAATTGCTGGAACTCGATTTCGCCCATGCCAGTCCGCAGAACCTCAATCTCGACCTGTGCGCCAAGGTCAAGGTCACCAGGATCGGAGAGGCGTCATGAGACTGGGAATGGTGATCGACCTCAAGCGCTGTATCGCCTGCTATGGATGCCAGTTGTCCTGCAAGGCCGAGCACGGAACGCCACCGGGGGTCTTCTTCGCCCGCGTTCTGAAGCGCGAGGAGGGGGTGTATCCGACGGTGCGGCAGCTATTTCTGCCGGTATTGTGCAATCACTGCGACGACGCCCCCTGTGTCGAGGTCTGCCCGACCGAGGCCAGCCACCACGCCTCACATGGCGTTGTTGATATCGATCATGACAAATGCGTGGGCTGCCGCGCCTGCATGATGGCTTGTCCCTACAACAACCGATACTTCCATGACGAGCGGCAGTTCTATTTTCCCGAATCCGGGCCGACCGTCTACGAGACGGCCCGGTCCGAGCGCCATCCCGAGAGGGTGGTGATGAAGTGCAACTTCTGCGCCGAGCGGAGGGCGGAAGGAAAACTTCCTGCCTGCGTCGCCAATTGCGCGGCCGGGGCTCGCTATTTCGGCGATCTCCATGATCCCAACAGCGAGGTGTCGCGCCTGATCAGGGACAGGGGGGGCTTCACCCTTCATCCCGAGGCCGGTACCGGTCCCGCCGTCTATTATCTGGCTCCGTGAGGCCCTCATGAACTCTCAGAGATACGACCAACACCTCGCCGACCTTCGCAGCGCCTATCGGCCGCAGCGGGAATGGGGGGAGGGCAAGGGGGTGCTTCTGGTCATCGGCCATTTTCTGGTGGGCGTCGCCGGCGGCACCTGGCTGATGGCTTCCCTCTACGGCGTCACCGCCGGCTTGGTGGTGGCTTATGTCCTGGGGGCGCTGGGGGGGCTTGTCCATCTGATGTTCCTGGGTCGGCCGGAACGGGCCTTCAAGATGATCCGCCATGTGCGGACCTCATGGATTTCGCGCGGCTTTGTCGGGTTAAGCCTGTTCCTGGCCGGAGCGACCCTGCATCTGGGCATGGTTTTCCTGTCGCCCGAAGGGGATGGGGGAGTCCTCGGTCTGGCGGGCAGGATGCTTGCCGCGGTGGGAACCGTCACCATCATCGGCTACATGGGGTTTTGCTACACGGCCTCCAAGGCGATCCCCTTCTGGCATTCGCCGATCCACCCGGCGATCTATATCGCCTTTGCCGGTCGCGGCGGCATCGCGTCGCTGCTGGTGATCGCCGCCCTGGGCGGGGATGGCGGCGGCAACCTGCTCCATCTTTGGGTCGGCATCACCATGCTGGTCTGCCTGCTGTTCGGCCTGGAGATTCATGGCGCTTTGTCGGGGGGGGACGCGGCGGCCCGCCGCTCCGTCCATGATCTCTTCGCCGGGCGGCTGGCCACGCTGTTCTACGGAGGAACCCTGGCGGTCGGACTGGTGGTGCCTGTCCTGCTGCTCGGTGCTCCCATTCCCCATTCACCGGCGACCATGGCGCTGATCGGTCTGGCCTCGGTGGCCGGCGACTTTTTCATGAAGCTCTCGACCGTCCGGGCCGGCGTCTATCGGCCTCTCCACCTTCCCCAAAGGCGCCAAGCATGACGACGACCTCCCGCCCCGAGCCGACCTCCCGCCCCGAGCCGACCTTGAGGCCCACGGCGCACTACCTTCTCGAGGGGCTTTGCGAAATCGGCATCGACTTCATGTTCTGCAACCTCGGTACGGACCATGCTCCCATTGTCGAGGAGATGGCCCGCTGGCGTCGGCAGGGGAAGGCCCCGCCCGAGGTCATCCTCTGTCCTCACGAGGTGGTGGCCGTTCATATGGCCGGAGGCTATGCCATGGCGACCGGCCGAGGCCAGGTCGTGGTGGTTCACGTGGATGCCGGAACCGCCAACGCGGCCATGGGCATGCACAATCTTTTCCGGACAAGGGTTCCCGTCCTGCTCCTGGCGGGGAAGGCGCCGTTCACCAGCCGGGGAGAACTGCCCGGTTCGCGGGATACCTTCGTGAATTTCCTTCAGGAGCCGTTCGACATGGCATCCGTGGTCCGACCCTATGTCAAATGGTCCTACGACCTGCCATCGGGCCTGATCGTCAAGGAAGTGCTCCGGCGGGCGCATAGCGTCATGCACAGCGGTGCCATGGGGCCGGTCTATCTCACCGCCGCCCGTGAAATATTGACGGGTGAGCATGACGAGACGGATATCCGGGCTTTTCCGGAATCGCGGTTCGGCGCGGTGGCGAATCAGGGTGTCGATGACGAGATCATCGAGGAGATCGTCGACCGGCTGCTGGCGGCGGAAAATCCCATTCTGATCACCGCCTATGCCGGACGTAACCCGCGGGCGCCGGGGGTGATCGAGAGTCTTGCCCTCTTCGCCGGTCTTCGGGTCTACGAGTCGAACCCCCTTTATCTGAATGTTTCACGGACGTCGCCGTGCTTCGCCGGATTGAATACGGCCGAGGCGGTGGCAAAAGCCGATTTCGGCCTGCTGGTCGATGTGGATGTGCCGTGGCTGCCCGCATCGGCGAGTGAAAATCCGGATGCCGTCTGGGTTCACGTCGATGTGGATGCCATCAAGAAGGATTGCCCGATGTGGGGTTTTCCCAGCCATATCCGCGTTCAGGCCGACAGTATCCGGGTGCTCGACCGCCTGCTCGCCATCCTGCAGGCCAAGGCCCCCCAGGCGTGGAGGGAAAAGGCCCGGCGGCGTTCAGCCAATTGGCCGGCTCCGGCCGCTGGTGCGCCGGTGGCTTTCAAGCCGGGGCGGGGCGGAAGAATGTCGGCGGCCTTCGTCTGCGCCGAATTGGCCAGATTCATCGACGACGATGCCATCGTGGTTCAGGAGGCGATCACCAACGTCATTCCCCTGTGCACTCATCTTCCACGGACCCGCCCCGGGACCTATTTCGGCAATGGCGGTGGTGGCCTGGGATTCGGGGGTGGAACCGCTCTCGGGGTCAAGCTGGCCCATCCCGATCAACTTGTCGTCCATGTCACCGGTGACGGCAGCTTCTGCTTCTCGTCCCCGTCGGCGGTCTACGCGGTGTCGGCGAAGTATGGGCTGCCGATTTTTACGGTGGTGCTCGACAATTCCGGATGGGGGGCCGTCGCGGGGGCGACGACGCGGGTCTATCCCCATGGCGAAGCCGTCGCGGCGGGGGCCTTCCAGGCTGACTATTCGGACGGCATGCAGTGGGAAAAGGTCGCCGAGGCCGCCGGAGCCCATGGCGAGCGGGTGGACGATCCGCAGGGTTTGGCCTCCGCCATTCGCCGCTGCCTCGGCGAGATCACCCTCGGCCGCTCGGCCGTTCTGGTGGTGGCCATCGAGGCGGTCCGCCGGCCCGAGAAGGTTCCGGGGTGACGCCTTCCGTCTCCCGGGGCAACTCTGTCCGAGCGGTTCCTTTCCGCTTTGGTCTCATTTCCCGCCGATCACGGCGGATCAATGGGCACGCGGATATCATCGCCGAAGAATGAGGTCAACTTGCGCAGGCTTGCCATCAGGGCCGCCCGTTCCTCCTGGCCGAGGGGCCTGAACACCTCCTCGTGAGCCTGGGCGGCCAACGGGGTGGCCATATCGACCAGGGCAAGGCCCTCCGCCGTGAGGACGAGCAGATTGCGTCGCCGATCATTGGAATCGGGCTTTCTGAGGATTGCGCCGCGGTTGACCAGATTGGAGACCACCAGGCCGACGGTCGAGCGGTCATGCCCCAGCATCAGGGCCACGGTGGTCTGGTCGGCGGACCCGATATATTTCAACAGCCTGAGAACGCCATACTGGCTCTGGGTGAGATCAAGATGGCGGCATGTGTCGGCGAATAGCGCGGCAAAGATCTGATGGGCGCGACGAAACAAAAAACCGGGACGATCATAGAGATCGTCCAATACGGTAGCGGGATCGGCATCAATCATCATTATCGCCCATGGTTCATACACTTGCCATCCGCCAAATTATTACAGCTGTTCCGCGAGTTCGTCCACTCTGCTGTGGAGGTCCTTGAAATTCAGGCTCAGATGCTCGAGGGCGAAGCCCAAGGTGGTGAGCATTCCCAGGGCGCCGCCGATGCTTGCCGCATCGTTTTCCGCGCGAAGGACGGCCAGTTCGTCTTGAAAGGATGCGACCGCCGCCTCGACGGCCTCGATACCGGGCGGCCGGGCCTGCCGGATCAGGGCTTGACTGGTCCCGTGAAGAAAGGCGGTGGCCGACTGCGCGATCGCGGCAAGCCTTTCCTTGATCCTGGCGCTGTCCGCCGAGGGAAAGGGAGGGGCCGTGACCCGGCCGATGATCACCATGTCATAGCGGAGTCGCCGCAGGGTCCGGAGGAGAGCATCGGGGCTGGGTTCGGTGCTCAGGTACGCCTGGCGTTCGCGGATGGCCTCGTCGGTGATCGCCTCGACGCGGACGAAGGCCGACCGGAGGACGTCGTGCAGAGACTGGATCGCCTTGGGATCGGCCGTCACCGAACGATCGGCCAGTGTTTCCGTCAACAGCCGTGCCAGCAGATCCAGGATGCGGGAGGAGGTCTGCGCGATGAGGCCATGGGCGCGTGTCGGCAGGAGGAAAAGGGCGATTCCCAGGCCGATCACGCTGCCGAGCGTGATCTCTACGACGCGGTCCATGGCGGAGCCGACGAGGCCGCCCGATTGTCCGGTGCCGCTTAGAAGGATGATGACGGTGGTGATCAGGGCCGTCTTGAAGCTGCTGTAGATCGAGGTAAGGAAGGCCACCGGCGCCAGGGCTACGCCCAGGGCGATACCCAGCCGGACCGGGTCGTCATGGGGAAGCAGCACCACGACGGCGGCGCTGTAGCCGGCGCCGCCCAGGGTGCTGATCAGTCTATCCCTGGCCGCCCGGAGGGATGCTCCGACGCTGGCCTGCATGATCAGCACCGCGCTAAGGACCGCCCAGGCTCCTTGGTGCAGATGAAGAAACTCGACAACGGCATAAGTGGCCAGACCGGCGACGGTGGTCTTGAAGCTGAGGCGAAAATCGGCGGCGTGCCGTTGAATCCATGACATCAAAGAATCCGGCCGTGTCGGAATGTCGTTCACGCTTGTCCTTTCGGGCGGGGGCGCCCAGGGGAAATCGATTGAAACCAACCAATGATATGGTATTATATCCACAATTAGACAGACGTCTCAATATTGGATGTCCGTCTCCGAATGTGCCCGATAGAGGCGCGGCGGAAACAGGGATGCGCCTCGTGGTCAGATTCCAATGCCCGCAATGCCGGGACACGAATCCGATTCCTCGTCGGCAACATGAATTTCGGCGAACCGCCTGTCGGCGGGGCGCCGCCGGAGGCTATGACGGTTGGCCGCATCGGTCGGCCGGTCATGCCTTCGGTGGTCTGGGAATGGGCTGACATGAAGCGATTTCTCCACATTGACCTCACGCGGCGCGATTGGACATCCACCGACCTTCATGGCGAGGATATGGTCCGGGCCGGACGCCACCTGATCGCCAGGATGCTGTTGGAGCGCGGGGTGGCCACGGCCGATGCGCTGTCGCCCGAGAATCCGCTTATCTTTTCCGCCGGGCCACTGGCCGGGACGGCGTTCTCCAACGCCAACAGGATCAGTGTGGGATGCAAGAGCCCGTTGACCGGAGGCATCAAGGAGGCGAACAGCGGTGGGATGTTTGCCGTGGCCCTGGGACAGCTTGCGCTGGCCGGCTTCATCCTCGAAGGCAGTTCCGACGAATGGGTGGTGATTCGAATCCGCAGGGACGGAACGCTGGGCTTCGACCCCGCCGGGCCGTTTCTGGGCATGGGCAATTTCGAGGCGGCGGCGGCGCTGTTCGAGCGATACGGCCCCAAGATCAGCTTCGCCTTGTGCGGTCCGGTCGGCGAATACCGGGGGTTGTTGTCGGGGATCGCTTTCAATGATCGCGAGGGGCGTCCGGGACGACTGGCCGCGCGGGGCGGCGTCGGGGCGGTCATGGGCAGCAAGAGGGTCAAGGCGATCGTGGCCGATTTGGACAAAATGCCAGACGTCCACGACAGGAAGTCCTTCTACAAACTGTCGAAGGACTATGCAACGGCCCTGGCCGGGCAACCGGCGACGAAAAGCTTCCGGGAACTGGGAACGGCCGGAATGGCCGACTTCATTAACTATATCGGGGGCATGCCCGTCCGGAATTTTCGCTCCGGTCAGCTTGTCGACCCAAAGCGGCAGCCCCTGAGGGTCGGCGGTGATTTCATCCGCCAGCGGATTCTTCAGCGAGGCGGGCACACCACCCATGGCTGCATGCCGGGATGCGTCATCCAATGCAGCAACGTCTATGTGGATGACGCCGGCAAGGAGATGGTGTCTCCCCTGGAATACGAGACACTCGGCCTGATGGGGACCAATTGCGGCCTGGGCGATCCCGACGATATCGCCCAGTTGAATGCCATCGTCAACGACCTGGGGGTCGATTCCATCGAGACCGGCGCCACCCTGGGCGTGCTCATGGAGGGCGGGCAGGCGGAATTCGGAGATATCCGCTTCATCAAGGTGGCGTTGGAGGATTTGCGGCTCGGCAATGAGCGGGGACGCCTGCTGGCTCAAGGCACCGCCAGAGTGGGAGAGCATTTCGGCGTCGGGCGCGTTCCAGTGATCAAGAGACAGGCGATCAGCGCCTATGATCCAAGGGTGGTCGAGGTGACTGGAGTTTCCATGATGACCACGGCCCAAGGGGCGGATCACACCGCCGGGGCGATTGCGGCCATGGATTGCAGCGGTAAAACCACGCGGGAACTGGCGGCGGCAAGTCTGGATGCCCAGTTCAAGTTCGCCGTTTCCGACAGCATGGGTCTGTGCATCTTCGGGCGTTCGGTTACCGACGCCAATTACGAGATGATGGCGGAGGCGGTCAATGGCTGCCTCGGCATTGCCATTAAGCCATCGCTCCTGCGCGAGATCGGGCGCGAGACCGTATGGATGGAACTCGAGTTCAACCGGCGGGCTGGGTTCACGGCCGATGACGACCGGCTTCCGGCCTTTTTCTATGATGAGGCATTGCCTCCAAGCAACAAGACCGCACGCCCCTTCAACGACGTCCGCCAATGCATGGACGCCCTGATGGCAGCGGAAATGGGCGAGCGGCATTTTTCCACGTGATGGAGGAGGCGCGGCCGATGGTCCCGAATGTCATCAGCGTGATTCAGCGCGGTTTCGAGGTTCTCGATGCCCTCAATTGCCCGACGGTGACCGATGTCCGCCATATCCACAGCATTACCAAGCTGCCGAAACCGACCATCGTCCGATTGTTGGAAACCATGTGCGCCCTTGGGTACGTGGCCCGGCGGGCCGAGGGAGGCTACGAACTCACATTCAAGGTTCTTGAATTGTCGCGAGGGTTCCAACCTGTCGACACCCATCAGCTGTTGACGGTCGCTCGCCCGGTTCTCAACTGGCTGCGGCAGCAAACGGCCGGCTGGCCATCGGACCTTGTGATTTGCGACACGGAGGCCATGGTGGTGCTCGATCCCGGCAACAGCGCCCGTGAATTGCCGATTACCCGGAATCGCGGGTATCGGCTGTCCATTGTCGGCTCGGCCACCGGACGGGCCCATCTCGCCTTCTGCACCGAGGAGGAGCGCGACAACCTGCTGCGCCGCATGATCGAGTATCCGGGGGTCTATTCGGGATGTCGGAACTCGGGTTCGCTGAGAGCCATTCTCGACAATATCCGCCAACGGGGCTTCGCCACTCGGGACTGCGAGATGGGGACGCCCACCCGCGCCATGGCGGTGCCGGTCATGGCGGATGGCAGGGTTGTCGCCTGTCTCAGCATCGTGACGTCGGCCAAGGCCATAACGCTGCATCAGATGGAACGATCATTCGCGCCGGCGCTGATCCAAGCTGCGTCAGGCATCGGGCAGCGCTACGTCAGCCATTGAGCGTCCCGACCTGCCATCGTCCGGGGTGGCAGAGATCCTCGGCCGACGGCGGGGATCACGTCCCGCTTATGCCACGAATGCGGCCAGTTGCGCGGCGTGATAGGTGGTCTTGTCGGCAAACGCCCTGGTGTTGTCGATCAGGGTCAGGGTATCGGGGACAAGGCGGTAGACCTTCGCCCGCGCCAGGGCCGAGGCCAATTCCGTCGGCCGGTCGGCCAGGCCGGCAAGGAAGCTGTAGCGCCGGCCCAGCAGCGCCAGTGCCCGCAGGGAATCCGCCAGTTCGGTGACCCGGGAGGCCGTGCCGCTGATCTGCAAGCCCCTGATCTGGCGAAAATCACCGTAATCGGGCGCGACGGTCGCCGAGACCCTGACCGAAGCTGCCGCGTCGATCGCCTGGGAATGCCGTGCCGCAGGGTCCGAAACCCAGAAGATCGTGAACCCCATATGGGAATACATCAGCGAACAGCAATGGGGCTGGCCGTCGCTGCAGACCGCCAGGGACAGGACGTGGTGGTCCGACAGGAAGTGGAACGCCTCTTTCACGGGTGCATCCATCTGGCTCGCGAGATTCCAAGATGGCGAAGGATCGAATCAATGGCGGCGAGACTGCTTCGACTTCCTTCCACCGGCAGGATCAGGAAAACGCCTCCGCCCAGCGTGGCCAGATGCCCAAGCCCCCGCCTTATGGGACCCGGCCCCGGCCCCAGATTTTCGGCGAGATCGGCGCCAAGGTCATGGCGATGGATCATGACCGGGGTGCGCCCTTCGACGACCGGAGCGCCGACGATCACCGCCAGGCTCTCCTGCCCGCCGCCGGAAGGGCGGAAGGCGAGGATGTGCGCGTCCTCGACCTGATCCAGCGGCAACCGAGCCTTGGCAACCAGCCTCAAGGGCGCTCGCTTTCCATGGGCCTGCATAGAGACGTCATTCCGCCGCGGCACTGACCCGGGACACGGAGGCATCGCCATGGGCCTCGCCGGTCCACCGGCGGAACAGGTCATGCTCGATGTCGAACTGATCCAGGGCCTTGCCGATGCTCTGATGGATCAGGTCCATGATGCTCTGCGGTCCATGATAGAAAGCCGGCATCGGAGGAAGAATGACGGCGCCCAGATCGGCGCAACGCGACATCAGTTCCAGGTGGCCCTTGTGCAGGGGAGTCTCGCGGACCATCAGAACCACTCGGCGCCGCTCCTTCAACGCCACATCCGTGGCGCGGACCACCAGATTGGCGGTGAACGAGTTGGCGATGGCCGACAGCGATTTGATGGTGCATGGAGCGACGACCACGCCCTTGGTCTTGAATGACCCGCTGGCCACCGAGGCGCCGATATCCTTGTTGTTGTGGACGACATCGGCAAGCGCCTGGACATCGTGGAGGGTGCAATCCGTCTCGATCTTCAGGTTGCGGACGGCCGACTCGCTGAGGATCAGGTGGGTCGGCTGGCCGATCCGCTTCAGGACCTTCAGCATCTCGACGCCATAGATCACGCCGGTCGCCCCGGTGATGGCGACAACCAAGGGTAGTGTCATGGTGGCTTCCTCCTGCTGTTCGCATCGGCCACGCCGGTACGTTCTCCATGGTAGTGTCGGGATACGACGATATGGAAAAGCCGCTTGCCGATCGTTCCGCCACGTGGAATGTCCCGCCGGAGCCGGGGCCATCTGCGGACGGGCGGCAACGATGGCATGAAACCGGCGGCTTCATGCCATCGCCGGAATCACACCGTGACCGTGTTGACGTCGTAGGTGAATATCCACTCGTAGCGATGGATGATGGCCTCGCGGCTCCATTCCCGATCCACATAGGCCTGGGCTCCGGCGACCGTCGCCAGAAGCGGATTGTGGAAGCGTTCGGTATTGGCCGTCGCGCCCAGTACCTTCTGGCGGGTGACGTCGATACGGGCCGCCTCGTAGCGGCGCAGGGTCTCGCCGATATCCGAGCCATGGGTCTCGAAGGCGCGGCCAAGGATGACGGCGTCTTCCAGAGCCATCACCGCCCCCTGGGCCAGGAACGGCAGGGTCGAATGACAGGCGTCCCCCAGCAAGGTGGTGTTGCCGACGGTCCAGCTCTCCATGGGGGGCCACCCCATCAGGGCCCACTTGAACAGTGATGGCGCCTTGGCAATCATGGTCTGGATGTCGGCATGCCAGCCGATGAAGTCGCCCATGCACTCCTCGACGGAGCCCTGGGTGCTCCAGGAATCGCTCTGCCACCCGGTGCGTTCGACGGTGGCGACGAAATTCATCAGCTTGCCGCCGCGCAGAGGATAGCAGACCACATGCGCGCCCGGCCCGACCCAGTTGGTGGCGACCCGGCGGGTCATGTGCTCGGGCAGGGTCTCCATGGGGATGACGCCGCGCCAGGCCATCATGCCGGTAAACCGGGCCTTGCTTTCGCCATGGAGAATGTTGCGGATCTTGGAATGCACGCCGTCGGCGCCGATCAGGACGTCGCCGGTGGCGGTGCCGCCGTTATCGAAGGCCAGCGTCACCTTGCCGCCGGTCTGGGTGCAGCCGACCACGCGGGTATTGAGATGGAGGGCGTCGGGCTTCAGTCTGGCGACTGCGTCGGCGAGAACCTGGAGCAGGTCGGGACGGAAGACGGTCAGATAGGGAAAGCCGTAGCGATTGATCGCCTCCTTACCCAGATCGAACAGCTTCCACGTCTGTCCGGTATTCCACAGGCGGATTTCCTTGCCCTCGGCCTTGGTGGAAAGGGCTTGGAGGGTTTCGAACACCCCCAGGGCGTGGAGCGCCCGGTTGCCGTTGGGGCTGATCTGGATGCCGGCTCCCACTTCGCGGAATTGTTCGGCCTGCTCGTAGATATCCACATCGAAGCCCTTCCTCAAAAGGGCCAGGGCCGCGGCCATGCCGCCGATGCCGCCGCCGGCGATCAGGATATGCGGTTTTCCCATTATGCTAACTCCTTGATTACTGTCGCTGTTTCGTTGGTGGTCGTCAGGGGGCGGCAGGCGGGGCCGCCTCGTCGCGGAAGAAGCCCAGCAGACGGAGTGTCGGCTCGTCCGAGACCTCGAGGATCAGCGCCTCGGAGGAGGCCGAGATCTCGAAGTCATGCCAGGATGGAACGCAGAACACATCGCCCACGGTCCATTCGAAGCTCTTGTTGCCGACCCGTGCCCGGCCGTTGCCCGAGGTCACCGCGAAGATGCGGCTGGCGGTGGTGCGAGCCGCGCCGGTCTCCGCTCCCTTGGGGGCCTGGATATAGGTCACGCTGACCGTGGGAATGTATTGCTGGGTCGGCAGGACCAGGCGCCGGGCGCCCCCGGGCAGGGTGGGCTGCGATCCGATCTCGGCCAGAACCCGCTTGCGGGTGAAGACGAAGGGACATGCGTCCGGGTCGGGGATGGACGTCACGGTCTGATGAACCGCCGGCAGGTCTTCCGCGAACATGGGCTCCAACCGGTGCACCAGGGGCACATCCAGAAAATCGATCCAATAGGCGTTCTTCTCACCCTCGTTGTAGTGGCTGTGCCAGTACCAGTTGGGGGTGAGAAGGAAGTCGCCGGCCCGCATGGGGATTTTCAGTCCGTTCACCACCGTGAACACCCCGGGGTCCGCATCCAGGATCAGCCGCATGGCGTTGGCGGTATGGCGGTGGGTCCGCGCATATTCGCCGGGGCGGATCATCTGATAGGCGGAAACGATGGTCCGAACCGTGTCGTAGTCATTGTCGTCGACCGGATTGAACATCAGCAGGTTACGCCGCTCGGCATCCTCGGTGCTCATCCATTCCCCGGCCCGGTCCAGGGCCATGGCGGCGTCGGCATAGCGCCAGTTCAGCGGCTGGAATCCGGTGCGCGGTTCGCGCCACAGCGACGGGCGCTTCTTGTGCCATCCCGCCGTCAGGTGGTTGTCGGCGAAGACCTTGTAGAGATCGTCGAGATTGCTGGTCGCCCGGATGTCGGCGATAACGTTGCGGTCCATGGGCATTCTCCTGATCAGATTGCTGCTTTCTGGAAGTCGTACGGCTTGGCGAAGACGACGTTTTGTCCGCGCCGGCCCTGGATGACGGGGACGCTCATGCGTCCGACGTTCTCGATTTCGATGGTGACGGTATCGCCATCCTTGATCGGCCCCACCCCGGCGGGAGTTCCGGTGGCGAACACGTCGCCGGGATAAAGGGTCGCCGCCGACGAGGCGACGGCGATCATGTTGGGGATATCGACGATCAGGTCCCTGGTGTTGGCCTGCTGGCGCAGTTCGTCATTGACCCAAAGGCGCATGTTGATGTCGGCGGGATCGGGAATCTCGTCGGCGGTGACGATCCAGGGGCCGACCGGGGTGAAGCTGTCGTAGGATTTGCGCATGACGCGCTCTTCCTTGCCACGCACTGTCACGTCGATCAGGCAGGCGTAGCCGAAGACGTGGTCCAGTGCGGATTCCACCGGAATTTGCCGCCCCTCCTTGCCGATGATCAGGCCCAGTTCGCATTCGTGATGAATCTGCCGCCCCGCGAGGTCGGGAAGCTCGATGGGGTCGTGGGGGCCGGACAGCGAGGAATTGGCTTTGAGGAAGAAGCCTTGGATGCTGGCCAGGCCGGTGGAGGCCATCTCGGCGGCGTGGTCGTGATAATTGACCGGATAGGCGATCAGCTTGTTGGGCCACGGTACCGGGGTATCCAGGCGGGCGCCTGCGAACGGCACCCCCTTATCCTCGGCCAGGATTTGCTCCAGAGCGGGACGGAGCGATTTAAAGTTCCGGATCAGGCGGTTGATGCCTACAGGCGGCCACTCGGCGGGGCCCGAGCCGCACAGGGCGCTGATATCGACGATCTTGCGCCCGTCGGTGATGCCGATGCGGCCCCCATCAAAGCGAACGATTTTCATGGTGTCTCCAGCCTTCTTGAAACCGAGAAGCCGTCATCATGTCGAAATGATATGACGTCTCACAAATACTCAACCATCCGGTTGGTTTGGAGTCAAGGTGTTCTGGAGAGATTCTGAACTGCCCCCCTGGGGCCGGCCCGCCCGTACGACGGAAGCCATGCGCGTGGAGGCCCCATCCAGTGGTTTGGGCGCTGTATCGAAACGTGGTTTGATCTAACGGCCGAGGGCCTTCAGCACCAGGGCCGCGAATTCCTCGGGCTTGTCGTGATGCACCCAGTGGCCGGCATCGGCGATATCGACGGCATCGGCCTGGCGGAAATGGCGATCCAACCCCAGGGCGCGGGCATCGCCCATCTTGCTTTCCGAGCCATGAACCAGCGTGACCGGGCAGGCGATTCGCGACCACAGCTCGATGGTGGCTGCGCGTTCGAACCGGCTTGGAGCCCGCGCCTTGAGGAGGGGGTCATATTTCCAGTTGACGCTGCCGTCCTGGCTCCTCCTGACGCCGTGGGCCGTCAGATGACGGATCAATGCGGGATCAAGGCGCGGGTGTTCGGCCTTCAGACGGGCCTCGGCCTCCTTGATGGAGGCGTAGGTCCGGTGGCCTCCGACGGTGAGGCTGTCGATCTGGTCGATCCAATGGGTCAGGCGCTTCTGAGTTTCATCGGGGCCATATATGGGCTCGGCCCTTTCCAGTTGCCACGTTCCCTCGATGGCGACCAGGGCCTTGACCCTGTCCGGGTACAGGCCGGCAAAATTCAGGCTGACCGCCGCGCCCATCGAATGGGCGACGATGGACACCGGATTGGCCGCCTGCTCCCGCAGGAGGCTGTGAAGGTCATAGACGAAGTCGTCCAGTGCGTACGTCCCGCCCACGACCCACTGGGAATTTCCGTGGCCTCGCAGGTCGGGCGCTATCACCCGATATCCGTTCCGGAGCACGCGAGCCATGGCGTCCCAACTGCGGCAGTGGTCGCGGTACCCGTGAACCAGCACCACGGTTTCCGAATTCTCCTGCCCCCATTCGGCTAAATGAAGCGTCAGCCGCCCGGAGGAATAGGTTCTGGAAATCGGTTCGTCGGCGTCGTTACCCATGATTTCCCGCTTCAATCGGGCCCAATGGCAAATCTCGGGGAGCACTATATCGCGGCCCACACCGGGTGTCCAGTAAACCAACCAAACAGTAGGTTGGTAATTTGATGGGCCGAGATTTTGCGTGGGCAATGGTGTCCGCGAACAGATCAGACGGCGACGGGGGCGGTGGCGATCCCGTTCAGGAAGATGTCCATGAAGACCTTAACCAACTCCTCGGTGCTGACCGAGTGTCCGGGGCGGCGCCAGCGTGGAATCCAGTTGAAGGCCCCGAACAGCATGGCCGTCGCCAGGCGAACATCGCAATTGCGAATGGAGCCGTCGGCGATCCCCTCCTCCAGCAGGCCGCGGGTCGTGAAGTCGAGCTTTCTCTGGAACTGCCGGATCTGCTCGCCGGTTTCCTCGCTCAACGGGCGCCGCCCGACGAGGCAAAGGCACCGGCCGAAATCGTTGTTCTGGGCTTCAATGATGATCGAGAAGAATTTCACCAGGCGGGTCACCGGCGGAATCGTCGTGTCCTTCATTTCGATCAATGTGTCTTCGTAGCCCGAAAGCGAGCGCTCAAGACACAGGTATAGTATTTCCTCCTTGCTCTTGATGTAATGATAAACTGTAGCTTTATGTATTTTTACGGCATCGGCGACATCGTCAAGTGATGTTGCATCGTATCCACGCTCACAAAAGAGCTTTGCCGACTCTATCAAGATCGTATCCAGTTTATTTATCCGATACGACTTCTTGGTTGGTGCTCTCTTTCTCGGTTTTTCCTGCTCTGCCATTGCTCTGGTTGCCTTTGTCTGTGGAAAAAGCGGCATGATCCGCCTTGTCTCCTGGCGGGTCAAACCGACCGGTTGGTCTGGAATTTCGAGAGAACTCTAACGTAATGCTGCGTCGCAGTAAACGGATCAGTTCCCTGCCGTTCGCCCGCGATAAGGGGGGATTCGCGAGCGTTCGCCCAGGGTCTGACGGATCGCTTCGAAAGATGATTGACAATCAACCAACCGGATGGTTGACTTGCGCTTGTCATCAAAAGCAACCGTCTGGTTGGATTGTATTTGATCTGGCCCACCGGCCGAGGCTGTGGGTGATGGCGTTCAGTGAAAGGGTTTCGGGGAATGCAGACGTACAAGTCTCCTTGGGTAAATGAGGAACTGGACATGCTTCGGGAAACCGCCCGCCGGTTTTTCGAGCGGGAGGTCGCCCCTCATGCGGAGCGCTGGCGCAAGAACAAGATCATCGATCGCGACGTCTGGCTGAAGGCCGGGGAACTCGGACTGCTGTGCGCCAGCGTGCCGCTGGAATACGGCGGCGGCGGTGGGACCTTCGCCCATGAGGCGGTGATCATGGAAGAGCAGGTCCGGGTGGTGGATACCGCGTTCGGCTTCGTTCCCGGCAGTGTGGGTGGTCCCCATCTCCTGCTCAACAGCGCCACCCACGAACAGGCGCTGAAGTGGATGCCGAAGCTGGCCACCGGCGAGCACGTCATCGCCGTATGCGCGACCGAGCCCGGCGCCGGCAGTGACGTCAAGACCATCCGGACGACCGCTCGCCGCGAAGGCGACGAATATGTGATCAACGGCAGCAAGACCTTCGTCACCCTGGGCAAGCAGGCCGATTGCGCCGTGGTGGCAGCCCGTACCGGCGGGCCGGGGGCGAAGGGGCTCTCGCTGTTCTATGTCGACACGCGCAATTCCCCCGGCTTCCAGGTTGGCCGCAATCTGGAGAAGATCGGGCAGGCCAGCCTCGATAATTGCGAGGTGTTCCTCGACGACCTGCGGGTGCCGGCGGAAAACCTGATCGGCGGGGTGGAGGGCGGCGCCTTCTCCAACCTGATGAGAGTATTCACGCGCGAGCGTCTGGCCATCGCGCTGACGGCCATCGCATCGGCCGAGCGCGCCATCGAATTGACCATCGACTACACCAAGCAACGCGAGATGTTCAATCAAACATTGTTCGATTTCCAGAATACGCGATTCAAGCTGGCCGAGTGCCTGACGGAAGCGCGTATTGGGAGGGTATTCGTCGACAGCTTAATCTTAAGACTCCTGGATGGGGAGGAACTGGACTCAACCGTAACGGCAATGGCCAAGTGGTGGAGCAGTCAAAAGCAGTGCGATATCATCGATCAATGCCTCCAGTTCTTTGGCGGCTATGGTTACATGATGGAATATCCCATTGCGCAGCTTTATGTCGACGCGCGCGTCCAGAAGATTTACGGCGGCTCGAACGAAGTCCTCAAGGATCTGATCTCCAGGTCGATGTAAATCCGCTCGCCGGTACGGCGGCCTTCAAGCGCGCCGGCTTCAAGCATGGGAGGAAGACGTGGCATTCATTAATGGTGAAATGATCGATTGCGGCGGTTCACCCTCGGCCGTGATCAATCCGGCCAATGGCGAGACCGTCGGCCATGTGCGCATGGCCGATGCCAAGGTCATGGCCAGGGCGATCGATGCGGCGGCGGCGGCCGGGAAGACCTGGGGGAATACCCTGGCGGCGGAGCGGGAACTGATCCTGATCCGCATGGCCGATATGGTCGAGACGCGGCGGGACGAACTGGTGTCGATCCTGATCGACGAGGCGGGTTCCACGTTCGGTAAGGCGATGTTCGAGGTGGAATTCACCGCCGCCATGCTGCGGTCGGCGGCTGGCGAGGCCCGGCGGATATTCGGCCATGTCATCCCGTCCGACGCTCCGGGGACGTTGTCCTTGACCATCCGTCGCCCGCTGGGGGTGGTCGGTGCCATCGCCCCGTTCAATTATCCCTTCCTGCTGGGCACCAAGAAGATCTGCATGGCCCTTGCCGCCGGCAATACCGTGGTGCTGAAGCCCTCGGAAGAGACGTCCCTGATCGGGTTGAAGTCGGCCGAGATTTTCCAGGCGGCCGGGTTGCCGGCCGGCGTGCTCAACGTGGTCCCCGGCGACGGCGCGACCTTGGGCAAGGTGCTGGTGGAGGACCCGCGCGTCCGGCTGATTTCCTTTACCGGATCGACGCGGGTCGGCCGCCTGCTTGCCACCCAATGTGCCGGGCAAGGAAAGAAGATCACCCTGGAGATGGGCGGCAAGAGCCCGCTGGTGGTGCTTGGCGACGCCGATGTCGACTATGCGGTCAAGACCGCTGCGTTCGGGATTTTCAGCCATCAGGGCCAAATCTGCATGGCCGGCTCGCGCATCATCGTCGAGGCGGGGATTTACGACGCCTTCCTCGATCGCTTCGTCGCCAAGGTTAAGACGCTGAAGATGGGCGATCCTCGTCAGCCCGATACGGTTATCGGGCCGCTGATCCGGCGGTCCCAATGCGCCTTCGTGGCCGAGCGCATCGCCGGGGCCGTCAAGGCGGGTGCCCGCGTGCTCTGTGGCGGTCACTCCACCGGCAATTTCTTCGAGCCTACCGTGATCGCCGACGTGGTTCCGGCCATGGCGGTCTTCCGTGAGGAATTGTTCGGGCCGGTGGCCAGCGTGATCAAGGCGCGCGATGCCGAGCATGCCCTGGAACTGGCCAACGACAGTTGCTACGGCCTGTCCTCGGCCGTCCTCACCAATGATCTCCAGCTTGCCATGAGGTTCGCGCAAGAGCTGGAGAGCGGCATCGTCCATATCAACAGCTCCACCATCGAAGACAACCCGCACGCTCCTTTCGGCGGTGTCAAGGATTCGGGCATGGGGCGGGAGGGGGGGCAGTGGTCAATGGAAGAAATGACCGAGACCAAATGGATCACCATTCAACAAGGTGTGCGTGAGTATCCATTCTAATAAATCTACAAACAGCAAATAAAAATATAACAAAACACCAAAACAGGAAGGCGCCATCGTTCCGTCGGAAGGGTGGGAAACGAACAGGAGGGGTCCAATGAAAGGTAATAGAACACCTATTTCCGCCATCATCGGGTTGGCGTTATGTGGAGGAGCAGGGGCGGCCCATGCGGGGGCGGCCGAGGATCAACTTGAAAAGCTCAACCAGCAGATCAAGTCTCTGCAGGAAAGCGTCAGGGACCTGCAGGCCAAGCAGGGAGAGGTGAGCAAGTCCACGGTCGCGGCCTCTGCCGCTGGGGCTCCGCTTCCGGACAGCGTGCCCCCGGGATTCATCGGCGTTCCCGGAACCCAAACCTCTGTCCGTCTGGGCGGTGCCATCATGCTCGAGGGCATGTTCGACGTCGGGCAGAAGGGGCCGGAGGGGACCATCGCCGCCGGCGTCGCCGTCAACAGCCCGAACAACGCCTCGAACAATCCCTACCGGAAAGGGTATACCCGGTTCAGCGCCAAGTATACCCAACTGGAATTCGAGAGCCGTACCAAGCTGCAGGATGGCGAGACACTTCGCGCCTTCGCCGCCATGGACTTCGCCGGAACCACCACTGCGAACCCCGTGGTGCAAAGTTCGACCAACGCCTACGTCCCGCGTTTGCGCGAAGCCTATCTGACCTACGGGAACTGGCTGGTGGGGCAGACCGCGCCGATCTTCGCCGACCCGGCTTCGATCACCGAGCCGCTGGATGCCGGCCTCCACCATTCCGGCATGAATCTCAACCGCATGCCGCAGATCACCTATACCTATCCTTACGACAAGAACACCAAGCTGGCGGCCTCGCTGGTCGGCCCCGCGTCGTCCTACACCACCTGGAACAATGTCCAGGAATCGGAATACGACAGCGGCACCCAGGGCGCCAGGGCCATTTCCACCTATCCGGATCTCAACGTGGCGGCGACCTATGAAGATACCTGGGGCCACGTCATGGGGCACGGTATGGCACGTCAGATCCGTTCGGACGATTCCATCAAGGACACATCGGTCTTCGGGTGGGGCGTCGGCCTTACCGGCCATTTCAATGTTCCGCTGGGCGCCACCGACATAACCGGGGGCACCTCGCGCTTCAACTACGGCCTCAATTATGGCGACGGTATCGCCAACTACATCACCGACCTGGGTTACCAGGGGGCCGTCATGGACCCGCGCGGGAACCTCCACTCGGTCAAGGCCTTGGGGTGGTATGGCGGCTATACCCAGGTTTGGGACCCGAACTGGCGCAGTAGTGTCCGCTACAGTGAAAGCCTGTCGGACAAGTCGAATTTCCTCAGCAACGCGGCTGCCGCCGCCTGGAACACCAAGCTGGATCTGTTCGGCGTGAACACCGTCTATCAGATGACGCCAAAGTGGAAGTTCGGTTTGGAATGGGAATGGCAGTATCGCCAGGTCCAGGACCGGTCGGACGGCCATTCCAGCCGGTGGGTCACCTTCACGAAGCTCAGTTTCTGACATCGGCGGGAGGGGGCGTCCCCCCCCTCCCATATGGCCGTGGCATATGATGGCTTGGGCGCCCGTGCCGCCGTCTTGTCCGAAAGAGCGGCGATGGGGTGGTGTGTCACGGAATGTCAGGTGGGTTGACCATCGGCGGCTTTGAACGCGGCCGCGTCGCGGCATACAAACAACATAAATAATGATCGGGCATCGATAAGCCTGATCGGAGGAGGGCGTCATGAGTGAGCCGGCCAAGATACAAAATGTTGTCCCGCCGATGACATACTCGGCAAAATACCGAGCATGGCTCCTGTTTCTTCTCGTGCTCGTATATGCGTGTAGTTTTCTTGACCGAATCATTATTGCGATCTTAGCGAGGCCGATCAAAGCCGATCTGTCCCTGAGTGACTTCCAGCTTGGACTTCTCGGGGGCCTCGCCTTCGCCCTGTTATATGCCGTCGCCGGTATTCCCATGGGGCGCATGGCGGAGAAAAAACGTCGGATCAACGTCATTTCCGCCAGCATTGTTGCCTGGTCGGGCTTCGCGGCGCTCTGCGGTCTGGCCCAGAATTTCTGGCAGATGGTGCTGTTCCGGGCTGGCGTCGGCATCGGTGAAGCCGGTGGAACACCGGCGGCCCATTCGCTGATCGCCGACCATTTCCCCCCGGAACGGCGGGCCACCGCCTTGTCCATCTATGCCCTGGGCGTTCCCGTCGGCATTCTGATCGCCTCGTTCGCCGGCGGTTGGCTGGCTCAGATGTTCGGCTGGCGTTACACCTTCGTGGTCTTGGGCTTGCCGGGAATGGCCATCGGCATGCTCACCTATTTCACCCTGCACGAGCCGCGTCGAGGATTGTCGGACGGAGCCAATTCCGCGGCAAGTTCCGATGCCGTCCCCCCAATGACGGCCGTGCTTAAGCGCGTGTGGTCCATGCACGGGGCGCGGCACATGATCATCGGCACGACGGTGGGCGCCTTCGCCCTTCAGGGGATCAACCAGTTCATTCCCATCTATCTCGGCCGTGTCTTCGACATGGGCCTGGCCAAGGCGGGTTTTACCTTCGGGATCATCGTCGGTATCGGTGGGCTGATCGGAATCGCGCTCGGGGGATATCTGTCCGATCGTCTGGCGGTGTGGGACAAGCGCTGGTACGGGTGGGTGCCGGGCTTGGCGACCCTCGGCGCGGTTCCGATCGCGGCCTATGGCTTTCTGAGCAACAACGTGACCGAAGCGACAGTCGCCATCTTCGGCTACATCGTTCTCGTCATGGTCTGGAATGGCCCGACATTCAGCGTCGTCCATGCCTCGGTTCATCCCCGCATGCGGGCATCGTCCACCGCCCTGGTTCTGCTGGTCATCAGCGTGATCGGACATGGAATGGGGCCGGCGGTGATCGGCTTTGCCAGCGACTGGTTCGCGACGCGGGCGTTCACCGGCGCCGGTGTCTATCACGCCGCCTGCGTGGCCGGAATGGCGTCGCTTCAGCCGGGGTCGGAACTGGCTGCGGCGTGCGCCAAGGCGTCGGCGGAGGGAATTCGCTTCGGCATGCTGTCGTTCGTTCCGCTGATTGGATGGGCGGGGCTTCATTATGTCTGGGCGAGTGTGTCGCTGCGTTCCGACCTGAAGCAAGTTCCGGCCGGTCACGAGCATCCCTCTCTGGCCGTCGCCGTCGCCGAGACCGAGAGCTGATCCGGAAAATCAAATAAGGGGGGCATGGTGACATGCCCGCCGCCTGTTGTTCATGGAGGCGTGTCAGTGAAAGGTTCCTATTCCCAGGTCGTCGACTACGTCGTGATCGGCGCGGGGACGGCAGGCTGTGTCGTGGCGCGCCGTCTGGCGGAAGCGGGCGGGCATTCGGTCCTGCTGCTCGAGGCCGGCGGCGCCGACCGCAACCCTTTTATCCATATGCCGGTGGGATTTCTGAAGACTCTCCAGAATCCCTCGTTGAGCTGGGGATATACCAGCGAACCCGAACCTAATCTGGGGGGGCGGGAAATTCCCATTCCCCGGGGAAAAGTGCTGGGCGGGTCGTCGTCCATCAACGGGCTGTTCCATATTCGAGGTCATGCCCGGGATTTCGACGAGTGGCGTGAACTCGGCAACGAAGGTTGGGGCTATGCCGATGTCTTGCCCTATTTCAAGCGCTCGGAGAGCAGTTGGAGGGGGGATGGTCCCTATCACGGCGGCGAGGGGCCACTGTCGGTCAAGGCCATCGATACCGCCAAGCTGCTGCACGAGCCGTTGAAGCAGGCGGCGGTCAATGCGGGATATCTTTTTTCCGAGGATTATGACGGCGCCGTCCAGGAAGGCTTCGCCAAGGGCGAGGTCGCCATCAATCGGCGGGGGCGCCGCGCCAGTTCCGCCGAGGCGTATTTGCGAAAGGGCGGCAAGCCTTCCAATCTGACGGTATGGACCGGGGCCCTGACCCACCGCATCCTGATCGAGAACAATCGGGCGGTTGGGCTCGAGTGCGTTCGCGGGGGCGAGCTTCATCGTATCAAGGTGGAAGGCGAGATCATCTTGTCGGGTGGAGCCTACAACTCCCCCCAGCTTCTGATGCTCTCCGGGATCGGACCCGCCAACGACCTGCGCCGGGTGGGCGTCAAGCCGATCCTGGACCTTCCGGGGGTCGGCCGGAATCTGATCGAGCATCCCCGGCTGCCGCTGCGCTTTACCGCCTCGGCTCCGGTGACGTTCACCAACGAATTGCGCCTCGACCGGGCCATCATGTCTTTCTTCAATTGGGCCTTGTTCGGCAAGGGACCGTTCGCGACCCAGATATGCAGCGGGACCGTGCTGCTTCGAACCGATCCGTCACTGGATCGGCCCGATATCCAATTGCTGTGCAATCCGGTGGGCTTCGACGCCAGACTCTGGGTCCCCGGCCTGATCCGGCCGCGGGAGCATTCCTTTTATATTACCGTCTGCCTGGTCCATCAGAAGAGCCGTGGCCACGTGACGCTGCGTTCGTCCAATCCGGCCCATTCCCCACGCATATTCCTTAATCTGCTGTCGGCGCCCGAAGATGCCGTCGCCCTGCGGGAAGGCCTCAAGGCGGCGCGCTCCATATACCGGACCGAACCCCAGGCCGCCATCACCGGCGCCGAGACCATTCCGGGCGCTCATATCGCCTCCGACCAGGATATCGACCTCGCCATGCGCGATCTGCTCGGGATCACTCACCATCCCGTGGGGACCTGTCGCATGGGAAGCGATGCCGACGCCGTGGTGGATTCGCGGCTGCGTGTCCACGGTATCGAGGGGCTGCGGGTGGCCGACGCCTCGATCATGCCGACCATTCCCGGCGCCAATACCAACGCCGCCACCGTGATGGTCGGCGAGAAGGCGGCCGACTTGATCCTCGGCTTGCTGCTGCCGCCGGAATACCCGTGATCGGGCTTTTTCCCAGGTTCTGGAGATGAAGATGAGCATTCAATCCGTCGCCGATCTCAGGAGAGAATTTCTCGGCAAGCCGCTCGACCTCCATATCGGCGGCCGCTGGGTACCGTCTTGTTCCGGTGCCCGCTTCGATATCGTCGACCCATCCTCCGGCGAGCCTTTCGCCACGGTCGCCGACGGCGGGGCGGCCGATATCGACCTGGCCGTCCAGGCGGCCCGAGCCGCCTTCGAGAACGGGCCGTGGCGATCCATGCCGCCATCCGAGCGGGCCAGGCTGCTGTGGAAGCTGGCCGATGCCGTCGAGCGGGATGGCGACCATCTGGCGTTGATCGAGACGTTGAATACCGGCAAGCCGCTGCGGGTGGCCCGGGCATTCGACGTCCATCTGGCGGTGGAGAGTATCCGCTATAATTCCGGTTGGGCGACGAAGCTGGGTGGCGTCACCCATCCCATGTCGCAGGCCGGTGAATGGCACGCCTTCACGGTGCGCGAGCCCGTCGGGGTGGCGGGCCAGATCGTGACCTTCAACGTTCCCCTGACCATGGCCGCCAACAAGATGTCGGCCGCCCTTGCCGCCGGATGCACGGTGGTCCTGAAGCCTGCCGAGCAGACGCCGCTGACCGCCATTCGATTGGGGCAACTGGCCGAGATGGTGGGTTTCCCACCCGGCGTGATCAACATCGTCTTCGGACGAGGAAAGGAGACCGGGGTCGCCCTGGTCGAGCATCCCGACGTGGATAAGGTTTCGTTCACCGGTTCCACCGCGGTGGGCAAGGCCGTCCTGGCGGCGGCGGGCGGCAATCTGAAGCGCGTGACCCTGGAACTGGGCGGTAAATCACCGGTTGTCATTCTTCCCGATGCCGATATCGAGCGGGCGATGGACGCGGCCACCATGGGGGTCTTCGGCAATTCCGGCCAGGTATGCGCCGCCGGGTCGCGGCTGTTGGTCCACGGCAGCATCTATGACCGCGTGGTGGAGGGGATCGCCCGGCGGGCCGGCATGCTCAAGGTCCGGCCCGGACTCGATCCCGAATGCGATATCGGCCCGGTGATTTCTTCGGCCCAGGTCCAGCGGGTCCTGGGCTATATCGATGGAGCCCGTCGGGACGGCGCGGAACTGGTGTGCGGCGGGCGACGTCCCGACCGTCCCGGCTACTTTATCGAGCCGGCGGTTCTGGCCGGGACCCGTCCCGACATGGCGGTGGTGCGCGAAGAGATTTTCGGGCCGGTGGCCTGCGTCATGCCCTTCGATGACTGTGATCCCGACGCCATTGCCCGGCTGGCCAATGACAGTGTTTTCGGCCTTTCGGCTTCCATCTGGACCCGTGATATCGGGCTTGCCCATCGGCTGGCCCGGCGGATCAAGGCCGGCAGTGTCAAGGTGAATGCTTCCGCCGCTCTGGATTTCGGCCTGCCTTTCGGCGGCCAGAAGCAGTCGGGATGGGGGCGCGAGAATGGCCGTGAAGGGGTCGAGGAATATACCGAGCTGAAGTCGGTCGCCGTCTGTCTGTGACCGGCCTGGAGGGGTGGACCAATGAGTGAGTGGAAATGTCGCAAATGAAAGTCCTGGTCGCGATCAAGCGGGTGATCGACTACAACGTGAAGATTCGGGTGAAGTCGGACGGTTCGGGCGTCGAGACGCAGAACGTCAAGTTCTCCATGAACCCGTTCGACGAGATCGCGGTGGAGGAGGCGGTTCGCCTCAAGGAAGCCGGCAAGGCCGCCGAGGTGGTGGTGGTGTCGGTGGGTCCGGCGGCGGCATCGGAGACGCTGCGCACCGCTCTGGCCATGGGCGCCGACCGCGGCATCCTGGTGTCTTGTGACGACGAGGTCCAGCCGCTGGCCGTCGCCAAGGTCCTGAAGGCCCTGGTGGACAAGGAGGCCCCTGGCCTGATCATCCTGGGCAAGCAGGCCATTGACGACGACAGCAACCAGACCGGCCAGATGCTGGCGGCGCTGCTGGGCCGCCCCCAGGGCACCTTCGCCTCCAAGGTGGAAATTGTCGGCGACGCCATCACGGTGACCCGCGAGGTGGACGGCGGCCTGGAGACGGTGAGCCTCAGGCTGCCGGCGGTGGTGACCACCGATCTGCGCCTCAACGAGCCGCGCTACGCGTCCCTGCCCAACATCATGAAGGCCAAGAAGAAGCCCATCGACACGGTCTCGCCGGCCGATCTGGGCGTCGACGTGGCGCCGCGTCTGGTGACGCTGAAGGTCGAGGAGCCGCCCAGGCGCAAGGCCGGCATCAAGGTGCCCGACGTGGCCGCCCTGGTCGACAAGCTGAAGAACGAAGCCAAAGTCATTTAACACTTCATCGTCATGGCCGGGCTCGACCCGGCCATCCACGACGGTGCCGCAGCACCCAGGATCGAGGCGCGGCACGGCCGTGGATACCCGGACCAAGTCCGGGCATGACGACGGGAAAGGGACGAACGAATGACCATTCTGGTTCTAGCCGAGCACGAGGGCGGCGCTCTCAAGGCCGCCACGCTGAACACCGTCACCGCCGCCGCCAGGATCGGCGGCGATGTGCACGTCCTGGTCGCCGGAAGCGGCATCGCCGCCGTGGCCGAGGCCGCCGCCAAGGTGGCGGGTGTGGCCAAGGTGCTGTCGGCCGACGCCGCCCTTTACGCCAACCATCTGGCCGAGCCCCTGGCCGCCCTGGTGGTGAGCCTGGCCAGCGGCTACAGCCACATCCTGGCGCCCGCCACCACGGGGGGCAAGAACGTGGCGCCCCGCGTCGCGGCGCTGCTCGACGTGGCCCAGGTGTCGGAGATCACCGGCGTGGTGTCCCCCGACACCTTCATCCGCCCGATCTATGCCGGCAACGCGCTCGCCACCGTGCAGTCCAAGGACGCGGTCAAGGTGATCACCGTGCGCGGCACCGGCTTCGAGGCGGCCAAGGCCGAGGGTGGTTCCGCCGCCGTCGAGAGTGTGGCCGCCGCCGCCGACCCGGCCCTGTCGTCCTATGTGGGCAGCCAGCTCAGCAAGTCCGAGCGTCCCGAGCTGACCAGCGCCCGCATCATCATCTCGGGCGGGCGCGGCATGCAGTCGGGCGACAACTTCCCGCTGCTCGAAGCGGTGGCCGACAAGCTGGGCGCCGCAGTGGGGGCTTCGCGCGCCGCCGTCGACGCCGGCTTCGTGCCCAACGACTTCCAGGTGGGCCAGACCGGCAAGATCGTCGCCCCCGACCTCTACATCGCCGTCGGCATCTCGGGCGCCATCCAGCACCTGGCCGGCATGAAGGATTCCAAGGTCATCGTCGCCATCAACAAGGACGAAGAGGCCCCCATCTTCCAGGTCGCCGATTACGGCCTGGTCGCAGACCTCTTCAAGGTGTTGCCTGAACTTTCCGCCGCTCTGGGAGGCTGATCCATGTCCACCTACATTCCGCCGCTCAGAGACATCCGTTTCACCATGGAAGAGGTGGTGGGCCTTGATGCCGTCACCGCCCTGCCCGGCTTCGAGGATGCCACCTCGGATACCGCCGATTCCATCCTGACCGAGGCCGGCCATATCGCCGAGGGCGTGCTGTCGCCCTTGAACCGGGTCGGCGACCAGGAAGGCGCCGTTCAGGAGAACGGCGTGGTGCGCACCGCGCCGGGCTGGAAGGAAGCCTGGGCCACCATCGTCGACGGCGGCTGGAACGGCCTGCCCTTCTCGCCCGATTTCGGCGGCATGGGCCTACCCAACCTGTTCAACCACGCCGTCCACGAGATGTGGCAGGCCGCCAACATGGCCTTCACCCTCAACCCCATGCTGACCCAGGGCGCCGTCAATGCCCTGTCGCTGTACGGCTCGGATGAGCAGAAGGCTTATTATCTGCCCAAGATGGTCGCCGGCGAGTGGACCGGCACCATGAACCTGACCGAGCCCCAGGCCGGCTCGGATCTGGCCGCCATCCGCACCAGGGCCGTTCCCGATGGCGACAAATTCCGCCTTTCGGGCCAGAAGATCTTCATCACCTATGGCGACCACGACCTGACCGGCAACATCGTCCATCTGGTCCTGGCCCGCCTGCCCGATGCGCCCGCCGGGGTCAAGGGCATCTCGCTGTTCGTGGTGCCCAAGATCCTGCCCGACGGCAGCCGCAACGACGTCAAATGCGTGTCGCTGGAGCACAAGCTGGGCATCCACGGCAGCCCCACGGCGGTGATGAGCTTCGGCGACCACGAGGGCGCCCTGGGCGAGTTGGTGGGCCAGCCCCATCGCGGCCTGGAATATATGTTCGTGATGATGAACCACGCCCGTCTGGCCGTCGGCCTGCAGGGTCTGGCCATCGCCGAGCGCGCCTACCAGCAGGCCCGCTCCTACGCCCGTGACCGCGTGCAGGGCAAGCCGGCGGGCTGGACCGGTTCGGGTGCGGCCGGCATCGTCCATCACCCGGACGTCCGCCGCCTGCTGATGACCATGAAAAGCGGCGTCGAGGCCATGCGCGGCATCCACTACACCGCCGCCGCCCTCTCCGACATCGCCCACCACCATCCCGAGCCCAATAGCCGCTACGAGGCCAGCCAGCGGCTCGAGTTCCTGACCCCCATCGCCAAGGGCTGGTGCACCGAACTGGGCCAGCACATCGCCTCGCTGGGCGTCCAGGTCCATGGCGGCATGGGCTATATCGAGGAAACCGGCGCCGCCCAGCATCTGCGCGACGCCCGCATCACCACCATCTACGAAGGCACTACCGCCATCCAGGCCAACGACCTGATCGGCCGCAAGATCCTGCGCGACAAGGGAGCCTTCGCCCACACCATGCTGGCCGAGATCGCCGGCCTGGCCGCCGAGCTGTCGGCCAGCGGGCTCGCCTCTCTGAAGGCCGTCGGCGGCAGGCTGTCGGAAGGGACCGCCGCCGCCGCCCGGGTGGTCGACTGGCTGGTCGGCTCGGCCGCCGAGGACCCGCGTCTGGCCGCCGCGGCGGCCGTTCCCACCCTGGACCTGATGGGCATCGTGGTCGGTGGGCAGCAGATGGCCCTGGCCGCCAAGGTCGCCAAGGCGGCCATGGATGAAGGCCGCGACCATGACGGTTTCTATGCCGCCAAGCTGGCCACCGCCCACTTCTATGCCGAGCATGTCCTGCCCCAGGCCGTTGCCCTGGAGCGCACGGTGATCAACGGCTCATCCACCGTCATGGCGGTGGACGAAGCCATCCTTTAGCCGTCGGCGGCTCTCGACGGCTCTCGGTTCCGCGGGTTCGAGTCCTCTGCCGGAATCGCTGTGTCTCCCTTCACGAGCCAGACTTCAAGGCCGGACGGCAACGTCCGGCCTCTCTTTTTGCCAACCCCCGGCATCAGCGGCAATGGTGCATCTCAATTGAAAGTATACGCATATAAATCATTGAGAAAATCCAATTGCGACCGACCACCACTTTCCGCAATACTTCTATTATCGACAGAATGTCGCCTATAATTACAAATAGCTTACAGATTTGCATACCATGCCACTAAAAGTTATTATTGCTGACGATTCGATCATTACGGTGAAGAAGCTGCTTGTCCTGATGGAGGGGCTGGGCCATCAGGTGGTCGCCACCGCGTCGACCGGTCGCGGCGCCATCGAGGCTTATCGCCAGCACCGCCCCGATCTGATGACCATGGATATTTCCATGCCCGACATGGACGGCATGGAAGCCACCACCCACATCGTCGCCGAATTCCCCCAGGCCCGCATCATGATGGTCACCTCCCACGGTCAGGAGCGGATGGTGATCGATTCCCTGGACGCCGGCGCCAAGGGCTATGTGCTAAAGCCAGTGCGCATCGAGAAACTCTCCGATATGATCGCCAAGGTGATGGAACGCTCCGGCTGACGGAGCGAAGGCGAGAAGGTCGATGACGACAGCGTTTCCCGGCGGCAATCCAAACGACCCCGGCTACTGGGAAGTCATTTTCGACGTCATTCCCTTCCCGGTCTACGTGGCCGACAGCAAGACCTTCGACATCATCTGCGCCAACCGCGCCATGATGCAGCGGGTAACCGTCAGACCCGGCGACAAATGTTATTCCGCCATCTACCAGCAGCCCGAGCCCTGCACCTTCTGTCGCATGCAGGAGTTGGAGAGCGGGGCGGCCTGTACCGCCAATTACCTGGAATTCGAGCTTTTCAATGACCAGGACGACCACTGGTACCAACTGCGCGAGACCATGGTCGCCTGGTTCGACGGCCGCCGCGCCAAATACTCCATCGCCGTGGACATCAGCGCACTGAAGGAAGTGCAGAACGCCCTGGCCGAGGCCCATGCCGAACTGGCGCTGAAGAACCGCCGCCTGAACGGCGCCCTGCTTTCCGAGCAGGAAGTCACCCTCAACCAGCGCAACTTCCTGGCCATGGTATCGCATGAGTTCCGCATGCCGCTGTCCATCATCGGCGGAGCCGCCCAGGTGCTGGAGCTCTATACCGCCGGCCAGCCCGAACCCGGGGAGGAAGTCGCCAAGATCGGCCGGGCCGTCCATCGCATGTCCGACCTGATCGACGTCTGCCTGGCCGACGACCGCCTGACCTCGGCGGTGGCGGCGCTGCAGGTGCGGCCCATGGATCTGGCGGCGCTGGTCGAAGACATCTGCCGCGAAAAAGCCGAGCTGGGCGGACCGGAGCGCCTGCGCCTGACCATCGGCGCCAGGATGACCATCACCGCCGATCCCGCCATGTTGCGCGTCGCCGTCTCCAATCTGGTCGACAACGCCCTGAAATACTCGCCGGCCAACAGCGGCCCGGTCCGGATCTCCCTCGATTCCGGCCCGTCCGAGGCCCGGATCACCGTCACCGATCACGGACCGGGCATTCCCGCCGACGAAGCGGACCGGGTGTTCGAGAAATTCTACCGCTCGCCCTCGGCCACCGGCACAAGGGGAGCCGGTCTCGGCCTTTACATCGTCAAGCAGATCGTCGAAAGCCATGGCGGCCATGTCCAGGTCCGTCCGGGCTCCCCCGGCGGATCGGAATTCGTCATCGCCCTGCCGGTGGATTCCGCGCGGGCGGGCTGATTGTTGCGTCCCGTTTACAGTCAAGGATCGACAAGGAATGACCTTCAATAAAACCATCATTCCCCGGGTCATGGCCTCCATTCTGGGCCAGACCAGGGAGGTGCTGGCGGCCGAGGCGGTGATCGCGGTCGATGGCGCCGAGACCTTCGACTGCGACGTCACCAGGCTTCATCTTCACGACATGACGGTCATCGCCGGACTGGGCGGCCCCATCAGCCTGCTGATCGCCTTCAGCTTCGAGAAATCGCTGATGGAGGCCCTGTTCACCCGCGTCACCGCCGATATCGAGGTGCCGCCCGGCGAGGAAGACCTGTACCGCAGAGAAACCGCGGCGGAAATCGTCAACACAATTCTTGGGCTGTGCACGACGGATTTCCAGAACATCGAGGAGAGTATCGCGCTCTCGCCGCCGGTGATCATCGAGGATGCGCGTTGCATTCATCGCCCAAAAAACGCAGTATTCGCCAATATGCGGATACGTACCGAAAGAGGTATCGTCAGCGTAAGTTTCGTCGGTCCGCGCGACCTGTTTGATGACCACCTGAACTACCAATCCTAAGGCAGACCTGATGTCAGCGCTTAAAGTCCTCATCGTCGACGATTCACTTATTGCGGTTAAGAAGCTGACCCTGATGTTGGAAGGGATGGGCCATCAGGTGGTGGGCACGGCGGGAACCGGAGCCAAGGCGGTGGACGCCTATCGCGCCTGCAATCCCGATCTGGTCACCATGGACATCACCATGCCCGACATGAACGGGGTCGAGGCCACCGCCAGGATCATCGGAGAGTTCCCCGCCGCCCGCATCGTCATGGTCACCTCCCACGGGCAGGAGCGGATGGTCATCGATTCGCTGGACGCCGGAGCCAGGGGCTACGTACTGAAGCCCGTCCGTACGGAAAAGCTCGCCGACATGATCGACAAGGTCATGGCCCGCACAACCTGAACCCTGGACACCCATCGGCATGACCTCTCCCTTTCCAGGCCTGAATCCCGGCGATCCCGGCTACTGGGAAGTGATCTTCGACGTCATCCCGTTCCCGGTCTATGTGGCCGATTCGGTCACCCACGACATCATCTGCACCAACCGCGCCATGCGCCAGAAGGTCGGCGTGGTGCAGGGGCGCAAATGCTATGAGGCCATCTACCAGCAGACCCAGCCCTGCCGCTTCTGCCGGATGCCGGAGATGATGGCCCAGAGCGTCGAGACCTCGCTGGAATTCGAGCATTTCAACGATCGCGACGACCGCTGGTACCAGTTGCGCGAAACCATGCTCACCTGGTTCGACGGACGGCGGGCCAAGTACTCCATCGCCGTCGACATCAGCGCGCTGAAGGGCTTCCAGAACGCCTTGGCCGAGGCCCACGCCGAACTGGCGCTGAAGCACCGCGACCTGGAAAAGGCGGTCACCCAGGCCCGCGACGCCGAGCGCGCCAAGTCGGAATTCCTGGCGGTGATGAGCCACGAGATCCGCACCCCCATGAACAGCATTCTGGGCATGGTCCACCTGCTGATGGACCGCCCCCTGGCCGCCGAGGACCGCGAGAAGCTGGCGGTGGTGCACGATTCCGGCGCCGCCCTGCTGGGCATCATCAACGATATCCTCGACTTCTCGCGCCTGGAAGCCGACGGCGTGCAGTTCGAGAACACCCCCTTCCACCTGGGCAATACCGTGGAAGGCGTGGTGTCGCTGCTGCGCGGCCGGGCGTCGGAAAAGGGACTGACCCTGGCGCTCGACGCCCCCACGCCCCTGCCAGGCTGGGTCAGCGGCGACGGCTCGCGCCTGCGGCAGGTGCTGATCAACCTGATCGGCAACGCCGTCAAATTCACCACCCAGGGCGGCATCGTCCTGCGCCTGTCCCGCGCCGCCGAGGGTGACGGCTATGAGTTCTCGGTGATCGATACCGGCATCGGTCTGGATTCAGCCCAGGCCGAAAGCCTGTTCCAGCCTTTTCATCAGGCTGACGCCTCCATCAGCCGCCGCTTCGGCGGTTCGGGCCTGGGATTGGCCATCTGCAAGAAGCTGGTGGCCGCCCAGGGCGGCGAGATCGGCGTGGACAGCACCAGGGGCCTGGGCAGCCGCTTCTGGTTCCGCCTGAACTACCCGGCGGCGGCGGCACCCGCCGCCGAACCGCCGCGCGCCGACGCCCCCGCCCTGCCCGCCCTGTCGATCCTGCTGGCCGAGGACAACGTCTTCAACCAGAAGGTCGCCGCCGGCCTGCTCAACCGCGAGGGCCACCGGGTCGTCGTGGCCTGCAACGGCCAGGAAGCGCTGGATAAACTGCAGGGTGAGAATTTCGATCTGGTCCTCATGGACATGCAGATGCCCGAGATGGACGGCCCGGAAGCGGCCCGGCGCATCCGCGCCATGCCCGGCCCGGTGGCCGGCATTCCCATCATCGCGCTGACCGCCAACGCCATGGCCGACGACATCGCCCGTTGCCGGGCGGCCGGCATGGACGGGCATGTGGCCAAGCCCATCGACCCGCGACTGTTGCGCGCCACCATCGCCGAAGTGCTGATCCGTCAGGCCCTTCCCGGCGAGGACGGGGAGCGGGGCGGCCATTCCCTCACCCGTATGGCCGAGCAGTTGGGGAACGAAAACGCCGCCATCCTGGCCCGTACCTTCATGGACAGCGGCGAGGACATCTGCGGCCGGCTGGAAGGAGCCGGCGGCGACCTCAGGATCGTCGGAGCGGCCATCCACGAGTTGAAGGGGCTGGCCGCCTATTCCGGCACGCCGTGGCTGGAAAATCTGGCGGTCTCCATCGGCAAGGCCATGCAGGACGGCGACACGGACCAGATGGAACAGTTGATTCACCGGCTGCGCCGCGACTGGGACGATACCAGGGCCGACCTCGCCCGGCAGTTCGGCCTGTAATCGGGCTTCGCTCTCCGGCATCATTCCCGTATATTTTCCAGCCCATCCTTTTGCCCGAGCCCTTCCTTTTGCCCGAAACAGCCCCGCCATGAGCTATTGCCTGGTGATCGACGATTCCAAGCTGATCCGCACCATCCACAGCCGCATGCTCACCCGGCTGGGCCTGAGGGTCGGCGAGGCGGAGAATGGCGAGGCGGCGCTGCATGCCTGTACCGCCGAGATGCCCGACCTGATCCTGGTGGACTGGAACATGCCGGTGATGGACGGCTTCACCTTCCTCAAGAACCTGCGCGCCATGGCGGGGGGAAAGGCCCCCAAGGTGGTGCTGTGCACCATCGAAAGCGACATGGAGCACATCACCAACGCCCTGGCCGAAGGGGCCGACGAGTACATCATGAAGCCCTTCGACGAGGAAATCCTGGCAACCAAACTGGCCGCAATCGGCATCGCCATTCCGCCCCGCCCGCAGCGCAGCGATCCCCTGGCCGACGGGGGATGACCGGCACTCTCCTGATCCTGGGCGGCACGGCCGAGGCCGCCGCCCTGGCCCGGCTCCTGGCCGAGGAGGGCGGAGGACCGCGGGTGATCTCCTCCCTGGCGGGACGGACCGCCACCCCCCGCCTGCCGCCCGGCGAAAGCCGTATCGGCGGCTTCGGCGGCCGCGATGGCTTGATGGATTACCTGCGCGGCGAGGCCGTCGGCGCGGTGGTGGACGCCACCCATCCCTTCGCCAGCCGCATGGGCTGGAATGCCGCCCGGGCCTGCACGGCCCTGGGCCTGCCGCTTCTGCGCCTCGATCGCCCGGCCTGGGTGGCCGGGCCGGAAGACCGCTGGGCCGAGGTGGAAAGCTGGGACGAAGCCATCATCCATCTGCGCCGGACGTCAAAACGAGCCTTCCTGGCGGTGGGCCGCCAGGAACTTGCCGCCTTCGCCGGGCTGGACCAATTATGGTTCCTGCTGCGCTTCGCCGAGGAAACGCCGCCGCTTCCACCGCCCGCCCGCTTCACCCTGATCGCCGACCGCGGTCCCTTCACCCTGGCCGGCGAACGGGCTCTGCTGCAAGAGCACGCCATCGACACCATCGTCTGCCGCAACAGCGGCGGAACCGCCGCCCGCGCCAAGCTGAGCGCGGCGGCCGAACTGGGCCTGCCGGTGATCATGCGCCGCCGCCCGCCTCGTCCCGAAGGACCATGTGTCGGTTCGGCGGAAGAGGCCGCCATCTGGGTTCGCTCGGTTCTCTCGTAGTCAGGCGGTGGTATCGCCAATCACCCGGCCCTGGCGATCCACCACCAGCACGTCCAGGGTAATCTCGGCATTGTCGAGCACCGCCCGTGCCACCGCCTCGGCCTGACGGGCGACCGCTTCGCCCAGTTTCAGCGTTCCGGCCATCTCCAGCACCTCCAGGGCGGTGTTGGCGGCGGCGGCGGCGGCCACCAGCCGGCCATCCCCGCCCAGTTGCTCCAACTGACCGGCCAGCCAGGCCATATCCACCTGCGAGCGGCTGGAATGCAGGTCCATCTGGCCCGCCGCCAGCTTGCACATCTTGGCGAAACCACCGGCGACGGTGACACGGGGCACGGGATGGCGGCGCAGGTATTTCAGCATGCCGCCGGCAAAATCGCCCATGTCGATGATGGCCTCCTCACCCAGGCGGCGCACCCGGCGCACCGCCTTCTCCGAGGTGGAGCCGACACAGCCGGCCACATGGGTCAGGCCGCAGGCTCGCGCCACGTCGATGCCGCGCTGGATGGAGTGAATCCAGGCGGAGCAGGAATAGGGAATGACGATCCCGGTGGTTCCCAGGATGGAGATACCGCCCAGAATACCGAGACGGGGGTTCCAGGTGCGGACGGCCAGATCCTCGCCTCCCGGTACCGAGACCTCGACCTCCAGGTCGCAGGGCACGCCGTGGCGGGCGGCGATGGCGGCGACCGCCTCGCCGATCAGGCGGCGGGGAACCGGATTGATGGCCGGCTCGCCGACCCCCAGGGGCAGGCCCGGCTTGGTGACTGTTCCCACGCCCGGTCCCGCCCTGAACACCAGCCCCGCCCCGGCGGGGGCATGGCGCAGGGTGACGATGATGGTCGCTCCGTGGGTGACGTCGGGATCGTCACCGGCATCCTTGATGATCCCGGCCCGCGTCCAGCCGGGACCGCTCTCGGTCAGGGCCAGGGCAAAGGCCGGAATCTGGCCGCCGGGCAGAACGATATCGACCGGGTCGGGAAAGCCGTCCCCCAGCAGAGCAGAGCAGGCGGCCTTGGCCGCCGCCGCCGCGCAGGCTCCGGTGGTCCAGCCCGGTCGCAGGGCTCGTTCCTTGCCGTCCTCGGTCATGACTCTTCGCCGCCAAACATGCTTGGCAGGTCATAGCACGAAATCGAAGGGAAAGAGATCAGACGTTGCCGGCCAGGCCGGCCGGCTTGCGCACCACGCCGAACCAATAGTCCTGGATGCCGTGGATGGCGTTGAACAGCTGTTCGATGTCCACCGGCTTGGTCACGAAGCCCGAGGCGCCCAGGTCATAGGCCTGCAGCACATCGCGCTCCACATCCGAGGTGGTCAGCACCACCACGGGAATGCGCGCCAGATGATCGGTGGATTGCATGGCGGCCAGAACCTCGCGCCCGGTCATCCGGGGCATGTTGAGGTCGAGCAGCACCAGATCGGGGGTCACGGCATCCTGGTAGGTCGGCCCCTCCTTGCGCATGAAGGCCATGGCCTCCACGCCGTCGGCGGCCACATGGGTACGACAAATGAAACGGCCGTCATGGATCGCCGAGCGGATCAGTTCCACATCGCCCGGTTCGTCATCGACGATCAGCACCTCGAAAGGCGCCACCTGATTCTGCTGCATCTGCCAGCCCCACCCTTTGATAACCCCACACAAACACAAAAAACGCCGCCCTCACCCAATGCGACGCCCAGGAACAACCCTATCCTCTACGCCGACCGAATGCAACCATGCCTTGAACAGGACAAACAACACGCAAACATCGTCTGTACGAAAGGCCTAAAGGATCAGACCATCCCCCCGGCCCCGCCCGAAATAGGCAGGGCCACCCGGAAAATCGAGCCTTGACCGGGCAAGGATTCCACCCAGATCCGCCCTCCGTGATGCTCGGCGATCTTGCGGCACGACGCCAGACCAATGCCGGTTCCCGGATATTCGTCCTGGCCCACCAGCCGTTGGAAAATCTGGAACAGCCGCGCCTGCCCGGCCTCGTCGATGCCGATGCCGTTGTCACGGATGGAGATGATCCACTCATCGGGCGTGGCGCCGCACTCCACCTCCACATGGGGCGGTCGCCCCTTGGCCTGGAACTTCACCGCGTTGGAAATCAGATTCTGGAACAGCCGCTCCAGCTCGACAGCGTTGCCCTGAACCTCGGGCAGCCCATCGGCGATGGTGACCGTGGCGCCGTGCTCCTGGATCAGCGCCCCCAAATTGCCCAGGGACAGCCGCACCACCTCGTCCAGGCTGACCGTCTCGGGAGCGGTGCCGCTGCGCCCGATACGGGAATATTCCAGCAAGTCGGTGATCATGTGGTCCATGCGCTTGGCGCCGTCCACCGCAAAGCCGATGAACTCCTGGCAATCCTCGTCGAGGAGATCGCCCAGGCGGCGCTGCAGCAGGGTAATGTAGGAACTGACCATGCGCAGCGGCTGACGCAGGTCGTGGGACGCCACATAGGCGAAGTGCTCCAGTTCGGCATTGGAACGCTTCAGCTCCTTTTCCACCGACAGGCGGGCGGCAATATCCTGGGCGATGCCGAGAAAGCCGCTGAGCTCGCCGTCGTCGTCATACAGCGCGGTGATGGTGAGCAACACCCGAAACCGCCCGCCATCCTTGCGGACATAGGTCCATTCGCCGCTGTCGGGCTTGCCCGAAGCCAGGACCTTGGCGACGAAGCATTCGAATCCGGCTTCCACCGGCCGCCCCAGTTCCTCGCTCAATTGGGTGGCGCGGCGCGCCACCTCGCCAGGATCGTGCAAGATTGCCGGGGTTACGCGGCCGATGATCTCGTCGGCGCCATAGCCCAGCCAGCGCTCGGCGGTGGGATTGAACAGCAGGATCGTACCGTCGATGGAGGTGGCGATGATGGTGGAGCCCGCCCCGTCCAGAACCGCCCGACGGAAGGCCAGCAACGAGCGAACCTCACGCTCGGCCTGCCGCCGGGCCGTCACGTCGTGGACGAGGGAATAGAGCAATTGCCGGCCGGTGACCCGGACCGGACCGGACCACACCTCGACATCGCGGATTTCGCCCGAGGCGAGGCGGTGGCGGAAATCGAAATGATCCCGCTCCTCGGACTTGGCCTTGCGCATCTCCTCGGCGATGGCCGCCTTGTCCAGGATGTTGATCTCCCAGATGCGCATGGAAAGCAGTTGCTCGTGGGTCCAGCCGTAGTAAACCTCGGCGGCATGGTTTGCGTCGACGATCCGCCCGTCGGCGGCATCGACCAGCAGTTCCACCGCCTTGCAGCCACGGAACAACGCATGATAAAGGGCCTCACGGTCCCGCAAGGCCACGTCGGCGGTGGCGACCTTGGCCTGCAGCGCGTTGAAGGCGCCGATCATCCGCCCCACCTCGTCGACCCGCGAAACCTCCAGGGCCTCGAGCGGGCTGGTGCCGTCGACCATGGCCTGGATGCGTCCGGTGGCCCGGTGCAGGGGTGACAGGGCGGCGCGCAGCACCAGCCACAGCAGCCCCAGCGACACCAGCCCCAGCCCCGCCAGGGCGACGACCAGCCGGGTCTTGATGCCGGAAATAGGCTCGAACGCCTCGGCGGCGGGCAGCCGCGCCACCAGCACCCAACCCGTGGAACTGATGCGCCGGGCCGAGGTCAGTTCCTTGATCCCCACCGAGCTGACGGTCACGCCCGATCCTTCTTCACCATCCAGGTAGCGGTCGAGCATGCGATTGGCCCCCCGCCGGGGGAGCGGCGTGAAAATACGCTCCTTGTTGGTGGAGACGACGATGAGGCCGGATTTTGGCGACACCATGTAGAGGCCGCCGGTCTCACCCACCTTCTGCTCCACCAGACGGCCGAGGAAATTGCTTTGGGTAAGGGTGGCGGTTCCCACCAATGCCCCCAGAACCCGCCCGCCGTCCCGGATCGGCACCGCCACCGCCACCGCGGGCTGGTTAAGAGCCGGATCGAAATAGGGCTCGCCGACCAGGGACCGGCCGGTCTCCAACACCGAGTCCACCCCCTTGAGCTTCGCCAGGTCCCGGCCCAACCGCCCCAGGGCGGGCGCTTCGGCGCGAACCGTGCCGTCAACGCCGACGATGATCAGCCCGCCCTCGAAGAAGCCTTTGATTCCGAAACGATTCTCAAGAAAGGCCGTCAATGCCTTCTGGTCATCCAGGCCGATCGGGGGAATCAACGGGGCGACCCGCTCCATGGCGGCGATCTGCAGCTTGATCTTCTGGTCCAGTTCCTCGGCCAATCCGCTGACGAAGGCGAATTGCTGCCGGGCCAGCAGGCTTTCCACGTCGCGCTGCAGCGAACCGGCAAGCCCCAGCGCCACCACTCCGCCGACCCCGACGAAAGACAGAAGAAAAAGGATAAGAATCCTGACGCGCAGCGACCTGAAATCCACCGTGTCCCCCGCCCGATATCCCGGCTCTAGGGTAAGGCCAATTCCCAATCCTTCTCAAGAACTGTTCCACATGGAAAAGCACTCATGGCGGCCTGCGCGCATGAAAAATCGGTGACATCGCGTATCCACCACCGCACCACAGGCGAAAAATGATAGAATGCCTCATTCAACCCCAGAGTTCGCCCCATGATCCAAACGGCCATCGTCTCCCATCGCCTTTCGGTTCAGGTCCTGTTGCTGGGCGAACGGCTCGATACCAAACGCCTGGAGGAAGGGGTGGTGCTGGCCACCGCGCCTTTGATCATCCGCGCCGGCCGCGAAGGCTTTGCCGTACTGTTCCGCTACGGCGTGGCGGTGCTGTTCGGTCTGGACCCCATGGAGGAGGCGGTGTTCCTCGCCTCGCTGGGCAAGCTGGTGGCCGACCCGCTGCCCGTCCAGGGCCGCGACGCCGCCGTGGTGCAGATCGAACCGGGCTGCGAGGACCGGGTGGACCAGTCGGGGACGGTATTCCTGGCCGATGCCAGCCCCCAGCACCTGCAACTGATCGCCGAGGTGCTGGCCCGCGACCTGATCCTGACCCATTACGAGACCCGCATCGCCAAGGTGTTCGACAGCGTCGAGCCGCTGGCCCTGTCGCTGAGCCGGGGCTCGCTGCGCAAGCTGAAGACCAAGGAATTGCTGTCCCAGATCGGTGAAGTGCTGCTGGCCGAGCATCGCATGGTCGGCCGCGTCGAATTGCTGGAAAGCCCCGAGGTCCTGTGGATCAAGCCGGAACTGGAACGCCTGTTCATCCGGCTGGAGCGCGAATACGACCTGTCGGGCCGCAACCGGGCGCTGGACCGCAAGCTGGAGGTGATCTCGGATACCGCCGAGACCCTGCTCGACCTGATTCAGACCCGCTCCTCCATGAAGGTGGAGTGGTACATCGTCGGCCTGATCCTCTTCGAGATCATGATTTCCATCTACGAGATGGCGCGGGGATAGGCGAACCACTCCCTCAGCTTTCCAACTGGTGATACACGGCCTTGGCCATTTCCATCAGGCGCTCGCGGTCCACGTCGCCGGCCAGGGCATAGCCCAGCGGCCCGTCGAGCCAGTAAAAGGCCTCCACCCGCCCCAGGGCGGCGAAACGAAAGGCGGTCTCCGTGCCGTCGGTGTTGCGCCGCAGGTACAGCGTCACCCGGCGACCGTCACCGTTCTCGTACATGAACTGGGCCGCCGGCCCCGACGCGGCGGGCAGCAGCCGCCCACCCACCAGGGAGAAGCCGGCCGCCGAGAGATCGGGGACCTTCAAATCCGTCCCCAGGCGCTTGGACAGCCAGGCGATCAGATGGGCGCGCTCGCCCGCCCCCACCTCGACGGGATGGCGGATTTCGGCGGCGAAGACCACATGAGCCGACAGGGCCTCGGCGGCGACCACCGCACCGGGGGCCGCCTTGCCCTCGCCCGCCCCGCCGCGCAGCCACCAGCCACCCGCCCCACCGGCCAGGACCAGCAGCAGCATGGCGGCGATCCGCAACAGCGGCGCCAGCCGCGACCGCCCCCTCCCGGCTTTCACCGCCGCCACGCTCAGGCGGTCGGGCACCGCTTCGTCCAGCACGGGATCGAACAGGCGATGCAGACCGTCCACCTGCTCGCGCCATTGCCGCACCCGTTCGGCATCGCGGGGATTGGCGGCCAGCCACGCGTCCACCTCGTCAACCCTGGCGGGGTCGAGGGCGCCATCCACATAGGACAGCAGGTCGTCGTCATGCAAAGGGCCGCTCATTTCACTCTCCGGATGGCGGATTCTCCGCCGTGCATCAACACGGCGAGGCGGTCGCGGCCACGCTTCAGGCGTGACATCACCGTACCCACCGGCACGCCGGTCACCCCGGCCACCTCGGCATAGGTCATGCCCTCCAGGCCGACCAGCAGCACCGTCTCGCGCTGCTCGGGAACCAGCAGGGCCAGGGCGGCGACCAGATCGCGCACCGCCAATCGGTCATGCTGATTGGGAGCGGCCGCCGCACCTTCCATCGCGTCATCCATGCCGTATTGTTCCGGGCGGACCTTGCGCCGCCGCAATTCGTCGATCCATACATTGCGCAGGATGGTGAAGAGCCAGGCCCGCAGGTTGCCGTCGCGGCGCCACAAGGCCAGCCGGGACAGAGCCCGCTCCAGGCAGTCCTGGACCAGGTCGTCCGCCTGGGCGACATCCCCGGACAGGGCGCGGGCATAGCGCCGCAATCCGGGAATCTCCGCCTCGATCTGACTCTCCACCTTGCTCATATGGAATAGATGGCTACGGCTTGGCCGCGTGCCAAATATCCTTGAAGCCTTCGCCGGTCACGTCGCCGGGCTTGGCGTCCTTGCTCCAGTGATAGAGCGGCTTGCCCTTGTGAGCCCATTGCATGGAACCGTCGGCCCGCTTGATCACCGTATAGTCGCCTTCGGCCATGGCGCCGGACGCGGCCATCAGCGGCGGCCACAACTGGGCGCAGCCCTCGATGCAGGCCGACATGCCGGGGGTATCCTTGTCGAAAACGTAGAGGGTCATGCCCTTCTCGTCGGTGAGCACGGGGCCCATCGAGGACTGGCCCTGCTTGACCGGAGCGGCGTAGGCGGCCGAGCCGATGAGAAGCGCGGCGGCGAAGATCGTGAGGCTGCGAATGTTCATGGTTCCCTCCAGGGTTGGCTCCACATGGGCCACATAGGAGAGAACGGATGGCGGGCGGGGTTTATTCCACCGCCCGGAAAATTTTCAGCCGGCCTTCAGCTTTTTCAGCGCCGCCACCAGGGTCTCGCGGGTGAAAGGCTTGGCGATATAGCCGTCGACGCCCTTGGTCCGGGCCAGCCGCACGTCGTCCAGATCGGTCCTGGCGGTCAGCATGATGAACTGGACCTGGGGGAACCTGGCCTTGGCCGCCTCCAGCAGGGCCAGACCATCCACCTCCGGCATGGTCCAGTCGCTGATGATGATGTCGGGTACGGATTCGGCTGCCGTCAGCTTGGCCAGAGCGTCGGCGCCGTCGGTGGCCGGCACCACCTTCCTGGCTCCCAGACCGCGCAGCAGGCTCGATTCCAGCATGCGGGCCGAGGTCATGTCCTCGACCACCATGAACGTCTTGCCGTTCATCCAGGCGGTGAAGTCAGAATCTTCCGGCGTGCTCATAACCTGCATCTCCTAAGGAACCCTAATTACTTTAGTATGCCACCCCCGAGGTTTCCAGCCCTGGAATTGAAAAAGGGCCCCGGAGGGCCCTTTTCCTTCGGTCAGGCCGTCCCGGAGGACGACGACCCACCCAGCGCGGCCTGGGCGGCGGCAAGGCGGGCGATCGGCACGCGGTAGGGCGAGCAGGACACGTAATCCAGCCCCGCCCCCTGGCAGAAGTGGATGGAGGCCGGATCGCCGCCATGCTCGCCGCAGATGCCGAGCTTGAGGCCGGGCCGGGTGGCGCGGCCGCGCTCGGCGGCGATCCGGATCAGTTCGCCGACGCCGGCCTGATCCAGGCTGGCGAAGGGGTCGTGCTCGTAGATGCCCTTGGCGCGGTAGACCTCGAGGAACGGGCCGGAATCATCGCGGCTCATGCCGAAGGTGGTCTGGGTAAGGTCGTTGGTGCCGAACGAGAAGAACTCGCCGGTCTGGGCGATCTCGCCGGCCAGCAGGGCGGCGCGCGGCAATTCGATCATGGTGCCGACCATGTACTTCACCGAATACTTCTGCTCGGCGAACACCGCCTCGGCTTCCTTGTCGATGCTGGCCTTCATCAGGTCCAGCTCCTTCTTGGCGCCCACCAGGGGGATCATGATCTCGGGCACCACGGTGCGGCCGGTCTCACGGCTGACATGCACGGCCGCCTCGAAGATGGCGCGGGCCTGCATCTCGTAGATTTCCGGATAGGTGATGCCCAGACGGCAACCGCGATGGCCGAGCATGGGATTGTTCTCGTGCAGCGCGATGTTGCGGGCCTTGACCACGGCGGGCTCCACCCCGGCTTCCTTGGCGACCTCGGCGATCTCGGCCTCGGAATTGGGCAGGAACTCGTGCAGCGGCGGGTCCAGCAGGCGGATGGTCACCGGCAGGCCCTGCATGATCTCGAACAGTTCGATGAAGTCCTGGCGCTGGAAAGGCAGCAGCTTGGCCAGGGCGGCGCGGCGGCCCTTCTCGGCCTCGGCCAGAATCATCTCGCGCATGGCGATGATGCGCTTGGGATCGAAGAACATATGCTCGGTCCGGCACAGGCCGATGCCTTCCGCCCCGAACTTGCGCGCGGTGGCGGCGTCGAGCGGAGTCTCGGCGTTGGCGCGGACCTTCAGCGTGCGGATGGTGTCCACCCACTCCATCAGGGTGCCGAAATCGCCGGTCAGCTCCGGCTGGATGGTGGCGACGGCGCCGATGAACACTTCACCGGTGGAGCCGTCGAGCGTGATGGTCTCACCCTCCTTGACCACCTGACCGGCGACCTTGAGGGTTTTGGCGGCGTAGTCGACGCGGATCTCGCCGGCACCGGCGACGCAAGGCGTGCCCATGCCGCGCGCCACCACGGCGGCGTGGCTGGTCATGCCGCCTCGGGTGGTGAGAATGCCTTCCGAGACGTGCATGCCGCCGATGTCCTCGGGCGACGTCTCGATACGCACCAGGATCACCCGCTCCTTGCGGTTGTTCACCCATTCCTCGGCATCCTCGGCCGAGAACACCACCTTGCCCGAGGCGGCGCCCGGCGAGGCCGGCAGGCCGCGGCCCAGAATCTTGCGCGGCGCCTTGGGGTCGAGAGTCGGGTGCAGCAACTGGTCCAGCGAGGCGGGATCGATGCGCTTGATGGCGTCCTTGCGGGTGATCAGGCCTTCGCGCGCCATGTCCACGGCGATCTTCAGTGCCGCGTTGGTGGTGCGCTTGCCGGTGCGGGTCTGGAGCATCCACAGGCGGTTCTGCTGAACCGTGAACTCCATGTCCTGCATGTCCTTGTAGTGCGCCTCCAGCTTGTGGCGGATGGCGTTCAACTCCTTGAACACCTCGGGCATGCACTCTTCCATGGCCGCCAGCTCGGACGACTGGGCGTTCTTGCCGGCGATGGTCAATTGCTGCGGGGTGCGGATGCCCGCCACCACGTCCTCGCCCTGGGCGTTGACCAGGAACTCGCCGTAGAAGGCGTTCTCGCCGGTGGAGGGATTGCGGGTGAAGCACACACCGGTGGAGCAGTCGTTGCCCATGTTGCCGAACACCATGGACTGCACATTGACGGCGGTGCCCCACTCGGCGGGGATGTCATGCAGACGGCGATAGGTGATGGCGCGCTGGTTCATCCACGAGCCGAACACGGCGCCCACGGCGCCCCACAGCTGCTCGTGCACGTCCTGGGGGAACGGCTTGCCCAGTTGTTCGGCGACCTTGTCCTTGTACTTGGCGACCACCTTCTTCAAGTCGGCGGCATCCAGCTCGGTATCGAGGCTGACGCCCTTGTCTTCCTTCACCTCGTCGAGGATTTCCTCGAAATTGTGATGGTCGACGCCCAGAACCACGTTGGAATACATCTGGATGAAGCGGCGATAGCTGTCATAGGCGAAGCGGGCGTCGTTCGAGCGCCGGGCCAGGCCTTCCACCGACTTGTCGTTGAGGCCGAGGTTGAGGATGGTGTCCATCATGCCCGGCATGGAGGCCCGCGCGCCCGAGCGCACCGAGACCAGCAGCGGATCGGCGGTGGAGCCGAACTTCAGCCCGATATCCTCCTCCACCTGGGACAGGGCGGCGATCACCTCGTCCTTGAGGGTCGCGGGATACGTCTCGCCATTGGCGTAATAATAGGTACAGACCTCGGTGCTGATGGTGAAGCCGGGAGGAACCGGGATACCCAGGTTGCTCATCTCCGCCAGATTGGCACCCTTGCCGCCCAGCAGGTTCTTCATGTCGGCCCGACCTTCCGCCTTGCCGCCACCGAAGCTGTAGACCCATTTCGTCATGGCCGTTCTCATCCCCGATCCGTAAAAAGGAAAACCCGCGCCACTGAGTGCGACGCGGGTTTCATCATGCAACGTCCCAGAGGGATTGAAAATAGGCAGTCGTCCTATCTACCCCTCAACCTTGGAGAAGTCGGCCACCCGGCCCATGGCGGAGCCGATCAGCGCCAGCAGCTTCAGCCGGTTGATGCGCAGCGCCGGCTCGTCGGCATTGACCGTCACCTTGTCGAAGAAGGCGTCCACCGGCCGGCGCAGACGAGCCAGGGCGGCCATGGCGGCGGCGAAATCCTCGGCGGCCAGGGCCTTCTCCAGTGCCGGGCCGACCTCGGCCAGGGCGGCGGAAAGGGCCTTTTCCTCGTCCTGACGCAGCAGAGCCTGATCGGCCGGCCCCGCGAACACGGTTCCGTCCTTCTTTTCCTCGATGCGCACGATGTTGGCGGCACGGCGGTAGGCGATCAGCAGGTTGGCGCCGTCGTCGGAGTCCAGGAAGGCGCCCAGTGCCTCGACCCGCTTCAGCAGGCGGACCAGATCGTCCTCGCCGCCCAGCGAGAAGATGGCGGTGATCAGATCGTGGCGGACCCCCTTCTCCTTCAGCGCCACCGCCAGACGGTCGGCGAAGAAGTTCAGCAGGTCGCTGGCCACCTCGCCGGGCGACAGCTCCAACGTCGCCTTGAAGTGACCCGAGGCCAGGAAGATGACCTGGGACAAGGGCAGGCGCAGGCCGTTGTCCAGCACCAGGCGGATGATGCCGAGCGCGGCGCGGCGCAGCGCGAAGGGGTCCTTGGAACCGGTCGGCTTCTCGTTGATGGCGAAGAAGCCCACCAGGGAATCGATCTTGTCGGCCAGGGCGACGGCCACCGAGACCGGGGCGTCGGGGCAGGAATCGCCCGGCCCCTGCGGTGAGTAATGGGCGGCGACGGCATCGGCCACCTCCGCCGTCTCACCGTCGTTCAGGGCATAGTAGCGCCCCATCAACCCCTGCAACTCGGGGAACTCGCCCACCAGTTCGGAGGAGAGATCGGCCTTGGCCAGCCGGGCTGCCCGCTCGGCCGCCGCCTTGTCGGCGCCGATCATGCCGGCGATGTTGCCGGCCAGGGCGGTGATCCGGTCCACCTTGTCGGCCACGGTGCCCAGCGAGGCGTAGAAAGTACGCTCGGCCAGCTTGGGCAGGCGGGATTCCAGGCGCTGCTTGCGGTCGGTGTCCCAGAAGAACTTGGCATCGGACAGACGGGCGCGCAGCACGCGCTGATTGCCCGCGACAACCGCCTTGCCGCCGTCATTGGTCTCCATGTTGGAGATGACGATGAAGCGCGGCGCCAGCGACCCGTCGGCCTTCAAGAGCGAGAAGTACTTCTGGTGCGCGCGCATGGAGGTGATCAGCACCTCGGCCGGCACGTCCATGAACTTGTCGTCGATGGAGCCCACCAGCGGCACCGGCCATTCCACCAGACCCGTCACCTCGGCCAGCAGGCCGTCATCGGCCTTGAGCGTCAGGCCCTCGGCCGCCGCCAGGGCCTCGGCGCCGGCCAGGATGGCGTGGCGGCGCTCGACGGGGTCGAGCATCACCTTAGCGTGGCGCAGCTTGGCGAGGTATTCGGCGAAGTCCTTGACCCGGAAGGTCTCGGGCGCCAGGAAGCGGTGGCCGGAGGTCATGTCGCCGGCCTTGGCCGGGCCGAACTCCACCGGCACCACCGCGCCGCCGAACAGGGCCAGGATGGACTGGATGGGGCGCACCCAGCGGATGGAATTGGTTCCCCAGCGCTGGCTCTTGGGCCAGGGGAAGGCGGCCATGGCGCCCTCGACCGCTTCCTTCAGAACCTCGGCCGTGGGACGGCCCTTGCGGTTGATCACCGCGAAATAGAACACGCCCTTGCCGGTGTCGCGCTGCTCGAGTTGCTCGACGCTCATGCCGGTGGACTTGAGGAAGCCGTCCATGGCCTGGGCGGGCGAGCCGACGCGCGGACCGCGCTTTTCTTCCGACACGTCGGGGCCGGCCTGGGGCAGTCCCTCGATCACCAGCACCAGACGGCGCGGCGTGACGTAGGAGCGGACCGCCTCGAAGGTGATGCCGTTCTTGCCCAGGCCGTCGGTCACCATGCTCCGCAGGTCGTCGGCGGCACGGGCCTGCATGCGGGCGGGGATTTCCTCGGAGAAGATTTCAAGCAGGAACTCGGCCATGGCTCAGCCCTCCTTTCCGGAACTGGAGGGAATGGCGGCCTTCGCCGCCGGGCGGGAAGCCAGCCAGCCTTCGCAGCAGGCCTTGGCCAGGGCACGGACGCGGCCGATATAGGCCTGGCGCTCGGTGACCGAGATCACGCCGCGCGCGTCCAGCAGATTGAAGCGATGGCTCGCCTTGATGCACTGGTCATAGGCCGGCAGCGCCACGCCCTTCTCCAGCAGGCTCTTGCACTCCGTCTCGGCGTCGAGGAAATGCCGCAGCAGCATGTCGGTGTCGGCGTGCTCGAAATTATGGGCCGAGTATTCCTTCTCGGCCTGGAGGAAGACGTCGCCATAGGTGACGCCGTCGCCGTTGAAGTCCAGGTCGTAGACGTTCTCCACGCCCTGGATGTACATGGCGAGGCGCTCGAGGCCATAGGTCAGCTCCACCGCCACCGGGTCGCACTCGATACCGCCCACCTGCTGGAAGTAGGTGAACTGAGTGACCTCCATGCCGTCACACCAGACTTCCCAGCCCAGGCCCCAGGCGCCCAGCGTCGGGCTCTCCCAGTCGTCCTCGACGAAGCGGATGTCGTGGGCCAGCGGGTCCACCCCCAAGCGCCGCAGGCTTTCCAGGTACAGTTCCTGGGCATTGGGCGGCGAGGGCTTCAGCAGCACCTGATACTGGTAGTAATGCTGCAGGCGATTGGGGTTCTCGCCATAGCGGCCGTCCTTGGGGCGGCGCGACGGCTGGACATAGGCGCACTTCCAATGGTCCGGACCCAGCGCGCGCAGCGTGGTGGCCGGATGGAAGGTCCCGGCGCCCACCTCCATGTCATAGGGCTGGAGGATGACGCAGCCCTGCTCGGCCCAGAAAGCCTGCAGGGTGAGGATCAGGCTTTGGAAGCTCGGCTTCTTGGTCCCGACAATGCCCATGGAAAACCGCCATTCGATCAGGTTGCAGCGAAATCGCCGCAACCCTAGCCATGCGGCCGGACTCGGTCAAGACCGAGGGCGCCGTTTCCCATGACCGGAAGGCATCCAATAGTGAAAAGCCTGCGTTTGCACGGCAGCGACCGAACGGCAAATCATGACCGGACCCGATCTGGTCATGGAGAGGAATATGTCGGACTGCATTCTTTGCGAGGTCAGCGGCAATATCGCGACCATCACCCTCAACCGCCCGGAAAAGCTCAACGCCATCAGTTACGACCTTGCCGATACCCTGATGGCGGTGCTCGACGCCCTGGAAGGCGACGACGCGGTACGCGCCGTGATCCTCACCGGGGCCGGCGAGCGGGCCTTTTCGGCCGGTGCCGACATCCACGAATTCTCCCGTTCCGTGGAGGTGGGGACCGAGCGGGCTCTGCGCGACTTCGTGCGCCGGGGCCAGGCCCTGACCGCCCGCCTGGAAGCCTTCGGCAAGCCGGTGATCGCGGCGGTCAACGGCATCGCCTATGGCGGCGGCTGCGAGATCACCGAGGCGGTGCATCTGGCCATCGCCAGCGAGCGCGCCATGTTCGCCAAGCCGGAAATCAACCTGGGCATGCCGCCCACCTTCGGCGGCACCCAGCGCCTGCCCCGGCTGGCCGGACGCAAGCGCGGCCTGGAACTGCTGCTGACCGGCGACCCGTTCAAGCCGGTCCGCGCCCTGGAGATGGGGCTGATCAACGCGGTGGTGCCCCACCACACCCTGCTGGAAGCCGCGCGCCACATGGCCGGGCGGATCATCCGCCACTCGCCCCTGGCCGCCAGGGCGGTGATCAACGCGGTGACGCGGGGCATCAACCTGCCCATCGCCGAGGGATTGGCGGCCGAGGGCGAGCAATTCGCCCGCATGGCCCCCACCCACGATTTGCGCGAAGGCCTGGACGCCTGGATCGGCCGCCGCGCCCCCCATTACACGGGAGCGTAACCCGCCAACTCCTCGCGCAGCCAATCGCGGAACGCGACGACCTCGGGCCGGGCCAGGGAGTCGCGGCCCGCCACCAGCCAATAGCCGGTGCGGCAACGGCGCGGCGGCCCCAGCACGGGGACCAGCCGCCCGCTGTCCAGATCGGGGGCGGCCAGCGGCAGGCGGCCGAGCGCGATGCCCACCCCCTGCGCCGCCGCTTCCCAGGCCATGTGCAGGGTATCGAGCTTAAGGCCGCGCTCCAGGTCCAGCCCCTCCACCCCGGCCAGATCGGCCCAGGCGGCCCAATCCTCGGAGATGTTGGTCACCTGCAGCAGCTTGCGGCCCAAGAGGTCGGCGGGCGAACGGATCTCGGCGGCCAGGGCGGGCGAACAGACCGGCACCAGATCCTCCATGGTCAGGCACAGGCTGTAGAGATCCTGCCAGCCCCCCTGCCCCATGCGGATGGCCACGTCGATGCCGTCGCGGGGAAACTCCACCTGACGCCGGGCGGTGTCCAGGGTCACCTCGATGTTGGGATGCCGCTGGTTGAAACGGGGCAGTCCGGGAATCAGCCAGCGCAGACCGAAGCTGGGAGCGACGCTCACCGACAGCCGGCCGCTGGGCCGCCGCCCCGGCACCGCCTCGGTGGCGCCGGCCAATTGCTGCAGCACGTCGCGGATACGGGGCAGATAGGCCCGCCCGGCGGCGGTCAGACTGAGCGAACGGTGACCGCGGGCGAACAGCGCCACTCCCAGCCAGTCCTCCAGCGAGGCGATGCCGTGGCTGACGGCGCTGGGGGTGAGGTTGAGCTCCTCGGCCGCCAGCTTGAAACTGAGATGCCGCCCCGCCGCCTCGAACAGGCGCAGCGCATTCAACGGAGGCAGTCGGTAGGCCATGGGGCTCGTCCCTTGTGAAAGGTCCCTGCCCGAGTGTCCCGGCGGGCGGCCATCATTGCAAACGATTTACCCGAACCACGGGATGAGCGGAATTCATCCATACGTCCTGCCCGAGGTTCCCCCGTTGAGCCCCGCCCCCGGACGCGTTACCCTAAGGGCGTAGCCAAAGGGGGAAACAACCATGGCCATCGCCTGGGATGAAACGCTTAAGGTCGGCGATATCGAGATCGACGCCGACCACAAGGAACTTATCGGACTGATCAACGACTTCGAAGCCAAGGCCAAGGCGCCGGACGGTGTGGACAAGCACGCCATCCAGGTGACCCTGGAACGCCTGCAGCTCTATGCCTACGACCACTTCGCGCGTGAGGAATACATCCAGGCGGTCGCCAAGTACGAGGGGCTGGAAGAGAACAAGCGCCAGCACGCCGCCCTCAGGAAGACGCTCGGCGACTACATCGCCAAGTTCAACGCCGGTCAGTACGCCGACCTCAATTCCGCCGCCGGCGAGATGTCGGCCTTCCTGAATCACTGGCTGATGAACCACATCCTGGAAACCGACCTGAAGATGAAGGGCAAGATGAAGGTCGAGCAGTGGCGCTGATCTGACCTCATACCGGTCGGCCGGTCATCATACCATCGGCAGGGCTTCCGCCCTGCCGGATGCGGCCTACCTGTCAGGGACACCAAACAGGAGCGCCGGAATGATCGATCTCTATTACTGGACCACGCCCAACGGACACAAGGTCACCATCTTCCTGGAAGAGAGCGGCGTGCCCTACCGCATCAAGCCGGTCAACATCAGCAAGGGCGAGCAGTTCGAGCCCAATTTCCTGCGCATCTCCCCCAACAACCGCATGCCGGCCATCGTCGACGACCAGCCGGCCGACGGCGGCGCCCCGCTCAGCGTGTTCGAATCGGGCGCCATCCTGGTCTATCTCGCCGAGAAGTGCGGCCGCTTCCTGCCCGCCGACCCGCGCGGGCGGGCCGAGACGCTGCAATGGCTGTTCTGGCAGATGGGCGGCCTCGGCCCCATGCTCGGCCAGAATCACCATTTCGTCCAGTACGCCCCCGAGAAGATTCCCTATGCCATCGACCGCTACGTCAAGGAAACCAACCGGCTGTACGGCGTGCTGAACCGCCGCCTCGCCGACCGGGAATTCATGGCGGGCGAGTATTCCATCGCCGACATGGCCTCTTATCCCTGGATCGTGCCGTGGGAGCGCCAGGGCCAGAACCTGGACGACTTTCCTCACCTCAAGCGCTGGTTCCATGCCATCGCCGCCCGCCCGGCGGTCATCCGCGCCTATGCCCGCGCCGACGAGGTCAACACCCAGCGCGTGGTCACCGAGGAGGCCAGGAAGGTATTGTTCGGGCAAACCGCCGCGCCCCCGGCCGCCAAGCCGTGACGCGGGAAAAGTTTCATCGGACTTATGATGCATATTTTTAGCATCTTATAGCTTTGGCGTCGCGCCACGCTGCGACCTAGGGTCAAAATTCTAATATATCCACAGTGATGGCTCAGAGGAGTATCCGGGAGGCACTTTTCGTCACCCGGATTTCCTTTTGTGACAACCTGCGACATCTCGGATTCATTTTAAATTCGCCACCCTCCGATGTTTGACATCCGCCGCACGTTGCGATCTAGTTGCAGCGCAGCAAAATGGATTTCACGACTCGAGGGCGGTGATGACGTGGCTTGACGACAGGCGGATCGGAACAAAAATCGGATTGATCGTGGCGGCGGCCTTCATGGGCATGTGCCTGATCTTCATCGGCGCCCTCAACATGCTGAATGGCGAGGTGCTGAACGGGCGCAAGGCCAAGGTCAAGGACCTGGTGGACAGCGCGGCCGGCATCATCGCCGCCTACGAGGCCGACGCCAAGGCCGGCCGGTTGCCGGAGGCCGCGGCCCAGGCGGCGGCCCGCCGCGACGTGGGCGCGCTGCGCTATGGCGACAACGACTATTTCTGGATTCACGACCTGACCGGACGCATGGTCATGCATCCGGTCAAGCCGGACATGGACGGCAAGGACGTCAGCGACCTCAAGGACGCTTCCGGCCACCCGCTGTTCATGCGCATGAACGAACTGGTCAAGGCCAAGGGCGCCGACTTCCACTACTACGACTGGCCCAAGCCGGGATCGCCCAAGCCGGTGCGCAAGGTCTCCTACGTCAAGCTGGATTCCGGCTGGGGCTGGGTAGTGGGAACCGGCATCTACCTGGATGACGTGGACGCCGCCTTCTGGTCCAGCGCCCTGTATTTCGGCGGCGGCGTCGTGCTGCTGACCGTCCTGGTGCTGGCCCTGTCGGTGCTGGTGGCGCGGCGCATCACCCGGCCGCTGGTCAATCTGTCCACGGTCATGGACGGCCTGTCCAAGAAGGAATTCAACGTGGAGATTCCCGCCGTCGCCCGCAAGGACGAGGTGGGCGACATGGCCCGCGCCGTGGAAATCTTCAAGGAAGGCCTGATCCGCGCCGAGCAGTTGGCGGCGGAACAGCGCGAGGCGGAGTGGACCAAGGACAGGCGGGCCCGCGTGGTGGACAACCTGCTGAAGGAATTCAACGAGGAGGTGACCGAGGCCCTGCAGGGCATGGCCGCCACCGCCGAGCAGTTGGAATCCACCTCGCGCGTGCTGTCGGAAACCGCCCAGGGCGCGTCGACCCAGGCCACGGCGGTAGCCTCGGCCATCGAGGAAACCGCCGTCAACATGCGGACGGCCGCCGGCTCGGCGGAACAACTGGCCATTTCGGGCGAGGATATCAGTCAGCGCGTCAGCCTTTCGGTGAACGTCGCCGGCGACGCCTCGGCCGAGGCCGGCCGTACCACGGCCCTGATCAACACCCTGGCGGACGCCGTGGGCAAGATCGGCGCGGTGGTCGCCCTGATCAACGACATCGCGGCGCAGACCAATCTTCTCGCGCTGAACGCCACCATCGAGGCGGCCAGGGCCGGCGACGCCGGCAAGGGCTTCGCCGTGGTGGCCAACGAGGTCAAGACCCTGGCCAACCAGACGGCACGGGCCACCGACGAGATCGCCACCCAGATCGCCACCGTCCAGAAGGTCACCGGCGACGCCGTGGCGGCCATCGGTTCCATTTCGGGGGTGATCGAACGCATCCGCGAGGCCTCGTCGGGCATCGCCGGCGCGGTCCACCAGCAGGATCAGGCCACCGGCGAGATCGCCGAGAACGTCCAGCAGGTTGCCCAGGCGACAGCCGAGGTCAGTTCGAATATCGTAGGCGTCAATCAGGCCGCCGAGCAGACCGGCCGCGTCGCCGACGAGGTGTTCGACACGGCCAAGAATGTCGCGGAACGTGCCAACACCCTTCGTAATCGGGTGGATACGTTCCTGACCAGTATCCGGGCATCCTAATGGTTCCATCCTTTCGGAAGAGTCCCCGTCCGAAAGGTGAATGAATCAATAAGGCATTGAAAACAGTGCGCTGATACACCAAACAGAAGGTACGCGGATTGTACCTTCGGTTTGGGTCAGGGCACGGGAAATCGAGAGAAGCCACATGAAATACGCGCTCAAGACCAATGGAAATACCGCCCAGCTGAGCCTGGGCGGGTCCCTGACGTTTGCCGAGGCCCCCCTCTTTCCGAAAATCCTGGCCGAACTGGAAGCCGCGGGAACACTGAGCAGCCTGGATATCCGCCTGGGAGACCTGAGCTTTATCGATTCCACCGGCATGAGCCTGTTCGTGCACATCTACGACGTGTCGCAGACCCGTAACCTCAAGGTTTCGGTTCAGGGCGCCATGGGGCCGGTGGCGGCGGCTCTGGACCGTGCCGCCTTCAAGACGCTTTTCGAGTTCAAGTGAAACGATCGACTCCACCCCCCGCCATCATCAACCGGGCCGCCGATAAACGCGGCCTGGGACGGTTCGGACGGCTTGCCGCCGCCGGCCTGCTGCCGCTGCGCACCGACGAGCATGGACGCACCCTGGTCCTGTTCGAAGGGGCCGGCACGGCCGACGTCGGCGATATTCTCTGCCCGCCGGCCGCCTGGGCCATCGATCTGGATTGCGCCTCTCCCGACCACGGTCTGGACCGGCTGCCGGCCCGGCTCCTGGTCCGGGCCTCCACCGTCGCCACCGTCCACCACGACATCGTCGGCATGGTGGTCGAGGCCCTGATCCAGCGCCTGCCGCGCCTGGATTCCATCGGCATCGACATCCGCCTGGCCCTGCAGGAGGCGGTGAGCAACGCCGTCATGCACGGCAACCTTTGCCTGGACGGCCGCCTGCGCAGCAGCCGCGACGGCTTGGCCGCCTTCACCCAGGCCATGCAGCGCCGCCTCGCCGATCCGCGCTTCGGCCGCCGGCCGGTGACCGTCGCCGTCGACTGGAACCACACCCACATGATCATTCGGGTCGAGGATCGCGGGCGGGGCTTCAAGCCCCCGGCCATTTCGCTTCCCGTGGAGCCGAAAGCCTGTTCCGGGCGCGGCATCGGCCAGATCCGCGCCCTGTGCCAGCGGGTGTCGTTCACCAATGGCGGCCGGCGCATCACCATGCGCTTTTGCCTGCCCGCCGACGATGCGGCTCAGCCCACCACCTGAACCCAGGTCACGTCGTCGGCGAATTCGCCCGGCGAGCGGGCGGCGAAGCCGGCCATGACCTTGACCACCGTCTCGGCCGGATCGTCGGCCAGCACGTCGCGGACCAGGCCGACCACCCATTCCTCGCCCAAGGGCTCGCCGGAGGTGTCGGGCGCATCGATCAGGGCGTCGCTGTAGAGCGACAACTGGCTTCCGGGCGGAAACGGCATCACCACGACTTCATAGCGGGCCACCGGGCTGATGCCTAGCGGCAGCCCGGCGCCCCCCACCAGGCGCGGCTCACCGCCCTTTTCCACCAGGATGGGCGCCGGCCCGCCGGCATTGGCGAGCGACAGGGTCCGCGCCGCGCAATCGATCACCACCAGGGTCATGGTGGCGAACTGGCCGCGCGGCAGCAATTGCTTCAGGGTGACGTTGACCTTTTCCAGCACGGCGCCGGGATCGCCCATCTGCCCCCCCAAATCCTGCAGCAGCAGGTGCAGCCGGAAGGTGTTGATGGAGGCGGCCACCCCGTGGCCCGAGAAATCCACGGTGAACAGGGCAAGGCGGTGAGCGTCCACCGGCGCCAGCCCCCACAGATCCCCCCCCAGTTCGGACGAGGGATTGAACACGGCGTTGATGTTCAGGCCATAGCGCTCCCACGCCTCGCGCATCTGGTTGGTGCCGGGCAGCAGGGCGTTCTGCATGCCGCGCGCCATCCTCAAATCCACCGCCAGACGGTCGCGGTAGCGGCGCAGATCGGCCAGGGCCAGATGGCTGCGCAGGTGGACCTCGACGCGGGCCACCAGTTCCAGGCGATCGATGGGCTTGCCGATATAGTCGTTGGCCCCAGCGGCGAACAGGGCGTTGCGGGTGGCCTGATCCTCCACCGCCGACAGCACCAGGACCGGCAGGGCGCGATAGCGCTGATCGGCCCGCAGCACCCGCAGGAATTCCTCGCCGTTCATCACCGGCATCATCAGGTCGAGCAGCACGATGTCGGGCGCGAAGGACTCGACCTTGTCCAGGCCCTCGCGGCCATTGCGGGCGCACTCCACCCGCTTGAGCCCCATGCTCTCCAGCACGGCGCAGGCGAACACCCGGTTCATCTCGTTGTCCTCGACAACCAGAACACGGGCATCGGACAGGTTGACGGTCTGCTCTTCGAGCTTGTCCACGGCGTTCTCCCTGGGGCCAGGATAGCCATGCCCGGAAAAATCACCAGCGAAGATGATGCCCCCGGGCCGCGATTTTCCGGCTGGAGGCAACAAGGTCTTGACCTGATCCCCACCACCTTGGCAATCTTGTTGCGCCAGAACGCGGCTAAATAAAATAATTATGCGTTCGTATAGGGAAGCGAGCAGTAATCGGTAGGGCCGGAACCATCCTGGGACCGGTAATCGCCATTACTTGTCTGGGAGATTCCAGTGCTCGCCCGCATTACCGACGCCCGTATCACCGTAAAATTCTTCATCGCCCCACTCCTTTTGGTTGCCTGCATCGTCGTGCTGGGCGCCGTTTTCCATGTGGCCATGGATCGGCAGGAGCGCTCCATGGAAGGCATGGTCACCGTGTCCTTCGCCAACAGCCGCACCGCCGCCGAACTGGACGGCATGGCCGCCACCATCGAATCCAATATCTACCGCCTGCTGGGCTGGCAGGCGGCCAGGGAGGACAAGGACCGTATCAAGGGTCTCGATACCCAGGTGCGCGCCGACCTCAAGTCCTTAAGCGAGAAATCCAAGGCCCTGCTGGAATCCCTGAAGGCCGACCCGGCCGTCGCCAAGCAGGTCAAGGACTACACCCTGGCCGCCGCCGACGTGCTGGACATGTATCAGAGCGACCACGTCACGGCGCTGTCCATGATGGGTGCCACCGAACTGGAATATGACGGCATCCGGGCCAAGCTGCGGGAGCTGACCGAGAAGGCGGCAACCACCGCCGCCGACGATTACCGCGACGCCAAGGCCACCTCCGACCGCACCGAGACCCAGTATTTCATGGTGCTGGCCATATTCCTGGGGGTCGGCGTCGTGGTCACCCTGGTCATGGCGCGGCTCACCGCCCGGCCGGTGACCCAGCTGACCGGAGTGATGGGCCGCCTGGCCGAGGGCAGCACCGACGTGGAGATTCCCTCCCAGGACGGCAAGGACGAGGTGGGCGAGATGGCCCGCGCCGTGGCGGTGTTCCGCGATGGCATGAAGCGGACGGCGGAACTGGAGGCCCAGCAGCGCCGCCAGCGCGAGCAGCAGGCCGAGTTGCTGGCCCGGCGCGAAGGCATGATCGGGGATTTCAACGGCGCCATGGAGAAGATCATGGCGACGGTCAGTTCCTCCATCGACCGGGTGCACAGCTTGTCCAACTCGCTGCAGGCCACCGCCGAACAGACCAGTTCCCAGGGCGCGGCCGTCGCCAGCGCCGCCGAGCACTCGGCCGCCAACGTCGCCACCGTAGCCAGCGCCGCCGAGCAACTGGGCTCCTCGGTGCAGGAAATCAGCCGTCAGGTCACCGAGACCGCCTCCATCACCTCGGAGGCGGTCAGCGGCATCCACGTCGCCAACGGCACCATGGACGGGTTGGCCGAGGCGGCGCGGCGCATCGGCGAGGTGGTGCAGTTGATCAACGACATCGCCGGCCAGACCAATCTGCTGGCCTTGAACGCCACCATCGAGGCGGCGCGCGCCGGCGAGGCGGGCAAGGGCTTCGCCGTGGTGGCCAGCGAGGTCAAGACCCTGGCCAACCAGACGGCACGGGCCACCGACGAGATCGCCCAGCAGATCGCCGGCATCCAGTCCATTTCCAAGGAGGCGGTGGATACCATCCGCAATGTCGGCCAGACCATCGACCGGGTCAACGAGGTGGTATCGTCCATCGCGGCGGCGGTGGAGGAACAGAGCGCCGCCACCGACGAGATCGTGCGCTCGGTGCAGGAAGCCGCCTCGGGCAACGCCGAGATCACCCGCAACATCGCCGACGTGTCCAAGGCGGCCAGCGCCACCGGCGAGATGGCGTCGGGCATGTTCAAGGCCGCCGACGAACTGGTGGAGGAAGCGGGGCACCTGCGTTCGGAGGTGGGAGGCTTCCTCACCAATATGCGCCAGGGGTAGACAGACCCGTCACCCCGAGGCACTGGCATCCGATTTGATCCGACACGGTCGGAACGGAGTCGCAAGGCGCGGAGGACACGGATGCGGCGCCTGGCACCGCTCGCGGATGGACACGGAGAGAGAACTTTTATTCTCCGTGATCATGTGTGGACGGCCCCTGCGTTGCAAGGAAAATTAGGCGCAGTGTCCGCCGGTCTGGGGCAGTCATGTGTCCGGCCTGTTTGCGCGGCACACCTTGCCGCTGGCCATGATGTGATCCGCGAACCGCTCCCAAATCATCCGTACGGCCTCGACCGGCCGGGACACGAACAGGGTTTTTCGGCTCGTGGGTCTGACCGGTCGCCATCACGCTTTCATCGCCCTCGCAATCGAAGTGCCGTGGTTGGACTTTGGTTCAGGCGGCCAATCCGGCTTGCCTGTGATATGTGCCGCCATGGGCGAGAATAGCCCAGGCGATCCGGGCCAGCTTGTTGGCGATGGCGACGGTAGCCTTGCGTGCCGGCATGCGTTCCAGCAGCGCCTTGATCCACGGGCTTTCGGTTCGGTGGCGCAACATGCCGGTGGCACAGACGACGAGCAAGGAGCGGAGATAGCGGTCGCCGGCCTTGGTGATGGGGCCAAGGGCGGTCTTGCCTCCGGTCGAGTGCTGCGACGGCACCAGGCCGAGCCAGGCGGCGAAGTCGCGGCCGGTCTTGAAGCGATGAGGGTCGCCCATGGTGGCGGCGATGGCGCTGGCGGTGACCGGACCGATGGACGGGATGCTCGTCAGACGTCGACAGGCCTCGTCGGCGCGCTGAGCCGCCAGGACTTCGTGCTCGAGCGCATCGATCTTGGCCTCGGCATCGCGCAACTGTGCCGCCAGCATGCCCAGCGCCTCGCGCGCCAATTGCGGCAAAGCCAGATCGCCGGCATCCACGGCAAGAGCGATCAGGCCGTCGAGCGCTTTGTCGCCGCACGGCGCGACGATGCCGAACTCGGCCAGATGCGCCCGCACCGCATTGGCGAGCATGGTACGCTGGCCCACCAGCATCTTGCGGGCACGATGAAGCATCAGCACCGCCTGCTGCTCGGGCGTCTTGACCGGCACCCGGGGGACAGAGCGCCGCGCCATCGCTTCGCAAATGGCAGCGGCGTCATTGGCGTCGTTCTTGCGGCCGCGCTTGACGTACGGCTTCACATAGGCCGGCGGGACCAGCACCACCTCGTGGCCCAGCGCCCCGATCTCCCGCGCCCAGTAATGGGCCGAGGCGCACGCCTCCATCCCCACCAGGCACGGCGACAGCTTGGTGAAAAAGCCGAGAACCTGGCCGCGCTTCAACTGACGGCACAAAATCGCTTCTTCATCCGCATTCACCCCGTGCAGCGCAAACGCGCCCTTCGACAGGTCGATCGCAATCCTGATAATCTCGCTCATGGGCGGCCCCCTCTTTGTGGCGTCTCAGAAACGACCACGTTAGGGCACTTCGATGCCGGTGAGCAGGGGCCGTCCACACCATCATCCGTGGCCGGCAATGCCGGCATCCGTGTCAATCCGTGCCTGAGGAAGGCCTTGTGCCGGAGAGACATGTCAAACCCGCCGGATTGTCAGCCACGGAGTATCGCCTCGATGGCCGTGCGGTCGAGGCCGGTGCGGCCGATCACCACCAGGGTGCCGACGCGCTCCTCGTCGGCCTTCCACGGGCGGTCGAAATATCGTTCCACTCTCGTACCGACCGCCTGGATGACGTGGCGGGCCGGCTTGCCGGTGATCGCCAGGAAGCCCTTGAGGCGCAGGATGTCGTGGGCGGCGATGGCGGCCACGGCGCGGGCCTCGATGATGGCCGGATCGTCGACCACCGGCAGGCGGACGGCGAAGCTTTCGAAGTCGTCGTGATCGTGGCCGTCCTCGGCGTCATGGTGGGACGGGCGGGCGGCCAGGTCCTCCTCGGCGGCGGCCGACAGGCCCAGCACCACCACCGGATCGATGGCCGACATGCGGGTGGGCTGGGTCTTGACGCCGGGGCGCAGCCGCGCCTCGATGTCGCCTTGCAGGACCGCCAGGGCGGCGGCCTCCATCAGATCGGATTTGTTGAGGAGGATCAGGTCGGCGCAGGCCAGCTGGTCCTCGAACACCTCCTCCAGCGGATTGTCGTGGTCGGGCCGCGCCATCTCCTCCGGCGTCGAGGCGAAGCGGCCGGCGGCCGCCGCCGGGGCGTCGACCACCGCCACCACGCCGTCCACGGTGACCCTCGAGCGGATTTCCGGCCAGTGGAAGGCCTTGACCAGCGGCTTGGGCAGCGCCAGGCCCGAGGTCTCGATGACGATGTGGTCGGGCGGGTTGGGGCGGTCCAGCAGGGCCTGCATGGTGGGCAGGAACTCGTCGGCCACGGTGCAGCACAGGCAGCCGTTGGCCAGTTCGACGATGTCCTCCTCGGCACAGCCCGCCACGCCGCAGGCGGCCAGCAGTTCGCCATCCACTCCGATATCGCCGAACTCGTTGACGATCAGCGCGATGCGCCGCCCCTGGTTGTTGGCCAGCAGGTGGCGGACCAGGGTGGTCTTGCCGGCCCCCAGGAAACCGGTGATGACGGTGGTAGGAACCTTGCGCATCAGGAAATATCCTTGAGAACCAGGGGAAGGCCGGCGGCGACGAACACCACCCGGCGGCTGATGGCGGCGACCCGCTGGTTGACCCGGCCCTGATGGTCGCGGAACTGGCGCCCCAGGCGGGTCTCGGGTACCAGTCCCATGCCCACCTCGTTGGAGACCAGCACCACCGGCCCGGCCGGATTGGTCAGAACCTCGCACAGGCGCTCCACCGAATGGTCGATGTCGCGTCCGGCCTGCATCAGATTGGACAGCCACATGGTCAGGCAGTCCACCAGCACCGGCCGGTCGGGTCGCATGACGTTGTCCAGGGTGTCGGCGAGATCGAGGGGCTCTTCCAGCGTGCTCCAGCCCGATCCCCGGCGGCGGCGGTGATGGTCGATACGCTCGGCCATCTCGCCGTCCAGGGCCTGGCCGGTGGCGAGGTAGAGGGCGGATTGGCCGCCGAACAGGGATTCGGCATAGGCCGACTTGCCGGAGCGGGCGCCGCCCAGAACCAGGGTGGCCAAGGGAAGGGGGGACGGAGGAAGTGAGTTCATCCCGGCCGCCTATTTCCGTTTCGTCTGCGAAAGAAACTCGGCCACCTGCTCGACCTGGGCCTCGGAGAACTTGCGCACGTTGGCGGTCATCATGCGGGTGCGCCGCGTCGAGCGGATCTCGTCGCGGATGGCCTTGATCTGGACCATCAGGTAGTCCTTGCGCTGCCCGGCGAGGAACGGATAGTCGGCCAGCGGCTTCAGGCCGTCGGCGCCGTGGCAGCCGATGCAGCCGTTCTCGTCGAACAGCTCGGCGCCCTGCTCGGCCTTGGCCTTGTCGCCCGGCTGGGCCTCGGCGGGCCTTTGCGTCGCCAGCCACTCGGCCAGCACCTTGCGCTCGTCGGGGGTGGTCTTGTCGATCACCGGCTTCATCACCTTGACCGGAGCCGAGGAACGGGTGCCGTCGGCGATCTCGGTCATCTGGCGCAGCAGGTAGACGGCGTTCTGTCCGGCGATGTTGGGAGAGCCGGCGATGGGCTTGGCGCCCGCTTCGCCGTGGCAGGCGACGCAGCCCTTGGCGGCGAACAGCGCCTTGCCGTCGGCGGCCAGGGCGGGAGAGGCGCAAAGGGCCGCCAGGGCGGCCAGGGTTACGGCGTATCGGGTCATGTCCACTCCAGGCGGCCGGGGGCGCCGCAGGCCGGGCAGCATACGGCGAAGTCGGGGGTATGATGGCCGCAGCCCCCGCAGGTCCAGGACGGTTCCGGAATCGAATCGGTTCCGGCCCTCATCAGCCAGACATTGGCGGCGGCCTCGTCCTTGCGCTCCTCGCGCTCGACGCGGGCCAGCAACTGGAAGACGGCGCGGGTCGGCCGCTGTTCCAGGGCCTTCTGCAAATGGGTGCGGGCCTGCCCCCACAATTGGGCGGCCAGGGACGCCTCGGCCAGGGCCACGTGGCCGTCGGGCGAGGCGGGATTGGCCTGGACCAGCTCCTGCACCCTTTTCACCCGCTCCAGCGCGCTCTCGCCCTCGCCCAGGGCCAGCCAGCCGGCGATCAGCAGCGGATGGGGGGCGGCCTTGAAGCGCAGGCCTTCAGCAGGGACGCCGCCTTGCGTTCCTTGCCGCGCCGGCGATACAGCCCGGCGGCCAGGGAAACGGCGGGAACGAACAGCGGATCGGCGTCGCGGGCATCCAAGGCCCAGTCCAGGGCCTGCGCCTCGTTGCCGGCCCCCAGCGCCTCCTCGGCGCGGCCCAGCAGGACCAGGGCGCGGCGGCGGGCCAGTTCGGCGGCGGGCAAGGCGTCGCGGCGCCGCGCGGTGCGCAGCACCTGTTCGGCTTCCGCCCAGGCACCGGCCCCCACCTGCAGGTCGAGCAGCATGCCGGCCAGACCCTCGGCGCCGGGCTGCAGCAGGAAGGCCTTGCCCGCCTCGACCCGTGCGGTATCGCAATCGCCCGCCTTCAGCGCCAGATCGGCCAGTCCCTTGTGGCCGAGGAAGGCGGTTTCCTTGCGCTCGGTCATGGTCTGGTAGCGGTCGCGCAACTGGTCATCGTCACCGCTGAGCTGGGCGGCCTGGGCGGTCAGCAGCCCGGTGACCGCCGGGTTCCGCAGCAGCCTGTCGGCCTTGCGGGCCAGCTTGCCGGCGCGCAGGGTGTCGCCCGAAGCCGCCGCCGCCAGCCCGTCGGCCAGGGCGGTATAGCCCTTGCGCTGACGGCCGAGGCGGCGCGATTCGAACCAGCGGCCGGGGGCGCCGAACACGGTGCGCACCAGTCGGTTCAGCACCGACAGCGCCACCAACAGCAGCACCAGGGCGGCCAGCAGCACCGGTACGGTGGTGTCTACCCGCCAGCCCAGCCAGTGGATGGTGACCTCGCCCGGACGGTCGGCCAGCCAGACGGCGCCAGCCACCACCACTCCGGTAAGGATCAGGAAGGCGAGCAGCCGCCTCATGGCTTCGCTCCGGCCAGGGCCACCGCCTGGGCGGTCAGTTGCGACAGGGCCTTGTCGGCGCCTTGGCGCGCCTTGGCTTCGGCGATCCAGGGCCGGGCGGCCTCGGCCGGGCCGGGACTCAGGAATTCCAGCTCGGTCAGGGCGGCGGCGAAATCACCCCGCGTCAGCGCCGCCTGGGCGCGGCCGATGATCGCGGCGGCGTTCTGGCCGATGGTGGCGCCGTCCTCGCGGCGGATGGTGATCAGCGACAGCAGGCGGTCGGCGGCATGCCGCCACCAGCCGTCACCCTCGGGCAGGATTTCGGCGCGGATCAGCGCCGGGGCCAGGGCGTCGAAGCGCTGCACCAGGGCGGCGCGGGTGGCGATACCGGCGGCGGCCTGTTCCTTCAGTCCGTCGAGCAGGGCGAGGCTTTCGGCATCCTCGCCCGCCAGCACGCGGGCGGCGCGCCATTCGGCGTCGAAGGGCCGGCGCTCGGCCGCCACCGCCTCGCGCAACTGGCCGGCGGCCAGCAGCAGGGCGGCGGCCGACGAGCGCCGGGCCTGAAGCTCCCGAATGGCGAGATCCATCAGCTCCAGACGCTCGGCCAGACGCAGGACGGCGTCTGGCCTCGGCGGAGTTGCGCTTGAGGTCGGCAACCTGTTTCGCAAGTGAATCGATTTCACCGGCCGGGCCGGCGGCGTGACCCTGGGCCGTCTTGAGCGCCTCCTCCAGCCGGTCGAGGCGGGCGTTGTCCATCGCCCCCGGAGCGGCGGCGGGGCGCGCTTCCAATTGGGCGATACGATTGGTGGCGGCCGACAGCTCGGCCCGCAGGTTCTCCACCTCGAAGGAGTCCATGCCCGCCGGTCCGGGCATGCCCATATGGCCGCGCCACATGGGAAAGCTGACGGCGGCCGCGCCGCCCAGGGCGAGGACCGCCAGCACGGCGATCAGGGGGGCCGACGACTTGTTCGGGGCTCCCTGGGGCGGCACCTCCACGGGGGCGGTGGGCTCGGAAGCGGGCTCTGACGTCATGGGCTGAATCCCCGGTTGAGATCGTCGTCGATGGCGGCCAGCAAGGCGGCCTGGCTAGGTTCGGCCGCCTGTCGCAGCACCCGCCAGGGCAGGGGGGACAGCTCGGCCGAAACATTGGCCGACAGACCGTAGGCGGCGATGGTGCCGAGCGTATCCCGCACCCCCGCTTCGATCGCCAGGGTAGCAAAGGTCCGGGCGGTGCGGGGAGAGAAAAACAGGGCGAGATGCAGGCCCCCGGTCCGCAGGGTATCGCACAGCGAGGCTGAAAGCCGGGTCGCCGTCACCGCCCGGTACAGGACCCGGCGGCGCACCTCGAATCCCTTCGCCGACAACCATCCCGACAGATCGCCGGCCGTCACCGAGCCGGCGGCGTGCAGCAGCGCCCCGGCCTTGGGGTCGACACGGGATTCGACCAGCGCGGCCAGACTGTCCACGTCGCCGCCGGCGCATTCCACCCGTGAAAAGCCCATTTCGCGCGCGGCGCGGCCCGAGGCGTCGCCCACCGCCCAGATGGGCAGGTCACGGCCCGGATGCAGGCGGGCCAGGGCGCGGATGCCGTTGGCGCTGGTCACCAATATGCCCTGGGCGCCATCGGTGTCGATGATGGCGCCGGCCACCGGTTCGATGTCGAGCAGCGGCTCGACCATCACGTCGAGGCCGCGTTCGGCCAGCACGCGGGCCACGCCTTCGGAATCCTCCTTGGGGCGGGTCACCAGGGCTCTCAATTTTCGCGCTCCGGCACCGGCCGCCCCGCCAACCCCGGCGCCGGGCGCGCGTGGTGGGGTGGGGACCGCCACGGCTCAGTGACTCTTGATCAGGTCGAAGAAGCCCGGCCCCGCCGTCTTGATCAGTTCCTCGGCGGCATCCTTGCCCATGGCCTCGGCGTCGGCGCGGGTGCCGGTGCGCGCGGTGGCGTGGACCTTGGTGCCGTCGGGGCTGACGATCAGGCCGCGGAACGACAGCCTGTCGCCGTCCAGCTCGGCCAAGGCGGCGATGGGGGTCCGGCACGAGCCGTCCAGGCGGGTCAGGAAGGCCCGCTCGGCCGCGACGCGGACAAAGGAATCCGGGCAGTTCAGCGCCGCCAGATAATCCAGCGCGGCGCGATCGTCGGCGCGGCAGGTGATGCCGATGGCTCCCTGCGCCACGGCGGGCAACATGTCGTCCTCGGACAGCGCCGAGGTGGCGTGCTGGGCCAGGCCCAGGCGCCGCAATCCGGCCATGGCCAGCATGGTGGCGTCGACCACGCCCTCTTCCAGCTTGCGCAGGCGGGTCTGGACGTTGCCGCGGAAGTTCACCACCTTCAGATCAGGACGCCGATGCAGGATCTGGGCGCCGCGCCGCAGGGACGAGGTGCCCACCACGGCGCCCTGGGGCAGTTCGGCCAGGGATGCGACCTTGAGGCTGAGGAAGGCGTCGCGCACGTCCTCGCGCGGCAGGATGCAGGGCAGCACGATGCCGTCGGGCAATTGGGTCGGCACGTCCTTCATGGAATGGACGGCCAGATGGATGCGCCCCGACAGCATGGCCTCGTCCAGCTCCTTGGTGAACAGGCCCTTGCCGCCGATTTCGGCCAGCGGGCGGTCCTGAACCAGGTCACCGGTGGTCTTGATGACCTCGATGTCGATGGCGCCGTCGGCGGCCAGGGGTGCCCAGGCGGCGGCGAGGCGGTCGCGGGTCTCGTGGGTCTGGGCCAGGGCCAGCGGCGAGCCGCGCGTACCGATGCGGAGGATGGGAAGTTTTGCGGTCATGGTCCGGTTGTTGTAGTAAGTCGGGCGCCGCTGTGCAAAGGGATTTCCATCTTGCTTGTTCTGGGTATCGAAAGCTCGTGCGATGAAACCGCCGCCGCCGTGGTCAACGGCGAGCGGGAAATCCTCGGCGAGGTGGTGCTCGTCGCAACTGGACGAGCACCGCCCGTTCGGCGGCGTGGTGCCGGAAATCGCCGCGCGGGCCCATCTCGCCCACATGGACCGGCTGGTGGCCGAGGCCATGCGCCGGGCCGGGGTGGACTTCAAGGATCTCGACGCGGTGGCGGCCACCGGCGGTCCCGGCCTGATCGGCGGGGTGATCGTCGGCGTGATGACCGGCAAGGCCATCGCCCTGGCGTCGGGCAAGCCGTTCCTGGCGATCAACCACCTGGAAGGCCACGCGCTCACCCCGCGCCTGACCCACCATATCGGATTTCCCTATCTGCTGCTGCTGGCCTCGGGCGGGCATTGCCAACTGCTGGCCGTCGAGGGGGTGGGCAAGTATACCCGTCTGGGCACCACCATCGACGACGCGGCGGGCGAGGCCTTCGACAAGGTGGCCAAGATGGCCGGCCTGGGCTATCCCGGCGGTCCGGCGGTGGAAAAGGCGGCGGAAATGGGCGATTCCGCCCGCTTTACCCTGCCCCGGCCCATGAAGGGCAAGCCCGGCTGCGATTTCAGCTTCTCGGGCCTGAAAAACGCCGCCCGCCTGCTGATCGAAAGCCTGCCCCAGCCGCTGTCCGGGCGCGATCAGGCCGACGTGGCCCGCGCCTTCCAGGACGCGGTGGCCGATGCCATGGGTGATCGGGTGCGGCGCGGCGTGCGCGAGATGAAGGCCCGCTGGCCCCAGGTCCGGCATCTGGTGGTGGCCGGCGGCGTCGCCGCCAACACGGCGCTGCGCCAGACCCTGGTTCGGATCGGAGCCGAAACGGGCCTGGAATTCCTGGCTCCGTCGCTGAGGCTGTGCACCGACAACGCCGCCATGATCGCCTGGGCGGGGATCGAGCGGCTGCGCCTGGGCCAGAGCGACGACCTCGCCTTCGCGCCGCGTCCGCGCTGGCCGCTGGACCCCAATGCCAGGAAGGGAGCCAAGGCATGAGCAAGGCCTTCACCAAGGAAAGCGATGGTGACGACGAGCTGGAGGATACCCCCAAGGGTCTGCCGCCGGGCTCCAAGAACTACATGCGGCCCCAGGGCTTCGCGGCGCTGAAGGCCGAGCTGTCCCACCTGCTCAAGGTGGAGCGGCCCAAGGTGGTCGAGGTGGTGTCGTGGGCGGCGGGCAACGGCGACCGCTCGGAGAATGGCGACTATCTCTATGGCAAGAAGCGCCTGCGCGAGATCGACCGCCGCATCCGTTTCCTCACCAAGCGGATCGAATCCGCCCATGTGGTCGATCCCGACCAGCAGAAGAAGCGCGATCAGGTGTTCTTCGGCGCCACCGTCACCTATGCCAGTCCCCGCGACGAGGAAATCACCATCACCATCGTCGGCATCGACGAGGCCGATATGGAGAGGGGCTTGATCAGTTGGATCTCGCCGGTGGCTCGGGCGCTGCTGAAGGCGTTCGAGGGCGATTCCGTGCCGGTGCGGACCCCTTCCGGCATCGAAATGATCGAGGTGGTGGAAATCCGCTACGGGGAGTGATGACTCCCTACATCAATCTGCGGTGATCGAAACCGATCGCCGCAGCGCCCTCATGCGGCCGCGCGGGCGCTGTACGCCCTTGCCTTCCGCGGCATAAGCCGCGCGGCCCCTTGGGCCTATCCGGCCTGCGATGAGTTTCACTCAGCGCAGGCCGGATATCCCGCGGCGGATGGCCGCCCTTCATCACGCCGCCTTGTCGAACAGGTCGTACAGGCGGTTTTCCTCGCGTCCCACCCGCGCCTTGAACAGGCTCAGGATCTCCCGCGTCGCCGTCACGAAGCCGGCGGGGTCGCGGCCGATGGCCAGCGGGCCGGCCCACGCCTTCTTGTAGGCATCGAAGCGCTGCGACAGGTTGCCCATCTCCGCCTGGAACTCGGCGGCGGTGCGCCGCAGCGCCGCGTCGGCATGGGCGGCGCATTTGGGGTACAGCGTGTTGTCCTCGATGGCCAGATGGATGGAGAACTTGCCGAACAGGTCGAGCACCACCTTGGACACCGTCGCCGGATCTTCGGCGATCCGCTTGGGGTCGAGCATGGGTTCGAGCCGGCCGACGATTCCCCGGAGATCATCGTGATGTTTACGGAAACTGTCGGTCTTTCTCATGGCGGTATTCCTTCGCTTCAAGCAACTGAGGCCAGAGTACCTGACTAACCAGCTATGGTAATTGACGGCGGTCAAGCAGGGTTGGAGCGGCGAATTATCGCCGTCCGAACAGCTTTTCGATGTCGGCGAGGCTGAGGGAAACGTGGGTGGGCCGCCCGTGGTTGCACTGGCCGGACAGGGGCGTGGCCTCCATGCGGCGCAGCAGGGCGTTCATCTCCGGGACGGTCAGGCGGCGCCCCGCCCGCACCGAGCCGTGGCAGGCCATGGTGGCGCAGATGTGCAGCAGCCGCTCCTCGAGCGCCGTGGCGGCGCCCCATTCGGCCAATTCATCGGCCAGATCGCGCACCAGTCCCTGGACGTCGCCGTCACCCAGCAAGGCGGGGACTTCGCGCACCACCACGGCGCCGGGGCCGAACGGCTCGACCACCAGACCCAGGCGGGACAGGTCSYCGRSCCGTTCGGCGACGCGGGCGGCGCCGGCTTCGCCCAGGTCGACCACCTCGGGCAGCAGCAGGCCCTGGCGGGCCACCCGGCCGTCGGCCAGACCCAGCTTCAGGCGCTCGAACACCAGACGCTCGTGGGCGGCATGCTGGTCGACGATCACCAGCCCGTCGGCGGTCTCGGCGACGATATAGGTGTCGTGCAACTGGGCCTTGGCGGCGCCCAGGGGGTAGTCGGCGGCCGGGACCGAGGCCTCGTCCGCCTGGGGGGCGGGGGCGGCGGGCGGCAGATCGAGGCCCAGGTCCGGACGGTCCTGCGCCTCGGCCAGCCCGAAGGGGGCCTGGGCCTGAATACCGACGCGGACCAGCGGCAGGGACGGGCGGGCCGGCGCGTAATGGCCGAAGGACGGCGTGGACGCATTCCCCAAGGCCCCCAGCGCCACCCCGGTGAGGGTGGAGCTGGCCCGGTGGCCGGCTCCGGCCAGGGCGTGGCGGATGGCGCCGACGATCAGGCCGCGCACCAGCCCGGAATCGCGGAAGCGCACCTCGGCCTTGGCGGGATGGACGTTGACGTCCACCTGATCGGGGTCGAGGTCGAGGAACAGCGCCACCACCGGATGGCGGTCGCGGGCCAGCACGTCCTGATAGGCGCCCCGCACCGCGCCGATCACCAGCCGGTCCTTGACCGGCCGGCCGTTGACGAACAGGTACTGGGCCGCCGAGGTGGCGCGGTTGTAGGTGGGCAGCCCGGCCCAGCCGGTGAGTCGCACCCCGTCGCGCTCGGCGTCGAGGGCCAGGGCGTTGGGCTCGAACTCGCGCCCCACCACCTGGGCGATGCGCGACAGCAGCGCGGCACCGGGCTCTCCCCGCTTGGCCGCCAGGTCCAGCACCTTGCGCCCGCCGTCGGACAGGGAGAAGGCGATGTCGGGGTGGGCCATGCCGAGACGCTCGATCACGTCGGCGGCGTGGGTCAGTTCGGTGCGCGCCGCCTTGAGGAATTTGAGCCGCGCCGGGGTGGCATAGAACAGGTCGCGCACCTCGATGCGGGTGCCCGGCGGATGGGCGGCGGGGACGGGGCGGCCCTTGGCGCCGCCTTCGACGGACAGGCTCCAGGCGGATTCGGCACCCTTGGGCCGGCTGGTCAGCGTCAGGCGCGCCACCGAGCCGATGGAGGGCAGCGCCTCGCCGCGAAAGCCCAGGAAGCGGATGCGCACCAGATCGTCGTCGGGCAGCTTGGAGGTGGCGTGGCGCTCGACGGCCAGCATCATCTCGTCCGGCCCCATGCCGCTTCCGTCGTCACTGACCGCGATCAGCGACTGGCCGCCCTCGGCCAGCACCACGTCGATGCGGCTGGCGCCGGCGTCGATGGAATTCTCCACCAGTTCCTTGACGGCGGAGGCGGGACGCTCGACCACCTCGCCGGCGGCGATCTGGTTGACCAGGGTGGGGGGAAGGAGGCGGATGGACATGGGCGGGAGTTTAACGGCCCTGTTACCCCACCGCCACCCTGTTGCGGCCCGAGCGCTTGGCGGCGTAGAGCGCCATGTCGGCGCGCGACAGCATGGGGTCGATGGCCATGTCGGCCTCCAGCCGCTCGGCGACGCCGATGCTGACGGTGAAGGTGACCACGTCGGGGCCGTCGGGGCCTTGCTCGACGGCAATGCGCAGGGCGGCCACCGCCTGGCGCAGGCGCTCGGCCACCAGCAGGGCGCCGTCCAGGTCGGTCTCGGTCAGGGCGATGGCGAATTCCTCGCCGCCCAGACGGCCCAGCACGTCCTCGTGACGGATGACCTGGGCGCAGACATCGGCCAGCGCCTTGATGGCCACGTCGCCCACCGGATGGCCGTAGGTGTCGTTGATACGCTTGAAGTGGTCGATGTCGAGCATCAGCGCCACCAGCGGGCGGGCGTGGCGCCGGGCCCGGTCCACCTCGGCCCCGGCCATCTCCATGAAATGGCGGCGGTTGAAGGTGCCGGTCAGCACGTCGGTGGTGGCCAGCCGGCGCAGCTCGGCTTCCATGCGCTTGCGTTCGGTGATGTCGAGCATCACGCCGATCACCCCGGCCGGCCGCTCGTCGCGGCCACGCCACACGGTCTTGTTGACCACCACGTCCAGGGCCTGGTCGGCGGCCACCTCCAGGCGGGCCTCGAACTGGACGCGTCCCCTGCCGGCCAGGGCCTCGATGTCGGCCTGGCCCGAGACGGTGGCGAAGGTGGAATTGACCGTGGCGTCCATGGTCCGGCCGATCCAGTCGCCGGCCCCGATGCCGTGCAGTTCGCGGAAGGCGCCGTTATAGCCGAGATAGCGGCCGTCGGTGTCCTTCCACCACAGGGGATTGGGCACCGCCTCCAGCAGGCTTTCCACGAAGGCGTGGGCCTCGACGGCGCGCGAGCGCTCCTCGGCCAGTTCGTGGGTGCGGGCCACCACCTTCTGCTCCAGGGTGTCGTTCATGTGGCGGAGCGCCGCCACCGCCCGGATATGGGCGGTGATGTCGCGGGCCTCGACCATGTATTCCGGCGTGGCGCCGCGCGACGGCAGCGGGGTGGCCTTGATCTGGGCGTCGAAGGCCGCGCCGTCCAGGCGGGCGAGGCGCACCGGCATGATGCCGCCCTCGTCCAGCAGGGCGGCCAGATCGGCGGCGACGATCTCGCGGTATTCGCCGGCGAAGATCTCCGAGACCGGCATGCCGACGAACTGGCTGGCATCGCTGCCGCCCAGCACCCGGACGCCGGTTCCGTTGATGTAGCCGATGCGTCCGCCATGGCAGAGCAGCACCAGATGCATGGAGCGCTCGACCAGGGTCTGGAAGCGGTCCTCGCTGTAGCGCGCCGTGCGGGCCAGGCGGCCCTGATGGGAAATGTCGCGCGCCGTGACCACCGCGTGGGCGGGACCCAGTTCGCGGGCGGGGTGAATCTGCAGCTCGGCCTCGAAGGTGCCGCCGTCCAGGTGGAGAAGCTTGATGGGGAAGGCCGAGCCCTCGATCTCCTTGAGGTGCAGCAGGTCGTCGATCACTCCGGCGTAATCGCCGCCCACCAGATCGCGGAAGGCGCGGCCCACCAGTTGGTCGGCCTGCTCGGCGCCCAGCATGGCGGCCCCGGCGCTGTTGACGTCCAGCACCACCCCGTCGGCGCACAGGCAGACGAGATCGCGCGACACTTCCAGCACCGTCATGAAATTGCCGCCGAAGCGGGGGCCCTTGCGCCGCCTTTCGGCGGGCGTTTCCGGCCTTACCATGCTGCCCATCCCGGTTTGCCCCTTCCCCGGGCCATCAACCTGAAAGTTCGACCAGCATATACAGGTTCACATGGGCCGATGCCAGCCGAAATACCGGAAGATCCCTGGTAAGACCAGTGGCCGGCCATTAGTTGGCGGTTATTGCCGCATACTCCGTACAGCTTTGATCAACCCGGCGGTCGAGCAATCGTGGCCGCCGATTGTATTGCCGGGGGAAAGCTCCGGCAGGATGGCCTTGGCCAGCATCTTGCCCAGCTCCACCCCCCACTGGTCGAAGCTGTGGACGTCCCAGATCACCCCCTGGACGAACACCTTGTGTTCGTAAAGGGCGATCAGCATGCCCAGGGTGAACGGGTCCAGTCGGGGATAAAGCAAGGTGTTGCTGGGGCGGTTGCCGGGGAATACCCGGTGCGGCACCTGACGGGCGATCTCCGCCTCGTCCATGCCGGCCTTGGCCAGTTCGGCGCGGGCCTCGGCCTCGGTCTTGCCCCTCATCAGCGCCTCGGCCTGGGCCAGCACGTTGGACAGCAGCATCAGATGGTGCTCGCCCAGGGGATTATGGGTATGGGCGGCGGCCAGGAAGTCGCAGGGGATCAGGCGGGTTCCCTGGTGGATCAACTGGTAGAAGGCGTGCTGGCCGTTGGTGCCCGGCTCGCCGAACACGATGGGGCCGGTGCCCCAGGCCACCGTGGCGCCGTCGGTGGCGGTGCCCTTGCCGTTGCTTTCCATGTCCAGTTGCTGGAGATAGGCGGGCAGGCGGTGCAGGTACTGGTCGTAGGGCAGCACGGCATAGGATTCCGCGCCGAGGAAGTTGGCGTTCCAGATGCCGATCAGCGCCAGGATGACCGGCAGGTTGGCCTCCGGAGGCGCGGTGCGGAAATGCTCGTCCATGGCATGGCCGCCGTCCAGCAGGCGCTCGAAATGCTCGAAGCCCACCGCCACGGCGATGGACAGGCCGATGGCCGACCACAGGGAATAGCGGCCGCCCACCCAGTCCCAGAACTCGAACATGTTGGCGGTGTCGATGCCGAACTCGGCCACCGCCCTGGTATTGGTGGACAGCGCCACGAAATGGGCGGCGATGGCGTCGTCGCCCAGCTTCTCCACCAGCCAGGCCCGGCAGGTGCGGGCGTTGGCGATGGTCTCCTGGGTGGTGAAGGTCTTGGACGCCACGATGAACAGGGTGGTCTCGGGATCGCAGAGCTTCAGCACCTCGGCGGCGTGGCTGCCGTCCACGTTGGAGATGAAACGGACCTGAAGATCGTCCTTCTGATAGGGCTTCAGCGCCTCGGTGACCATCACCGGCCCCAGGTCCGAGCCGCCGATGCCGATATTGACCACGCTGCGGATGGGCCGGCCGGTGGCCCCCCGCCACTCGCCGGAGCGCACCCGCCCGGCGAACGTCCTCATGCGGTCGAGCGCGGCGCGCACGTCGGGCATCACGTCGCGGCCGTCCAGCACCACCGGGCGGCCCGAACGGTTCCTGAGGGCGGTGTGCAGCACGGCGCGGTGCTCGGTGGCATTGATCCTGGCGCCGGCGAACATGGCCTCGCGGGCCTCGGCCAGCCCCGCCTGCCCGGCCAGGCGCACCAGCGCGGCCATCACCTCGGCGTCGATGCGGTTCTTGGAATAATCGAGCAGCAGGTCGCCCAGCCGCGCCGAGAAGCGCTCGAAGCGGCCGGAATCCTCGGCGAACATCTCGCGCATGGGGCGCCGGCCGGTGGTGGCGGCCAGCGCCTCGAGGTCCTTCCAGGCGGGAAGCCCAACCGGATGCACCATTTCCATTCCCCCTGCCATAGCTTTCCCAGGGGAGGAATCCTATACCCTACCAGACGAAGAAGAACACCCCCCACATACCGATCTGGGCGAAGGCTCCGGCCAGCCCCAGGCCCCAGGCCGCCACGCGGCGGATCGGGGCGGCGGCGGGCAGCGAGCGCCACAGCAGCACCGCGCTCCACGCCAGGCCGCCGATCAGCAGCCCGGCGCGGGCGTCGGGCACCCAGGGGAGGAACACGCCCTCGGTGGTGAGCTGGGTCAGCGTCATGGCCGACAGGCCGACGATCAGGCCGACCGCTCCGGCCGGCACCAGCCCATAGCCCAGCCGCCACAGCAGGCCGGGGCGGCCCAGCACCCGGGCGGCGGCGGCCAGCCCGGCCAGCCCGATTCCGCCGAACAGCAGCGAGGCGCCGCCCATGTAGGCGAGGATGCAGAAGCCGTCCAGCAGGGTGAAGGCCTCGCCGGTCTCCTCGGAATTGGTCAGCAGCCACCAGGGCAGGGTCTCGGTCATGGGAAAGGTGAGATGATGATCGACCAGGATGGCGGCCAGCCCCTGCTTCAGCTCGATGAACAGCGGCGAGCCCGACCATTGGAACGCTCCGGTCGCCACCCCCATGACCCCGAACAGCAGCAAGATGATGTCCCAGGCCGAGACCTCGCGGGCGGGAAGGGAGGCGATCTCGGCGCCGGGCAGGCGGGGCTGCAGCTCCACCGCGCCGCGATGGCCGGAACAGCGGCCGCACATATGGCACGAGCCGCCGCCGGTCATGGCGCGCACGTCCACCAGGGTGGCGCAGTTCACCGCGTGGGTGCGCGGCGCCGCCTTCCAGGCCTCGGCGTCGACGCCGAAATGGACGGGGGCGAGGCGCGACAGCAGCGAGAACACCCCGCTGGCCGGGCAGAGATAACGGCACCACACCCGCTTGCCCCGCCCGTAGACCAGGCCGATACCCAGCGCCATCACCGTCGAGGCGCCGAGGATCAGCAGCGCCGCCTTGGGATACTCGTAGACGGTGATCATCTGGCCGTAGACCGTGGTGCAGACAAAGGCGACGAACGGCCAGCCCTTCCAGCGCAGCCAGGCGGGAATGGCGCGGCCCAGGCCGTGGCGGCTGACCCATTCGGTCATGGTGCCCTCGGGGCAGAACAGGCCGCACCAGGCACGGCCCATCACCAGCATGCTGACCATGACGAAGGGCCACCACACCCCCCAGAAGGCGAACTGGGCGAACAGCACCAGATCGTCCCAGATATGCTTGGAATCGTCGGGCACCGGCAGGAAGGCCGGGACGGTCACCAGGGCGAGATAGATGACCACCATCAGCCATTGCGCCACCTGGATGGCCCGGGAATGGCGGGCCAGGAAGTGGCCGATGGCGGCCAGCGGAGCGGGGCGGGGCGGAATGGCGTTCATGGCTGGTCCTCAACGAGACATGACCATGCCCCGCGCGGAGCGGGGCATGGCCGAGATGAAATTTTCGGAACGACGCGCCGGGCGTTGCATGGCTAGTAGGTCAGCTGGCCTCGCAATCCCACGGCATAGGCCACGGCGCTGGACGGGTCGCCGCCCGCATGGCGGATGACCTGGAAGTCCGGCGTCAGCTCGAAGCGCGGCATCACCCGGTAGCGGTAGTAGACTTCCGCCAACTGCTCGAAGGCCACGGCCTTGTAGCCGAAATCGGGGCTGCCATCACTGTCGTTGTCGAGCGTCGCCGACTGGTCGCGGAAGGCCTTGGAGAGGTGCGACGCCACTAGGCCGAGGCCGAGACCATCGGCCCCGCGGCCCCAGTACGAGCCGTTGATCTCGCCGCCCAGGCTGGCGCTCTGGTCGAAGCGGGGGTCGCCCTTCACCTCATAGCCGTAGCGGCCGAACACGGTGATGTAATCGTCCACCTTCTGGTCGAAGCTGAGGCCGACGCCGGCATGCTTGGCCCGCCGGTTGTCGAAGTTGGCGGCGCGGTCGTTCATCCAGCCGTAGACGCGGTAATTGCCGTCCAGGCCGCCGAAGAAGCGCTGGGTGGTCTCCGCCTGGACGATGCGGAAGGGGAAGTCGGTGGAATTCTGGAACGCGGCGCCGTCGCCGGTCTCGAAAATGCCGGCCTGCAGACGCCAGACCTGCGACTTGTCGGCCTCGTTGACATAGGCCATCCGCAGACCGGGAGAGAAGCCCAGGCCGTCGACGCCGATATCGCCGCCGGCGTCCAGCAGCGGGTTGTGGACCAGGGCCGAGTTCATGAAGAACCGGGTCTCGTCGTTGGCCACCGCGTTCTGGTCGAAGAAGCCGAACGGGTCCATCTTGCCCGCCGTGATCTCCAGATGGCTCTTGGCGGTCTTGGCGTCGCCGCCCAGCGGCATGTCGAACTGGTACCAGGCCTGGACCAGATCGATGGCGGCGTCGGAATTGTCGGCGCCGGGACGCTGGAAGGCGGTGGCGTTGAGCGAGGCGTAGGAATTGTTCACCGTGCCCACGCCGCGGCCCTGGCCCATGCGCATATGGGTGTAGATGGTGCCCTTGTTGTCGCCGATGGTGCCGCCGGGAATGGTCAGGGTGACGTCGCCGCGCCAGTTGAGCTGGCTTTCCTTGTCCAACTGCTGGCCGGCCAGATTCTGGCCGACCATGGTCATGCCGGCGCCCACCTTGATGCCGCCCAGCACGTCGATGATCTTGGAGCCCTTCTTGTAGGACAACACCTCGGATTCGGCCGCCTTGAGGCGGGCGGCGATCTGCGGCTCGGTCTCGCTGATGGTCGGTTCATCCATGGCCTTTTCCATGGCGGCGTTGTGCTGCTCCAGCTTTTCGATGCGCTGCTCGGTATCGGCGGCGACCGGCTTCTTGCGCTCCAGTTCCTCGACGCGGGCGGCGAGGCGCTTGATCTCGGCCAGCAACTCGGCGTTGCCGGGTTCCTTGGGTGGCGCGGCCCAGGCTGGGGCGGCGGCGATCATGCCGATCGCGGCCGCCGTGACGATGGAACGGGCCTTCATCAGTAGCCGCCCTTCTTGCCGACGCCGGCATAGACGAAGTCCCAGCTCAGCTTGAACGGCTGGAACCACGGACGCACGCCGGTGGCGCGGTCGGTGTGGCGGCCGTAATGCTTGCCGGCATGGTTCTCGGGGGCGTTGGGGGGGTAGATGGTGTAGGTCGCCTTGTACTTGCCGGCCCCCTTCATCTTGACGTTGTCGCCGTAATGGGGGCCGTCGCTGGCCACCATGGGCATCATCTCGCCCTTGATCACCTCGCCGGTGTCTTCCTTGACCAGTTCATAGGTCACCAGCAGATAGGGAATCCAGAACCCCTCGGGGTAGCCGTTGGGGTTGCCCTGCAGGGCGTGGATGTCGGCCTCGATGTGGATGTCCGACTGCTCGGGCTGGGCCATCATCCCGTCGGGCTCCATACGCACCGCCTGGAGATAGACGGCGCCGATCTCCATGCCGTAGCGGTTCTCGGGCGGGCCGAGGGGATATTCCACCGCCAGGGCCGGGGTGGAAGCGGCGAACAGTCCCGCCATGACGGCGAGGGCGGGAAGAATGGTCTGGCGTTTGATCATGGGGGCCTCTGCAAGGATAAAGCTGCAAATGCAAGTGACTCGCATTTGCTGTCCTAGCCCTTTCGCAGGGGCCTGTCAACAGCCGCAATTTTCTTCCGGATTAGGCCCCGGCGCCCGGTCCAGATGGGCGTGCCGGAGTAACCACAGGAAAAACAATGGATTAGCTTGTCGTGAACGAATTTCCATAATCCCGGCCTGGACAAAGCGTTAGAACTTGAGTATGAGAATGCGAAGCGCTCTCAAATTGGTCAGAGGTCAGCCATGCCCGCCATTCTCCGTCTCGTCCTTCCGGTCCTGTTGCTCGCCTTGTGGATTCCCGGCGCGCGCGCCGCCGACGAGGTTCTGGTCAAGCTGACCATCAAGGATCATCGCTTCAGCCCGGAGCGCCTGGAAATTCCGGCCAGGACCAAGGTCGTCCTGCTGATCCGGAACGAGGATGCAGAGCCCGAGGAATTCGAATGCGTGCCGCTTCGGCGCGAAAAGATCGTCTTTCCCGGCGGCGAGATCCGGGTGGTGCTGGGCAAGGTCGATCCCGGCGAATATCCGTTCTTCGGCGAGTATCACGCGGCCACCGCCAAGGGGATCATCGTCGCCAAATAGGCGGGCCTTGAAATAGGCGGGTCTTTGGGGTCTTGACCTTAATACGGATGAGCCGTCGCATTGCGTCGCCCGCAGGTGCTTAATAGCCGTACAAGAAATGTGGTTATTGTCAGCCTCGGGGAGGATTGGGCCATGAATGATCTTTCCGCCAACCTGCTGATCGCCGCCTTGCCCGGCGGCGCCTATTGGCTGCTCGGCCTTTGGCTCCTGTAGTCATCCTCGTCCGGCCGTGTCAGGATTTGCCGACACGGCCGGGAGGGATGACATGAGGGACGAAGTCGAGATCGTGGCCGGATGGCAGCCGGGAGCCATCGGCGACATCGTGGCCATGCATTCCCGCTATTACGCCCTTCACTGGAATTTCGGCCCCTATTTCGAGGCCAAGGTGGCCGGCGAGCTGGCCGCTTTCGTGCGCGACCGCCATCGCTTCGCCAGCCAGCTATGGTGCGCCGTGGATTCCCGCGAGCGCATGGTCGGCTCGGTGGCCATCGACGGGGCCAAGGGGCTGGAGGCCGGGGCGCATCTGCGCTGGTTCATGGTCGATCCCAACCGCCAGGGCATGGGGGCGGGTTCGCGCCTGCTCGATACCGCCCTGGAATTCTGCCGCGACAAGGGTTTCGCCTCGGTGCATCTGTGGACCTTCGCCGGGCTGCACGCGGCGCGGCGGCTTTACGAGGCGCGCGGTTTCACCCTGACCCAGGAGCTGACCGGCGAGACCTGGGGCAAGCCGGTCACCGAGCAGTGCTTTCAGTTGACCCTGAGGGCATGACCCCTTGCGTCGGCGAGGGCTTGCGCCAATAGTGCGGCCATGAGTCTGTTCCGTTCCATCGCCACGGTCGGCGGCTTCACCATGCTGTCGCGGGTCACCGGCCTGATGCGCGAGATGATGATCGCCCATTTCCTGGGTGCCGGCGCGGTGGCCGACGCGTTCTTCGTGGCTTTCCGCTTTCCCAACCTGTTCCGCTCGCTGTTCGCCGAGGGCGCCTTCAACGCCGCCTTCGTGCCGCTGTTCACCGGCAAGATGACCGCCGAGGGAACCGAGGCGGCGCGCCGCTTCGCCGAACAGTCCTTTGCGGTGATGACCCTGGTGCTCGCCCTGTTCGTGGCGGTGATGGAACTGGGTATGCCCTGGGCCATCTACGGCCTGGCGCCGGGCTTCGATTCGGTGCCGGGCAAGATGGCGCTGGCGGTGGACTTCTCGCGCATCTGCTTTCCCTATCTGCTGTTCATCTCGCTGGTGTCGCTGCAGGCCGGAGTGTTGAACTCGGTGGGCCGTTTCGCGGCGGCCGCCGCCACGCCGGTACTGCTCAACCTCACCTCCATGGCCGGGTTGTGGTTCCTGGTGCCCTATACCGAGACCGCCGGCCATGCCATGGCCTGGGGCACCTTCGCCGCCGGCGTGGTGCAGTTCGTCTGGCTGGCCCGCTCGGCGCGCCGCGCCGGCATGGGCCTCGGCCCGGTGCGTCCGCGCCTCACCCCCGAGGTCAAGCTGCTGTTCAAGCGCATCGTGCCCGGCGCGGTGGGCGCCGGGGTCTATCAGGTCAATCTGGTGATCAACACCATGATCGCCTCCACCGTGGCCGACGGCGCGGTCAGCTACCTCAACTACGCCGACCGGGTCAACCAGTTGCCACTCGGCGTGGTGGGCATCGCCATCGGCACCGCCCTGCTGCCCACCTTGTCGCGCCAGTTGAAGGCCGGTGAGGCGCAAGCCGCCCGCACCAGCCAGAACCGCGCCATGGAACTGGGGCTGGCGCTGACCCTGCCGGCCGCCGTGGCCCTGATGGTCATCGCCGCTCCGGTGATCCGGGTACTGTTCGAGCGCGGCTCGTTCGGTCCCAACGAGACGGCGGCGACCGCATCCGCCCTGGTGGCCTTCGCCATCGGCCTGCCGGCCTACGTGCTGGTCAAGGTGCTGGTGCCCGGCTTCTTCGCCCGCGAGGATACCGGCACGCCGGTGCGGGTGGCGGGCGTCGCCATGGTGCTCAACGTCGTTCTCAACCTCTCGCTGGCCAAGCCGCTGGGCCATGTGGGCATGGCGCTGGCCACCGCCGTCGCCGCCTGGGCCAACGTGGTCATCTTAGGCGTGCTGCTGGCCCGGCGCGGCTACTTCACCGTGGACGAGCGGCTGAAATCCAAGGCGCCGCGCATCGTCGCCGCCTGCGCCGTGATGGCCGGGGCGCTGTGGGGGGGCAAGCTGGCCCTGTGGCCGCTGGCCCAGGGACAGTTGATGGCGGTGGGCATCCTGGCCGGGCTGGTGGCGCTGGGCGCCGTGGCCTTCCTGGCGGCGGCCCAACTGCTCGGTGCGCTGAGCCTGGGTGAAATCAAGGGTATGGTGCGAAGGAAGCGGGGTTGATTTGGGCGGGCCAGGGAGTATACCTGAGCCCCTGAAATTCTTTTCCCGGAGTCATTCCTCGTCATGAAGCGCATCTTTTCCGGCGTCCAGCCCACCGGTAACCTCCATCTCGGCAATTACCTGGGCGCCATCCGTAACTGGGTGCGGCTTCAGGACGAGTACGAGTGCATCTTCTGCATCGTCGACATGCATGCCATCACCCTGTGGCAGGACCCCAAGGAGCTGACCCGCAACATCCGCGAGGTCACCGCCGGCATGATCGCCGCCGGCGTCGACGCCTCCAAGCACATCGTCTTCAACCAGTCCATGGTTCCCGCCCACGCCCAGCTGGCCTGGATTTTCAATTGCGTGGCGCGCATGGGCTGGCTGAACCGCATGACCCAGTTCAAGGACAAGGCGGGCAAGCACAAGGAGAACGCCTCGGTCGGGCTGTTCGCCTATCCCAACCTGATGAGCGCCGACATCCTGACCTACAAGGCCACCCACGTGCCGGTGGGCGAGGACCAGAAGCAGCATCTGGAACTGGCCCGCGACACCGGCCAGAAGTTCAACAACGATTTCGGCGTCGACTTCTTCCCGCTGCCCGAGCCCATCATTCCGCCCGAGGCGGCGCGCATCATGAGCCTGCGCGACGGCGCCAAGAAGATGAGCAAGTCGGACGAGTCCGATTACTCGCGCATCAACATGACCGACGATGCCGACGCCATCGCTCTCAAGATCCGCAAGGCCAAGACCGATCTCGAGCCGCTGCCCGGCACCATGGAGGGGCTTGAAGGCCGCCCCGAGGCCTCCAATCTGCTGGGCATCTACGCCGCCCTGTCCGACAAGGAGAAGGTCCAGGTGGTCCGCCAGTTCGAGGGCCGGCAGTTCTCGGAGTTCAAGAAGGAACTGGTGGATCTGGCCGTCGCCGTGCTGGGTCCCATCAACACCGAGATGAAGCGCCTGATGACCGATCCCGCCCATATCGACGCCATCCTGCGGAAGGGCGCCGAGCGGGCCGACGCCATCGCCGCGCCGATCATCCGGGACGTCTACGACATCGTCGGGTTCCTGCGGCCGTGACCCAGCGCCTTGCCGAAACCCTGCTGAACGGCATCGCCGCCGCCCTGGCCGGGGTGGCGGCGGTGCTGCGCCATCCGTCGCGCCGTTTCGTGCTGTGGGCCTTCGCCATCGTGGTGGTGCTGGTGTTCCCCGTCGCCATGGTGGTGATCAGCAAGGTGGACGACAATCCCGACTTCGCGTCGGGAACCGTGACGGCGCCCCGCTCGCGCGGCGTGGCGGTGGTGGCTGCCCTGATCACCCGCGAGCTGGACGTCAACAAGTGGCACGCCAACGATCCGTTCTTCATGCCCGGCGCCTGGCTGCGCGACATGCCGGCCTTCCAGCTGGGTCTGGTCGGCGGTCTGGCCCGCATGGTCGGCGCCCTGAATGCCGAGAAGGGCGTGGCCTTCGGGCCTAACGGCGCCGACGTCAACCTCAACCACGCCGCCGGGCTCTTGAAGTATCCCGGCACGGTGTGGAAGTTCGATACTCGTAAGTCCTGGCTGCCCACCGCCTCGGCGGAGAAGCAGTACCGCAATGCCCAGCGTTCGCTCGATCTCTACAATGATCTGGTGGCCGCCGGCTCGGCCTCGTTCGAGCGCAAGCCCGAGGCGCTGGCCGCCCTGGTCGAGGCGCTGATCCGCGATCTGGACGAGGTCACCGAGGCCATCGACCACCATCTGGCCGCCGGGCGCCCGGTACTGCTGGATTTCAGCGTCGACGGGGTGTTCTACGGCAACAAGGGCCGGCTTTACGCCTATTCCGTCGTGCTGCGCGAACTGGGCCGCGATTTCGAGAAGGTGCTGGCCGACCGTCGCCAACTGGAGGCCTGGACCCGCATGGTCGACCAGTTGGCCGGCGCCGCCCGCCTGCGGCCCTGGCTGGTGTGGAGCGCCGCTCCCGATTCCAGTCTGCTGCCCAACCATCTGGCCGCCCAGGGCTATGCCACGCTCAGGGTGCGCATGCAGGCCGCCGAGCTGCTGGCGGCGCTGAAACAGACCGAACATTAGCAAACCATAAAATTCCTGTTGCCATCGGCCCCCGGTTGGAGCGACAACCAAAGGACCCCAAAAGCGCCGGGTGAGAGCGCATGGGGCAGGGGGCGGAAGGAATGCAGATCTACCTTCCCATCGCCGAGATGTCGGTGAACGTCTTCGTCATCCTTGGATTGGGTGGCGGAGTGGGATTCATGTCGGGCCTGTTCGGGGTCGGCGGCGGGTTTCTCATGACTCCGCTGCTGATCTTCCTGGGGGTGCCGCCCACCGTGGCGGTGGGAACCGAGGCCAACCAGATCGTCGCCTCGTCGGTGTCGGGCGTGCTGGCCCATTGGCGGCGCGGCAACGTGGACATCAAGATGGGGCTGATCCTGACGCTGGGCGGCTTCATCGGCTCGACGCTCGGCGTCTATCTCTTCAGATGGCTGCGCGGCCTGGGCCAGATCGATCTGGTCATTTCGCTCTGCTACATCATCTTCCTCGGCATCGTCGGCTCGCTGATGCTGGTGGAAAGCATCCAGGCGCTGATGGCCAGCAAGCGCAACGGCGGTGCGGTTCCGGTGCGCAAGAAGCACCAGCACAGTTGGATGCACGGCCTGCCGTTCAAGATGCGCTTTCGCCGCTCGCAGCTCTATATCAGCGCCGTGGTCCCCGCCGTCATCGGCCTGTTCGTCGGCATCCTGGCGGCGCTGATGGGGGTGGGCGGCGGCTTCATCATGGTGCCGGCCATGATCTACCTGCTGGGCATGCCCACCGCGGTGGTGGTCGGCACCTCGCTGTTCCAGATCATCTTCGTCACCGCCAACGCCACTTTCCTGCAATCGACCATGAACCACACGGTCGACGTGGTGCTGGCCCTGCTGCTGCTGCTGGGGGGCGTGATCGGCGCCCAGATCGGTGCCCGTTTCGGTGTCAAGCTGAAGGGCGAGCAGTTGCGCTCGCTGCTGGCCTTGATGGTGCTGGGCGTCTGCGTCAAGCTGCTCTTCGACATGGTCACGGTGCCGGGCGAACTGTTCGCCGCCGGGACGGGGGGCAAGCACTGATGAAGAGGTTGTGGCTCGTTCTCGTTCTGCTGGCCGCCGCCGCCCCGGTCCGGGCCGCCGAGCCGCTGGTCGCCGACCTGTCCAAGCATCTGGTGGCCATCACCACCGGTTTCGCCGGTACCGACGTGCTGCTGTTCGGCGCCATCGAGGAGGTCGACGGCGGCAAGTCGGGCGACGTGGTGGTGGTGGTGCGCGGCCCCAACAAGACCGAGACCCTGCGCCGCAAGGACCGCACCGCCGGCATCTGGATCAATTCCGGCATCGCCAAGGTGGACAACGCTCCGTCCTTCTATCAGGTGGCCTCGACCCGCCCGCTGGACCAACTGGCGTCGCCCGCCATCCTGGGCCGCCACCAGATCGGCCTGGACCACCTGGACCTGGACATCCGGGTCAAGGATACCGGGGCCGACCAGGGCCAGTACCGTCAGGCGCTGCTCCGCCTCAACCAGAAGAAGGGGCTGTACGGCGACAAGGTGCTGGACATCGGCATGCTGAGCCAGCGCCTGTTCCGCACCGACGTGCACTTTCCCGCCAACGTGCCGGTGGGCGTCTACATGGTCGAAGTCTATCTGATGGCCGGCGGCCAGGTGGTCAGCGCCCAGACCACGCCGCTGGTGGTCAGCAAGATCGGCGTCGGCGCCGATGTTTTCGACTTCGCCCATCACCAGGCGGCCATCTACGGCATCATCGCCATTCTGCTGGCCGCCTTGGCCGGCTGGCTGGCGGCGGTGGTCTTCAAGAAAGCCTGAGCAGTTCCGGGGAGGACATCATGCCGACCAATCGCGTGTTCCTGGTGGTTGTGGACGATTCGCCCGAAATGCAGGCGGCGCTCCGCTTCGCCTGCCGCCGGGCCTATTCCTCCAACGGGGTGGTGGCGCTGCTGCGCGTGATCGAGCCCACCGAGTACGAGCATTTCGCCTCCATCGGCAATCTGATGCGCGCCGAAGCGCGCGAGGCGGCCGAGGAACTGCTCAACCGCCTGGCCGGCGACGTCAACCAGATGTCCGGCCATACGCCGGTGCTCTATGTGCGCGAGGGCAATCCCCGCGACGAGCTGATCGCCCTGATCGCCGAGGAGCCCTCCATCTCGGTGCTGGTCCTGGCCGCCGATACCGGACCGGGCGGACCGGGGCCGCTGGTGACGGCGCTGACCGGCAAGTATATCGGCAAGCTGCGGGTGCCGCTGACCCTGGTGCCCGGCAGTCTGACGCCCGAGCAGATCGATGCGATTAGTTAAGTGTGCCCCTCAAGCGCCGGGCGGGCCGGCTCCGTGGCCCTTGGCTCCCGCGCCATAAGGCGCGCCGGGCCCTGCCCGCAACTCCGAACCCATGAATGGGTTCGTCGAAAGAGTCTCGAGAACCCGGCTTCATCCTACGCCTTGACTCGGAGATAGCCGACGCCATCTACTAGGGGCAGTTTTCGTGCTCCGAAGCGTAAGGACCCCCATGTTCATCCAGACCGAACCCACCCCCAATCCCGCCACCCTGAAGTTCCTGCCCGGCACCGTGGTGATGGGCCAGGGTACCGCCGACTTCGCCGATTCCTCGCGCGCCGCCGGCTCGCCGCTCGCCACCCGCCTGTTCGCCATCGACGGCGTGGGCAGCGTGTTCCTCGGCACCGACTTCATCACCGTCGGCAAGGCCGATGCCGCCGACTGGCAGGTGGTCAAGCCCCAGGTGCTGGCGGCCATCATGGACCACTTCAATTCCGGCGATCCGGTGATCAATCCCGGTTCCGAGGCGGCCGCCGCGTCGGGCGACGACGACGGAATCGTCATGCAGATCAAGGAGCTGCTGGACACCCGCGTGCGTCCGGCCGTGGCCCAGGACGGCGGCGACATCATCTTCCGCGCCTTCGAGGACGGCATCGTCTACCTGCACCTGCAGGGCGCATGCTCGGGCTGCCCCAGCTCCAGCGCCACCTTGAAGCACGGTATCGAGAACATGCTGAAGTATTATGTTCCCGAGGTGATGGCCGTCCAAGCCGTCGACTAAACGTCTCTTTTTGCACTGATTAATAGACACGCTCCGCGCCCCTGGCCCGGGGCGTGTTCTGTTTATGTTCGTATATCGGGCGGTTTTGGGTTGATTTAGCTCAATCGCCTCGGGTATGGTCTTTGTCGATATTGCACTGCAACAAAATGGAGGCAGGCCGATATGCGATGCGGGTCGATCGGATCCCGAATCTTCACAGTCGTCAGTTTTGCAGCCCTTCTGGGCGCGGTTGGCGGACTTTACTGGTTGGTTCTTCACAATACCGCCGCGCCCGTCGCGGTGGCCCGTCCCCAGGTTCAGGAGGCCCCGCCGCAGCCGCAGGCCGCCCTTCTTACCGGTGACGACGTCAGCAGTGCTGCTCGCCTCAATCTGGCCCTGGACCGCATGGGCTACCGCCTCGAAGCGGTGGCGGCCGGTCAGGCCGAGGTGCCGCCGCTGTTCCTTCCCCATATTCCCGGCGACATCGACGATCTGCCCGACATCGAGGGCAAGAAGGCGGTGTTCCTGCGCGTCATGCTGCCCCTGGTGCTGGCGGCGGACGAGGAGATCGCCGCCGAGCGCTCGCGTCTGCTCGACATCATGAACCGCAAGGCCAACCGCCTGCACATCGCCGCTTCGGATCAGGCCTGGCTGGCCGACCTCGCCGAGCGCTACGAGGTGGAGGACGGCAACCTGCGCAAGCTGCTGTCCCGCGTCGACGTGGTGCCGCCGTCCCTGGCCCTGGCCCAGTCAGCCGAGGAATCCGGCTGGGGCACCTCGAAACTGGTACGGCGTTCGCGCAACCTGTTCGGCCATACCGTCGAGGTTTCCGCCGACGGCACCGGCATGCGCAACTTCACCACGCTGTACGAGGCGGTGCGCGCCTATGTGCACAACCTCAACACTCACCGCGCCTATGAGGGATTGCGGCGGGTGCGGGCCCAGACCCGTTCCGATGGGGTGCGGCCCGACGGCCATGCCCTGGCGGCGGCGCTCTCCACCTATTCCGAGCGCGGTGATGCCTATGTGCAGACCATCCGCTCCCTGATCCGCCATAACGAGTTGGTGCGCTACGATCAGGCTCACCTCGGCCGGGTTCAGGCCCGGCGGGGCTGAGGGGCGAAGTTTCCGGTGAGGCGGGCGTCAAGCCCGCCTCATACCGCCAAATCCTGGCGATCGATGCCCAGGATGTGTTCCATCACCCAGAACCGTAGATAATGGTCCACCAGGACGAGGGGGCCATGGCCGTCCGTCGTCGCCAGTTCGTCCAGTCCCGACAGCATGCGGGCATGGTCGGCCCGGTGGCGGGACAGGGGTTTGCCCCGGGCCTCCAGGTGCCGTTCCTCGGCCGCGAAGTGGCTGTGGGTCAGATGGAGGAATTGCTGCAGCAGCCGGGCGCAGGTGGGGTGATCCCCGGTCCGGGCGGCCTGTGACAGTTGGTTGAGCAAGTCGACCATGTGCCGGTGCTGGCTGTCCACCCAGTCGATCCCGATGACCATCAGGTCGGTCCATTTCAGGATCGGGCTGCTGGAATGGGCGCGGACCGCATCCCAATAGGCGGCATCCTCCAGCATTTCGTGCTCCAGCAGAATCCGCTCGAGCTTTTCCAGGAGGCGGTGGCGGGCCTGGACCGTCGACAGATCCTTTACCGACGCCAGATCGGCCTCCAGATGCTCGAGGATGATGGCGTGCGCCTGTTCATGGCCGCTGGCGGCGTCGAATCCCGCCCCGCTGAAGATCACCTTCTCCACCGCGAAATGGTGGGCGAGGGCGCGGCGGAACTCGGCCAGCGATTCCTCGAACGGCGCGGCCCTGTCCGTGTCGCGTGCCGCCATGACGGCGTGACGGATCAATTCGGTCAGCCGGCCGTGCTGCTGGTCGATCAGGGGGTTGCCGCTGGTGGGAATTTTGTGCGCCGGGAACATGGCCCTTTTCCGCGCAATCACAAGGAGTGGAGATCAGGATGCCATGGCGTGGCCGGAACGGCAACAAACATTAGAAAGAGAAAAAGGCGCGGCAAGTTTCCCGGCGAAGGATCGCCCGATCACTTGGCCGTCGCCTGGGCATCACCGGCCGGAGTGATGCCGGCGGGTATCAAGGAAAAGCCCCCGCCGGTTTCCCGGCGGGGGCTTCCATTCCATCACTTCGCGTCGGGTCAGACGGCGACCTTGGCGGCCACGTCCCTGAACTCGGCGATCTGGTCGAAGTTCATGTAGCGATAGATGTCGGCGGCCTTGGCGTTGACCACGTTCACCTGCTCCATGTACTCGGCGACGCTGGGGATCTTGCCCATCAGGGCGCAGACGGCGGCCAGCTCGGCGGAGCCGAGATAGACGTTGGTGTCGATGCCCAGGCGGTTGGGGAAGTTCCGCGTCGAGGTGGACATGGCGGTCGAGCCCTTGCGGATCTGCGCCTGATTGCCCATGCACAGCGAGCAGCCGGGCATCTCCATCCGCGCCCCGGACTTGCCCAGCACCGAGTAATAGCCTTCCTCGTTAAGGATCATGGCGTCCATCTTGGTGGGGGGCGCGATCCACAGCCGCGTCGGGATGTCGGACTTGCCTTCCAGCACCTTACCGGCGGCGCGGAAGTGACCGATATTGGTCATGCACGAGCCGATGAACACCTCGTCGATCTTGGCGCCGGCCACTTCGGACAGCAGCTTGACGTCGTCGGGATCGTTCGGGCAGGCGACGATGGGCTCCTTGATGTCGGCCAGATCGATCTCGATCACGGCGGCGTATTCGGCGTCGGCATCGGGGGCCAGCAGGTTGGGCTTGGCGATCCACTCCTCCATGGCCTTGATGCGGCGGCCCAGCGTGCGCGGGTCCTGATAGCCGTTGGCGATCATCCACTTCATGAGCGTGATATTGGACGTCATGTACTCGATGATCGGAGCCTTGTCCAAACGCACCGAGCAGGCGGCGGCCGAACGCTCGGCGGCGGCATCGGACAACTCGAACGCCTGCTCGACCTTCAAGTCGGGCAGGCCCTCGATCTCGAGGATGCGGCCGGAGAAGACGTTCTTCTTGCCCTTCTTCTCGACGGTCAGCAGACCGGCGCGGATGGCATAGAGCGGGATGGCGTTGACCAGATCACGCAGCGTGACGCCCTGCTGCATCTTGCCCTTGAAGCGGACCAGCACCGATTCCGGCATGTCCAACGGCATGACGCCGGTGGCGGCGGCGAAGGCCACCAGACCGGAACCGGCCGGGAAGGAGATGCCGATGGGGAAGCGGGTGTGGGAATCGCCGCCGGTGCCCACGGTGTCGGGCAGCAGCAGGCGGTTCAGCCACGAATGGATGACGCCGTCACCGGGACGCAGGGCCACGCCGCCACGAGTCGAGATGAAGCCCGGCAGTTCGCGGTGGGTCTTGACGTCCACCAGCTTGGGGTAGGCGGCGGTGTGGCAGAAGGACTGCATCACCATGTCGGCGGAGAAGCCGAGACAGGCCAGGTCCTTCAACTCGTCGCGGGTCATGGGGCCGGTGGTGTCCTGGCTGCCCACCGTGGTCATGCGGGGTTCGCAATAGGTGCCGGGGCGCATGCCCTTGCCCTCGGGCAGGCCACAGGCGCGGCCGACCATCTTCTGGGCGAGGCTGAAGCCCTTGCCGGTGTCCTTGGGAACGGCCGGCAGGCGGAACAGGGTGGAGACCGGCAGACCCAGGGACTCGCGGGCCTTGGCGGTCAGGCCGCGGCCGATGATCAGCGGAATGCGGCCGCCGGCGCGCACCTCGTCGAAGATCACCTCGGACTTGACGGTGAACTCGGCGATGACCTTGCCGTCCTTCAGCGCCTTGCCCTCATAGGGACGCAGCTCGACCACGTCGCCCATGTTCATCTGGTTGACGTCCAGCTCGATGGGCAGCGCGCCGGCATCTTCCATGGTGTTGTAGAAGATGGGGGCGATCTTGGTGCCCAGGCAGACGCCGCCGAAGCGCTTGTTCGGCACGAAGGGGATGTCCTCGCCGGTGAACCACAGCACCGAGTTGGTGGCGGACTTGCGCGACGAGCCGGTGCCCACCACGTCGCCCACATAGGCCACCAGGTTGCCCTTCTTGGCCAGGGCGTCGAGCTGCTTCAGCGGACCGCGCGAACCGGGCTCGTCCGCTTCGATGCCGGGGCGGGGGTTCTTCAGCATGGCCAGCGCATGCAGCGGGATGTCGGGACGGCTCCAGGCGTCGGGGGCCGGCGACAGGTCGTCGGTGTTGGTCTCGCCGGTCACCTTGAAGATGGTGACGGTCAGCGACTTCGGCACTTCCGGACGCGAGGTGAACCACTCGGCGTCGGCCCAGGACTGCAGCACCGCCTTGGCGTTGGCGTTGCCCTTGTCGGCCAGTTCCTTGACGTCATGGAAGAAGTCGAACACCAGCAGGGTCTTCTTCAGGCCTTCGGCGGCCACGGCGCCGATCTTGGCGTCGCCCAGCAGCTCGATCAGCGGCTTGACGTTGAAGCCGCCCAGCATGGTGCCCAGCAGTTCGGCGGCCTTCTCGCGGCTGATCAGCGCGCAGGCCACGGTGCCCTTGGCGACCTTGTCCAGGAACTCGGCCTTGATCTTGGCGGCGTCGTCCACGCCGGCGGGGACGCGATAGGTGATCAGATCGACGAGGGCTTGCTCCTCGCCCTTGGGCGGATTGAGCAGCAGGCCGACCAGGGCCTCGGTCTGCTCCGCCGACAGCGGCAGGGGGGGAATTCCGAGCGCGGCGCGTTCGGCGACATGCTGGCGATAGGCTTCAAGCACGGCGTAATCCTCTCGATCAAGGTTGCGGCCCCACTTCCGGGTGGTTCGGCCGATCCGTTGGACGCACGCAAACGCCGCGACCTCGGCTGTTGTCGAGGCCCCCGGTGTCCGGCGCGCAGGATACCACCCTTAAGTGGGGGTTCAAGCGGAAGAAAACTACCCCCAACGCCGGCCTTGGGAAAAGACAAATTCTTGGGAGGACGTCGCATGCCGCCCATGAAATCGCCACAATTGGCCCCGATGATCCGCGTCATGGCCCTCCGCAAGGCTCCCGCCCCCCGTCCCCTCTCAGGCGGCGAGCCGGCCAGACACGGCGGTCGATGCTTCCCCCCCTGGCATCGGCCGCCGTACTTATTTTCCAGTCCCTCAATCGCCGGGCGGGCCGCCTCCGCGACCCTTGGCTCCCGCGCCATAAGGCGCGCGGCCCCTTGGGCCTAGGGGTTATTTTCCAGTCCCTCAATCGCCGGGCGGGCCGCCTCCGCGACCCTTTGCTCCCGCCGCATAAGCGGCGCGGCCCCTTGGGCCTAAGTGTGATGGATCACGGCCTTTGCGTCACAGCAGGGTTGGCGGTGCGTCTCCCTGCTCCAGCCAGGGCGGCGGCAGCAGGAATTCCGAATCGGGGTCATGCTCGGCATGGCGGCGCTTGGCCAGGGTGCGGGTGTTGACCGCATAACAATAGGTGCAGCCGTGCGGGCAGGTGTCGTACTCGCCGATGTCGCGGCTTTCATGGCACAGGCAGCCGGGGCGGTTGCCCTTGACCTTGGCGGCGATCCGGCGGTCCAGTCCCCAACCTTTCGCCACGTCCTCCAGCCGCCTTGCGTCGATGCAGGCCGACGGCTCCACGCCCGCCGTCAGCAGATCGGGTTGCGAGCACAGCGTCAGGCGAATGCCATGGGCGGCGCCCGACGCGGCCAGCCGGCGCAGCAGGGTGCGCTTGTCCTCGGGCGGTGGATCGCTCCAGCCAAAACGGTGGGCGCGGGCGGCGGCGGCCAGATTGCGTTCGGTCTTGCGGTAGAGGGTGGCGAAGGATACCGACACCTCGTCGGTGATTCCTTCCAGCCGTGCCGCCAGCCGGGTGAAATTTTCCGCGTGCCATTCCAGGGGGGTGAGCGAGGTGGCGAGGATGGGGTCGTAGCGCCACACCACCGCCCGCGGCCCGTGGGTGTCGACCAACTCCTTCATCAGCGACAGCGAGCGTTCCACCTCGATCACCGAGGTTTCCAGGGCGCGGGGATAGCCGGTCAGCGTGTAGTGGAGGACGAATGGCATCCCGGCCCGGCGGATTTCGGCCAGGACGCCGAGGAACGGTCCGGGATTGCGCGTCCAGAACACGAAGCCGTCCACGCCTTGGCGCAGCGGAATGGTGGAGACCTGCCGTCCATAGGGATTGACCGCCTTGGCCCATCCCGCCCGGAAACGGTTGAGGAACCAACGGCCGTAAAAGGCTGGAATATCGGTGCGGTAGCTGGCCGAGACGATCATCCGGCCATTATGGAGCTTGTGGGCGAGTCCTGCCACAACGACTCTGGAGAAAACTTTAACTCATTGTTCTATAAGGTGAATTTACAATCTGTTCATGAATCGGGAGTCATTTTTCGTTGCCCTGGCGGGAGGGGTCATTTATAAAACCGGGGACCGCGATTGGTTTTTTCGATAACCCTGTGGTCCGATCCCGGCGCGCGATCCGCGAGCGACGGGCGAATCGGAGCACGAGCGAAGCAGGAGAACAGCCTTGCGCGACAGGCTCCTCCCGGCAGTGATGCTGGCGATCATGGCAGTGACCTCCCCGGCCCTGGCCGGCGAATCCGGCAAGACGGAAAAGGTGCGGGTCGCCGCCGCCGATGGCGCCCAGACGGCGGCCATTCTGCCCGGTTCCAACCGCGAGGCCCGTGTGGCCCCCCTGCCCAAGCCGCTGTCCGCCGCCGATGTGGAACTCTACAAGCGGGTGATGGCGCTGCAGGCCTCGGGCCAGTTCGCCGCCGCCGACCGCGAGCTGGGCAAGGTTCGCGACGAATTGCTGAAGGGTCACGTGCTGGCGAGCCATCTGCTGGCGCCGGGCGCCAAGCCCAAGTTCCAGGAAGTCCGCGCCTGGCTGTCCGAATACGCCGACCTGCCCCAGGCCGAGGCCATCCACAGGCTGGTCAAGGGCGGCAAGGGCGTGGGCGCGCTCCGCGCTCCGGCCAAGGGCGGCCTCAAGGGCACCAGCATCGAATTCGAGGCCGATGGCGCCACCTGGGAAGAGGTGGCCTATGACGTCGAAACCTCGCCCACCAAGGTAAAGGCTTTCAAGGCCAGACTGCGCCAGGCGCTGCGCGACGAGGAGCCGGCCCGCGTCGAGGCCATGATGGCTTCCGCCGAAGCCCAGTCCATGGCCGCCCTGGATTTCGACCGCCTGCGCCTGATGGTCGCCGCCGACCATTTCGCCGGTGGCCGCGACGAACCCGCCGCCACGCTGGCCGGTCTTTCGGCCGAGCGCTCGGGCGAGCAGCTGCCCGCCGCCAACTGGATCGCCGGACTGGCCCAGTGGCGCCTGGGCAAGCCCGAACTGGCGCGCCGCCATTTCGAGGAAGTGGCCAAGCATGCCGACGGCCAGGACTGGCTGTCCTCGGCCGGAGCCTTCTGGGCGGCGCGGGCCAATCTGGTCACCCGCCGGCCCGAGGCCCACAATCACTGGCTGGAACTGGCCGCCACCTCGTCGCGCACCTATTACGGCCTGCTGGCCCGTGCCGAACTGGGGCATCAGTCCCAGTTCTCGTGGGAGGTTCCGCCCTTCACCGAGGGTGACGCCGATCTGCTGATGCGCATTCCGGGAGCGCGCCGTGCCCTGGGCCTGCTGCAACTGGGCGACCGCGCCGCCGCCGAGGAGGAGCTGCGCAAGCTTTATCCCACCGCCGGCCGGGGCGTGCGCCAGTCCATGCTGGTCCTGGCCTATGCCGGCCAGATGCCGGCCCTGGCGGTGCGCCTCGGCGGCTCGTTGCCGCGTGAGAACGGCCGCCTGCATGATGCCGCCGCCTTCCCGGTGCCCGACTGGACGCCCAAGGGCGGCTGGCAGGTGGACAAGGCCCTGGTCTTCGCCCTGGTGCGCCAGGAATCCTCGTTCAACCCCAACGCCCGTTCCGGGGCCGGCGCCACCGGGCTGATGCAGCTGATGCCGGCCACCGCCGCCGCCGTCGGCGGACGGGGCGCCCGCGACCGGCTTCACGACCCCGAGCATAATCTCGGCCTGGGCCAGCGCTATGTCTCCAAGCTGCTGACCGAGGAGCCGGTCAACGGCAACCTGCTGCTGATGGCCGCCGCTTACAACGCCGGTCCGGGCAATCTGGGCCGCTGGCTGGCCAACATCCGCCATAACGACGATCCGCTGCTGCTGGTGGAAAGCCTGCCGCCGCGCGAGACCCGCGCCTTCGTGCAGCGGGTGATGACCAGCTACTGGATCTACCAGAGCCGCTTCGGCCAGCAATCGGATACCCTCGAGGCGGTGGCCTCGGGCGAATGGCCGCTCTATTCCGGCCAGGACCCGATTCAGGCCAAGCCGCGTCAGGCCTCGCGCTGATCCTTTTCCGGCCCGTCTTGACTCCGGCGGGTGGCGTCGCCACCCTTTGCCCATGATTCTCGTCCACGCCACCTGCGTGGCCATTGATGGCCGCGGCGTTCTCCTGCGTGCTCCCTCGGGCGGCGGCAAGTCGGATCTGGCGCTGCGGCTGGTCGACGAGGGCGCGCTGCTGGTGGCCGACGACCAAACCCGGCTGGAGCGCGACGGCGAGAGCCTGATCGCCAGCCCGCCGGAGGCCATCGCCGGCCTGCTGGAGGTGCGCGGCCTGGGGCTGGTGCGTCTGCCCCATCTGGAACGGGTGAGGCTGGAACTGGTGATCGACCTGACGAGTCCATCGGAGGTGGAACGGCTGCCGGAACCGAACGCTTTGGAATTGCTCGGATTGGCCGTCCGCCGCCTGTGTCTCGCCCCCTTCGAGGCGTCGGCGGCGGCAAAGGTTCGCCTTGCGATGCGCGCTTCAACGCGAGATATAATGCCGCTGTGATGAGCGATCCGCACTCCAGCCCGACCCATACGACCCAGCCCCAGGGCGCCCCAGGCGGCAGCCGGGTGGTGATCATCACCGGCATGTCCGGGGCGGGCAAGACCATGGCGCTGAAAGCCCTGGAGGATATGGGCTGGGAAGCGGTGGACAACCTGCCTTTGTCCCTGGTGGCCAGCCTGGTCCATCCCGGCGAAGGTCTGGCGCGTCCCCTGGCGTTGGGCGTCGACATCCGCACCCGCGATTTCGGCGTCGAGCCGGTGCTGGCGGCCCTCGACCGCCTGATGGGCGAGAGCGGCCTGGACGTGCGGCTGCTGTTCCTCGACTGCGAGGACGACGTGCTGTGTCGCCGTTTCACCGAGACGCGGCGGCGCCATCCCATGGCGGTGGACCGGCCGCTGCTGGACGGTATCCGCCACGAGCGCGCCCTGGTCTCGCCGCTGCGGTCGCGCGCCGACGTGATGATCGACACCACCAACCAGCCGCCCGCCGAGTTCAAGCGGGTGCTGGCCGGACATTTCAGGCTGGAAAGCGCCGGCGGGCTGGTGGTGTTCATCACCTCCTTCGCCTATCGCAACGGCCTGCCGCGCGAAGCCGATCTGGTGTTCGACGCCCGCTTCCTGGCCAATCCCCATTACGTGCCCGAGTTGAAGCCGCTCACCGGCCGCGACCCGGCGGTGGCCGAGTACGTGGCGGCCGACCCGGCCTTCGGTCCGTTCCTCGAATCGCTGACCCGCCTGCTGGAGCCGCTGCTGCCGCGCTTCGCCGCCGAGGGCAAGAGCTACCTCACCATCGCCGTCGGCTGTACCGGCGGCCGTCACCGTTCCGTCGCTCTCGCCGAGCGCCTCGCCGAGTGGATGAAGCGTCGCGGCGGACGGGTCGAGCTTCGCCATCGCGAACTCGACGAAGGGGGTTCATGATGTCACTGTGCAACACGCGCGGGATCGAAGCCGGTGGGGCCGGCTTTTCGCCCGCCCAAGGGGGATTGAGATGATCGGACTGGTACTCGTCACCCACGGCCGGCTCGCCGACGAACTCGTCGCCGCGCTCGAGCACGTGGTGGGACCGCAGCCCAATGTCGGGGCGGTATGCATCGGACCCGACGACGACATGGAACAGCGCCGCAACGACATCCTGTCCAGCGTGGCGCGCTGCGACGACGGTTCCGGCGTGGTGGTGCTGACCGACATGTTCGGCGGCACGCCCTCCAACCTGGCCATTTCCATCATGGACAAGGCCAAGGTCGAGGTGATCGCCGGCGTCAACCTGCCCATGCTGATCAAGCTGGCCAGCGTGCGGCATTCCGAGCCCCTGGCCGACGCCGTCGCCAGCGCCCAGGAGGCGGGCCGCAAGTACATCAACGTTGCTTCCAAGCTGCTGACCCAGGATCGCAAGTGATGTCGGACGCTATCGAAACCGGCGGCGAACTGGTCCGCACCGCCGCCATCACCAATCAGCGCGGCCTGCACGCCCGCGCCGCCGCCAAGTTCGTCAAGCTGGCCGCCACCTTCGACGCCCAGATCACCGTCGGCCATCGCGGCACCGAGGTGTCGGGGCTGTCCATCATGGGACTGATGATGCTGGCCGCCGCGCCGGGCTGTTCCATCGAGTTGAAGGTGACCGGCGCCCAGGCCGACGAAGCCATGGCGGCCCTGTACGATCTCGTCGACCGCAAGTTCGACGAAGACTGAAGCCGCTGCCATGGTGATGCGCGGGGGCAGCGGCACGGCAGGGGGACGGGTCAGGGCAACAGCCCATCCGGCGGTCGCGCCCGGCGTCGGCGGCGAGCTGGTCCGCGACGGGCTGGGCGTGTCGCGCGGCATCGCCATCGGCACCCTCTATCTGCACGATTCCGGCACCATCACCGTCCCCGAGCTGCGCATTCCCGCCAACCGGCTCGATGCCGAATGCGTCCGCTTCACCGAGGCCGCCGCCAATGCCGGCCATCAGGTGGAGCAGTTGCAGGACAAGGCCGGGCGCCTGGGGGGAGCGGCCGGCGAGGAACTGGGCTATCTGCTGGACGCCTATCGCCAGATGCTGCACGGCTCGCGCCTGCTGCGCGGCGTCGAGACCCGCATCCGCGCCGAACGCATCAACGCCGAGGCCGCCGTCCAGCAGGAGATCAACGAGATCGTCCGTGGCTTCGAGGCCATGGACGACCCCTATCTCGCCGCCCGCGTCGCCGATATCAAGGATATCGGGCGGCGCCTGCTGCGCGCCCTGACCAATACCGCCTACCGCCCCTTCACCGCCTTGCCCAAGAACGCGGTCATCGTCGCCGAGGAGATGACCCCGGCCGACACCGCCCTGCTCGACCCCGCCCAGGTGGCCGGTCTGGCGGCCATGGTGGGCGGCAGCGAAAGCCATACGGCCATCATGGCCCGTTCGCTGGGCCTGCCCTCGGTCCTGGGCATCGCCGACCTGCTGGCGGGAGTGAAGGGCGGCGAGACGGTCATCATCGACGGCACCAACGGCCTGGTGGTGATCAATCCCCAGCCGGAAACCCTGGTCTTCTATCGCAAGGAGCGCGCCGCCTTCCTCAGGGCCCGGCGCGTGCTGGCCCGCCTCAAGGACGTGCCGGCCGTGACGCGGGACGGCGGGCGCATCGGCCTGCAGGCCAATATGGAGCTGCCCAACGAGGTGGGGGCGGTGCTGGATTCGGGGGCCGAGGGCATCGGCCTGCTGCGCAGCGAGTTCCTGTTCATGAACCGCGACGACGTGCCCAGCGAGGACGAGCAGTACCGCATCCTCAAGGACGTCATCGAACGCATGGGCGGGCGTACCGTCACGGTGCGCACCTTCGACGCCGGCGGCGACAAGCTGGCTCCGGCGCTGGGCTGCACCATCGGGCCCAATCCCTCGCTGGGCCTGCGGGCCATCCGCCTCGGCCTCGCGCGTCCGGACCTGCTGGAGGCCCAGCTGTCCGCCATCCTGCGCGCCGCCGTGCACGGCCCGGTGCGCATCCTGATACCCATGATCGCCACGGTGGGCGAATTGCGTGCCACCCGCGAGGTGATGAACCGGGTGATCCGCCGCCTGCGCAAGGCGGGCGTGGCCCTGCCCGACCCGCTGCCGCCGCTCGGCGCCATGATCGAGATTCCCGGCGCGGCCCTGTCGGCCGACGCCATCGCCTGGCACGCCGATTTCTTCGCCATCGGCACCAACGATCTGGTGCAGTACACCCTGGCCATCGACCGGGCCGACGAGGCGGTGGCTCACCTCTACAACCCGCTGCACCCGGCGGTGCTGCGCCTGATCCAGTTCACCGCCGAAGCCGCCCACCGGGCCAATATCCCGGTCAGCGTCTGCGGCGAGATGGCCGGCGACCCCCGTTACGCCCCGCTGCTGCTGGGCCTCGGCCTGCGCGAGCTGTCCATGACCACCTCCAACCTGCCGGTGGTCAAGAACCGTATCCGCTCGCTCAGCCTCGCCGCCGCCGAGGGGCTGGCCCGCACCATCATGAAGCAGACCGATTCCGGGCAAATCGGGCAATTGCTGGACGAGTTCGAGGGACGATAGCCACCAGGGGGAAAACCATGCGTATCCTGTTCGCCGCCGCCATGGCGCTGTTGCTGGGGGCGGGCCGTCCCGCCATGGCCGAGGAGGCCTATCCCTCCGTCCAGTTGCTGTCCACCACCACCACCGTCATCGGCGAGACCATCCGGTATCCGGCCTCCGGCGCCGCCCGGGTGACCTCGACCATCGTCACCCTGGCTCCCCATTCCGAGGCGGCGCTCCACCTCCACCCGGCTCCCATGTACGCCTACATCCTGGAGGGCGAGGTGACCGTCGATTACGGCCCCCACGGCCGGCGGACCTATGCCCAGGGCCAGGCCTTGATGGAGGCCATGAATGCTCCCCACCGCGGCATCAACGCCACCGACCGGCCGGTGCGCATCCTCTGCGTCTTCATGGGCGCCGAAGGTACGGCCAATGTCAGTCTGGTGAAATAGCCGGCGGGCCATGTCCACATAAAGATATCTTTATATCGTATTGCGTTTTGTCCGGAGGCCTGCTACACAGGCCGCAGCTGGAAAACCACGTCTTAAGGGACCGCCATGACCGCCTTCACCGATTACAAGGTTGCCGATATCGCCCTGGCCGCTTGGGGCCGCAAGGAACTGGACATCGCCGAGAGCGAGATGCCCGGCCTGATGGCCACCCGCGAGGAATTCGGCCCGTCGCAGCCGCTGAAGGGCGCCCGCATCGCCGGCAGCCTGCACATGACCATCCAGACCGGCGTGCTGATCGAGACCCTGAAGGCGCTGGGCGCCGACATCCGCTGGGCGTCGTGCAACATCTTCTCGACCCAGGACCACGCCGCCGCCGCCATCGCGAGCGCCGGCATCCCGGTGTTCGCCATCAAGGGCGAGAACCTGGAAGAGTATTGGGACTACACCCACCGCATCTTCGAGTGGGCCGACGGCGGCTGCCCCAACATGATCCTGGACGACGGCGGCGACGCCACCCTCCTGATCCACCTGGGCATGCGCGCCGAGAAGGACCTGTCGGTGCTGAACAACCCGACCTGCGAGGAAGAGGAAGTCCTGTTCGCCTCCATCAAGAAGAAGCTGGCGACCGACAAGACCTTCTATTCGCGCAACGGCGCCGCCATCAAGGGCGTGACCGAGGAGACCACCACCGGCGTGCACCGTCTCTACGAGATGGAGAAGAAGGGCACCCTGCTGTGGCCGGCCATCAACGTCAATGACTCGGTGACCAAGTCCAAGTTCGACAACAAGTACGGCTGCCGTGAGTCCCTGGTCGACGGCATCCGCCGCGCCACCGACGTCATGCTGGCCGGCAAGGTCGCCGTGGTCGCCGGCTTCGGCGACGTGGGCAAGGGCTCGGCCGAGTCGCTGGCCAGCCAGGGCTGCCGCGTCATCGTCACCGAGATCGACCCCATCTGCGCGCTGCAGGCCTGCATGGAAGGCTACGAGGTCGCCACCATGGAAGAGGCCGCACCGCGCGGCGACATCTTCGTCACCACCACCGGCAACGTGGACGTGATCACCGTCGATCACATGCGGGCCATGAAGGACCGCGCCATCGTCTGCAACATCGGTCACTTCGACTCGGAGATCCAGGTCGCCGGCCTGAAGAACTTCAAGTGGAACAACATCAAGCCGCAGGTGGACGAGATCCAGTTCCCCGGTGGCAACCGCATCCTGCTGCTGGCCGAGGGCCGTCTGGTCAACCTGGGCTGCGCCACCGGCCACCCCTCGTTCGTGATGAGCGCCTCGTTCACCAACCAGGTGATGGCCCAGATCGAGATCTTCACCAATCCCGGCAAGTACGAGAAGAAGGTCTATGTTCTGCCCAAGACCCTGGACGAGAAGGTCGCCAAGCTGCATCTCGCCAAGCTGGGCGCCACGCTCACCAAGCTGAACAAGAAGCAGTCCGATTATATCGGTGTGGCGGTCGAAGGCCCCTTCAAGCCCGAGACCTATCGGTACTAGACTGCTCTCTCGAGCGGATGGAACCCCCTTCCGGCGACGGAAGGGGGTTTTTTCATGAAAGAGACGCCGTCCATGTGTACCTGTGGCAAGCCCGATCCTATCCGTCGCCGCCTGCTGACCGGGATAGCCGCCGTCACCGCATTCGGACGGCTGCGTCCGGCCTCGGCCATGACGGCGGGCAGTGGGACCTTGCACCAGAGCAGCGGCGACGTGCTGATCAACGGCAAGTCTGCCCAATCGGGCAGCGCCGTCGTCTCGGGTGATACCGTTGCCACCGGCCCCGACGGTCAGGCGGTGTTTACCCTGGGCGACGACGCCTTTCTGCTGCGCCCCGAAGGTGCGGCGACCGTGGCCGACGGCCGGGATGGGCGCGAGATCAATCTGGACAGCGGCCGTATTCTCTCGGTGTTCGGCCCCAAGCGGATCACCCTGAAGACCCCGCTCGCCAGCGTGGGTATCCGCGGCACCGCCGTCTATCTGGAAAGCCGCCCGGCGGTGACCAATATCTGCGTCTGCTACGGCCGGGCGGTGATGGTTCCGGTGGGTGACCCCGCCAAGGCCGAGGAGGTCCAGACCCACCACCACGACGCGCCGCGGCGCATCTTCCCGCCGGGTCGCGATCCGGTGATGGAGCCCTATACGGTGATCGACCACACCGACGAGGAACTGGTCATGCTGGAAGCCCTGCTGGGCCGGGTGCCGCCGTTTATGCGGAGGTAGGGTAAAGGTGGCTCAGACCACCGACCGCACATCTTGCTGAAATTGTTCGGCCTGGGTACAGCGGGCCACCACGTGGTTCCACCCGGATCGAATGGCGGCGGCGTGCTTCTGGTACTCTGGCACGCTCTTCCGAATTCGTAGGGCCTTGGGCAGCATCTTAAGCTTGGTCTCCAGGCTCAGATCGCATTCCATCTCCGGCGTAACGGCCGGGCGGACGGCTGAGGCCAACCAGGCCTCGGTGGCTTTTGATGGGATGCAGAACACCATCTTGCCATCAAGATTGGCCATGCCAAGCCAGCCCATCAGGACGGTACGCAGCGCCATGACCGAAGCGGCGGGCGGCGGGCAAGGCTGCTGGCAAGGCAGAGGTGGCAGCGCCTCTTTCACGGCCAGAAGCTCAAGATTCGGCCCGTAATCCGCATATGACTTGCCGGCCACATCGGCATCCACATGAATGATCACCATATCGAATTGATCAAGAAGGGGGTCGCGGGCGACGCTGCCAAAGCTCCGACGAAACTCCAGGCACCACTTCAATACACCACCCCAGCCACCACCCATATCCGGCCGGGTCGACTCCGGTTGCAGCGGAGTGGGAATAAAGGGGCGGTTCAGGATCGCTTTCAGGGCCGCTTCAATCACCACCTGATCGGTTGGCCCTTCCGCCACTATCGCGATACGCAGGTCCGGATCAGACATTGGGAACCGCCCCCAGCTTTCCCATGAGCCAGAGGCGAGACAAAGGATACGTCTCGTTTAGAGCCCGTATATCCTCAGTGATCGTCACCCGACGGACGCGGGTGTGGCCTTCGCTATTGCGCTCGACGGCGAACAGACGGCTCTCGGGGTTTCCCAGCAGATCAAGGCCGTCGAGAACCGCCGGATTGTGTGTGGTAAACAGCAGTTGGCGCTCCGGATTGGCGCTTCGAAGCCATCCGGCCAGTCTCTCCGTCAGACGGGTTACCAGCCTTGGATTGAGGGCTTGGTCAATATTGTCGATGGCGAAAACCATGGGTGCTTGGGGTGACAGGCACAAGATCGCGCAGAAAAGGATGTACAGTGCCCCCTCGCTGGCGTCGTAGGCGGTCAAAGTGTTGCGACTGGAGCGCATGAAACGGTCGGTGAATCGCAGCAGCAGCTTGCCGCGCGCTACTGAGGGCGACAGCAGCGCCCCGGCCGATACGGTCGTGTCGATGTCCTGGATCCAGTCGATTAGCCCATACACACTGTCCAGCAGCTCATCATTCCTGCTCAGCACCGACCGGTGGAATTCGGCGAAGGCTTCAGCCAGCGAGCCTCCGGCCAGTCCTAGAGGGCTGCGTGATTGCTGGTCGCCGACCATGCCACGGAGAGTCGGGGTATTAGGCGAGTAGATGGCGTAGTTTTGCAGCCGCCGCATCAGATGGGCTGCGGGGTCGTCCGGAGCAATATCGACAGCGCGTAGAGCCGCAAGTCCCTGGGTGGGTGTGAGATTGCGCTTGTTTCGAACACCGTCGCTTACAATGTCGTGTTCCGGGGTGGAAAGTCGCTCGGTCTTGAAAGACCATGCCGGTTCGGGTGCACGCAGTGGATTGAGCAGCGAAACGCCGTAATCGGTTCCATTTCCATCGGAGGCCGACACCCAAATATGGGCGGGCATACGCAGGGATTCAAAAGAGGTCTTGTACAGACTTGGCAGTCCGGGGCGAACGCCGCGTCTCAGTAAGGCCTCGTCGTCAACGCGCCCGTTGGCGGCGGCACCGAGCACTCCCAGTGCCTCCAACACGTTACTCTTGCCCACCCCGTTGGCGCCGATGAAGCAGTTCACCCGCCCAAGTTCTATGGTTTCTTTTGGGACGGACTTGAAGCCCTCAATCTGAATCGTCCTGATCATGTGCCCCCCAGGAGGCGAGTGCGGATAGGTGCTGCCATCAAGACCGGAGAACGGTGGCGCACGGCATGTGCGTGGCGCCGCACGCGCCATTTTCACCTCGAATGATTACCCATTGATTTACGCCCATCCACCGGATGTGCCAACAGGGTCGTTCGCTTCTGGCTGCAGTGTCGCCGGCATTGCCGAGTTCGCTGTGCTGCCCCCTTGCCCTGTGGCGCGCTTGGCCCCAAACTCTGGCCCCATGCGCGCCCTGGTCCTCGCCCTTTGTCTGTTCCTTGCCGCCCCCGCCGCCTTCGCCGAGACGGTGGCGCCGGTGCATGGGCTGGCCATGCATGGCGCCCCCAAATACGGGCCGGGCTTCAGGCATTTCGACTACGTCAATCCCGATGCCCCCAAGGGTGGCGAGATCAGGCTGGCCGAGATCGGCGGCTGGGACACCCTCAACCCCTTTGTCGTCAAGGGTGACCCGCCGGCCGGGGCCGATCTGCCGTTCGAGACCCTGATGATCAATTCGGCCGACGAGGCGTTCTCGGAATACGGCCTGATCGCCGAGACGGTGGAGGTGCCCGCCGACCGTTCGTGGGTGATCTTCAACCTGCGGCCCAAGGCCCGCTGGCATGACGGTAAGCCCATCACCGCCGACGACGTGGTGTTCTCGTTCGAGATTCTGAAGAGCAAGGGCCATCCCCGCTACCGCTTCTACTACGCCGCCGTGGACAAGGTGGAGAAGCTGGGCGAGCGCCGGGTACGCTTTAGCTTCAAGCCCGGCGACAACCGCGAATTGCCGCTGATCGTCGGGCAATTGCCCATTTTGCCCAAGCATTACTGGCAGGGCCGTGACTTCGCCGTCACCACCCTGGAGCCGCCCCTGGGCAGCGGTCCCTACAAGGTGGCGTCGTTCGACACCCAGCGCACCATCACCTATGAGCGGGTCAAGGATTACTGGGGCGCCGATCTGGCGGTGCGCAGGGGCGAGCATAATTTCGACCGTATCCGCTACGATTCCTACCGCGATACCACCGTGGCGCTGGAGGCGTTCAAGGGCGGCGAATACGACTGGCGCGCCGAGAACGAGGCCAAGAAATGGGCCACCGCCTACGAGGACTGGGGCGGCTTGAAGGACGGACGGGGCAGGAAGGGCGCCTTCGCCAACCAGCGCCCGGCCGGCATGCAAGGGTATGTCTTCAACCTGCGCCGCCCGCTGTTCGCCGACCCCAGGGTACGCCGTGCCCTTGGCCTGGCCTTTGATTTCGAGTGGACCAACAAGACCCTGTTCTACGGCCAGTACAAACGGACCGCTTCGTTCTTCGCCAACTCGGAACTGGCCGCGACGGGCCTGCCGTCAGCCCTGGAACTCAAGGCACTGGAGCCCCTGCGCGACAAGGTGCCGCCCGAGGTGTTCACCACCGAGTTCAAGCCGCCGGCCACCGAGGGTGACGGCAACATCCGCCCCAATCTCCGCGCCGCCATGAAACTGCTGGAAGAGGCGGGCTGGCGGGTGGTGGACGGCAAGCTGGTCGACGTGTCGGGCAAACCCTTCGTCTTCGAGATTCTGCTGGTCCAGCCAGCCTGGGAGCGCATCACCCTGCCGTTCGCCCGCAATCTGGCGCGCCTCGGCATCGAGGCCGGCGTGCGCACCGTGGATACCGCCCAGTACAAGAACCGCCTCGACCACTTCGATTTCGACATGGTGGTGCATGTCTGGGGCCAGTCCCAGTCGCCGGGTAACGAGCAACTGGGCTATTGGGGCGCCGAATCCGCCGACGAGGCCGGCGGCCAGAACGTGGCCGGCATCAAGAATCCGGCGGTGGATGCCCTGATCGAGCAGGTGATTTCCGCTCCCGACCGCGAAACCCTGGTGGCCCGCACCCGTGCCTTGGACCGGGTGCTGCTGTGGAACTACTACGTCATCCCCCAATGGCATGTGGGCCTCGACCGGCTGGTATGGTGGGACAAGTTCGACATGCCCGCCGTGACGCCGTCGAGCGGGGTGCAGTTGATGACCTGGTGGGTGAGGAAATGATCGCCTACACGCTGCGCCGGCTGCTGCTGATTCCGCTGACCCTGTTCGGCATCATGCTGATCAATTTCGCGGTGGTGCAATTTGCCCCCGGCGGGCCGGTGGAGCTGATGATCTCCCGGCTGCAGGGCACCGCGGTCGACGCCGCCGCCCGCGTGTCGGGGGCCGGTTCGGGCGAGACCGCCCAGGTCAAGGCGGCGCCGGCCCAGGGCGGCCGGGGGGCCTATCGCGGCGCCCAGGGGCTGCCCCCCGACTTCATCAAGGAGATCGAGCGGCAATTCGGCTTCGACAAGCCCGCGCACGAGCGCTTCTGGCTGATGATGGGCCAGTATGCCCGCTTCGATTTCGGCAAGAGCTTCTACCGCGACACCTCGGTGGTCGGGCTGGTGATCGAGAAGATGCCCACCTCCATCTCGCTGGGCCTGTGGAGCACGCTGATCATCTATCTGGTCTCCATTCCGCTGGGGATCGTCAAGGCGACGCGGGACGGCTCGCGCCTCGACGTGGCGTCGTCCTGGGCGGTGATCATCGGCTATGCGGTACCCGGCTTCCTGTTCGCCATCGCCCTGATCGTGGTGTTCGCCGGCGGCAGGTATTTCTCGTGGTTCCCGCTGCGCGGCCTGTCGTCGCCCGGCATGGAGGGCGCCTCCCTGGCGGCGCGCGCCGTGGATTACTTCTGGCATCTGGCCCTGCCGGTTACCGCGCTGGTGGTCGGCGGTTTCGCCGGCCTCACCATGCTGACCAAGAACTCGTTCCTGGAAGAGATCAACAAGCAGTACGTGGTCACCGCCCGGGCCAAGGGCCTCTCCGAGCGGCGCATCCTCTACGGCCACATCTTCCGCAACGCCATGCTGCTGATCGTCGCCGGCTTTCCCCGCGCCCTGGTGGGGATTCTCTTTACCGGCTCGGTGCTGGTGGAGATCATCTTTTCCCTCGACGGCATCGGCCTGCTGGGCTTCGAGGCGGTGAGCAACCGCGATTATCCGGTGATGTTCGGCACGCTCTACGCCTTCTCGCTGCTGGGCCTGGTGCTCAATCTGGTCAGCGATCTCGCCTATCACTGGGTCGACCCCCGCATCGACTTCGAGGGGAGGGGGGGATGAGGATGCCGCAGCAAAGCCCCTTGCCCGCGCGGGTGCCGGTTCGGACCGTGAATTTCACCACGAAGGCGCGGAGACACGAAGAAGGAGGAAGAAAAATAGTCTTCGAGTTTTCTTCATGCCTTCGTGCCTTCGTGGTTCATCTGCCAGGACATCGCCCATGCGCCTGACGCCGCTGGACCGCCGCCGTCTCGATGCCTTTTGCCGCAACCGGCGGGGGTTCTGGAGCCTGTGGATCTTCCTGGCCCTGTTCCTGGTCACCCTGGGCGCCGAACTGGTGGCCAACGACCGGCCGATCATGGTGCGCTATGACGGGGCGACCTACTTTCCCATGGTCAAGGATTACCCCGAGGTGACCTTCGGCGGCGATTTCCTGACCTATGCCGATTACCGCGATCCCTATATCGTGGCGAAGATCGCCGAGAAGGGCTGGGCGCTGTGGCCGCCCGTTCCCTTCGACTACCGCGCCATCAATTACGACCCGCGGGCCTTGCATCCCTCGCCGCCGTCGCCCCGCAACTGGCTGGGCACCGACGACCAGGGGCGCGACGTGCTGGCCCGGCTGATCTACGGCCTCAGGCTGTCCATCTGCTTCGGGCTGGCCCTGACCCTGGTCAGCACGGTGATCGGCGTGGCGGCCGGCGCGGTGCAGGGCTATTTCGGCGGCAAGGTCGATCTGGCCTTTCAGCGCTTCCTGGAAATCTGGGGCGGTCTGCCGGAGTTGCTGATCCTGATCATCATCGCCTCCATCATCAAGCCGGGCTTCTGGACCCTGCTGCTGGTCCTGGTGCTGTTCTCGTGGACCAATCTGGTCGGCGTGGTCCGGGCCGAGTTCCTGCGCGCCCGCAACTTCGACTATGTGCGCGCCGCCCGCACGCTGGGCATGAGCGATCGCCGCATCATGGTCCGTCACGTGCTGCCCAATGCCATGGTGGCGACGGTGACCTTCATGCCGTTCATCTTGAATTCCTCCATCGTGTCGCTGACCGCGCTGGATTTCCTCGGCCTGGGCCTGCCGCCCGGCTCGGCCTCGCTGGGCGATTTGCTGCGCCAGGGCAAGGAGAACCTGCAGGCTCCCTGGCTGGGCCTGACCGGCTTCGTGGTGGTCGCCACCCTGCTGTCGCTGCTGGTCTTCGTGGGCGAAGCGGTGCGCGACGCCTTTGATCCAAGGAAGACGACCTGATGAGTGAAACGCCGCCCCTTCTGGTCGTCGACGACCTCGCCGTGAGCTTCGGCCCCGTCCTGGCGGTCAAGGGCGTGTCCTTCGTCCTGAACAAGGGCGAGACCCTGGCGCTGGTGGGCGAGTCCGGCTCGGGCAAGTCGGTGACGGCGCTGTCCATCCTGCAATTGCTGCCCTATCCCCGCGCCCGCCATCCCAAGGGCAGCATCCGCCTGGACGGCGTGGAACTGGTGGGCGCGCCGGAGCGTGCCTTGCGGTCGGTGCGCGGCCGGCGGGTCGCCATGGTGTTCCAGGAGCCCATGACCTCGCTCAACCCGCTGCATTCCATCGCCGCCCAAGTGGGCGAGGTGCTGGAACTGCATCTGGGCATGCGCGGCGCTCCGTTGCGGGCCCGTGTCATCGAACTGCTGAGCCTGGTGGGCATCCCCCAGCCCGAGAAGCGGCTGTCCGCCCTGCCCCATGAACTGTCTGGCGGTCAGCGCCAGCGGGTGATGATCGCCATGGCCCTGGCCGGTGAGCCCGACATCCTGATCGCCGACGAGCCGACCACGGCGCTCGACGTCACCATCCAGGCGCAGATTCTGGCCCTGCTGAAGGATTTGCAGGCCCGGCTCGGCATGGCGTTGCTGTTCATCACCCACGACCTGGGCATCGTGCGCAAGATGGCCGACCGGGTCTCGGTCATGAAGGACGGCGAGATCGTCGAGAGCGGCCCGCTGGCCGCCGTGTTCGATGCGCCGGCCCATCCCTACACAAGGCGCCTGCTGGAGGCCGAGCCCAAGGGCAAGCCGCACCGCGCGGGCGAAGGCGAGCCGGTGGTGATGCGGGCCCGCGACCTCAAGGTGTGGTTTCCGCTGAAGGCCGGTATCTGGCGCAAGACCGTCGGCCATATCAAGGCGGTGGACGGGGTCAGCCTGGAACTGAAGCGCGGTCACACCATCGGCGTGGTGGGGGAAAGCGGTTCGGGCAAGACCACGCTGGGCCTCGCTTTGCTGCGTCTGCTGGAGTCCGAAGGCGAGATCGCCTTTGGCGGCACGGCCATCCAGTCTATGAGCGCCGGCACCTTGCGGCCCCTGCGCCGCCAGATGCAGATGGTGTTCCAGGACCCCTACGGCTCGCTCAGTCCCCGCATGTCGGTGGGTCAGATCGTCGGCGAGGGCCTCGAGGTGCACGAGCCCGCCATGCACGGCGCCGAGCGCGACCGCCTGATCGCCGCCGCCCTCGAGGAAGTGGGCCTCGACCCGGCGACGCGCGACCGCTATCCCCACGAATTCTCCGGCGGCCAGCGTCAGCGTATCGCCATCGCCCGCGCTTTGGTCCTGAAGCCCAAATTCATCGTGCTCGACGAACCGACCAGCGCGCTGGATGTCTCGGTCCAGGCGCAGATCGTCGACCTGCTGCGCGATCTTCAGGCCCGTCACAGCCTCGCCTACCTGTTCATCAGCCATGACCTCAGGGTGGTGCGCGCCCTGGCCGACGACCTGATGGTCATGAAGGATGGCCGCGTGGTGGAGGCGGGCCGGGCCGACGAGCTGTTCAAGGCGCCCAAGACCGACTACACCCGCGCCCTGATGGCGGCGGCCTTCAATCTGGAAGTGGCATGACGCCCCAGCGCCACGCCCATCTTGATGCTCTGGCCATGACCCTGATGGTGGGGCTGTGCGCCCTGTGGGGTCTCAATCAGGTGGCGGCCAAGGTGGCCAATGCCGGCATCTCGCCGGTACTGCAGGCCGGGCTGCGCTCGGCCGGTTCGGTGCTGCTGCTGATGGGCTGGTGCCGCTGGCGCGGTGTCCGGCTGTGGGAGCCGGACGGTTCGGGCCGGGCGGGACTGGCCGCCGGACTGCTGTTCAGCGCCGAGTTCGCCCTGATCTATTGGGGGCTGGACTACACTCCGGCATCCAGGGCGGTGGTGTTCCTGTACACCGCCCCCTTCGTGGTCGCCCTGGGGTTGCACTGGCTGGTGCCGGCCGAGCGGCTGAGCCGGGTGCAGGGGCTGGGTCTGGTGTGCGCCTTCGGCGGTATCCTGCTGGCGTTCGGCGACAACCTGTCGCTGCCGGACAAAAGGCAGGTGATCGGCGATTCCATGCTGCTGGCGGCGGCGATCATGTGGGGCGGCACCACGGTGCTGGTCCGCACCTCGCGCCTGTCCGCCATCCGGCCCAGCAAGACGCTGTTCTACCAATTGGGCGTCTCGGCCATCACGTTGCCGATCGCTTCGCCGCTGCTGGGCGAGAAGGGGATCATCGGCGAGCCCTCCGCCCTGGTCTGGGCCTCGCTGGCCGGCCAGACGGTCATCGTCGCCTTCGCCTCGTACCTGACGTGGTTCTGGCTGATTTCGCGCTATCCCGCCACCAGGCTGTCGGCCTTTTCGTTCCTGACGCCGCTGTTCGGCATGCTGCTTGGCGCGTTGCTGCTGAACGAGCGCATCACCTGGTCCCTAAGCGCCGCCATGGCCCTGGTGGCGGCGGGAATCTGGCTGGTGAATAGGCGGTGAATCGGATCAGGGACACGGATGAACGCGGAGCCCGGCGTATGCCGGGTCACGGATTACACGGATAATCAGAAATTCCCCCGCCGCCTTGGTGCTGGAGGCGGGGGCACTCAATTACCTCCGATTGCTGTCGGGAGTAATCATCACCGGCGTCCATCCGTGACCGGGAGCAGTCGTCGGAGGCAGCTTAGTGTGATCTGGCACCGTGGCAAAATTATCCTTCAGGCCGCCACGAGGGCCGATCTCCTGATAGATTCCGCCGTTGGTACCTGTGTCCGTGCCGGGAGTATGAGTAGGCTTGGTCATTCCTGTTAGCTCCAAATTAGAGTTGACGATGACCGGCGAAGCCTGGATTCCTTTGATTGCGAGTCCGAGGACGGTCCTGCTTCGCCGGGGCCGTCGCGGAGCTGAGGGCGGGGGAAACCCCGCCTTCAGTCGTTGAAGGACCTAGCGATTATACCCGAATCAAGATGGGGCGGCAGGCTTATCCGCCTGTGGATAAGGTGGATAACGGGGATAGTACCGATACCACCCTACTTCAATTAGGGTCCAAGAATCAGTTTCATCCCAATATTTTGAATCGAAATATGGAAAACCATCTCTCTGCCTGGATTTGTGTCCGTGTCCTGTGTGGACGGCCCCTGCGTTGCAAGGAAAATTAGGCGCAGTGTCCGCCGGTCTGGGGCAGTCATGTGTCCGGCCTGTTTGCGCGGCACACCTTGCCGCTGGCCATGATGTGATCCGCGAACCGCTCCCAAATCATCCGTACGGCCTCGACCGGCCGGGACACGAACAGGGTTTTTCGGCTCGTGGGTCTGACCGGTCGCCATCACGCTTTCATCGCCCTCGCAATCGAAGTGCCGTGGTTGGACTTTGGTTCAGGCGGCCAATCCGGCTTGCCTGTGATATGTGCCGCCATGGGCGAGAATAGCCCAGGCGATCCGGGCCAGCTTGTTGGCGATGGCGACGGTAGCCTTGCGTGCCGGCATGCGTTCCAGCAGCGCCTTGATCCACGGGCTTTCGGTTCGGTGGCGCAACATGCCGGTGGCACAGACGACGAGCAAGGAGCGGAGATAGCGGTCGCCGGCCTTGGTGATGGGGCCAAGGGCGGCGACCGCTATC